>JADLCB010000006.1 GCA_020847375.1 Phycisphaerales bacterium | reverse complement strand
TTGGTTAATTTTGTTAAACTACCGGCAACTGCCATGCCCCTGGCCACCAGCAAGACGACCCAACCACCCCCAACCCCGATCAGCCCCGACATGTACCAAGACCTGCAAATTATTTTTCATCCCGACCCCCGATTGAAAAAACGCTCGGTTCCCGTCCAGGTTTTTGATGAAAATCTCAAGGCGCTGGCCAGCCGCATGTTGGAGTTGATGCGCCAAGCCAGCGGTGTGGGGCTGGCGGCTCCGCAGGTCGGATTGAATTACCGGCTGTTCGTGATGAATGCCACGGGCAACCCGGAAGATGATCGTGTCTACGTCAATCCTGAGTTGTATGACCCCGCCGGTGAAGAGGAAGGCGAGGAAGGCTGCCTCAGCCTGCCGAAGATCGCCGGTACGATCTTGCGTAACAAATCCATGCGTCTCAAGGCCCTGGACCTTGACGGCAATCCGGTTGAAGCGGCGGAAACAGGGTTCATCGCCCGTATCTGGCAGCATGAAACCGACCACCTCAACGGTGTATTGATCACTGACCGAATGGGCAGCGTCGAAAAAATGGCGGCGCGTAAGATATTGCGCGAACTCGAACAGAAATTTAATGGGAACAAATGAGCGCAGCGACTCAACCGCTTCGGATTCTGTTTGCTGGCAGCGGCGCTTTTGGCGTTCCGGTGCTGAAGGCGCTGATCGAACAAAAACACGAGCTTGTTCATATTTACAGCCAGCCGGATCGGCCGGCGGGACGCGGACGCAAGCTCAGCCCCACACCGATTTCCGCCCTGGCACTGGCGCATCAACTGCCCCTGACCTGCACCGACAATATCAATACCCAAACGCTGCCGCCGGCGGATGTGCTGATCGTCATCGCCTTTGGGCAGAAAATCACCCCGCTGACAGCCGATCATGCCCGCCTGGGCGCGATCAATCTCCATGCGTCGTTGTTGCCGAAATATCGCGGGGCTGCACCGGTGAACTGGGCGATGATCAACGGCGAAACGATTACGGGTAATTCGATCATCCGCATGGCACAGCGCATGGACAGCGGCGCGGTCTTGAAACAATCGCAATTGGCCATCGGTGAAACGGAAACAGCCGGTGAACTGCATGATCGCCTGGCCGGCGACGGCGTGCTGCTCATGCAGCAGGTGCTGGCGGAGCTGGCGCACGGTTGCGCGATCGAAACACCACAGGATGAAGCACTGGCCAGCCTGGCCCCAAAGTTAAGCCGTCAATCGGCCGGTATCGACTGGGCGCAACCGGCGGGGCAAATCAGTTGCCAGATTCGCGGCATGTACCCCTGGCCGGGTTGTCGGGTGCGCCTGATCGACCGGCAACAAAACGAACGCGGGCGGATTACGCTGGTTCGCGCTATCGCGGCAGCCCATCAGGACAAAACCGGTTCAGCCGGTTCGATCAATCAAGATGGGTTGGTGCGTTGCGGCGCCGGTTCGCTTTTGCGCCTGCTGGAAGTTCAGCCCGAAGGAAAACGGCCGATGTTGCTGGCTGAATATCAGCGCGGGCATCCGTGGGAGGCGGGGATGAAGCTGGAGCCAATCGGCTGAACCAAATGCATCTTTTTTTCTTTGGTTGCATTATCGACTGGTCGGGTGTTCCGCATTATGAATCAGCCGGTGTATCGGGCGCCTGACCGGATAGCAGCGCAGGCAACTGGCGCACGAACTGGCTTCGCGGCATGATCTGGTCGATACCAGCAGCACGGGCCTGTGCTATGGCCTGGGTATCGACATGCGAAACAAAACCGACGACGCGCCGGCGGGTCTGGGCAGCGCGCCAGGTACAGGCAGCCTCCAGCGCGCCGGGCTGGTTGAGGTCAACGATCAAAAGTTGCGCGGCAGCGCTGGTATTGGTCTGGTCGGTTTGTGACGCGCCAGCAGCGCTGGCGGGATCCGACAATTGAGCCGGATCGCGCAACATACGGATGGTTGCGCCGGCGGCGCGGGCTTCGGCGGAAATCCGGCTGGAAAACATCAGATCGCGCACCAGCGCGATTACGAAAGGGTTATTTGGTGCTAAACTCATCGAACTGTAAAACGGAACGAACCCGCGAACCCAAGCCAGCGGCGTCGGCAGGTTGATACTATAATCAACTGCATCGCTTGTTGGCGCTGCCCCAAGTATTGCACGAAAGAGTCCGATTGTCGATTGAGGCGAACCATGGCTAATGATGTACCAAAAACGATTATCAAAATCGCCCCCATCGACGGCGGTTGCTGCATTCATATCCAGGGGCGCGGAACGATGCAGGAAAGCCAGACCGTTCTGGACATCATCTGCCGCATGATCAGGCATGATCCGGGACATGTGGCGGTGCTGGACTTGACGGATTGCTGTTATCTGGACAGCACGTTTATCGGCTGCCTGCTGACGCTGCACCATGATTTCGGTCGGAAAAATCCGCCGGAGTTTCGCCTGGCAGCGCCTGCGGCCCAGCGGGCTGAATTGCTCGGTCAGGCCAAGCTGGATCGATTCCTGCCCGCCATCGAAACCGCCCCACCGACGAGAGGCCCATGGGTGACGATCGAAACCACCATCACCAATCAGCGTCAACTGGCGGAACATGTGATGGACTGCCATCGCCGCCTGGCCAGCGTGGACAGTCCGATGGCGCAGACGTTTGCGCGTATCGCCGATCAGATTCAGCGTGAGTTGGAAAAGCACCGTTGAAACAATCGGCAACGTCTTCCGTTTAATAATAAAACACAACGCATGTCCAGCAGCTCACGCAAATATCACGACCGGGTGGCCCGTCAGTACGATACGATTTATGACGATCCCTACTGGCATTTTCATGATGAATTGACCTGGCGGATGATCAAGCCGCACCTGCCGCGTGATCACAGCCTGGCGTGCCTGGATCTGGGTTGCGGCACGGGCAAATGGGGATTGAAGCTGCTGAAAAGCGGTTTCGCCACAACCTTTGTCGATCATTCAGCAGCGATGGTCGAGCAGGTGCGCCGGAAGCTGGAAGACATGGGCAGCCGCGCCGGCAAGGCAACGTTGCTGGCTGCCGACATGATCAAAATGCCGGAACTGCCCAACGGCCACTTCGCCCTGACGGTGGCGATGGGCGATCCGCTGTCGATCTGCAGCGATCCGCAGGCAGCGGCGAATGAAATGTTTCGCATTACCCGCGCCGGCGGCGTGGTGGTCGCGACGGCTGACAATAAGCTGGCGGCGCTGGATCACTATGTTCAGCGTGGCAACCTTCAGGCGCTGGAAGCGTTCGTCCAAAACGGGCGGACACGCTGGCTGACCAGCGCCCAGGAAGAGCAGTTCGAGTTAACCACCTTCACGCCTGAATCATTGAAAAAATTGTTTGAACGGGCGGGTTTTGCCGTGTCGGGCGTGGCGGGTAAAACAATTCTTCCGCTACGTCACAACAAACGGCTGCTGGAAGCTGAAGATGCCATTTTGCGTCTTTTGCAGTTGGAAAAGCAACTTGCCAAAGACGCAGCCGCTGCCGGGCGCTGCGCCCATTTGCAGATTACCGCGGTAAAACCGATTGAGGCGACTTGAGCAGACCGCCCCGCCACCATACGATTCTTATCAATTATTGTTAAAAACCTCCCTGGAGAATGTTACCACTTTGACCGACAAAACAACCCATCCGCCCCTTGCGCCCGCCTTTGCCCAGTTGGGGGTTCGTAATTCTCTGCTCCGCGCTCTGGCAGAAATGAAGTTCCAGACCCCTTCGGAAATTCAATCCCTGCTGATTCCGCGCGCGATGGCGGGCGTTGATATTCTCGGCCAGGCGCGCACCGGAACAGGCAAGACGGCTGCCTTCGGCGTGCCGGTTTTGTGCAAGGCGCAACCGGGAATCGCCACGCAGGCATTGATTCTCGTACCCACGCGCGAACTGGCGGTGCAGATGGAGATCGAGCTTAAACGGCTGGGGCAGTTCACCCCGCTGCGCACGGTCGCGGTTTACGGCGGTCAGCGCATCACCGCGCAGATGAAGTTCCTGCGCCAGAATCCGGAAATTCTCGTGGGCACGCCCGGTCGGGTGATCGATCTGCTGGATCGAAAAATTATTTCGCTTAACAACGCCCGTTTTATCGTGCTGGACGAAGTGGATCGGATGCTGGACATTGGCTTCCGCAAGGATATCCGCAACATTCTTTCGCGCGTGACCAGCGTGCGGCGCAAGTTGCAGGCGCGGGAGGATGAAAACGAGCAGCTCGAAGCATCCGAATCGCCAGCCGATCGGCATGATATCGATCAGTCGGCCCCGGCGGATGATTCAGGTTCGGCAGCACCTGTCCAGTTGATCTTTGTATCCGCCACCTTATCGCCGGAAATCGAGGGGCTGGCGAGGCGTTACATGAGCGAACCGATCGAAAAATTGATCGCGCGCGGGTCGGATGAAAAACCAACCGTGGAAAAAGTTGAGCAGCGTTATTTTGCGGTTCAGCCATGGGACAAATATGTACTGTTGCGCCTTTTGCTGCAGCGTGAGCAACCGGATCTGGCGATTGTTTTCTGTCGTACCAAGCGTGGCGCGGAGAAACTGGCCAAGCGTCTGACGCATGATGGCATCGAATGCCGGGAAATTCACGGTAATCTGGCCCAGAACAAACGCGACCGGGTGATGAAAAGTTTCCGCACGGGTAAATTTGATGTGTTGATCGCGACCGATCTGGCCAGCCGCGGCATCGACGTGGCTGACATCACGCACATCATCAATTACGACATTCCGCAAGACCCGGAAGTCTATGTGCATCGCGTGGGCAGAACCGCGCGCATGGGCGCGCAGGGCAAGGCGTTTACGTTTGTCAGCCGCGACCAGGGGGGCGAGCTGACCAAGATCGAGCGTTTGATCAACATCATGATCCCGCAAGCGACGCTGGAAGGGTTTGAACCCAGCCCCACGCCACACGACTGGAAGGAAAACAAACCCGTCGCTGGCGAGTCGCCGGCGAAAGTGGCTGCCCCGGCGGCGGGGCCGTCAGTCAAGCGCGGGCTGGGTAGTAAAATACCGGTTACGCGCCGACATCGACGCCGGCGTTGATCCACGATCATCAAGCGACAAGCAACCGGCTGACAATCAGCGCAACGAAAACGGCCATTGGATGCAATGGCCGTTTTCCGTATACACCTGAAAATTAAATCCGAAACCGCATCAACCGTTCTTACACGGCGGCTGGGGTTTGATCCAGCACCTGATTCCAGCGGCGTGATTTGCGCGCCTTCCAGCCTTGCTTGTGGTAGGCGTAACCGGCAATCAGGGGCAGTGCGAGCGTGGCTTCGCTGTAGACCATCTGTTCAAAGGTGGTGCTGACCTTGCCCCAACTGCTGGCCTCTTTCAGCGTGCTGCTGGAGAGCGCACCATCGCGGACATCGGCCACCGTGACCTGAATCGCGTATTTGTGCATCGGCGCATCCATTCCCAGCACTTCGGCTGCGACGACAATATCCTGCGTGAAGTTCTTCGGTACGCCGCCGCCGACCATGAAGATGCCGGTGTCGTCCACCTTCATTTTGAGCTGGGTCAATTCGTAGAAATCCTTGCCGCCATCCCAGATGGTGCGGGGTTGATCGCCGCGGGCCGCAGCATGCGCAATTAAACCAAATCCCGCCGAGCAGTCGCTGAAGGCCGGAACGAAGATCGGCACACCCCGTTTGTAACATTCGTAGATGAGGCTGTCATCGCACTTGGGTCCGCCGTTGCGCTCCAGATATTCCCCCAGGGCATTGATCAACTGGCGCGAGCTGTAGGCGCCGGGTTCCAGTTCATCGAACACAATTTTGGTGGTTTCGTCGCAGACGCGCAGTTCCTCCTCATCGATCAGCGTGTCGTAAATACGGTCAATCGCATGATCGCGCAGCTCGTTGTCGTACAAACCGCTCTTGAGCTGTTCGTCAGCGATGTAGTGACGGAAACCCAGTGCCTCAAAGAAATCCTGGTCAATGATGTTGGCACCGGTGGAGACAATCGCATCGACCATGTTGTTGCGCACCAGATCGACAAACACTTTCTTCATGCCGGCGGAAACCACCGAACCGGCCAGCGTCAGAATCACGCCGCAACCGGTGTCGCGCAGCATCCTGTCGTAAATATCCGCAGCCCGGTGCAGATCGCGCGAGCTGTACGCCAGATGGGCAAAGGACTCAACCAGCGCGACAATCCCCGGCATGGCCGTAATGTCAATGTGTTTGACGAGATTGGTGCTGTTGAGAAACTTGCTCTTGTTCGAGGTCTGCGACGCTTTCAACGGCGTGACATTCAACTGGCGCTGGGTCATACGACACCTCCGGCGAAGTAAAGGGTTGCAACGGCTGGCGTGCGCGGGCGCGCATCCAGCAACGACGGACGAAAAAAGCCACCGCAGACAGCTACGGAGTGATCTTTCGCACCCGCCATTGCTATCCGTGGTGGCTTTTCCAAACCGTATTGTTATTCATTGGTTCCGTCGTGTCAATCGACAATAAAATCACGTATTTTTTTGGTCATCGCGTCTGGGAACGATTAGGATGGCGCTTTATGGCCAGCGAACGAAAAAAGGCGCGGATTCGATTGGGGCTGCGGGCGGAAAAGGCGATGGGTTTGCCCGTGATTGACCGTCGGCTGGCGGTGCAATCAGCGCAAAGCAAACCGCCAGCGCCTGTTGCCGCAGCAACCCCATCTTCAGCGCCGCACAGGCCGGGCAGCGCGCCAGCCTGGCCAGACGCGAAAAATCAACCGGCGACAGACCGCGCACCGGTGTGGTCAAGCTCGGCAAAAACCACGATCGCTGCTGCTCCACCGGTTGCGCCCCTGTCCAATGTGCCGCTGAACATGGCTGACCCTTTTACATCGGCCGTGCTCGGTCGTGATGAAAAAATCGCAGCGCTGGCGCAGCTGGATGAACAGGAAGTTAAAATCTGCCGCAAGTGTCGCCTGTGGAAAACGCGCACCAACACTGTTTTTGGCGAAGGCGACCCCGATGCCCGCCTGTTTTTCATCGGCGAAGGCCCGGGTGAAAATGAGGACCTGCAGGGGCGGCCTTTTGTTGGACGGGCTGGTGACAAGCTCACGGAAATGATCATCGCGATGAAGTTGAGTCGCCAGGAAGTTTATATCGCCAACATTGTCAAATGTCGTCCGCCGGAAAATCGTGTACCGGCTGGCGATGAAGTAATCGCGTGCACGCCTTATCTGCTGCGTCAACTGGAGATCGTGCGTCCGCAGGTGATTGTGACACTCGGTTTGCCGGCAACCCAGTACATGCTGCAAACAAAATTGGCGATGAATAAAATGCGCGGCCAGTGGCATTGGTGGCGCGGTATCAAACTCATGCCGACGTATCACCCATCATACATATTGCGTAACTACACGAAGGACACACGACAGAAGGTATGGGATGATCTGCAGCTTGTGATGAAAGAATTAGGCTTGACAAACGGGTCAAAAAAGCAGGGTTGAACATCAATACCGAACTCTGACCGACCCCGACAAAATGTTGAGTTGACAATAAAAAAAACCGCTCTACATAAGAGTCTGTTGAACGATTAAGCGCATCACGAAACGATGCCCAAGAGCAAGGAGATGAATGTTTCATTTCCGACGTGACGTCAACTGATTTGAATATCCGTCTGCCGATACGAACGACGTATCGACAGCGCTGACGCAGCACGATGTAGTTCTTGGCGAATGTCGGTTGCGTTGCTACTGTGTGCCTGACCTGATGGGCCGCTTAATCACGTTTGCGTTTTTTATAGTACGGAACAATTAAAAAGAAGATCGAGCTTTCGCCGCTGACGGTCGCGAAATCTTCCTTGGACCAGAAGATAATTCGATGATCACGACTCCAACACTTGAAGAACAAAAAACAGGCGCGCCGGCGGAGATTCTGCCGCCGCCCATGGGCGCCAGCGTGCGCGGGCCGGTTCTGCGGCGCAGCGTCGAGGCGCGTGTATTTGATCCGGCTGCCTGGCAGCGTGTTTTGCAGATTGTGCGCATGCAGCACCCGACGCTGAACCGCACGTGGTTCGATCAGATGGTCCCCAGCCAGATCACACCGGGCGTCATCCAGGTCAAGGTCGATACGGGGGCGCAGCTTAACTTCTGCCAAAACCAGTGCCAGCAACCCTTTACCGCAGCCGCCCAGCAGATCACCGGCCGACTGGTCGCCGTTTCGTTTCACTGCGATGCCATTGGCAGCGGCGGTGTATTCAATGAATCCGACCAACTCCTGCCGCTGAGTCCGGATTATGTCTTTGACAACTTCATCACCGGCCCTTGCAATCAACTGGCGCATGCTGCTTCGCTGGCGGTAGCGGATCAACCGGGAAAGGCATACAGCCCGCTGTTCATTCATGGCGGTGTCGGGTTGGGAAAAACGCATTTGCTGCAGGCGATTTGCCAGCGCGTATTGGCGGCCCAACCGGGTCTGCGCATTGTTTATCTTTCGTGCGATACGTTTGTCAGCCAGTTCATCGGCGCGGTGGGAACGGGCGAAATGAACCAGTTTCGCCATCGTTATCGTCATGCCGATATGCTGGTGATTGACGACATTCACTTTCTGGCGCGACACGAGCGAACGCAGGAGGAATTTTTCCATACCTTCAATACGCTCTATCAGCAGCAACGTCAGATTATTCTCAGTGCGGACTGCTCACCCAGCGAAATTCCCAAATTGGAGGAGCGGCTGGTCAGTCGTTTCAAATGGGGTCTGGTGACGCGCATCGAAAAACCAGATTACGAAACGCGCATCGCCATTCTGCAGAAAAAGGCGCTCATTCGCGGTTTGGACATCCCCGATGACGCAATTCGTCTTATCGCTGCGCGAATCGAGACCAACACCCGTGAGCTGGAAGGCGCGATTATCAAGTTGCAGGGGATGAGCATGCTCACCGGCGGGGTGATTGATCTGGAGCTGGCCAAGCGGGCGCTGGGCGATACGATCATCGCGGAAAAACAGCAGATCACCATCCAGATGATTCTCGACGCGGTTACCAAATACTACAACGTGCGCCTGAGCGATCTGCAGAGTAAGAAGCGGCATAAATCCATCGCGTTTCCGCGGCAGGTCTGCATGTACCTGGCGCGGCAGCATACGCATTACAGCCTGGAGGAAATCGGCGGATACTTCGGCGGGCGCGATCACACCACCGCCCTGCATGCCGTGCGCAAGCTGGATGATTGCATCAAGTCGGATCGTGACATCGCCAATCAGATCACGATTCTGCAAACCCGGCTTGGCGGAAAATAATCCGTCCCCGCCCGATCAATGCTTGCTGGTTGGCGCTGGCCAAAAGGAAGCGGATTGTGCGACACCGGCGGTTTATCCGCAGACAGGGCTTACGCGATTGCGCCAGGAGCATTACCATGTCAGCCGGTGCAATCGGTCATTCCCATTTTTGCCAATCCGATCTCCGGCGCCGGGCGCGGTCGACAGGTGGCGGAGCGCTTGCTGGCGGCGATCAAAAAAGCGGGTTGGGAATCACGACTCCATCTGGATCCGATCGACACGATCAAGCCTGAATCATTCGCCCAGGTGGCTGGTGCAGCCAGCCTGCTCATCATCGGGGGGGATGGAACCGTGCGCGCGGTTGTCGCCCGACTGATCCGCGAGTTGCCGCTGGAAGAGATCCCGCCGATCCTGATCGTACCGGTTGGAACCGCCAACCTGTTGGGGCGTCATCTGGGTATCAACTGGCGCGATGCCGTTCTGGAAACACAGGTTGTCCAGACGTTGCGCCGGCGCAACATTCTTCATCTGGATGCTGCCAGCGCCAACGGCAACCCGTTTTTGATCGTCGGCGGTGTCGGGCTTGATGCGGAAGTCGTCCACGAACTGAGTCGCATCCGCAGCGGCCCGTTGCGCGGCCGGTGGCAATACATCATTCCCGCGCTCAAGTCGCTGAGTCGTGAACCGTTCAAGGCACTGACGGTTCGGGTGGATGGTCAAACGCTGATCCAGAAACAACGGGCGATGGTGTTCGTGGGTAATATCCGTGAATATGGCACGGGGTTTTCGCTTTTGCCCCACGCCCGCCCGGACGATGGGTTGTTGGATATCTGCGTGATTCCCTGCCAGACGCTTTATCGTCTGTTTCTGACTTTTTTGATGGCCTCGATGGGCGAACATCTGGCGATGGAGCAGGTGCTTTACGCCAAGGGGCGTCAAATCATGATCGAATCGACCGAACCCTCGCCGGTGCAGATCGATGGCGAGGCCGCCGGTTTTACGCCGGTCAACATCCACTTGCTTCCCGTGCGCGTGCCTTTTATTGTTCCCTCGAACCAACAGGCTGGCGCAACCGCCAGCCACCCGTGATCGACGCCATTTGGCTTTTTTCGAGACACCCCGCCATGACAAAAAATCTGTTGCAACATGATCGATCGGCTTTGCTGATCATCGCCGGTCCATGCGTAATCGAATCCGCCGAACTCTGCCTGGACATTGCCCGATACATGAAAAGTCTGTGCCATGAACTTGGTCTTGGTTATGTATTCAAGGCTTCGTTTGATAAAGCCAATCGTTCCAGTGCTGACAGTTTTCGCGGGCCTGGCATTACCGATGGGCTGGCGGTGCTGCAGCGGGTGAAAGAGGAAATCGGCGTACCGGTTCTGACGGATGTTCATGAAGCTGTCCAAGCCAGCGCCGTCGCGCAGGTCTGCGACATTCTGCAAGTGCCTGCCTTTTTGGCGCGTCAGACCGATCTGCTGCTGGCGTGTGGGCGCACGGGTCGTGCGATCAACATCAAAAAGGGACAGTTCATGAGTCCGCAGGAAATGACCCTGGCGGTCAACAAGGTCAAATCAACCGGCAATGACCAGATCATGTTGACGGAGCGCGGCACTTTTTTTGGTTACAACCGTCTGGTCAATGATTTCACCGCCCTGCCGATCATGCACGAAACCGGATGTCCGGTGATTTTTGACGCCACCCACAGCACCCAGCAGCCCGCCGGTCTGGGCAACGCCAGCGGCGGCAATCCCCAATACGCACCGCTGCTGGCGCGGGCGGCCGTCGCCACTGGCTGCGTCTCGGGGCTGTTTATCGAGTGCCACCCCGACCCGCGCAACGCCCGATCTGATGCTGCCACCATGCTCCATCTTGACGACATGCCCGCGCTGCTTCAGCAATGCAAAACCATCGCTGAATTGACAAAAAATCAGCCCCCTGCCAAATAGTATCTGGCGTTTTCAATTCAAATTTGCTCATTTTCACCGGCCGTTTGACTCACCCGCCCGCGCTGGCGTATCCTGTTGGGCTATGGCCTTCAAATGTGTTGTCGTAACCCCCGAAGCGCAGGTATTTGATCAGATGGTCGCGCAGGCGATCATCCCGGCTCATGATGGGCTTATCGGTCTGCTCAGCGGCCGCGCCCCCATCCTGTTGCGCAATGGTGTCGGCCCGCTGCGGCTTGACCTGCCCAACCGCGAAACACAACACTACCTGATCGACGGTGGTATCGCCCAGATGAAGGACAACGTCCTGACCATCCTCACCAGCAACGCCACGCCGGCCAGCGAACTGGATGCTGAATCAGCCAAAGCGGAATATCAGGAAGCGCTGGCCCGCCGCATCACGGATGAAAAATCATTCGAGCAGCGCGATCACGATCTGAAAAAAGCCCAAGCCAAAATCGCGATGGCGCGCTAATTTCATCGCCGGTCAACCGACCCAATCAACAGGCCCGATCGTCATCCCCTGGTCGCGCGTGTACCAACCACAATATCTTGTGGTCTATCGTTTCCTCCGCCCGATTTCAGTGCAATGTTCCACGTGGAACATGCGCAGCGCGCCCCGACTTTGCTCAGATTACATCTGACTACAGCGCCATCCAGCCCACGTTGTTCGATCCGCGAATGACGCTGCCAGTCAGCCAAAGCACCACAAGCTACACCACCGCTTCAGCGACCCCCTTGGTTGCGATCTCCTGCTGCAACCGAGCCAGCAATTCTTCCACATCAAGCTGCCCCTGATCGGCATTACGATGGCGCACCGCCACTTTGTTCACCGCAGCCTCTTTCTCCCCCACCACAAGCTGATACGGAATTTTCTGCAGGCTGGCCGAACGAATCTTGGCCCCGATCTTGTCCGCACTATCATCCATTTCCACGCGAACCCCCGCAGCCCGCAACTGCTCCATCACCTGCTGGGCAAATGCGCTGGTTTTCTGGCTGATGGGCAGCACAATCGCCTGCACCGGGCTTAACCACAACGGAAAACTGCCGTTGAAATGTTCGATCAACACGCCGATGACGCGCTCCATGGATCCAAACGGCGCACGATGAATCATTACCGGTCGATGTGATTTATTATCCGCCCCGATATAACTCAGGTCGAAGCGCTGCGGCAGTTGATAGTCCACCTGTACCGTTCCCAGTTGCCACTCGCGGCCAATCACATCCTTGACGACAAAATCGATCTTCGGCCCGTAAAACGCCGCTTCGCCCGGCTCCTTGGTAAACGCAACGCCCAGACTTTGCGCCGCAGCAAGGCACGCAGCCTCCGCCCGATCCCACTGGGCGGGATCGCCGACATACTTGGCACTGTCCGGATCGCGCAACCCCACACGCACCCGGTAGTTGTTCATTCCCAGCGTACCCAGAACGATCTTCACCAGCTCCAGACAACCCAGCACTTCAGCCGGAACCTGCTCTTCCATGCAGAACAGATGGGCATCATCCTGGGTAAAACCGCGCACGCGCGTCATTCCCCCCAATTCGCCGCTTTTTTCCCAGCGATAAACCGTGCCAAACTCCGCCAGACGAATCGGCAAATCGCGGTAGCTGTGCGGTTCACTGGCGTAAATACGGATATGATGCGGGCAGTTCATCGGCTTGAGCAGATAACCATCGATCTCGCCCGCTTCCATCAGGTTCGACAGTTGCGCGCACGAGCAGCCCTCAGCCGCCTTCTGGCTGATAAACTCCCGATCCACCAGCGGCGGAAACTGGCTTTCCCGGTAATACGGAAAATGCCCGCTGGTCTTATACAAACCCAACCGGCCGATATGCGGCGTAAAGACCTGGTGATACCCCTGGCGGCGCAGATGTTCACTGATGAAGTTCTGCAACTCCTGACGCACCACCGCTCCCTTGGGCTTCCACAACACCAGACCCTGCCCCACCGCATCATCAATGGCAAACAACCCAAGCTGCGGGCCTAAAACGCGATGATCGCGCTTGCGCGCCTCCTCCAGCAGATGCAGGTATTCATCCAACTGCTTCTTGTCGAAAAATGCCGTTCCATAAACACGCTGAAACCGGTCGGAGGTCACATCGCCATGCCAGTGCGACTGGGCCACGCTCATCACCTTGAACCCCTTGATGCGCCCGGTCGATGGAATGTGCGGCCCCATGCACAAATCCTCCCAGTTGCGCCCCTTTTCTCCCGTAACGTACCAGCTTAAACAGGCTGATCCCGCCTGCTGTGCTCGTTGCGCGTTATCAACCTTGTAGCGATTTCCTTCGGCTTCCAGACGTTTCAACCCCTCGGCAAAGGGTAATTCATAACGCACGAAGGGCCGATCCTCCGCGATGATGCTGGCCATTTCTTTTTCGATCCGGGCAAAATCGCTCGAACTGATCGGCTGATCCAACGCAATGTCATAATAGAACCCGTTATCCAGCGCCGGCCCATACGCCAGCAGCGCACCAGGCCAAATACGCTGAATCGCCTCGGCCATCACATGGGCAGCACTATGGCGCAGCACCAGCAGCGCCTGCGGATCACGATCGGTCAGAATCTTCACCTGTTTTTCGCCGGTCAGCCTGGTCGTCAGATCGACCACGGTTCCGTCGATTTCGCCTGCGACCGCTGCCTGCCCCAGACGCTTGCCAATCCCATCCGCCAGCGCCTTGATGGTGCTGCCATCGGGAATTTCCTTGCGACTGCCATCGGGAAGTATCGCCACCGCCATGTTGACTCCTGCCATGTATCGTCAGCCCGTCCGATCCAACCGCGCCTGCTGCGCTGTTGATGCTGGCCCGGCTTCGATGAATTGATCGAATGAAAATGCCCGGCCGCTCATGACCGGGCGAAAAATTCGTTCGCGTTGTTCGATCGTACCAACGCCTTATCGCCCACCAGCCACCGTATATGGTACAGGGGTTGTGACAGTCCTCATTGTGGCACGCATCATCGTGACACCGATTGGCTGTTTGGGCATGAAAATACTATACAACCGCTGAAAATACCGGTCAAACAACCCCCGTGAACAACCCCGGTCAATCACTCAGCGCCTGCGAAAAAATAGCTGGGAAATGACGCGACAATCAACACCACATCTCGCCATCGTCGCACGCTTGCGGTAAATTTATTGTTTTGATGATTCGTCCGTTGGCCGCAATTAAAAATTGATCGGCGTTAGTGAGCTTGTTATGAGCAGTGATCCGCAAAAAGTTAGTTATAAAGAGACGCTGAATCTGCCCAGGACAGATTTCGCCATGACCGCCAAACTCGTCGAAAACGAGCCAAAACGTCTGGCCAAATGGCAGCAGATGGATCTGTATCACCAGATTCTCAACGCCCGCGCCGATGCCCCACTCTGGGTTTTGCATGATGGCCCTCCCTTTGCCAACGGCGATATTCACATCGGGCATGTGATCAACAAAACACTCAAGGACGTTTTTCTGCGCTGGCATAGCCTGTGCGGTCAGCGTACGCCCTATATCCCCGGTTGGGACTGCCACGGCCTGCCCATCGAACACAAAATCCAGCAGCAGCTTGGCCCTAAATTGCGCCAGATGGAAACCGTTGCGGTCCGTCAGCATTGTCACGACTACGCGGAAAAATACGTCAACCTGCAAAGCCAGCAGTTTCAGCGTCTGGGCATCATGGGTGAATGGTCTGATCCCTACATCACCATGAAACCCGCCTACGAGGCGGGAACGCTGGAGGTCTTCGCGCAGTTCGTGCAGGCGGGTCTGGTGTACAAGCAGCTCAAACCCGTCTCCTGGTCCATCGCCAATCAGACCGCCCTGGCCGATGCCGAAATTGAATATGAGGATCGCGATGACCTGAGCGTTTATGTCCTGTTCAACTTGGACAACCCGCAGGACCTGCCCGCTTCACTCAACGCCCCAGCTGGCCAGACCATCAGCCTCATGATCTGGACCACCACGCCCTGGACGCTGCCAGCGAATATGGCGATTGCTGTTGCGCCGCGCGGGCAATATCAACTGGTACGCTTTGAAAAACAGGGCCAGACCTGTCACACCATTCTGGCCGATTCGCTCGTTCAGCGCGTCCTGCAGGCCGGCGGTGCCCAAAATATCACCGTTCTGGGTCAAGCCAGCGGTGAGGAATTAACCCGTCTGCGTTATCGCCATCCGTTCATGGACCGCGTTTCGCCGGTATTGACGGCGGATTACGTGACGTTTGAAGATGGGACGGGTCTGGTTCATACCGCCCCCAGTCATGGTGAAGACGACTACCAGACCGGTATTCGTTGCGGGCTGGACATTTATTCGCCCGTCATGGGCAATGGTCGCTTTGATGACAGCGTACCTCCGTGGTTGCGCGGGCAGTTGGTCTGGGATGCCAACAATCTGATCACCCCGCACCTGAAGGAACTCGGTCAATTATTTCATCAGCAGATCATCCGCCATAGCTATCCGCACGACTGGCGCAGCAAAACCCCGACCATTTTTCGCGCCACCGAACAATGGTTCATCGCCATGGATCGACCGGTCAATCAACTGGCGGTTGATGGCATCGACCAGTCGCTGCGCAGCCGCGCCCAGCACGCAGCCGAAAAGGAAATCACCTTCATCCCGCGCTGGGGCCAGTCGCGCCTGCGCGGAATGCTTGATTCGCGCCCGGACTGGTGTATCTCGCGCCAGCGCGCCTGGGGCCTGCCCATTCCCGTATTTTACAATGAAAAAGATCAGGCGCTGCTCACCCCGCAGAGCGTTCGCGCCGTTGCCCGTCGCTTTGCTGAAAAGGGATCCGATGCCTGGTTCACCCAAACGCCAGCCCAGCTTCTGGAAGGCTGCGACACCGGGCCTGATTTCCCCAAGGACAAACTGCGCAAAGAGCGCGATATTTTTGATGTCTGGTTTGAATCCGGCAGCTCATGGCATGATGTGCTGATGACGCGCAAAGGGCTGCACTACCCAGCCGATCTTTACCTGGAAGGATCCGATCAACATCGCGGCTGGTTCCAGCTTTCGCTTTTACCAGCACTGGGCGCAACCAATCAACCGCCATTCAAACAGGTGTTGACGCACGGCTTTGTCGTCAAACCCGATGGCCGGAAAGTATCCAAGAGCGATCCGGAATATGTCACAGCCACCAAGGAGATCAATACCCACGGCGCTGATCTGCTGCGCCTCTGGGCGTGCAGCGTCGATTACGAAGGCGATATTCCCACCAGCCCGCAAATCATCAAGGAATTCGGCGACAAGTACCGCAAAATCCGCAACTCGCTTCGTTATCTGCTCAGCAATTTGTACGATTTCGACCCGTCGCGCCACACCGTCAACGACATTCCCCTGCAAAGCCTCGATGGTTGGGCGCTGGATCAACTCGATACGCTGATCGTCCAGGTGGCCAATGCGTACAACGCCTTTCAGACACATCGCGCCTTTCGCCTGCTGTATGATTTCTGCGCGGTTCAACTCAGCTCGATTTACGGCAACGCCATGAAGGACCGCCTCTACTGCGACGCGGCTGATTCACCGCTGCGCCGCCGCTGCCAGAGTGTCATGCACCGCATGGCAACCGTTCTGATCAAACTGCTTTCGCCCATGCTCGTCTTTACCGCCGATGAAGCATGGGAACATCTGGCCCGCTGCGGCGATGAGGCTGATCTGCCCAGCGTCCATCTGGCGCTGGTGCCTCAACCATCCGGCCAGATCGTCAGCCCCGAACAGCGCCACCAGTGGCAGTTGCTCATGGAACTGCGCGACAGTGCCCTGCTTCAGTTGGATGCGCTGAAAAAAGAGGCTGGTTTGAATAAAGCCATCGATGCTGAAATCGTCTACCACATTGACGATGACAATCTGCGCCAGCATCTGCAAAGCTACGGCGCCGATCTGGAAGACCTGGTCGGCGCGGGCCATCATAGTTTTGCTGAAGCACCCACCAGCGAACCGGCAGCCAGTGTCAGGGTGATTGATCGTCGCAGCGACTATCACGCCTGCGCCCGCAGTTGGAAACGCCGCCCGGATGTCGGCCAGGACAAACATTATCCCGATCTGTCGCTGCGCGATGCCCAGGCGATTCGATCCAGTCAGACAAACCCGGAAAACCACGGCGCATGAACAACAGCGTTGGCCAACCTCTATCCATCGCCGTACTGGTCAGTGGTTCCGGTCGAACCCTGCAGAACTTCATCGATTTGGCCGCCACTAATCAACTGCCCGTCAAGATAACCGCCGTCATCGCTTCGCGCCCCGGTCTGGGCGGTCTGCAACGGGCAGCCGATGCGGTGATTCCCAATTTCATTGTCGATCGCCGACAAAACCCTGATCTGGAGTTGTTCAGCAGGCAGATTTTTCAGCTTTGTGACGACAGCGGCGCCGAGCTGGTCTGCCTGGCCGGCTGGTTGTCATTGCTTCAAATACCCTTGCGCTATAGCGGACGTGTTATGAACATCCATCCCGCCTTGCTGCCTTCCTTCGGCGGCAAGGGCATGTATGGACACCATGTACACGAAGCGGTACTGGCGCACGGCTGCAAGGTCAGCGGCTGCACGGTTCATTTTGTCGATAACGAATATGATGCCGGCCCCATCATCCTGCAAAACACCTGCCCCGTTCTGGATGATGACACCCCCGACACCCTGGCTGACCGCGTATTTCAACAGGAACTGCTGGCTTATCCGCAGGCGATCAGGCTCTTTCAACAGGGTCGCCTGCACATTGACGGCCGGCGCGTACAAACAGTCCCCCTGCCTTGAATCAACCCATTACGACCGCCCCGCCGCCTGTTCGTGCTGCCATTTATGGCCACGATCTATTGCTCGACCGCGCGCAGCGTAATCTCCAGCACCTCCGCCGGGCAAAACAACCGCAACATGATCTTGCCCGCCCCCACACCACGATTGGCCACATACCAGCACGAACCGCGCCGATGCACACCGCTGACAAACCGCCGCGGTGATCGATCATGTTTCAACAACGCCACGCCGCCGGGCAGACAAATCTGCCCACCGTGACAATGCCCGCATAAATACAGATCAGGGTTGCACCGGTTAATGCGTTCAAACAGATCTGGATAATGACATAGCACAATGCGAATTTGCCCAGGCGTCCTGGGCGGCAGATTTTCAAGCATCGTCAAATCAAGATCGCTGCGCTGCACGCCGCCAAAACCCACCAGCTCGATTGATCCCAGCTCTTTTCGTTGATTGGTTATGTTGCAGATATTCAACCGCGCCAGACAATCCAGCGGCAACCGATTGTCATGATTACCGAGCACCGCAAACGTGCCCAGCCGCGAAGGTAGCGCCCCCATCAACCGCTGCATCGCCGCCACTGCCGGACGACAATCACGCTTATCTTCAACAAAATCACCGGTAAAACAGATCAAATCCGGCGGATCATCCCGTAATCGGTTAATGAGCTGATCGTAACTGGCGGCCCAGCCACGGCGCAGATGCAGATCACTCAGATGCACCAGACGCAGACCATCCAACCGCCGATCCAGCCCCGATACCGGTAAAACAGTCCGCTTCCAAAGCAAATTTTTCGGCCGGCCGATCTGCAACCACCCACCCCTGCCCTCCCGCCCGATCCGCGCGCTCTTATTCATCCAAAAATCAGGCTCGTCGCATGATGGTTTGGCCGATTGTTCCATCGCTTCCAACGGGCAAAATAGAACGCTGACGAATCGACAGGTGAACAACAAGGATGAACCGTGCGCCGATGGTTATCCTTTTCTGGCGTAACCATCCGGATGACGGCTGAACCAGTTCCACGCCGAGGCAATAATGCTTTGCGGATCGGTATGCTGCGCCTGCCAGCCCAGTAGTTCGCGGGCGCGGCTGGGGTCGGCATACAGGGTGATCGCATCGCCCGCCCGTCGCGGGCCATAGGTCACCGGGATTGTTTTACCCGTCACCTTTTCCGCTGCCGCAATGACCTGTTTGACGCTGAATCCGTTTCCCGTTCCCAGGTTGCAGAAAATCTGCCCAAGGTCATCCAGTTTTCCCATCGCCGCAATATGCGCATCGGCCAGATCATCAACGTGTATGTAATCGCGCACATTCGTGCCATCGGGCGTGGGGTAATCGGTTCCAAAAACCGTGATTCCCGCACGTTTACCCAGCGCTGCCTGCAACACCACCGGAATCAAATGTGTTTCGGGGTCATGGTCTTCACCCAGACTCCCATCGGACGCGCACCCGCTGGCATTGAAATAGCGCAGCGCTGCAAATTTGAATTGCGGATCGGCGACCGCCTGATCCTTTAGAATCTGTTCCACCATCAACTTGGAGCGGCCATACGGCGAAACCGGTGCCTGCTTCTCGTTTTCCGTAATGGGAACCTGATCCGGGTCGCCGTATGTCGCGCAGGTGCTGGAAAAAACAAAACGCCTGACGCCCGCTTCAGCCATCGCCTGCAGCACGCTGATCGTGGTCGCCACGTTATTCCGATAGTACATCAATGGCTGCTCAACACTTTCACCCACCGCAGTATAGGCGGCAAAGTGCATGACACAGTCAATGCGGTAATCGCGCAATGCCGACAACAAAACCGATCGGTCTTTCAGATCAGCCCAGACGGCTGGCACGTTCAGAATGCCCGCCACAATCTTGTGACCGCGCGAAGCATTGTCGTAAATGACCGGCGTGTGCCCACTTTCCAGCAACCGTTTGGCGGTATGTGAACCAATGTAACCAGCACCTCCGGCAACGAGCACATTCATCGATCAACTCCTGAAAATAGTATCGACGCGACTATAGACCCATCAACGCAACCTGACCAGTGCTGCTGAGCATTTATCATCCGGAAAATCGCGGGATATTTTCAACGCAGGAAAATATTGGCGCAAAAAAAAGACCCTGATCAACTTGACCAGGGTCTTAAATATAAATGCCGGCAGTAACCTACTTTCCCGCGGAAGCAGTATCATCGGCCCTGAAGGCTTAACGACCGTGTTCGGAATGGGAACGGGTGTGACCCTCCAGGTATAGCCACCGACAAATCTGCGTTGAAACGATTAAGCATCAACGCAGCTAGATTCGTGAATAATTAAAATTCAAAGATCGTTCAGGCAAACACGCGGTCGCCGAACACACTTTTCGTACATCGCAGCCTGTTCAACATCAACCTGTTCATCTTACGATGCCCAGATCAGCCATCGAACAACCCACGACGGTAATCGATAAAAGTGATCAAACAATAGACCTTTAGTACACGGTAACCTTAAAGCCTTTCAGCTCTTACAGCTCCGGCCTATCAACCGGGTGGTCTACCCGGGGTCTCTCGAGGTTAAACCTCATGGAACCCTCGTCTTGACGCTGGCTTCACGCTTAGATGCTTTCAGCGTTTATCCGTTCCTGACATAGCTACCCAGCCGTGCCCTTAGCAGGACAACTGGTACACCAGGGGTCAGTCCTTCCAAATCCTCTCGTACTATGGAAGAATCGCCGTCAAGGTTCCTACGCCCACAGCAGATAGGGACCGACCTGGCTCACGCCGGTCTGAACCCAGCTCGCGTACCACTTTAATTGGCGAACAGCCAAACCCTTGGGACCGCCTTCAGCCCCAGGATGTGATGAGCCGACATCGAGGTGCC
>JADLCB010000005.1 GCA_020847375.1 Phycisphaerales bacterium | reverse complement strand
CTGACCGGCGGTCATGAACCAGATCGAATTGTCGTGGGTGACGTTGTTCAGCCAGAGGATGTCCGGGATGTTGTCACCGTTGAACGCGGAGATGGCAACGGGCCGCCAGTTCTGATCGGCCGTGCTGGGCAGGGCCTTGAAGGTCGGCGTGGAGGTTCCGTTGAGCAACCAGGTGGTGTTGCGGCCATTACCGCTGTGACGCCAGACCAGGTCATCCTTGCCGTCGTTGTTGTAGTCCGCGACACCGGCGATGTACCAGTTGTTGTCAGCGGTGCTGGGCAGGGCTTTGAAGTTCGCCAATCCCGTGCCGTGCATCAACCAGGTCGTGTTCTGGCCGGTGGTCTGGTTGCGCCAGGCGATATCGGTATGACCGTCGCCGTCGAAGTCGCCAGCGCCAACAGGTTTCCATTGAGTGTTGGCTGAGGGCAGAACGAATTGACTCGTTGGGGAAATACCGTTCAGGGTGATGATCTTGGGCGAGCCGGTGCTGGCGTTGTACGCCAGAAGATCGGGCTTGCCGTCACCATTGAAATCACCGTAGGCTGCCAGGGCATAACCAGCTCCCAGACTCGGCAGGGCAGCCGTACCCAGACGGGTTGTGCCGTCCATATACCAGATGGTGCTGACGCCGCCATCGGTCACGATAATGTCACTCTTGTCATCGCCGTTGAAGTCGTTGGGGGTAACGGGTTCCACAGGAGCACTGACCAAGCCGAAGCTGCTTGCGGTGGTTTCCTGACCGGCAGCCACCGCCACCTGGCGCGAAGCCGGGTTGGCGCTGATATAACCGTCGGGCAGAACGACCCTGACGGTGTAAGTGCCGGGGTTGACAGCGGTAATAACATAGACACCGCTGCTGTTGGCCAAAGCGGTGGGCTCGCCAACGTTGTAGACGCCGTTGCTGTTCTGATCCAGATAAACGCGGGCATTATTGATACCCGTTTCACCACCTTGTTGAGTGCCATCGCCGTTGGTGTCATTGTAAACGACACCGCCGATGGCGGCCTTATCGGTCAAACCGAAGTCGTTATCGGTGGAATTCTGCTGGATACCGAGACTGATGCTGATGGGGTTGGCCGTGATAGCCTGCTGGAAGTGCGATGGGAAGACGCGCACATCATAGTCATCAGCAAGCAGATAGTTGAAACGATAATTGCCCGCGTTGGGGTTGGGAGTAATACCATCGGGCATGTAGGTCGGCGCGGTCCAGGTCTGCACATCGGTGTCATCCAGCTCGCCGTTCTCGTTCAAGTCAAGATAGACACGAACCGAACCGGTGCCTTCGCCGGCGTTATACGAGCCGTTGCCATTGGCATCGACCCAGACACGCCCGGTGATGCGACCGCGACCAATACCATAGTCGCCAGCATTGGTGGTGGAGTTGTCCGCTCCGGTGGTGACGGTTTTAACTGCGGCTGTTGTAGTTCCTTCATCATCGCGCGGTGCCACGGCAATCTTGTATTGAGTGTTGGCGGTCAACCCACCGATGGTGACGTCGCCGTCGCTGTCAGTGAAGAACTGGGTATCGACACCGGCGTCGTATTGGCCGTTGTCGTTCACGTCAATGTAGACACGATAGTTGGAAGCCCCGACTTCGTTGTCGGGAGCGCCGGGATTGAAAACACCGTTACCGTTGTAGTCATGAAAGACATGAGCGGTAATGGTGGCATCAAGCATACGACGGCCTTCAAGGGCCTCGGTATGGAAGCTGCCAGCCTTCGAGCGGAAATTACGTTGACCACGTTGTGTAGCCATGACTTGTGTCACTCCTGAAAAAGAAAAAGTCTAACCCTGAGGATGAACCTTTGACGCGCGAATGGGAACGTACCCCGCGATGACGCCTACAGTCTTTACAAACCGCATCCTTACGGTTTGCTCCCTCAGGTTGGTAAATCGGCAATTCAAGATTATTTGGAATAGTTTTGTTGATCCTGCACGACTGATAAAATCATCGCAGTTATCCTAGTTTAACAGACTACCAAAAAATTATCGGACGTTCAACAGATAATCGTAGTTAAATGACACGCATCTTTATCTAGTCGTTAGTCGGACAATTTGTCGCATCCGATACACTTTTCAAAAGTGAATTTCAAAACGACATAACTGTGAAAACGATCACAGCGTAAAAGAATCCCGGCTTGTAGAGAGGGAAACTTCCGCCGACGCATTTGAGCAATAATTAGGATAGCGTGGTCGCTGGGCAAGCCAGTCATTCGCATCAAAAATGGAGATCATCGACTAAAATAGGCGGATTGGGTCGAAGATAGATACTACCACACCTGCCCAAGCGGGCCGGTCGAAAACAGGATGAATTGGTGCAATCATGGGGCGGATGTATTTTCTTCAGAGCATACTCGGCTGGTCATGGCTGGGGGTATGTCTCATTGTGGCCGGTGTCTGGTGGTGGTGGCGAATCTCAGGGAGCAACAGGGAAGAACGATGTAGCGATGCGGCGAAAGAAAAACCGCAACGCCGTGATCAGGGATGATGATGATTAACAGTACTGAACCGAATATTCACCGGCAACGTCAGCAGGTCGTCATGGCGCATATTGAGCAGGTGCTGGCTGATGACCGCCTGCGTATTGATACGCGACATGGCACGCGGTTGGCGCGCGGCCTCAAGCAGCGGCTGGTGCGTGGCGATGCCAGCGACGAACTGGCGCGGTTGATGAGCCAGTCGGGCGGAGGTGATGGACAACCATCAAACCAGATGCCGCAGGGTCTGCGTCTGGAAGCGCAATTCATCCAGCAGCGTCTGGGGATTCTGAAGGAGATCATTGCGCGCTTGCAGGTGATCTGCGTCTCGCCCATGCGCCAGCTTTTGCGCAATGAACCAATCGAACCAATCAACACCCGTGCGCTGCATCAGGTGCTGGAATCAGCCGTGCCGGCGTCGGCGAAAATGCCGGTGACGCTGATTATCGTCTCGACCAGTGGTTTTACGGTCGAATCGCATGAGCTGGTGGATCGCCGGGCTGATCGCATTCTAATTTTGATGCAGCCCAATGATGCTGGTGGCTGGGATATTTACGCCCCGGCGGAGTTGACTGCTCTGGCGCTGCTGCTCGATCCTGAAGATGAATCGGCCAAACGTCAGCGTATTGCCAAGGCAATTCGCGAGGATGAGCCTGAACTGGCCAGCAACGGCATTACGGCGGATAAAATCGCCGGTAAAACGCATCTGCCGGTGCAATTGATTGAGGCGGAATTGAAATCGTACGCCCGTGCGACAGGCCTGATCGCCCGGCGGCTGGATGGGCGCATGGCGGTTTATCATCAAGGCACCATTCCGCCAGCCCTGAGAGAGGCACAAGGCGTTGATATTTCGCGCGTGGATCGAATCAAAGCTATTTTCTCCTGCGCGGGGCAGGAAGACAAAAAGCTGGATTGTCTGGAGGATCAGCGTCTGGCGATGGCAGGATATCGGGATGCCGCCCTGGAACAGGTGAATGCGGCAACGAAACAGGAAGTAATGCTCAAGCGCCAGTTTCGTGAGGCTGCCGGCGAGATCACCAAAAAGCGCGTCACCCAGCAGTTGCTGCAAATGCGCCACGATGTCCAGCAATGCCAGCAGCAGATCGAACAGCTCAATCGTCAGCTTGAGATGCTGGAGGCGCATCGCCAGAGTCTGGAGCTGGCGCGCCAGAAGCAGTCAGCCGGGCTGTCATCACCAGATCAGTTGGACGAAGCGCAAATGGTGGCTGATGCTGTTGTTGCCGAGGAAATGTTGATACGACTTGAAGCTGCGGGTGAACAGAATGAATCAACCAGTCCAGCGGCGGTTATTCACATGAATGCGCAGGAACAGGCGTTGTATGACCAGTTGCAGCGGGAAACGGATACCGCCGCAGCAATTTCCAATGCCAATGACGCCCCGACAACTTAAAGTATTTTAGCCACGATCATCGTGACATCGTCTGTGCGTTTGGTCAGACCGACAAAACGGCGCATATCCCAGAGAATATGTTGAGCGACCGTCTCGGCGGTGGCGCTGGGGATATTGCCGGCATGTTTGAAGGCGGCCACGATGTTATCCCGGCCAAATGTCTTGGACTGGAAATTCATCGCATCAGCCAGACCGTCGGTGTACAAAAGAATAAAATCGCCCGGCAGCAGATCAACGATCGACTGACGGAACACTTCATCCTCGGCCACACCCAGAACCATGTTCTGCGTTTCCAGCTCAATAATCTGCTGATTGCGCAGAATCAACGGTGGGGGATGGCCGGCGTTGGTGTAGGTGAATCGACGGGTGTTGCAATCAAGCACACCATAACAGCAGGTCACAAATTCACCCGGCTTGGTGTCACGGCAGAGCATCAGGTTGACCCGGCGCATGATCTCGTACAGGTAGTAGACATTGTCCACCTGCGCCCGCAGGAATGCCCGTACCGATGCCATGATCAATGAGGCTGGTACGCCCTTGCCCGAGACATCAGCCACCACCAGGCCGACATTGCTGGCGGGCAGGGGGATGAAATCAAAAAAATCCCCACCAAGAGCGAAGCAGGGGACATAGGCGCTGGCCAGCTCCACGTTCTCCAGAATTGGTGCTTTGCGCGGAACCATGCGCTGTTGCACATCGGCCGCCATTTGAATCTGGCGTTCCAGGGCTTCACTGACCATGGCTTCCTCATACAGGCGGGCATTTTCGATCGCCGCAGCGGCCTGGGCGGCGATGGCTTTGAGCAGATCAATTTCCAACTGCGAAAACGTTCGCTCGCTTCCGCTGTAGATGCGCAACGATCCAACCGGCCGGCCCTTGTAACGCATGCCCACCGACAAAAACGAAACCAACCCTTCGCGACGGCTTTCTTCCGGGTATTGGATGCGCGGATCGGTGCGCATGTCCCGGATGTATTCATATCCCTTGGGGCTCAGGGCGATATGATCGATTTCCGCCTTGCTTAAAAGAACCGGCCCTTTGCCCAGATATTCCTTGGAGAGGTTGTAGACCGCCCGGATGCGCAGTTCGTCGCTTTCCTTGTCGATCAGCCGGATGGACGAGGCCTTGGCTTTCATGACATCCGCCACCACTTCGACGGTGCGCTGCAGCACTTTGCGCAGATCGCGCGCATCGGCCAGCATCATGGTGACGTTGTAGACGGCGGTCAGTTCCTGGATGCGCTGGCGCAGTTGATATTCCTGATAGCACAACCGGGCAATGGCGTTGGCCATGAGGAAAAGAAACTGGATGGCTGACGGTTTGGGGTTGTCGGCCCGGTAGAGTTGCAGCACCAACGCCTTCAACGGGCGCAGTTCAATGCCATATTTATCCGCCAGTTTTTGCAGGCGCGCATCATCCACCAGCTCCGGCGACGGAGGCTGGATCATCATGTGCAGTGTACCCAGTCGCTGATTGCCGATGGTGATTGGGGCCACATATTCGTGCCCTTCTTTTTGAGGGCCTTCCGGCGTGACGCCTTCGGCTGCGGCGATGGCTTGCTGGCGTTGCAGAAATTCAGCGGCTGGTTCGGTGGTGGTCAACTGGTTGCCCTGATCGTCCGTAATCATCGCCTTGACGTTGGCGACAGCGGCAAAGCTGTCCTGGATTTCCTGCAGAGTCGCCAGGTCCAGGAAGTCGGTCAGGTTCAATTTTTCAATAGTATCAGCCATCGAATATGGGGACATTGTAGAGGCGCGCTAATCCAGAACAAGACGCTGCGTCGGCGTCTGATGATTAAACGCCGATCAACCATCTGACAATCGCGCTCACAACGGGCGTTAAACCGGGCGGAAGTTAATGAAAAATCGTACTAAAGATTGCTGAAACCGAATGTCCCATTCAGTTCAAGAGGCGATGCATCATTGACGCAGGGTTGGTTTCGACGATGTAATGATGATATGCCTGAAAAAACAATTAACGGTTCCACCATTCATTATATTGAGGCAGGCCAGGGCAAACCTGTGGTTCTGGTTCATGGGTTTCCGCTGGATGGGCGCATCTGGGCGGGGCAGATCAAGCGTCTGGCAGAACGGTATCGCGTCATTGTGCCTGATCTGCACGGCTTTGGTTCTTCCCGCGCGGCAGATCCGAGCAGTATGCAATCAATGGCCAGCGATATGCACGAATTGTGCGCGCAGTTGAATGCCCTGCCCGCGGCGGTTGGCGGTTTGTCAATGGGGGGATATGTCGCCATGCAGTGGTATCGGGATTATCGCGCGGATATCGCAGCCCTGATGCTGCTGGACACGCGGGCACAGGCGGACACGCTGCAGGGCAAAGCCGGGCGCGATCAGATGGTCAAGCTGGTCGAATCGCAGGGAACCAGAGCGGTGGCTGATGCGCTGATGGAGAAAATGTTGGCGCCGGAGAATTTTGTCGCCAAGGGCGAAGTGGCGCGCCAGTTGCATCAGATCATGGCCAGCCAGTCGGTTGATGCCATCCGCTGGTCGCTGGTTGCCATGCGCGATCGACTGGATTCAGGCGCATTGCTGGCGTCGATTTCCTGCCCGACCCTGCTGCTGTTCGGGCAGTATGATGCCATTACCCCGCCGAGCATCGGTGAGCAACTTCAGTCAGCCATTGCCCGATCACAGTTACAGGTGATTGCCGATGCCGGTCATATCACCACCATGGAAAAGCCGCACGACGTGGCGCAGGCGCTGCGCGATTTTCTGGACGCCAGCTATTAAAAAGCAAGGGCATCTTTAATGCTGGGATGGAATTTATTGTGATTGTCAGCGACGCCAATAGGCTGATATTGCGATTATTTTTCCCAGAGTGGTTCGGCCACCTGTTCAATGTGGTTGGCCGCCCGCGCCTGGATAAACAACCAATCCGCCAGTCGGTTGACGTAGGTGATGATGACCGGATTGATTGGTTGCGACTCAGCCAAGCCCACAATGAGGCGCTCGGCGCGCCGACAAACCGTCCGGGCCAGGTGCAGGGTCGCCGCCGTCAGGCTGCCACCGGGTAAAATGAACTTCCGCAGCGGAGACAACGATTCGTTTATCTGGTCGATTTCCTGCTCCAGACGTGCCACCATCGAGACATCAAGTTTGGGCAGGGCAGCATATTTATCGGGATTTTCCGAAGCCAGATTTGAACCAACGGCAAACAGTTCATGTTGCACGCGCGTCAGTTGCTGACGCAGCGGCGTGCGTGCCTGATTTTTCGGTTCATCGCTGAGCGCCTCCGACTGCGCCAGTTGCGCCAACGCCAAGCCGATGACTGCGTTCAGTTCGTCAATGGTTCCGTAACTTTCAATGCGCAGGTCCGACTTTTTCAGGCGCTGGCCGCCGATCAGCCCTGTCGTACCGTCATCGCCTGTGCGCGTATAAATTTTCATTGCTCAAGCATGTCCTGTTATCTGTACTTTAAACAATTGGCAGCGGCCGGATCATATCCGGGTTTGCCCCTATTTCGGTTCGCGGGTCTGGTACAGGTCCAGAAAGAAATACATCAACTCTTTTGTCCCGACCTTTTTACTTTTTTCATGATGAAAGTGAAATTTACGAAACAAGTTGATCGCGGCGTCCCGTTCAATGAAGGTGTCCAACGTCACTTTCAGATACGATTTCTCGCTGCAGAAGTTGAGCGCGGCTTTAAGCAGTCGCGTACCAATGCCCCGGCGCCGCAAATTTTGTTGAACACGCAACCGGCGGATTTCGGCGGAGTGAGCTTCGTAATGCTGCACACCGACCATCCCCACAACCCGTCCCTGCATATCCCGTGCTACCCAGAAATGATTCCCCTCGACCATGTAGGCCTGTTGAATATCATCGATATCCAGACCGGTATCGTTATCGGCGATCTGCCCGCCGATCAATCCCTCGATGTACAGCGTGCGACACGCCCGTTCATCATCCGGGGTGAAGCTGTCAATCGTGATCGGAATCTCGCCCAGTTCATTCATCGCGCGGAAATTATAGCACCAGCCCCATCGAGTACCAACCAATCATCATGTTAAAAGAAGGGCCTGGATAACTATAAATCAAGGATATCACTGTAGTTATGTCAGCGAGCGCGATTTTCAGTTCCCTTGATCAGGCGAATCATGTTGGCCCGATGCCGCCAGATAATCAGCAGCATCGCCAGAGAACCGAAGATGAAAAGTGGCAGTTGAGTGCCAAAAGCATCCCAGCCGCGCCACTGCGCCAAAAGCAGATAAAAGATCGGAAACAAAGCGGCGCTGACCAGTGACGCCAGACTGATGTAGCGCCAGACCTTGAAAACGACCAGAAAGGTAGTCACCGCCAGCAGCATCGGGAAGGTGAAATACGGGAAAATGCCCAATGTGATCCCCACGGAAGTTGCGACTCCCTTGCCCCCTTTGAACTTCAGATAAATGCTGAACATGTTGCCCAGCAGCACCGCCGCCCCGATCAACAACCAGAGCAGATAATGCTGCCACTGCTGACTTTGATGATGCAAAAGCCAGCCCGCCACCGCCACCGGCAGTGCCCCTTTGATGACATCCAATATGAAAACGAGCGCAAAATAGCGCCCGCCCAAAGCCCGGCCGACGTTGGTCGCTCCGATGTTGCCACTGCCCACCTTGCGGATATCAATGCCCTTGCTTCTGGCCACCAGGAAGCCCGTGGGAATTGATCCGAACAGATAAGCCGGTATTAAAAGCAGGATGATCCACTGCGATGCAGTCATGGCGGTAATTTTTAACCGATCGGCTCGGGTGAACCAATTCATGAATTATTTATGACGAGTTGGCAACGGAGTTGTTCGGTTGGGATGCAATAAACCGCAACCGACGTGCGGCGGTGGTTTTGGACGCAAGCGCGGAAATGAATGCTCAATAAGGCCCGCGTTCCTATCGACTGATTGGCTCAGCCGGATGGGCGAAGACGGCCGCAATCGCCAACCATGCGGCGTTCTCAGCCGACTGGACATAGGGATGTTGCCAGAAGGTCAATTCCACCCGCGAGCGCAGCCCGGGGAGAATATGTTCCGGGACATGATGGTTCAGGTAGTTGACGAAAATGGGGTGACGAGCCAGCGGGCTGGCAATGACCAGACGACCGGGCCGGATGAAATTGACCGCATTGGCCAGACCGATGGTCAGCAGATGAAGTACATCCTGCAACGCCGGTGCATCGGCACTGGCATCGGCCAGAACGTCATCCAGTCGGCGCTGCGGAGATACGCCCATCCGGTGCAGTTGCTGGCTGCTGATGATCCGCTCGAGACAGCCTTCGTATCCGCAGTAACACTGCTCGGTTGCGACCGCCAGACGCATGTGTCCGATCTCATTGGCAGCCATGACGCTGCCGCGCTGCGGACGACCGTCCAGCAGGAACGAGGCTCCCAGTTTGCCGTCATCCAGACCAACCAGCAGCACTTCCCCCTGGTCAGTGGGGTTGGCCATCAGCCAGCGTATGGACAGGGCGTGCAGGTCGTTATCAAGAATCAACGGTATCGAACCAGCCGCTTCGTAAATCGGTTTGAGTGACAGCGGCGAAGATGAAGGTGCTGCGGAACTGAAAAGCATCGCTTTCTGATCGGGGTCAACGACACCGGTGACGGTCACGCCAATGCTATACAGCGAAGGGTCGATCGCCTGTTTCAGGATCGAAGCGGCCACCCGGATATATTCATCGCGGTTGGAACGATCCGACGAGACAGGCTGAATGATCTCAGGTGATTTGGGGCGACCCAGTGGATTCAGGCGTGATAAGCGCACTTCCCCGGGAGAGAGCGACAACCCGACGAAACTGCGCCGATCAGGATCAATAACGATGGGGATGCGCGGCCGTCCCCGCAGACCCGGTGATGAAGGCGGGTCGTTGCGCACCAGTCCCGCGTCAATCAAGGCCGCCACCGCTTGACCAGTCAGTGTGGGGTGAACGCCGGTTATTTGATGGATGTCCGACCGATCCAGTTGACCATGACGCCACAATAGACCAGCGAATTGATGCTCGCGCTGCCCCAGCGGTGCTGCGGCGGTCACCGGTTCGGGCGAAACGGATCCTGCCAGCGCTTTTTGCAAGTGTCCCGCAGGTTGGGCTTTAAAGTGTTCGGCTGGATGATGCGCGTGTCTGCGGTGATGAGAATCGCCTTGATCGATCGATTTTTTGCCACCGATGGCGTCTGGATTGGCCAGACGTTTTCGACGGCGCAAATTAACGCGGCGCGATTTCACTTGCTATATAATACAAATTAGTGTAAAAAATAAAAGTATATGACAACCGATACGTATTTGACCTCGGGAACCCAGGTATTTGGCACCGCGCGTCAGGGCAGCGCATTTGTAGCCCGGTTGATTGCTGATTTGATTCGTCAGCGGGCACAGGAAGGCAAACAGGCGGTGCTGGGTCTGGCCACCGGCAGTACGCCAACCGGCGTCTACGCGGAACTGGCTCGTCTGCATCGTGAAGAAGGTTTGTCGTTCAAAAATGTCGTCACCTTCAACCTCGACGAGTATTACCCGATGCAGCCCGAGTCGTTGCAGAGCTACGTTCGGTTTATGAACGAGCATCTATTCGACCATATCGATATTCCCAGGCAGAATATCAATATCCCCGATGGAACGATCGACCCGGGTGCGGTGGCGGACTATTGCCAGGCGTATGAAAGGAAGATTGCGGCTGTCGGTGGGATTGATCTGCAGATTCTGGGCATTGGGCGCAGCGGGCACATCGGGTTCAATGAACCGGGCAGTGCCCGCAATTCACGCACGCGCCTGATTACCCTGGACACCATCACCCGCATGGATGCCGCCAGCGATTTCTTCGGCGAACAATATGTGCCGCGTCGGGCAATTACCATGGGTGTCGGGACGATTCTGGCTGCCCGCAAGATCGTCATGATGGCGTACGGCGAAGGCAAGGCGGGCGTTGTTGCCCGTGCCCTGGAAGCTCCGGTGACCAGCCGCGTGCCCGCCAGTTTCCTGCAGGAACATCCCGATGCGCTGATTGTGCTCGATCCCGCCGCCGCCGCCGAGCTGTCGCGATACAAACATCCCTGGACGGCCGGGCCGGTGCAGTGGGACGATCCCAGGCTGGTGCGCAAGGCGGTGATCTGGTTGTCGATGGAATTGAAAAAACCGATTCTGTTGCTGACGGAGGAAGATTACAACGAAGCCGGTTTGCAGGACTTGGTTGCCCAGAAGGGTCGGGCTTATGAAACCAACATCGATGTCTTCCGCGGGTTGACCGCCAGTATTACGGGTTGGCCGGGTGGCAAGCCCATTTCGCGCAAGCGCCCCGGCGATATCGACCGTCCGGGTGATAATATTTTCCCCAAACGCTGCCTGATCTTTTCCCCCCATCCTGATGATGATGTGATCAGCATGGGCGGCACACTCATTCGCCTGGTCGATCAGGGGCATGATGTGCACGTGGCGTATCAGACCAGCGGCAATATCGCGGTTTTTGATACCGATGCCCTGCGTTTCACCGATTTCGCCAGCGAGTTCGCCCGCATGATCAAGGCGGATGTAACCCAGTTTGAGGAAGTCGAACAACATCTGGAAGAATTCCTGCATCACAAGAAACCGGGCCAGATCGATAGTCCGCGTATTGCAGCCATCAAGAGCCTTGTGCGCCGCGGTGAAGCCCGGGCAGCCTGCCGGGAAAGCGGCGTGCCGATGGAGAATCTTCACTTCCTCGACATGCCCTTTTACGAGACGGGAACCGTCAAGAAAAAACCGATCGGTGAAGCTGATGTTCAGTTGATCGTCGATCTTCTGGAAAAACTCAAACCCAACCAGATTTACGCAGCCGGTGACTTGTCCGACCCGCACGGGACGCACCGCGTCTGTCTCGACGCCATTTTACGCGCTGTTGATCGCGTTAAAACCCAGGAGTGGTTTGCCCAGTGCCAGATCTGGTTGTATCGTGGTGCCTGGCAGGAATGGGAACCGGAACGCATTGACATGGCCGTGCCGCTGTCGCCGGAGGAAGTGGATCGTAAGCGCCTGGCGATTTTCCGTCACCAGAGTCAGAAGGACAAGGCGATGTTCCCCGGTACCGACAAGCGCGAGTTCTGGGAGCGCGCGGAAGATCGTAATCGCAACACGGCTGAGCTGTACGACAAACTGGGGCTGGCGCAGTACGCTGCCATTGAGGGATTTGTCCGCTGGCAGGAGGGGCAATGAGCCTGGGCACCTCAAGCGGAGCAGATCGCCTGGTGGTCATGGCGCGCGGTCTGGGAACGCGCATGCGCAAGGCGGATCCCTCGGTTGGCGTCGATGATCGGCAGTCGCAGGTTGCCGACACGGGCGTCAAGGCGCTGATCCCGATTGACCGACCGTTTCTGGATTATGTTTTGTCCGCTGCGGCTGACAGCGGATTTCGGCGCGTCTGCCTGATCATCGGGCCGGAACATACCGCGGTGCGCAATTATTATACTTCGGTTGTGCGCCAACGATTGACAATTGATTTTGCCATTCAGGATCAACCGCTGGGCACTGCCAATGCCGTGGCAGCAGCCGAGACGTGGGCGCAAGGCGAAGCGTTTGTCACGATCAATTCAGACAATTTTTATCCAATCAGTGCCTTAAGCGCGCTGCGCACGTTGCCGGCACCGGGCGCAGCCTTGTTTGACCGCGATTCCATGCTGGCTGGCAGTAATATTCCGCCTGATCGGATTGAAAAATACGCCATTGCTCAAATCGAAGATGAACATCTGTCCCGAATTATCGAAAAACCGACCCCCCGGCAGATGCAGCAGACGACCTGCAATGGCAGACTCTATCTGTCGATGAATCTGTGGTTGTTTGATGCGTCGATCTTTACCGCCTGCCGCGCCATCGGCAAAAGTGCGCGCGGTGAATATGAAATCACCGATGCAGTGCAGTACATGATTGACAAGCTTGGCCAACGCTTTGCCGTCGCCCGGATTGATGCGCCGGTACTTGATCTGTCCAGCCGGACGGATATCGGGCCGGTGACTCAGAAATTACGCGGGACGGAGGTCAATCTGTGACCGATCCCCGCCTGGCTGCATTGTTTGCCACTCCGGTTGAACCTGCGCAATTGACCAGCAGAGTGTCCGCCCACCCCAAGCATGGGCTGGTGCAGCAGTGCCTGACGGTTTTGGATGAACAGGCGCAGGTCAACGACAACCTTCGGGCAGCCTATTTTGTTCCCGGCCGCATTGAAGTATTCGGCAAACATACCGACTACTGCGGCGGGCGTTCGCTGTTGTGCGCCGTTGATCGTGGTTTTGCGGTTGTGGTGCGCAAACGCAACGATCGTCAGATCAATCTGACCGATGCGCGGATGAACGAAACGGTTGAATTTTCGCTCGACGAATTACCGAGGCCACCCGAGGGGCACTGGTCAACGTATCCGATGGTGGTGGCGCGCCGCGTGCAGGCTAATTTTGGTGATCTGCCCCTGGTTGGGGCTGATATTGTTGTCACCAGTGATCTGCCTCCCGCCGCCGGACTTTCCAGCAGCAGCGCGTTCATCATTGGTGTGTTTCTGGCACTGGCTGGAATCAATCAACTGCATCGCGCGCCGCAATTTGTGCAGACGATTCAAACACTTGAAGATCTCGCCCACTACTGCGGGTGCATTGAAAATGGCAGCAGTTTCGACGGTCTCAGTGGTATCAGCGGCGTGGGTACGCACGGCGGCAGTCAGGATCATACCGCCATTCTCTGTTGCCGGGCTGGGACGATCAGCCAGTATGGTTTTTCGCCGGTAAAACACGAACAGGACATCGCCTTTCCGTCGGGTCTGGCTATGGTTGTCCTCAACAGCGGTGTGGTGGCGCAAAAGACGGGATCAGCCATGCACCAATACAACGCCGCCAGCCATAAGGTGCGGGAGTTGGTTGGGCTTTGGAATAGCGCTACCAACCAGGACAAGCCCACCCTGGCATCGATCGTCCGTTCATCGCCTTCAGCCGCCGATGAGCTGATGAAATTGATTCAGACCAGCCATCTTTCGTTCAGCCCGGATGATCTGGCGCTGCGACTGAGGCAGTTTGTGGATGAAAGTGAAACGATCATCCCGCAGGCAGCGCAGGCGCTGATCCAAAATGATCTGCCGCGATTGGCGCAACTGGTCCAGCGTTCAACGGCTGGTGCGATTGAAAAACTTCGCAACCAGGAACCGCGCACCATTGAACTGATCGACGCAGCGCTGAAACATGGCGCTCTGGCAGCCAGCCCGTTCGGCGCGGGTTTCGGCGGCAGTGCCTGGGCGATGGTGTATCAGGGGCAACTGGCGGAATTTGTGCGTGATCTCCAGCCCATCGCCGCCGGTGTTTTTCCTGTCCAGTTGACTGATGGCGCGCGGATGATTGGTTGATCGGTTGCGGGTTATAAACCGCCGGGCACGTCTTTTCGCGATGATTGGAACAATTGGGTGGATAGCCCATTCAACCGGAACCGACGGCCTGTTCGTGGCGGCGCGCTTTTTCCTCCAGACGCCGCGACCGTTCCTGCCGCATCGAGTATTGCTGACCACGGAACTGAATTTCCGCTCCGCAGTCGATGACGCCGGAAATGGAATAATCCGACCATTTGACATTGACCAGCAGCAGGTCTTCCCAGATGCGCAAGAGACGCGGCTGCTCCGTGCTGAGATCCGCCAGCGTCAATTCCAGCCGGTACATGCCGGCTGGCACGAACAGCGGCATGAGAATCGAAAAAGAAAACGAACCGGACTGAATCGGTTCCAGCGGCAACTTGTGATTGACGGTTGAAAAACCGCTGATGCTGTTGCCATACCCGCTGCGCAAGTCGATGCCGATGGCCGGTGCGGGGATGTACTCATCGGTTTTGATCGTTATCTCCATCTGGAGATCCGTCCCCTGCGGCGTCTGCCAGACACCACCGGGCGCGCGGTCAACCAGATTGGTCTTGACCGACTCCAGCTCAAGAGCGCCGCTGCCCAGCGGTTTGGAGGCCGGGCTTTGCTTGTCGGGCGTTGGTCGCGGCGGTTCGCGGAAATAAAGCAGTTGATATTGCTGCAATACGTCGCTGACTTCTCCCTGGGCTAGAAGTTTGCCCTTGTCCAGCAACAGGGCATGGGTGCAAAGCTCACGAACGGCCGTCGTATTATGCGAGACAAAAAAGAGCGTCTTGCCCCGATCGAGAAACTCGCGCATTTTTTTCTGGCACTTGAAAATAAAGCGGGCATCGCCAACCGCCAGTGCCTCATCGACAATCAAAATATCCGGTTCAACGGCGTGCGCGATGGAAAAATTCAGGCGCATCGCCATGCCCGAGGAATAGGTCTGCACCGGCTTGTCGATGGCGCTGGCCAGCTCGCTGAACGCGATGATCTGGCGTTCCAGCTCCTCGTGTCGTTCCGAGGGAATGCCGCGGGTGATCAGACCATGACGGATATTTTCCCGGCCGCTATGCGTAGCCAGCATGCCCACGCCCAGACCCAGGATGGCGCTGATGCGACCATAGATATCGATGCTGCCGGTGGTGGGGGCAACGGTTCCCGTCAGCAGTGACAACAGGGTTGTCTTACCCGCGCCGTTGGCGCCGACGACACCGATGCACTGGCCGCGCTTGACGCGGAACGACATCGGGTGCAGCGCGTGCACGACCTCGTGCCGCTGTCGGCGCAGGATCATCTCCTTGAGCCGGTCGGATGGACGATTGTAAACCCGATAGGTCTTGGACAGATCGGTTACCTGCAAAGCCAGATTGTCAGTCGCGGCGGAAGTTGTCATACCCGCCGATTATTGTCGCGTTTTTGACCGCCGGTTCCAAGAGACGTTGCGCAACGGATCCTTTTGACCGGCATGGCTCCACCTAGGGCGGCAAAAATTGAAAATTCCCGCCTGTCGAGCCGATCAATGGACGAAGACGACCGTGCGTGGTATCGTGTTCGGTTTTGTATTATATGGGAACCCATACAAAAGAGGATTCTGGCCAGGCAATGACGACGGTGCTGGATTGTGTCCGCCGGATCGTTTCGGCCCTGCATCGCGGTTCGCGGCTGGCGGAAAAACGGGTGGGTATGAGCAGTGCCCAATTGTTTGTGCTGCGGGCGCTGTCGCAGGCGCCGGCGCTGTCGATCAATGAGCTGGCCCAGTTGACGCACACGCATCAGAGTTCGGTGTCGGTGGTGGTGCGGCGGCTGGTGGAACATGGATTGGTGCAGCGACGTAAAGCCAGTGGTGACGCCCGGCGACTGGAACTGAAGTTAACGTCGCGGGCGCGGGCCATCCTGCGCCAGGCGCCGGATACCGCCCAGCAGAGGCTGATCAGCTCCATGGGGCGCATGACGGCGGCGCAGCGCCGCCAACTGGCGACGTTGATGCAGTGTCTGGTGCGCGATCTGGGTGCAAAACCCGCAGCGCCGGCGATGTTTTTTGAAGATTCTTCAGCAATTTGAATATGAATGTGCAGGCTGAATCAGCCTGAAAGGTTTGTAACCATGTCCGATCATAATGTGCGTAATGCCTCTACAACCGAGGGGTTGCCGGTGTCGATCTCCATTGCCCCGACACTGCAAAAACTCAACGTGCCGGCGGAGTCGTCGCTGGTTGATGGTCGGATTGTCTTGATCAGTCTGATCTGCATCGCCCTGGCGGTGGCAGCGGCGCTGATCGCGCAGGGGTTGATGCACCTGATCTGGATGATTACGCGGTTTTCGTTTTATGGCGAATTTTCCTGGGGCTACATCACACCGCCACTGACGGATGTGAGCTGGACGGTTTTATTTATTCCGGTTGTCGGCGGCGTAATCGTGGGGTTCATGGCACGCTATGGTTCCAAGGCGATCCGCGGTCATGGTATTCCTGAAGCGATGGAACAGGTGCTGCTGCACCAGAGTCGAATCCCCGCGCGAGTGACTTTTCTCAAACCTCTGAGTTCAGCCGTTGCCATTGGCACGGGTGGGCCATTCGGGGCTGAAGGGCCGATTATCGCCACCGGCGGGGCGCTGGGGTCATTGATCGGCCAGATCATGCGGACAACCGCCGCCGAGCGCAAGACGCTGCTGGCTGCCGGTGCTGCCGCCGGCATGTCGGCGACCTTTGGTTCGCCGGTGTCGGCGCTGCTGCTGGCGGTGGAACTGCTGTTGTTTGAATTTCGCCCACGCTCGCTGATACCGGTGGCGCTGGCGACGGCGACCGCCGCAGGCGTGCGTATTGCGTTTGATGGCGTCGATCCGGTTTTCCCCATGCCTGATCTGACTCAGCCGGGGGAAATTGCCTTGGCGCTATATGTTCTGCTGGGGACGATTGTGGGGGTTATTTCGGTGCTGGTGACACGGGCGGTCTACGCGATTGAAGATGCGTTTGAGCATCTGCCGGTCCATTGGATGTGGTGGCCGGCGATTGGCGCGGTGGTTGTGGGCGTGGTGGGCTATTTTGCGCCGCGCACGCTGGGGGTGGGTTACTACAACATCAGTCAGTTGCTCTCCTTCGGCAGTTCAACTGAGCCGGCCCACTTCACGCTGGCATTCGTGGGATTTTTGTGCGTGATGAAATTTATTTCCTGGTCGATTGCCCTGGGCAGTGGAACCAGTGGCGGAACCCTGGCGCCGTTGTTTACCATCGGTGGCGCGATGGGGCTGCTGCTGGGAGGGGCGTTTAACTGGCTTGTTCCTGAAGCGCAGATTGATCTGCGTGTGGCGGCACTGGTCGGGATGGCAGCAATTTTCGCCGGTGCCTCGCGGGCGCTGCTGGCGTCGGTGGTCTTTGCTTTTGAGACGACACTTCAGCCGCTGGGGTTGCTGCCGCTTTTGGGTGGATGTACCGCATCGTTCCTGGTTTCGGCGCTTTTGATGCGCAATACCATCATGACGGAAAAAATCGCCCGCCGGGGCGTGCGCGTACCCGCCGAGTATTCAGCCGATATTCTCGAACAGATTTCCGTCGGTGAAGTGGCCAGTACGGATGTCGTCTGCCTGCGCGATAGTCAGAATGTGGGACAGGTGCTGACATGGATGAACAGCGCCGGGGCGGCAGCCAGCCATCAGGGATTTCCGGTGGTGGATGAGAATGGGTTTCTGGTTGGTGTGGTGACGCGAAGACAGTTGCTCGATCCATTAGCGCCGAAGGAGGAGCTGGTGACGAAGTTGATCCAGCGACCGTCGAAGGTGGTCTACCCTGATTCAACCCTGCGGGCTGCGGCGGATCATATGGTGAACCATGAGATTGGCCGCCTGCCGGTTATCGCCCGCAACGGGCCGCCCAAGGTTGTCGGGATCATCACCCGCAGCGACGTGCTGGCGGCGCATCGGCGCCGACTGATCGAAGCGAAGTTGTGATCGGCTCGTTGAAATGAGGTTATGATCGGCGGGCGGAAGGGCGGTTACAGATTGTCGTCAGCGGGTGGTTCATCATCCAGAGTGTTCAGCAGTTCATCGACGATGGGTTTGATCTGTTCATAGGTGAACCCGCGACGCTGAAGCATGCCCGCCAGACGCCGCCGCGCGACCTGTGGTTGCAACCTTAGCAGGCGGGGCAGTTGTTTGAGCGCGAACTGTCGTGCGGAATCGGTGACATCCAGAGTGCCGTACACTTCATCCAGGGCGCGGTTGGCCGTATCAGCATTGATGCCAGCACGCATCAGTTCAAGATAAGCGCGGCGTCGTCCCTGATGTTTGGTGCTGGCAGCGCATTGTGCCCGTTCATTGGCCAGGCGGGCATCATCGAGATATCCCAGACGAACCAGATCATCCAGCACCGTGCCACTGACAGTTGAACCATACTCCCGCCGCTGCAACTTTTTCAATAATTCAGCGCGGCTGTGCGCGCGCATCTGCAGCAGGCGCAGGGCATAATCCAGACATTCCTGACGAATTTCACCTTGTTGAATCTGCTGAACCTGCTCGGTTGTCAGCGCCAATCCCTGGCGCAGGCGAAAGCGCGCAATGACATTGACATTGCAACCAAAAGCAAAGGCGCCATCCAGAAAAACATTGCGCCGATTAGGCGAACGTTTTTGTTGCGTGATTTGTGTAACCACGGGCATGGGTCAAACCACCCTCATCATGATCGGCACGGGCGCCGCTGAATTGCAGGCGGCGCAACCGCCGGGCAATGCGCCGTCATCAGATCTGAAAATCGAGCACCAGCGGCTCATCACCTTTTTTGCGTTTACCGCGCTCACGATAATGCAGCCGCCCTGGTTCCTGCGTCACCTGGGTATGCGGCGGAACGCTGGCAGTGATGAAGACATTACCGCCAATCACGCAACCCTTGCCAATCACCGTATCGCCGCCAAGAATCGTGGCACCGGCGTAGATGGTGACATCATCCTCGATGGTGGGGTGTCGCTTGGTACCGCGCAGCATCTGCCCGTAGGCGGGGGCCAGTGCGCCCAGCGTCACACCCTGGTAGATTTTGACATTCATGCCGATGCGGGTGGTTTCGCCGATCACCACGCCCGTGCCGTGGTCGATAAACAAGCGCTCGCCCAGTTGGGCGCCGGGATGAATATCGATACCGGTGAGCGAATGAGCGTACTCGGTGATGATGCGCGGCAATAGCGGCACGTCGAGTTTGAACAGTTCGTGCGCCAGACGCTGCACGCTGATGGTGAACAGCCCGGGATAGCAGTAAATCGTCTCATCGACGTTATGCGCCGCCGGGTCGCCGTCAAATGCCGCCCGCACATCCAGCGCCAGCAGTTGACGCACGGCGGGAAGGCGGTCGAGAAACTGGACAACGATCTGGCAGGCCTGATCGTTGCAGTCATCACCGTTGGCTGTCTGGGTGGAATCGGCAGCGATATTTTTACGATAGCGCAGGCAGCAACTGACCTGTTCGTAGAGCACTTCAGCAACGCTTTGTACAAGCTGGCTGAGGCGCTGATGAAGGTTGTCGCTGGTCAGACCCGGCTGACCGAAATATCCCGGAAAAAGCAATTGGCGCAGCAGCCCGATGGCTTGGATGATGCGCTCACGGTCGGGCAGATTCACCTGGTTCAGGTGGCGCAGACGCTCATCACTGACGATGCTGTCCGTCAGGGTGTTGATGATCCGGGGTAGATGCGCGAAAAGTTTTTTGCCGTTCATTGATTATCAGTGCCGCTGGAAACGCTGGCTCAGCCCATGATGATCGATCCTGATGCAATCGCGCCGTGTCTTGTTGCGCGTTATTCGGCGCAATTCGTGCAGCTTTGACAGCTTAACCAGGTCGATTTCACCGGCGTATCATAGCATTGGCATCAGCCAGCGGGCAATGCCGGCGATGATGAATCGTGCTGTATTGGCGGAATCATTGCGAGTATGCTCAGAGGCTACTATGGACATCATCGCCGAGCTTGAGCAGATTGTTGACCAGACGAATCAACTCGACGGCAGCAGTGTTAAACCGCAGTTGCTGCAAGCCGGCAGCGCTGCGCCTGATCCCAAAAAACTGGATCAGCAGGCGCAGGCGGGTTTTTATATCATTGGGCTGATCGGCGGCAAGGAGGTTGGGAAAAGCTCGCTGGTGAACGCTCTGGCCGGGCGAAAAATCACCGAGACCTCAAGCTGGGGCGAGGGGACGGCCCGCGTGATCGCGTATCTGCATCGCAGCCGGGAGTCAGCGGTCAAACAGCTTTTGCAGCGGGAAGTACCGGAACAATTCGAGATGGTTCTGCATGATCTGCCCGAGCTGAGCGGTTGCGTATTGCTGGATCTGCCCGACTTCGACAGTCACTGGAATGAGCATGTCAAAATCACGCGGAAGATGCTCACCCATATGCTTTATCCGGTCTGGATGCAGAGCGTGGAGAAATATGCCGACCAGGGCGCGCAGGACCTGCTGAAGGAAGTGGCGCAGGGAAACAGCCATGAAAACTTCGTTTTTGTTCTGAACAAGGTTGACCAGATTGGTCAGACGGACAATGAGCTGGAACTGTTGCGCGCCGACTACGCACGCCGATTGAGGCGCGCCTTGGATTTATCATCACCTCCGAACGTGTTTGCCATCAGCACGGGCGCGGTTCAGTCCCGTGATTTTCTCGCGTTGCAAAGCGCTTTGCTCTCCCCACGTTCGCGTGAGCGCGTGGAACACTCGATTGAACGGGTGAGCCGATGCACGGCGGAGAGCCTTTTACAGTTTGTGCGTCAGCGTGATGTGCCGGGCATGGTTGCGCGGGCGGATCGTTTAATGGAGCAGGGAGCGGAGCTGGTCCAGTTGCGGCTGGCACCGGTTGCCCAGCAGCAGTTTATCGAGCCGTTGTTGAGTGATGCCGGGCGGCGCTTGAAATTAGTGGACGACAGCCTGAGTCGGCGTCTGCGTGCCTGGCCGCTGGTCAATGTGATTCACGCGGCGTTGTGGCCAGTGCTGATGCTGATCCGTACGCGGGTGTCTTCACGAATGGTCGATTCCTCGATGGGGTTTGATTTATCCCGCGAGTTGCAGGGGGTGTTCAGCCGTATGTATCAGGCTAATGCGCAGATCGGGGAGGTTTACGCGGATAATCATCTGTGGGAACCTGATCCGGCGCGCAAGGCAGTCTCCCAACTCGAAGAGCAATTGCATAATCTGTTGCGGCATTTACAACGAAAAGCAGCCGAGCAAATGGGGAAAAACTCGCGGCTGCTGGCACCGGTGCGCTGGCTGATCACGCTGGGGGCGTTGGTCTGGTTTCCGATTGTCCAGCCGCTGCTGGAGGCGCTTTGGCGACAGCCTGAACAAGGCGGGCATGGCTGGCAGACGATCCTGCTGCTGTTGGTGAGAATTGTCAGTGTCGGATATTTGATTCAAAGCGTGGTCTTTTTACTGATCTGGTACTTTATCTGGTGGTTGATTCTGCGCTGGCATACCCAACGGCGGGTCGATCGGCTGCTGGATGAGCAGTCGCGCGACGAACAGGGGGCTGGTTTGCGGCGGGGGGCGTACAGTCGCGTCGTGGACGAATGGCTGGGTGATTTGCTGGCGCCGCTGAGCCAGCGTCTGGAGCGATTGCAGGAGTTGCAGAATCGGATCAGCGCCGTTGAGAACCAGCTAAAGGCAGCCTGAACTGCGGCCGGGGCGTCCGATAACCCCCGGCCCGTTGTCATGGCGGCCAACGGGTTGCCCCGGTCTGGCAGTGCCGCGGGGCGATTAAGTCGGCAACGTCGTTACAGTCGTTACAGACGGTTTATCTCCAGATGAAAATGAGTGGTTGATGGTTCAAATCCGCAATAAGCGGTTTGACTTGGCAGACGATATTGATGTTGAGGGAAGAAAACTGCCATGACCACATTTGCTTATACTGCCCGCGACGCTTCGGGTGCCGCCTTGAGCGGTACCATCGTGGCGCAATCGATCAATGAAGTTTCGCGCCTGCTGCGGGCCGATGGAAAATATCCTGTCGTGGTCAAGCCGACTTCGGCCGCCGCCGGTGCTGCCGGTACGGGAACCGAAACCGAAGCGACCATTTTCGGGCGGGGGATCCGCGTCAGGCGATCCGATGTGATCCAGATCGCCACCCAACTTTCGATCATGATCGAGACTGGTGTGACGATTACCGAGGCGTTGGACTGCATTGTCGCACAAAGCGAACGGCCACGGGTCAAACAACTTCTGGAAGATGTGAGTCAGCAGGTTCATGGTGGCAGCGATTTTTCTTCGGCCCTGGCGCGGCATCCGCGCTCGTTCCCGCGCTTGTTTGTAGCCCTGGTCAAGGCCAGCGAAAAGAGCGGCATGCTCAGCAAGCTGCTCTTGCGTGGTACGGAATATCTGCGTGATGAAGCCGATACCATCAAGCGTGTGCGCGGGGCGCTGATTTACCCCGGCATCATGCTCGGTTTTGCCATTACAACGACGATTTTTCTGCTGGCGTTTGTGCTGCCGCGTTTTACGGTGATTTACGCCGCCAAGGCTGCGGCGCTGCCCGTCCCGACGCAGATATTGATGGGTCTGAGTGATTTCATTGTCGGCCACTGGTTGGCACTGATCATCGGCACGCTCAGCACTGTTTTTGCCTCCATGTACTATTTTCGTTCGGCGGGAGGGGCAAGGTTGTGGCACTGGGTGCAGTTGAATGTGCCTCTGCTGGGCACGATGGCGCGGCGGGTTTATCTGGCGCGTGGCCTGCGCATGCTGGGGACGATGGGCAGTGCCGGCGTGACCTTGAGTGATTCCGTGGTGCTGACGCGCGACATGTGCGGCAACAGTTATTACCGCGACCTGTGGGAAAAAGTGTCGGATAAAATCCAGGCGGGGCACCAGTTGTCTGATCCACTGTTTGAGGCCCCGACGCTCGTGCCGCGCTCGATTGCCCAGATGCTGGCCAGCGGCGAAAAGAGCGGCAAGCTGGCCAAGGTCATGGAACAGGTTGCCGGTTTCAGCGAAGCGGAGATGAAAGAGAAAATCGCTGAGATGACGCGCTATATTGAACCGTTGATGATCATGGTCATGGGCGCAATCATCGGTGGCGTGGCGCTGGCGCTGCTTTTGCCCGTGTTCACCATCAGCAAGGTGATGGCGTCATAATTCCGCCCCCTGTCGGCCGATTGTTGCCGCCGATTCGTATCACGAGGAAATACCGTTGCCGGCGCACTGGTAACAGCCCTGCCTTGTGACCACAATATCGGCCATGGCGCAGCGACTGATTGCCGGTGTGATGAGTGGAACCAGCAGCGATGGGGCGGATGTTGCCATCACCGCGATCAGTGGCCGTGGTCTGGAAATGTCGGCGCGGGTGGTGCATCACCATCATCATCCTTATCCGCGCGATCTTCAGCAGCAAATCGCAGAGATTCGCAGTCAGCAATCGGCGCGGCTGGGGCAACTGGCACAGATGGGCCGCGAGATCAGTTTGATCTATGCCAAAGCGGTTCAGCAGGCGTGTGCGGAAGCACAAATGGCCTGTTCGCTTCTCAGTGCGGTGGCAGCCCACGGACAAACGCTGTATCACGCGCCGCCGCTGACAATCCAATGGCTGGATCCGGCGCTGATTGCGGCACAGTTGAATTGTCCTGTCATCAGCGATTTTCGTCGGGCGGATTGCGCTGCCGGCGGGCAGGGCGCGCCGTTGGTTCCATTGGCCGACTATCTGCTGTTTCGCCATCCCCAGCGTAATCGCGTTCTGCTGAACATTGGCGGTATTGCCAATTTCACCTGGTTGAAAGCGGGCGGCTCGATTGATGAAGTGATTGCCCTGGACAGCGGGCCAGGAAATTGCATCAGCGACTGGTTATGTCGCAACCATAGTCGCGGCGCTGTGCTGTGGGATGATGGCGGGGCAATGGCGGGGCAGGGCGCGGTGATTGATGAAATCGCGCGACGCTTTTTAAGTGATGGTTACTTTCAGCGCAACTGGCCGAAATCAACCGATGTACCAGCCATGATCGCCCTGTTTCAGCAGTGTGTGACGGCGACGAGCATGGCAGCGGGACAGGCCGATTCGCCAGCCGATTGTGTTCAAGCCGATCACCTGAATAATCTGCTGGCGACAGCCGTGCGAATTACGGTTGACAGCATTGTGGCGATGATGCAGCGTCTGCCAATAATGGCGGAGGAAATTCTGATCAGCGGTGGTGGTGTGCGTAATAAGGCGATGATGGATCAACTCCGGGCTGCGCTGGCACCATCGATTCGAGTGATGGAATTGAGTGAAACAGGTGTTGATGCCCAAGCCAAGGAGGCGCTGGCTTTTGCGCTGCTGGGTGCTGCCACGCTCGACGGTCAACCGTCAAATGTGCCAGCAGCCACTGGCGCGCAGCGCCGCGTGGTGCTGGGGAGTGTGACGCCGTGCCCCTGAACCGCGCCAGCGGTGCCGGCGGGTGAGCCAAAGATGAAATCAGTCTATCAAAGCGAGCAAAAATGATGATCGATCGATCCGGATTTTTAACCGAACAGCGGCTGGCCGAATCAATGGGGCTGGATGCGATGAGTGCGCGTCAGATTGTGCAGCTTATGCACGAGCAGGATATTGTCGCCGCGCAGGCCGTGGGGCGGGTGGGGGACGAGCTGGCCCGCGTGGTTGATATGGTGGCGGAGGCTTTTGGGCGCGGCGGGCGATTGTTTTATGTCGGGGCGGGAACCAGCGGGCGGCTGGGTGTGCTCGATGCCAGTGAATGTCCGCCCACGTTTCGGGCCGATCCATCGATGGTGCAGGGGATTATGGCTGGGGGAAATACAGCCGTGTTCAGCGCGGCCGAGGATGTTGAAGACAGTCATGAGGGTGGAGCTGGTGCCATCGACGAAAAAAATGTAACCGATGGCGATGTCGTGGTGGGCATTGCGGCTGGCGGAACGACGCCTTTTGTCCATGGCGCCTTGCAGCAGGCCAAACGCAGGGGCGCGAAAACCGTTTTTATCACCTGTGTTGCAGCATTTACCAATGAACCAGTCGTGGATGTGGTCATTCGCTTGCTGACCGGCCCGGAAGTTCTGACCGGCTCGACCCGTCTCAAAGCGGGCACGGCGACCAAGCTGGCGCTGAATATGATCACCACGGGAGCGATGGTGCGCATTGGCAAATGTTATGAAAATCTGATGGTCGATTTGGCCGCGACGAATCAGAAGCTGTGGGATCGCGGGGCGCGAATTATCATGCAGTTAACCGATCTGCCGCGGCCGCAGGCGATGCAACTGCTGCGCGATGCTGGGGGCCATGTTAAATGTGCGATTGTCATGCACCATCTGGGGCTTGATTTGACAGGGGCCAAGCAGCGTTTGGAACAGGCGCGCGGCCAGTTGCGACGCGCTTTGCAGGATCAGGCGCCGTGAACGGTGCAGTGTCGCAGTGGCGGCGGTGGCGCGGGCAGGTTATTTCCGAAAATAATGCCGTTATCGGTTGGCGGATGGTTTCATCAATTCAACCAGCAGGCCTTTTTGCAAATGCAGCCGATTTTCAGCCTGCTGAAAAATCAACGACTGCGGCCCTTCCATTGCCGCATCGCTGATTTCCATGCCGCGATACGCCGGCAGACAGTGCAGGATGATGGCGTGGGGGGGCGCCAGCGCCAGAAGCTCGGCGTTGACGGCAAACCCGACAAAATCGTTGATGCGCTGTTGTTTCTGCGTTTCCTGACCCATGCTGACCCAGGTGTCGGTGTAGATAATATCAGCCTGCCGCGCCGCTTCGTGCGGGTCATTGGTGGTGATGAGCTGCATGTGCGGCAACTGATCCTTGATACGCTGAAGATCCTGAACCGGCAGCGAATAATCAGGTGGCGACGCCAGAATAAACCGCAGGCCCAGTTTTCCGCAGGCAGCAGCCAGCGACCGGGCGACATTGTTACCGTCACCGATGAACGCCAGAGTTCGTCCGGCCAGTTGGCCGAAGTGTTCTTCAATGGTCAGCATATCCGCCATGGCTTGGCAGGGGTGGGAATAGTCGGTCAGACCATTGATGACGGGTACGGCGGCGTATTGGGCTAATTCAACCACCTTGCGATGCTCGAAGGTGCGGGCCATGATCCCGTCGCACATCCCCGAAAGGACGCGGGCCACGTCGCGGGCCGGTTCGCGCGATTCCAGCCCCACTTCTTCATGGCGTAGATAAAGCGAGGTTCCGCCCAGGTGTGTCATTGCCACGGAAAATGAAACGCGCGTTCGCAGCGACGGTTTTTCAAACACCATGGCGAGCGTTTGCCCAGCCAGAAGCGGATCATTGCGACCTGTCTGCCGGTATTGGTTTTTAAGCGTTTTGGCGGTATCCAGCAGATGACGCAATTCATCAGGCGTGTGATCGGCAATGGAAATAAAATCGTTCATAATACACCAGGTTCAAACCCCAGCCCTTGCAGCGGATAACGAGTTTGCCCAAAAACAATCAAACTAAACCCGGTGCCGCAGCAACGGGATCATCGTGCCATTGACTCAAAAGGATTCTACCAGATTTACAAGACGATCTCAGTGCCAATTCCCGCTTCGGTGTAAATTTCCAGCAGCAAGGCATGGGGGATACGACCATCAATGATGTGGGTTTTGGTGGTTCCGCCTTCCAGGGCTGCGCGGCAGGCTTGCACCTTGGGGAGCATGCCTGCGGAGATAACGCCGCTTTTCACCATTTCGTCGATCTGGCTGACAGTCAGGTGGCTGACGCGCGATTCGGGATCATCCTTGTTGGTGCGAATGCCGTGGGTGTCGCTGACCACCACGAGTTTTTCCGCTTTCATGGCAGCAGCCACCGCGCCGGCGGCGGTATCGGCGTTGACATTGAGTTTGCTGCCGGCCTGATCGCGGGCGATGGTGGCGATGACGGGGATGGAATCAGCCTGCACCAGCAACTTCAGCAGCCGCGCGTTGACATCCTTGACATCACCGACCTGACCCAGATCGATGCGCCGTCCGTCAGCACCATCAAGATAGGTTTTTTCCGCAAATAAAACCACGCTGCTAAGGGAATGAAGCCCCATTGCTTCGCAACCCTGGCTTTGGATGAAGTTGACGATGAAGCGGTTGATCTGGTTGCACAGAACGTGTTCGGCAATGGCCAGTGTGCGGTCGTCGGTGTAGCGGCGACCCTGGATCCACTGGGGCTGGAGGCCGGCCTTATCCATGGCTTGGTTGATCGCCTTGCCGCCGCCATGCACCAGCACCGGCTGCATGCCGACGTAATTCATGAACACAATATCATTGAGGATATTGGACAGGGCGTACTCATCATCCATGATCGATCCGCCCACCTTGACGACGACCACTTTGTTGTGGAAGCGCTGGATATAAGACATCGCCTCGACCAGGGCATTGGCTTTTTTTATTGCTTCGCTATCGACCATCTGAACTGTCTGTACCTCCGCAAGGGAAAACGAACAATTCTAAACGCTCCGTTTTGCTTGTCAAAAATGATCGAAGAATTCGGCGCGGCATTGCCAGTGAGAAAAGTTCGGCGTTGACAAGCGCGGTTTGGCGCTGTTTCATGGCATTGTCGCGCAGCAAGCCATTTTTTTACAAAGGAGCGCATATCATGGCCAGACCGGTGACACTGTTTACAGGACAATGGGCGGACCTGTCCTTTGAGACTTTGTGCAAAAAGGCGAAACAATTCGGGTATGACGGTCTGGAACTGGCGACCTGGGGGGATCATTTTGATGTGGTCAAAGCGCTGTCGGACAAGAATTACTGCAAAGGGCGGTGGGAGGTGCTGCGGGCCAACGGTCTGAAATGCTTTGCCATCAGCGCCCATCTGGTTGGACAGGCGATTTGCGACAATATCGATGAACGGCACAAGACGATTGTCCCGCCGGAAGTCTGGGGCGATGGCGATCCCGAAGGGGTGCGTCAGCGGGCGGCGCAGCGCATGATCGACACCGGCAAGGCAGCGCGGTTGATGCGCGCTGCAGCACCGGAACAGATTGAATTCCCAGCCGTCGTCAACGGGTTTACCGGTTCGAGCATCTGGCATTCGATTTACGCCTTCCCGCCGACCGATCAGGCGTACTGGCAAAAGGGGTTTGACGATTTTGCCCGCCGCTTCGGCCCGATTCTGGATGCGTTTGACAAAGTGGATGTGAACTTTGCCCTGGAAGTCCATCCGACGGAAATCGCCTTTGATGTGGTCAGCAGCCAGCGGGCACTGGATGCACTCAAAGGGCACAAGCGTTTCGGATTCAATTTTGATCCGTCGCATCTGGTTTATCAGGGCGTTGACTGCGTGAAGTTCATCCGCAGTTTTGCCCAGCGCATTTATCATGTGCATATGAAAGATGCGTGGTTTGGCCATGGCGATGGCAGTGTTGGCGTTTTTGGCGGGTTTACCAGTTGGGGCGACCCGCGGCGCTACTGGGATTTCCGCAGCCTGGGCCACGGCGATGTGAAATTCGAGGAGATCATCGTCGCGCTGAATGATATTGGGTACAAAGGCCCGCTGAGCGTTGAATGGGAAGACATTCGCATGGATCGCGAACATGGCGCGACAGAAGCAGCCGCCTTTGTGCGCAAGGTCGATTTCCCCTCATCGTCAATTTCGTTCGATTCACAGTTTGATCGTTGAAGCACGGAGTTTGACGATCAACGGATCAAGACAGACAACGCCAAGCCAGGGCCTGGTTGCACAATCAGGCCCTGTTTTTTTATAGGCACAACGGCTGGTTTTGCGGCGGGGGCTGGGAGTTGCAGATGTTCAGGTGCTGGCCGCCAGACGGGCAAAAGTGTTGCCGCGTTCCTGAAAATTGTTGAACTGGCCGTAACTGGCGGTGGCGGGTGAGAGCAGAACGACATCGCCGCGGCGCGCAAGGGTGCGCGCCAGCGCAACGGCAGCAGACAGGTCGGGTGCCTGATGCGTTTTATTACCAGCACCCATTACGCCGAGCATCTCGGCCAGGGCCGGGCCTATCTGGGCGATGCAGATGACAGCTTTGGCGCGATGCGCCAGTGCCTGGCAAAGCGGGGTCAAATCGATCTTTTTGTCGCTGCCGCCAACGATCTGAATCACCGTGCCGGCCGGAAAAGTTTCCAAGGCCAGAATCGCAGGTTGGGGCAGGGTGGCGATGGAGTCGTTCACCCAGCGCACGCCGTCGGCTTCGTGAACCATTTCCAGCCGGTGCGGCAAACCGCGAAACTGGTTCAAGCCTTCCTGCGCTTCATCCCACGTCAGACCAAGGCAACGGGCAGCGGCAAAGGCAGCCTGGGCATTGAGCTGATTATGATGACCCAGGATCTTCAGGTGAAATGGTTGGGAGCTGGTTTGATCAAACAAGATTTTTTTACCCGGCGATGACTCGGCCAGTTGGCGCGCTGATGCTGAATCACCCCAGGTAATGGCGAAGTCGGCTGGTTTCTGGAAGGCGAAGATGACCTGTTTGGCGTGGACATACGCATCGTGGCTGCCGTGCCAATAGGCGTGATCGTCACCCAGTTGGGTCAGCACCGCGATATGTGGTGACCAGCGCAGCAGGCGCAGATATTCGAGCATGTAACTGGAGAGTTCCAGAATGATCAGGTCATCGGATTTGATGCCGGGCAGTTCGGACAGGAGCGATTTGCCGATGTTGCCGCCGATGTGGGTGGTGAAGCGCTGGCTGAGCATCTGGCCGAGCATGGCGGTGGTGGTTGATTTGCCCTTCGTGCCGGTAATGCCGATGATCGGGGCGGGGGCGCGCTGGACGAACAGGCAGATTTCCGTCGTAATGGGTACACCGGCTTGGCCGGCGCAGGTCAGCAGTTCGTGGTGGGGGGCAATGGCGGGCGAGGCGACGACCAGATCGCACTGACTGAACAGGCGCGGATCGGTCTGCGGGCCGAGTTGGAACCGGATATTCAGCCCCTGGAGCTGGGCGATTGAATCGGTCAGATGATCCGATGTCTGCTGGTCAACGACCGTCACCTGCGCACCTTGTTGCACCAGCCACAGGCTGACCGCGACGCCGCCGCCAAAGTGCCCAAGTCCGAAAACAGTGATGTTTTTACCCGCCAACTCCGTCATCAAACGATCCATATTACCGAATCATCGTCGCAACGACGATGGAAAGATCAGCCGATGCTATGGAATGCGCTGCGGTTTTGCCTACACTTTGGAGCATGATTGCGCTATTGCGATTGAGTGATGCTGATGATCAAGCCCGCGTGGAGAAATTGCTGGCCCGGTTGCGTCTGGATCCGGCTGGCGTGGCATTGCAGCGCGGCGAGCGGGCGAAAATGGCTGCAGCGGTGCAGACGATACTGGCGGATGTCGCTCAGCGCGGCGATGAGGCGATTGTCGATTCTGCCCGTCAGTTTGATGATCCGAATTTCACCGCCGGGCAGATTCGTGTCACTGCCCAGGAGATGGCTGAAGCGGCGACCCGTGTGCCGGCGGATCAACTGGCTGCCATCCGGCGTTCAATTGCGCAGGTTCGTCAATATCAGACGCATGTCATGCCCAAGCCGATTGCACCACTCAAGCGGCCGGGAGTGGAACTGGGGATTCGTTACACGCCGCTGGATAGCGCGGGGTTGTATTTTCCCGGGGGTAAGGCGAGTTATCCGTCCAGCCTGATCATGCTGGCCGTGCCGGCGCAGGTGGCGGGCGTCAAACAGATCGTGGTGACGACTCCGCCCAGCCGCTACGGGCGCAGCGATCTGGTACTGGCAACAGCAGCAGAGCTGGGACTGGAGCACGTTTACCGGGCGGGCGGGGCGGCAGCGATAGGGGCAATGGCTTTTGGCACGGGCACGATACCGGCGGTGGATAAAATCGTCGGGCCGGGAAATAGTTATGTCCAACTGGCCAAACGGGCACTGGCGGGGTGTGTCGGGATTGATGGTTATCTAGGCCCCAGTGAGGTGCTGGTGATTGCGGATGAAACCGGCCGGGCGGATTTCATCGCGGCGGATATGATCGCGCAAGCCGAGCATGATCCGGGTTCGAGTTTCCTGTTGACCAGCAGCCCGGAACTGGCTGATCAGGTTGCGACCCAGCTCAAGGCGCAAACCGCGCAGCGCCAGCGGTCTGAGGCGATTGAAAAAGCGCTGACCAGCAGCAGCGCGATTATCGTTGGTTCGTCGCTGGATGAACTGATCGATCTGGCCAACCGGTTTGCCGCTGAGCATGTCAATGTGCAGACGCGCGACAATGACGCGGTGCTGGCGAAACTCAAACATGCCGGTGCGGTGTTTGTCGGGCCTTATTCGCCTATTGCCGCTGGCGACTATGTGGCTGGTCCGAGTCACTGTTTGCCGACGAACACCACGGCCCGGTTCACCAGCGGGGTGAGTGTTTATTCGTTCCTGAAGACCATGAGCGTTGAACGATATGATGCCATCGGTCTGGCAGCCGATGCGCCGCACATCGTGAGCTTGGCGCAGGCTGAGGGGCTGGAAGCCCATGGGCACAGCGTGAAGATACGGGCGAATCATTGAGCGGTCGGTAGGGCGCAAAACGACGATAAATATCCGGTAACAACATCGAACCTCTGTTATACTGTAATCATGGCTTTAGAATTTGTTCGATCGACGGTGCGCGCGATGTCGGGTTATACGCCCGGTGAGCAACCTGCGCCGGGCGAGCGCGTGGTGAAACTCAACACCAACGAGAACCCTTATCCGCCCAGCCCCAAGGTGATGCAGGCGATACGGGAACTGGAAGGTGAGATGTTGCGCCGTTATCCCAATCCGACAGCGGATGGTTTTTGTGAGGCTGCCGCGGCGTTGTGGAAGCTGCCTTCGCGTCACATGGTGCTGGCGGGTAATGGCAGCGATGATATTTTGACCATCGCCACGCGCACGTTTGTCGGCCCCGGGGGGACGCTGGCGTATCCTGATCCGACGTATTCGCTTTATCCGGTGCTGGCGCGGCTGGAAGATGCCAAGGTGGTGACGGTTCCATGGGCGAAGGATTATCATTTGCCGATCGAGGCACTGGCCGCCAGCGGGGCACAGGCGATTTATCTGGCCAATCCCAATGCGCCCACGGGCACGTTTGTTTCGCCGCTGGAAGTGGCCAGCCTGGCCAAGGCATTTGGCGGCATGGTGCTGGTGGATGAAGCCTATGCTGATTTTGCGGATGACAACTGCGTGGCGCTGGTCAAAGAGCATGAAAATGTGATTGTTTCGCGCACGCTTTCCAAGGCCTATTCGCTGGCAGGGTTGCGTTTTGGCTATGCCATTGGCCGCCAGAAGATCATTGCGGAGATGATGAAGGTCAAGGACAGCTACAACTGCGATGCCATCAGCATTGTGGCGGCGACAGCGGCGATTCAGGATCAGGAGTATGCGCGCAGTACATGGGATAAAGTGCGCACCGAGCGCGAGCGGGTGGGCAGCGAGTTGCGGCAGATGGGCTGGAATGTGCTGCCCAGTCAGGCCAATTTTGTTTTTGCCAGCCCGGCGGATGGTCGGGGCAAGGAAATCTATCAGGGCCTCAAACGCCAGGGTATTCTGGTGCGCTATTTCGACAGCCCGGGACTGAGTGATAAAATCCGGATCACCATTGGCACCAGCCAGGAGAATAATGCGCTGTTGAGCGGCATTAAAGCGGTGACGACTTCGGAAAAGGCCGCCTGAGAATGCCGCGGCGCTGAACAGCAGGATGACAGGGACACGATTTTTCGGATGAGAACTTTGCATGAACGAACAAGCCAAACAACGTAAAGCTGAAAGCAAGCGCCAGACGCGCGAGACGAAAATCACGGCTTCGATCAATCTGGACGGCCAGGGTGTTGCCAAGGTTGAAACGTCGGTCGGTTTTTTCGATCACATGCTGGATTTGCTGGCCAGGCACAGCTTGATCGATCTGACCATCAGCGCGGTGGGCGATCTGGACGTGGATTCGCACCATACGGTGGAGGATGTCGGCATTGTTCTGGGCCAGTTGCTGGGAAAGGCGCTGGGGGACAAGCGCGGTATCTACCGTTATGGCTGGGCGCTGGTGCCGATGGATGAAAGTCTGGCGCAGGTGGCGGTGGATTTGTCCGGCCGGCCGGCGCTGGTCTTCAATGTGCCATTTCAAGGTGAATTGATCGGATCATTTGCGACGGAGCTGGTCGAGGAATTTTTCAAAGCCGTCGCCAGCAATGCGGGAATGAATCTGCACATCAACGTGCCGTACGGGAAAAATAATCACCATATTGCTGAAGCAATCTTCAAGGCGGTGGCCAAGGCGCTGCGCCAGGCGGTTGACCACGATCCGCGTAATTCAGAAATTCCCAGTACCAAAGGGTCACTGTAAAAACTGATCTGATGGTGTGACGATCAGCCGCGCTGCTTTGGTTGCGCCGGTGTTGGAGATTGTTGCGCAGTGGTTTGCGCTGGATTGACACGCCGTTTAACGGTTCTGGCGATTGTTACATTGTGTACCAATCAGCCCTGTTTGTCCTTTAAGAAGTTGAAATAATTCCAGTATTTCATTGGTTTTTCCACTCAACAGGCTCGACGGTTGACAACGAGTGCTATAATCGGTTTTATGAAGGATGACGAAATGAAATTGGCCAGTGAAATAGTGGAACACGAAGACGGACATCATCACGAACTGGACGAGCCCGAACGGCGCACGGATGATTTTATTCATCCGGAGGTCGATATTCCGCGGATTGAAAAGGCGGTTCGCGAGATTTTGCTGGCGGTGGGGGAGAATCCTGACCGTGAGGGACTGATCAAGACGCCGAATCGGGTGGCGCGGGCTTATGCGGAGTTGTTGTGCGGTTTGCGCGCCGATCCGCGTAAACATCTGAAGACGGTGTTTCATGAGCGTTATAACGAAGTCGTCATGCTGCGCGACATTACGTTTCACTCGCTGTGTGAACATCATTTGCTGCCGTTTACGGGCGTGGCGCATGTGGCGTATCTGCCGGATGGCCGGGTTGTTGGATTGAGTAAACTGGCGCGATTGGTGGAAGGTTTTGCCCGTCGGCCGCAGTTGCAGGAGCGGCTGACCGGTCAGATTGCCGATGCGTTGATGGAAGAGCTTCAGCCGCAGGGTGTGGCTGTGGTCATCAAGGCCACCCATAACTGCATGACCATCCGGGGTATCTGCAAGCCGGGTAGTTCGATGGTGACCAGTGCATTACGCGGCGTATTTCGTGAAAATCACTCCAGCCGGGCGGAAATTCTGTCGTTGATCCGCGGGCGATAGGCAAAATTTCGATTTCATGCTGCCGGTGTCGCTTGCTATTGCGGCCGTTTCGGTTATAATGCCCCGCCTTTATCCTGTAGAGGAAAAGTAAGAAGTTGGAGCGATACGATTATGGCACTTGAATTGAAATCCGGTCAGACGATCAGCGTCAAAATATCCAAGGCGATTCGCCGCGAAAGCGCGCGCAAAACCTTGGAGCGACTGTTTTTACAGGATAAGACGGTCAAAGCGCCATTGGAGGCGCGCAGCAAGAATTTCATAGAATTGCCCAAGCGGCGCGGTGGTCAGATCTGGACCAAGCGGCCTAATAAAATCCATCCGGAGTTGGTGGTCGGTGCTCAAGCCACGATCAAAACGACGCCGCAGTCGGTCAAAGACCTGCGGAGCGTCGAGGATTTTATTACCGTTGCCTGATCACGCGGTAACGAGAAAAATGGAACTATCGAACAGACCCGCCTTTATCCGGCGGGTTTTTTCGTAGGCGCATCGGTTGGGTTGGATGCCGACCTATAATCGGGTTATGGCGACAGTTAAACCGGTCATTTATACCATTGGCCACTCGACGCATACGCTGGAGGAGTTTGCGGAGATACTCTCAGCCCATCAGATCAAGATGCTGGTGGATGTGCGTACCGTGCCGCGTTCGCGCCGCGTGCCGCAGTTCAACAAGGAAACTTTGGGAGCGGAGTTGGCGCGATATAAAATCAAATATCAGCATCTGGCTGAGCTTGGGGGCCTGCGCAAGACACGGGCGGATTCGATCAATACGGCGTGGCGAAACGCCAGTTTTCGCGGGTTTGCAGATTACATGCAGACACCATCGTTTGAAGCGGGCCTGGAAGCGCTGATCGAAATCGCCAGCCGGAAAACAACCGCCATCATGTGTGCTGAAGCCGTTCCGTGGCGGTGTCATCGGTCACTCATTGGTGATGCGCTGCTGGCGCGCGGCTGGGAAGTGCTGGATCTGTTCAGCCTCCGCAGTGCCAAACCCCATACGTTGACTTCTTTTGCCCGCGTTCATGGTCAGCAGGTTTTCTATCCTGCTTCCGCAGTGACCGAAACTTCAACTTCAGTCAAAGCGCGCGTCTGAACCAACTGCAGCATGACGATCGGCTGGTGGCGATGGCGATCAGGCGCGGTTGCGCGCAAGCGATTTTCAGTCAACGCGGGGCAACTATTGCATATGAACGATTGGGAATAAATCTGTAGGCTCGATGGTTTGATTAACCGAAACAATTGCCACGATGGATTTACGTTGTTTAACAACAGGGTGTGATTAAAATAGTGGTGCGTCCTTGCTGCACCTGATCAGGATGCAGGCGCGGTGCTGGGTGGTGGGTTTTCCATAGCTGGTTTCATCATCTCTGTTGCCGGTGTCGAAAGGCTAATTATGAACATTCTGCTCGTGGATGATCACGACGACACCAATCGCGCGATGAAGCGGTTGCTTGAGCATCTGGGTTATCAGGTGAGCACCGCCGATTGCATCAGCAAAGCCGTGGAGGTGTCGCAGACCAAGCCAGTTGATGTGCTGATCAGCGACATTGGTCTGCCTGATGGTAGTGGGATCGATTTGCTGCGCCAGCTCCTGACGGAGAATCATCAGCTCAAGGGAGTGGCACTCAGTGGATTTGGGATGGAGGAGGATATTCAGCGCAGCAAAGAGGCGGGTTTTGTGGCGCATCTCACCAAACCCGTCAGTCTGGGGACATTGCAGGGCATCTTGATGCGGCTGGATTCTGATAAACGCAGGATGTAAACGCGCGCTGTGCTGCATCGATCGCGCAACCATGCGCCACGCAAGCACCATGCTGTCGGGGCTGGGCGTCAGTCACTCATCACGAACCACCGGTTGCGCATGACGGATTACCCGCATGATCAAAATGGTCGCCGGTTCAGCAAGCGCATTATTTATTTAACGGAGCTGGTTCATCCGCCGAAGGGGCTGGTTGATGATCCACAGTGGCCGGCTCGACGGGCGGCGCCGTTTCATTTGATTGCGCTGGTTCTGAAGGTTCCACCACGCGCGGAGTTACCGGCTCGGCTTGCGGTTGAGGCGCGGGTTGAGCAGCGGGTTGATCGAGGATGATCGTCTGGTCGGGCAGGGGGCGCAACGTTTGTTCGACCGGCGGTTCGACACGCTGCGCCTGGGCAGCGGTCTGTTCCTTCAGTTTTTCATTCAGTTCGTTCTGTCGTTCAATGGCAGCCTGATGCTGCTCGGTCAGTTGTTGCTGGATGGCAGGATCGGTTGGCGGTAATGGCGGCATGGCGACGTACGTCACGGGCAATACAGCGCCCTGGTAACGGGCCTGCCCCCATGCCGGTGTGATAAGTGCCATGACCGGAGAGGCAACGGCCTGACCGAGATAAACAACAGGTTCCAGCAACGCCTGCTGATATTGTGGGCGCGTTCGATCCGGCTGACAGTTAAACAAAGTTGGCCCTGCCAGCACATCGCCCGAGACATACTCGGTGGTGGCCACCTGCCAGTTGCTTCCACGGGCGTCAATGGCGGGATCTGTCGCGACCCGATCGTCCTTCAGGTCGCTGGCGGTGTTGGTCTGGTTGGCCTGCTGGCATCCGCTGGCGATAATCATCGTTAGAACCGTGCTGCCAGCCAGAAGTATCATTCGTTTCATCATGAATCCTTTCATTTTTATCATCGTGTTCGGCGGCGGATTGACGGCAATCGGGCGATATTCCTCAATCCAGCGTCCAGGCTTTCATGTCTTCGTCAAATCCCCGGCGATCAAAATTATTCAATTCGCCTCCGCTAATATCGGTTCGATTCATTTTGGCTCGATAGTTCATCGGGTCGTTCAGGGCTTTTTCCTGTTCGGCGCTCCAAGCCGATGAATTGTCCTGTTTTTGTGTTGACGAGCTGGTGCAGCCGGTCATTACAAACAGGCAGCCAGCAAGCAGGCAGGCACCCAAACCAATTTTGCTCATAAATCAATTGTGACCGCTGGAGCACGGGCTGACAACTGTTTTTGTGCCAACCGCCCACAGGTCAACGCTCGTACGTCTGGATATTTTAGCTCAGTCGCGGGCTTGATCCAGCTGAATATCGAGGCTTACTTGTTTGCCCTGGCGCAGGATGGTGAGGTTGATCGACTGGCCGGGTTCGTGTTTGGCCAGTGCCATGAGCAGATCGTCGCTGGAGTTGATGGGGGTATCGTCGATGCGCTGGATGACATCGCCGGGGATGATCCGGCCGTCGCGCTGTCGGCGCGTGGGTTGGAGTCCGGCCGCCGTGGCGGGGCTGTTGTCCTGAACGCCCAGCACCAGTACACCATCAACCCCCATGCGCTGGGTGATTTGTTTGCCCAGCCGGTCATCCGTGGTGACACCCAGCCGGGGTCTGGCGATGCGACCATCGCGCACCAGCCGGGGGATGATTTGATTCACGCGATCAACCGGAACGGCAAAACCAATGCCGGCATAGGCACCGGAAGGGGAGTAAATCGCGGTGTTGATACCGATCAATCGACCGGCGCTGTCCAGCAGCGGCCCGCCGGAGTTTCCCGGGTTGATGGCGGCATCGGTCTGAATAACGTTATCGATCGGGAAACCGGAGGTCGCGCGGATCGTCCGCCCCAGAGCCGATACAATGCCGGTGGTGAGGGTCTGATCCAGCCCAAAAGGATTGCCAATGGCGAACACTTTCTGACCCACCTGCAGATCAGCACTGGTTCCCAAGGGGATGGGCCGTAATTTTTCCGTTGGCGAGTTGATGCGCAGCACCGCCAGATCATCATTGGGAGAGACACCGACAAGATCGGCGTCATAGGTGCTGCCATCGGCAAGTGTTACTTCGGCGCTACTGGCTCCCTGGACCACATGATAATTGGTGACAACGTGCCCCAGGTCATCCCAGAAAAAACCACTGCCGGTTCCGCGTGGTATTTCCTGTACATTGCGCGTCCAGAAATCGACGCGGCGCTGGAGGGTGGTGATGTAGACGACCGACGGGCCGGCCTGGCGAAATAGTTCGATGGTTGTTTTTTCATCGGCAGCCAGATCGCCACGGGCTTCGATGACGCGCGGCGGAGGTGGCGGTTGAACCGCCGGTTGAACTGGGGCGGTTCGGGTGGAAAGGCGCTCAAACGCCCAATAACCCAAACCGATGCCACCGAGCAGCACCAGAAGAAACAAAAGTCCTTTCAGCGGTGATGGCGGGTTGGTCGGCAATACCGTCATGGTTCCTGATGGTAGTGTCGCAAGCGGAAAAAATCAGGTGGACAGATCGGCGGAAAAGTAAAATTGTGAAAATTGAGTCAGACAGTGAATCAGCGGCGCAGGCGTTTGTGTCAGTGGATAAAAGGGTCGAACGTTCAGCGGAGGCTGGCGACAGGCGGCGCTTGACCCGTCACGAGACGGTCATGCAGGAAGTTGGCAATCTGCTGGCGGCCAGCGGGGGTGTAAAAAGTCTGGGCGCTGGGATCGGTCAGCAGGAGGGTGTTGGGACGCGAGGCAAAATGATGATCGATCAGTAGATTCAGTTGATCCGTGTTGACTTGATAAGCAAGCTCAAAGCCCCATTTGCACATGGGGCGCAAGAAACTGAGCCAGGCGTGACTCGGGCCGATGATGGGCAAAATCTGTTCGACGCTCTGGATGGGGTTGTCCAGTACCAGGGCGTTGATGGGGGATGATTCAGCAGCCAACCAGGCGGCGGTGGCGCCGCTGCCTTGACCGACGAGACTGATCCGCTGCGGGTCAACGAATGGTCGCCGACGGAGCATGTCAACGGCAGCATGTACATCCATGGTTTCGTTGAGGCCGAAGGTCTGGGCGGCGCTGTTACCGGTTCCCGTGCCGCGCAGTCCGACAATCAGCACGATCATCCCCGCCTCGTGCAGGGGCTGGACAAGCGGCAGCATCTGGGCTGGCGTCTGCCCCTGACCATGAACGAGTACAACGGCGGGATCACGCTGCGCGAAAATGCGATCGCGTTTTTCCAGAATCATCTTCTCATCCATGAGTGGGAACAACCAGCCATCCAGGCGTGTACCATCCTGCGCGACCATGCTGATGCGATCGTAATAGAGATCGATGGCTGAAGGATCCAGTCCGGTGTCGGCTGAGGGCGGATGCGTTGCGTTGTAAACCAGGGCGGCTACGAGCAAAAACAGCACCAGCGGCGCAAACGCCAGGCGATGCAGAATAAGGCTGGCCAGGCGGGAGAAGGTCCACGGTTTTTTGGGGCTATCCCTGTGCCCGGTTAAAAAGGCGAACGGACGGGTTAAAAGCAATCGCGCAGCCGTACCCATCAGCAGGCGCATCACGCGGGCAGCGCGTCGCCAGGGGCGATGACGAGGCTGTTCATCCAGCGGTTCGTCATCAATGAAACTTGGGTGCATGGTCGGGCGTTGCATAACAGCCAGCTCGATTGATTCAGGCGCAAATCAAACTCCAAACCAGTCCGGAACCTGCAGCAAACCTGTCGCACGCTTACAGCCCGCCTGCTGCTGATCGGTTCGTTGACCCCAGGTCAGCCGAAGCAGACCAGATGCTATTGCGCAGCGAATCTGTAAGTAGGCTTACAATATAAAAAAGTAAAAGTCAGATTTTCTTGACCCACTTGCCGGTTAAACGTAGATTACGTCCGGGAATGTTTGGGGTTTGGTGTCAGAAATGACGGGCTAAGATGGGTGGGTGGTTCGGAGAACCAATTTCCAGGGGATGAAGTTCGGCTGCCTGGATGGTTGGCTGAGGTTCATTTCCCCGCATCGCAAGGCGAGGTCAAGGATGGCCAAAGGCAAACACGCAGCGGCATTATTTGAAGTGATTCACCGTGATGTACGTTACGCGCCGGCGCGGCAGCGACAGTCACCGGTGCGCTGGTTGAAGGATCGTCTGGGACAACGACGGGCTGAGAAAGCGTCAGCCGATCAGCCTCAAGGTCGTGTTGCTGCGATGGAGGTCGATCCGACACAGCGGGCGACCCCGATGGTTCCGCAGCGTCAGCAAAACCGAGCCGTACCCAGCCAGGGTCTGGGTATGACCCAGGTGGAACCGGCGGATCATCCGGTTGGCGTGATGAGTGGTTCGGCATTTGAGGCTTCGCCAGTATCACAAGTGGTTGCAACGGCAGCGCCGATCCACAACCCGATGGTGGCGGGCGCATCAACCCGAACTTCGCTGGCGTCGGCATTTTCACCAGCAGTACAGATCGATCGCACGCGGCAGTTCATCAAGGTTCATTTCAGTTATACCAGTGCCGCGATTGTGGGTTTTGCCGTGCTGGTGGCGCTGGTGCTGGCGTTTGTGGTGGGGCGCAGCGGCTCATCGACGGCTGAGGTTCCGGAAAATGGTTTGACGAGTCAGGCGATTCGCGCCGGCGCAATTACGCCGGGCGTGCTGGATGTGAACGCAACAAATAATCAGGGAGGCCTGGCGGGGCAGATGATCTCCGAATCGCCAGTTGCGACAGCGACCAACAATGCAGCAGCGGCGTCCGGTCGCGCGGTGGCGCCTCCTGCGGCAGCGGTGGTTGATAATGGCCAGCGCATTGTTGGGATGAACTATGTGATCGTGCAAAGTTATCCCGAAGAAAAAGAAGCGCAGGAGGCTGCGCAGCTCCTGATTCAAAACGGTGTTGGCGCTACGGTGGTCAAAGGCACAGCCTACGCGCCGCGCTGGTATAGCGTGGTGGGCGTGACGCCGTTCGATCGACTTTCGGGTAACCAGCAGTACCAGGCGTATGTTGCGCAGATCAACCAACTCAGCGACAAATTCGCGGGTAATTCGCGCTTCAAACGGTTTGAACCGCGTCCTTATAAATGGCAAAACCAATAAAAATGAAGTATCGGTTATTGATACTTGCTGCGAAAAAGGGCCGTTATTGACCTGTAAAGCGGCTTTTGCCCGACGGGTTTGCGCAAAAATTTGGAAATGGAGAATTTTAGTGGCAAAACTTCACGGTTTGTGTGTATGATAGCTGACTTGAGGTGGCGGCCAAGCAATCTAGCCACGGGAAAAACATTGCGTGTGCAATGGCCCTGAAGGTTCTTGAGCTTGCATCGTAAGCGTCGGTTGGCACATCAACCCCTTTCGGATCGGCCGGAAAGAGCCCCTCTTTACTTCAGGCCGAAGAATCAAGTCGGAGTCTGTATGGGTCTAAAGCTCTACGTGGGCAATCTGTCTTACGGTGTTACCAGTTCTGAACTGGAGCAACTGTTCAGTCAGTTCGGTAAGGTCACCAGCGCGCAAATCATCAATGACCGCGAAACGGGCCGAAGCAAAGGCTTTGGTTTTGTCGAGATGGGCAGCGAAGATGAAGCCAAGGCAGCAATCGCTGGCCTGAGTGGTCAGGATCATGGCGGTCGTCCGTTGACGGTCAATGAAGCCAAACCGCGTGAAGAACGTGGTGGTGGCGGTGGCGGTCGTGGCGGTTACGGCGGCGGTGGTGGTGGTGGCGGTCGCGGTGGTTTCCGCGGCGGTCGTGGTGGCGGCGGTGGTGGCGGATATGGAGGTCGAGGCCGCGATTAATTGACAGATTGCAGCATATGAAAATCCAAAGGCCACGGTCTGAGTTAATCAGCCGTGGCTTTTTTGTTGCGCATGGGATGTTGTGTGTTTGTCTGTGTCCCGATGTTGCGCTCACTCAACACCCGTGGAGATGGCAGCATTGATGATGGTGATGAGAACCGAGCCGTCACGTTGGCAATGTCATAAGCAGCCAGAACATCACGTCGGGCATTATGTCAGTACATCAATCACTTGGCGGGTGAGCGGGCGTGCGGGTGTGAATGCGGTTCAATGGAATAAAAAAATCAAGCGGTTACAATCCTTTGCCCTGTACCGTTAATAGGAATAAAACGATGACGAATCCATTACGAACCTTGCCCAGCCGCCAGATCCATCTGGACTTTCATACCAGCCCGCTGATTGGGCAAGTTGGTTACGATTTTGATGCCCGGACATTTGCCCGCCAGATGAAAGAGGCGCACGTCAACAGCGTCACCGTTTTTGCCAAGTGTCATCATGGCCATCTTTATTACAACACGCGGCGGGCGGAGCGCCATCCCAATCTCAAGCCCGGATTAAATCTGCTGGGTGAACAGGTGGAGGCCTTGCATCGCGTTGGCATTCGCGCCCCGATTTATGTGAGTGTGCTGTGGGATGAGTACGCCGCCAGCCAGCATCCGGACTGGATGGTGCGCGAGGCGGATGGCAAACCGCTGCGCGCCGGCCCGCTCAGTCCTGCGTGGCAACTGCTCGATTTATCCAGCCCCTATCAGGACTATCTGGCTGAGCAGACGCAGGAAGTGCTCAAACTTTTCAAGCCTGTCGATGGGATCTTTTTCGATATCTGCTGGGACCAACCCAGCTACAGCGACTACGCCACCAGCGCGATGAAACGCCAGGGTTTGAATCCCGAAAATCAGCAGGATATGAACACCTTTGCGCACAAGGTGGCGCTGGCGTTCATGAAGCGTTTTCATCAGATGGTCAAAAAGGCCAGCCCCAATGCCAGCGTTTATTTCAACGCCCGTCCGATGTCCAACCTGGCCAATGAAATCAAATATCTGGAACAGGTGGAAATTGAAGCCCTGCCAACCGGCGATTGGGGCTATTTGTACTTTCCCAAGAATGTCCGTTACGCCCGCATTTTCGGCAAGCCCTACCTGGGTATGACCGCTCGTTTTCACAAGAGCTGGGCGGACTTCGGCGGCCTGAAACCCTATCCAGCCCTGGAGTATGAAACTTCGCAGATGATCGCTCATGGTGCCAAGTGCAGCATTGGCGATCAGATGCACCCGCGCGGTGTGCTGGATCAAGCCGCGTATGACCTGATCGGCAGGGTCTACGCCCGCGTCGAAGCAGCCGAGCCATACACCGAAAATGCCACCCCCGTCACCCAGATCGGCCTGTTTCAGGCCAGCGCCGAGCGCTTCAGCTCTGGCACGGATGATGGCAGCGTGCGCATGCTCACCCAGCTCAAGCATCAGTTTGATGTGGTCAGACCGGAAAGTCGTCTGGATGGTTATGAACTGCTGATTATCCCAGAGGGTGTTGAGATCGACGCGAAGCTGGGCGACAAATTGGATCGCTATGTGAAAAAAGGTGGCGCTATTCTGTTGAGCGGACTGGCGGGCATGGATACCTGCGCCACCACCTTGAGCTGGAAAACCCTGCCGGTGCAGTTGCATGGACTGTCACCCTATACCTCGACGTATCTGCGTTTTGGTCAGGAAATCGCTCAAGATGTCCCACGGACCGATCATGTGATGTATGAGCGCAGCGTGCGCGTCACGCCCGCCAAAGGCGCGACAACCCTGGCGCGGGTGGTTGAACCTTATTTTGAGCGCAGTTGGGAGCATTTCAGTTCCCACTTCCAGACGCCGCCGGAAAAGGTCAGCCGCTATGCTGGTGCGGTGTTGGCGGGGCGGATTGGTTATATCGCCTATCCGGTTTTCACCGCGTTTGCCAAACATGGCAATGCGCCGTGCCGATTGCTGGTGCGCAATGTGATCAGGAAATTACTGAAGCAACAACTGCTGGAGATTGAAGCGCCGACTTCGCTGGAGGCAACCGTCATGCGCCAGCCGGGGGGTCGCACGATCGTGCATCTGCTCAACTACAGCCCCGAGCGGCGCACGCCGACGCTGGATCTGGTGGAGGATGTTTTCCCCCTGTACAACCTGCCCATGTCGCTGCGTCTGGCCAAGGCTCCGCGCAAAGTTTATCTGGCTGGGCAGGGGCAGGCGGTGGATTTTCAGTATGCTGATGGCCGGGTGCAACTGACGGTGCCCGAGGTTAAGGGACATCAGATGATCGTGCTGGAGTAAGCCGATTCCAATGGCGAGCATCACAAAAAAATGATGCAACCCGATCGCGGGAGGGGCGGCCAGACGTATGCTGGCTGCCGGTGAGAAGTACGCGATTGCGTCGTCACCAGAAAAATCTGGCCAACGTACCGGCGGGGACAATCCATACCTATTGCGCAAAACCTTGCAGCGGCGGGGAAGAAGCCAGATCGTCCCTGTGACACTCTCTCAAGTGGGCAATCGACAATTGTGACCAACCAGGCGCGTCTTTAGTGATCGGGCGTGGCCGCTGTGCTCAGCAGAGCGTTAGCGGTGCTGCCTTCCAGCGCGGTTGAACGCGAGGCAAGATGACTCAGCGCCTGGGTGGTGGGGAAAATAATTCCCAAAGCCAGAACCGCCAACACCGCCAGCGTGATGGAGACCGCAATTGCCAGCGGAGCGCGGCGCGGGGGCTGGGATGTTGCCGATGCTGACGGGATAACGGTGGCCGCCGGTCGGAGGAACATGGTTCCGACGATACGCAGGTAATAGCCGGCGGAGATGGCGGCGTTGATGACGGTGATGATGACCAACCCGCCGAGCTGAGCTTTCCAAGCGGGGACGATCAAAAAGAGTTTGCCGAAAAATCCGACCGTCAAAGGCAGACCAATCAGGCTGAAACAGGCGACCGCCATCGTCAAGCCAAGGATGGGGTGCGAGCGGCCGGTACCGGCGACATCATCGAGGGTTTCGGCACTGGATCCGGGTGATTGGGCACCGGCGGCGGGGAGCAATGACAGAACACCAAAGGCGGCGACGTTGGCGATACCGTAAGCAGCCAGATAGAACAGAACGCCACGCAGGGCATCGTTCTGCACATTAGCCACCTGGCTGGAGTGCAGGGAGGGGGCGTAATGGGCGTAGAGCAAAGCGGTCAACCCCACGAGCATGTAACCGCTGTGCGCGATGGAGCTGTAGGCCAGCAGACGTTTGATATTGAACTGCAAAAGCCCCAGCACGTTGCCGATGGTCATGGTCAGTGCAGCGATAATCCACAGAAGATTGACGATCTGCGTCGGGGCGATCCATGTTCCGGCGGTAATGGCGAAAAGGATTTTGATGATGGCGACGAAACCAGCGGTCTTGGGTACGAATGCCAGGAACGCCGTGACCGGTGTGGCAGCGCCCTGATAAACGTCGCCAGCGTAAAAGTGCATGGGGAAGGCCGCGATTTTGTAGGTCAGCCCCAGCAGGACCGCCATGACGGCCAGCATCTGCCAGGAATTCAGAGCGCCGATGGCTCCGTTTTCCTTGATCATCTGAGCAAAGGCGTAGAGGCTGGTCGTGCCCGTGGTTCCATACAGATAACTGAAACCAAAGAGCATGACGGCGGCGGCCATGGCGCCGATGAAGAAATACTTGATGGCAGCTTCCTGAGCCACCGCAGTCGGGCGGCTGATGGCAACCATGATGTAGGTGGGCAGACTGACCAGCTCGATGGCCAGGAACAACAGTACCATGTCATTGGCGGAGGCGGTCAGGAGGATACCGGTGAGGCTCAGCAGCATCAGGCCGAGAAATTCGCTGGCTTCAGTGCCGAAGCGCAATGATGGGTTGCCCTGGGCGTCGCTGGAGCTGGGCCAAGCCAGCAGAACCAGCAGGATACCGACGGCGCAGACGAGCAATTTGAAATACTGTCCGAATTCATACAGACGAATCGCGTCATAGCGATCAGCCAGTGTCGCACCGCCGTGCAGGGCGCTGGCGTGACGGGCGGCAGCCACGAAAGCAGCAATCAACGCCAGCAGCGCAATGGCAGCGGCACTTTTGCGCGTGGCGACGCTCTTACCAATGCCCATGAACAGGAGTAAAAGGGCGGCACCACCGAGAATCAGCTCGGGGAGGATGAGAGAAAGCAGGTCAGTCATGGTTAATCTTTAGAAGTTTTGTCCATCCTCAAATCACATCGAACACACAGACACGGTTAACTTTCAGCTCCGGTTCAGAGGTACTGGCCGGGGCGTGAAGATTCAATTTCAGGGCTGCTCCGCCTGCGCCACCTGCACGGGGTTGGGCAGGGTCGGCGCCGGGGTTGCCCGGGCGATATCAGGATTCGCATAGGTTGCGGTTGAAGTCAGGGCATCCAGCGGACCTTTCATGGACTGCATCACAGGCTGGGGGAACCAGCCCAGCAGAAATACAGCCAATGCCAGCGGCACGAGGATCGCAATTTCACGGCCATTCAAATCGCCGGGAACCGCATGATGACCCGAATCATCTTCATGTCCTGGGGCGTGTTTTACAGTTGCCTTTAACGGCCCCCAGATCACCTTGGCAGCCATGTGCAGCATATAAATCGCACCGAGCAGCACGCCGATGGCAGCAAAGACGCCGTAGATGATTCCCAGCGAATCGCTGGTGAAAGCGCCAAGAATCGACAGGAATTCACTGACAAACCCGTTGGTTCCCGGCAGGCCGATGCTGGCCATGGTGAAGTAGATCCAGAAGAAGGCCAGAATGGGCATACGGGCGGCCAGGCCGGAGAGTTCATGAATGTCGCGGGTGTGGTAACGGTCGTAGATCATTCCGATGACCAGGAACATGGCGCCGGTGTTGATCCCGTGATTGATCATGTACAAAACCGAACCCTGCATGCCGCTGGCGTTGAGTGCCATCAGCCCAAGAACGCAGAATCCGAGGTGGGATACGGAGGAGTACGCCACCAGTTTTTTAATGTCCTGTTGAACCCAGGCGACCAAGGCTCCGTAAAGAATGCCGATGACGCAGAGGATCCCCATGAACTTGATAAAGCCGGGCATGGTGATCGGCCAGTAGAGAAACGCGCCGACGACTTCGGTTGATCGTTCCAACCCGACAATACCCACGGGCAGGGCGATGGCGAGAATCCCATACGTGCCGAGTTTCAAGAGAACACTGGCCAGAATGACCGAACCGCCGGTGGGCGCTTCGGTATGAGCCAGCGGCAGCCAGGTATGAACGGGAAACAGGGGTACTTTGACGGCAAAACCGCAGAGCATCGCCACCAGAAGCAAAAAGCGCTCGGGGGCGGTGGCAACATGCTGACAGTAGTAGAAAACGTCAGCGTACGAAAAAGAACCGGCGAAAATACCAAGGTAGATCACACCGGCCAGTGTGAACATCGAACCGGAGAAGGTGAACAGGAAAAACTTGATGGCAGCATAGCGCTTTTGCGGGCCACCCCAGATGCCGATGATGAAGTACATCGGGATCAGTGTCAGCTCGAAGAAGATGTAGAACAGCAGCAGGTCGCGGGCCAGGAAGACGCCGATCATGGCGCCCATCAAAACCAGCATCCAGGCGTAAAACTCTTTTTGTCGGTCCTTGATGCTGCCGAAACTGAACCAGATCGCCACAAAGGACAGAACGATGGTCATCAACGTCAGCCACATGGAAACGGCATTGACGTTGAGGGCGAAACTGAAGCCGATGTCGGGGATGGCAAAGACCCGGCTGGCTGCCAGGGCCGGGGCGAGCAGGTCGCCAGCGGCGCTGTAGTCAAAACCAGCCGCCAGGGCGATGCCGCAGACGACTTGCGCCAGAGCGACCATCAGTGCCCAGATGCGGGCAGCGCCCTCGCTGACAAAAGCGCCAATGATTGCGCCCAGCAGGGGAAGGATCACGAGCAGTACAAGCAGGTATTCCATAATAGTAACAATGTTGCCGACTTAAGTTTTACCACCGTTGTCCAGCCCCGTATTTTTTGGGGTACTGGCGACTGTCGTGCCGGGTGATTACAGGATTCCAAAGACGAACAACAGAATCACGGTAATGCACAGCAGCATACTCAGGGCATAACCCTGCAGATAACCGCGCTGGCTGGTGAGCTTGAGCGTAAAACCAGCCAGTTGCGGAACAAATCCGATCAGCCAGACCACGCCATCCACCAGAAAACGATCAATCATGAAAAAGGCGTTGCCCAGGGAGCGCAACGGTTCGACGACCCAGTTCTGGTTGAATTCATCCAGCCAGTATTTGGCTTCGAGCAATCGGCTGGCCCATGCGAATTTTTCCGGCAGCGCATCGCCGCGGGCGCGATTTTTCAGGTGGAGCATGTACGCCAGCCCAATGCCGGCCAGCGTGACCAGACCGCTGACGATCATGAACACATAGTGTCCGTAATGTTCAGCTTCAACCACGCTGGCAGCACGATATTCCGCCTGTCCGAATGAAATCGGGCTGATCTTGTGGGCATCGTCCGTGGTCAGGGGGTTGTAGTGTTCAACCGCTTGTTCAAAACCGAGACTCAGCGATGAGCTTTGCCCGAGGAAATGTCCCAGGGCGTGCTCAGGAAAGTTCAGGAAACCTGCCAGCAAAGCGCCAATCGCCAGCAGAACCAGCGGAACGATCATGATGGATGGTTCGTGGTTGTGGTGATGTTCATCGTGACCATGACCATGACCGTGGGTGGCTGAATCGTCCGTTACGGTGGCATGAGCATGGGCGCTATCGTGAGCATGATCCTGGTCGGCCGGTGCGTGATCTTCGGCAGGTTCAGAAGGTGTAATCGTCGGACCTTCAAAGACGCGAAAATAAAGGCGGAAGGTGTAGTAGGCGGTGATGAAAGCGATGACCAACATCAGCACGCCAAGAATCATACTGCGGTGCCAGGCGGCGGCGACGATTTCATCCTTGGAGTAAAAACCGCTGGTAATCAACGGGAAACCCGCCAGTGCCAGGCAGCCGATGAGCATCAACCAGCGTGTTTTTGGCAATACACGTTTGAGGCCGGACATTTTGCGCATGTCCAGATGTCCCAGCATGGCGTGCATGACGACGCCGCAGCTCAGGAACAACAGGGCTTTGAAAAAGGCGTGGGTGACCAGGTGAAACACACCCGCCACCGGAGCCAGCACGCCAACAGCGACAAACATGTAACCGAGCTGGCTGACGGTTGAATAGGCAAAAACTTTTTTCAGATCGAACTGGCGCAGGGCAACGGTGGCGCCGATCCAGGCGGTGATGGCGCCGATGACGGCGATGATCAGCATGGCGACTTCGTTGCTGATAAACAGTGTTCCACAGCGGGCGATCATATAGACGCCGGCGGTGACCATGGTGGCAGCGTGGATCAGGGCTGAGACCGGTGTCGGGCCTTCCATGGCATCGGGCAGCCAGACATGCAGGGGGAACTGGGCACTTTTACCGAAAGCCCCCATCACCAGCAGAATAGGAATCCAGGTCAGGGCGGAGCGCTGAAAATCAGTCAGCGAGCCGAGGTTCGCGGCTCGTTCCAGCAGGCCGTCGGAACCGCCGACGCCGTTACCGAAATAACTGATCGTGCCGAAGGCGTAAAAACAGAGCATGATGCCCAGGGCAAAGCCAACGTCGCCGATGCGGTTGACCAGAAACGCCTTTTTGGCTGCTTCGCGGGCGGCGGGTTTTTCATAGTAGTAGCCGATGAGCAGGTAGGAGCACAGCCCCACGCCTTCCCAACCCAGATAAAGCATCAGCAGGTTTTCACCCATGACCAGGGTGGCCATCGAGAAAATAAACAGACCGAGATAGGCGAAAAAGCGGAAATACCCCTTTTCGCCCTTCATGTAACCGGCAGCGTAAATGGTGATCAGCAGACCGATACCGCAGACCACGCAGAGCATGACTGCGCTGAGCGGATCAAGCCAATAACCCCACTGGACGACAAACGGGCCGGTGTCGATCCAAGTCCAGACATTTTTGACGAAACCGATGGCTGCGCCGTGGGCTTGGGAGGCTTGGGAAATCATCCCCTGCAGAAGCATGCCGCTGTGAACGGCAGCGTAACCAACGCCCAGCCAGATCGGCCAGTGGGCACCGGTTTTGCGTTTGCCGGTCATGAGCCAGCCAGAAACAAGCGCCCCGATCAGGGGGAGCAGGGGGATCAGGATCGAGTAGTCGATCAAAAAGCGTTCCATGAATCAGTTGCCGGTTGTCAGTGTGTCGATCGATGCTAACCAAGGCCAGCCATTCCGCAAAACCGGGGACAGCCAGCGACAATTTATCTATTGCTCAGCCCTTAAGCTCGCGCCAGGCGTTGGCGTCGAGCGTATTTTTATGGCGGTACAACAGTACCACCAAACCCAGCGCCAGTGACGCTTCAGCCGCTGCGATGACCAGCACCATAATGGTGAAGACCTGGCCGCCGAGATTGCCGTAAAACGCCCCGAAAGCGATGAGGTTGACCGCGCATCCCTGGAACATCAGTTCCGTGGAGAGAAACATCACGATCAGGTTCCGCCGAATGACAAAGCCGATCAACCCGATCACAAAGAGGGCTGCTCCGACGGCCAGATAGTGTTGCAGAATCAGTTCGTTCATTGCCAGTTCGCCATTTTTAACCAGCGTATGTTCGATTCGCCGGTTGCTTTGTTTTCTTCATCGCCAAGGCATTGGTTCTCACCCCCAGCCAATCAGGCGGAGGTGTCGGATCAGCGCCTTATGTTTCCGGGTAGGATTTCTGCCCGGGATTTTTGGTTCCATAAACAGGGATCGCGTGCGGATCGTCGTCAATCAATTCCATCAAATCAGGCCTTGCTTCAACAGGCGTCGATTCATCGGCTGGAATGCGGCGGCGTGCGATGGCAATGGCGCCGACCATGGCCAGGGTTAAAATAATACCAGCCACTTCAACACTCATCAGGTCCTGGCTGAACAGTCTTTCACCGAGCTGGCGGACGGTTGCGACCGCGGTCGTTGGTTCGCCAGCAGGCTGCTGGGGCGCCAGATCAAAAATCACGAACAGTAAAAGTCCCATCAGGATAAAACCGATGAGCGTGGCGGCAATCGGTTCGCGGGCGACGCGGTCATATTCAGGCAGCCCGGAAAGCGGGTGGCTGGCGTCGGTGATGGATTGCTGCGTCTGCTGCGCCAGCATGATCACAAAAACGTAGGTGACGAGAATCGCCCCGGCGTAAATCATCACCAGGGCGGCCGCCATGAACTCCGCCGCCAGCAGGACGAATAGTCCGGCCGTCGAAAAAACGGTCAACACAAAATAAAGGGCACAGTAAACCGGGTGGGGGTGCGTAACGACGCGCAGCGCGCCGATGATCGTAATGGCGGCGAAAATCCAGAAATAGGGACTGAGAGCGGGTTGGCCCTGGCTGGCCTGACCGGCAGCATAGCGAAACAGCAGAACGCCGAAAACCGCCAAAGCCAGAAGGGCCAGCGTTGCGCCGATCCGGCGCGGGCCTGCTCCGCGGCGCGAGGGCATGAGTAAAAAAGTGCCCACACCGGCCAGCACACATAAAATCGAAATCAGTGCCGGTGGCACAATGGTAAGCTGGGCCAGACAAAGCGAAGGTATGACGTTAGCTGTCAAGTGCATGTGCATGGGTAAACAAGGGAAAACTCCTGCAGGCCTGTTTAGTTATGGCCACAGCAGAATGATCTTCCTGTAAAGTTGAGGAGCATATGAGAGGGGCAAAATTATCGCAAGAGCAGGGGTGCCAAGTTTCGCAAAGTTCTGGTTCTGGCGATGGGGCGGTTTTCTCCCGCAACCGAGTGGTGCGTCAAGGGGCATTTTGCAAAAGACCGCCAAGTTCACAGGCCATGAACGCTGGCGTCCCGACGGCGCGATAAACCAGATATATTTTGTGTCCTGCGCGGTTTTTGTTCCCACATGATATTTGGGGGTGGCGGCAGGTTTGGTTTATCTTAATGCCATTTAACGAAGCCTCCTGCCGGCGGCGAGAGCGATAATGGATGGGAAACCGATAAAACGAGCAAGAACAATGAAAATTCTTTTGACCACGACCAGTTATCAGGACACACCGGGCGCACATCACCAAATGCTGGCCAAAGCTGGGTTTGAGGTGGTGTCCGTCAGGGGGCCGCTGACGGAGCAGCAGATGCTGGATTTGATTGCGCAAAATGGGGGATTTGATGGATTTCTCAATGGAGATGACCACATTACGGCCAAGGTGATCGATGCGGCGTTATCAGCACCGGTGTCATTGCGCGTGATTGCCAAATATGGTATTGGGCTGGACTCGATCGATGTCAAACATGCAACGGAAAAGAAAATTCCCGTGCTGTTTACACCGGGTGTGAATCATACGACGGTCGCCGAGCATACATTCGGATTAATGATTGCGCTGGCCAAACATTTTTGGCCACATCTGCGATCAACCAAGGCGGGGCAATGGACGCGGATGACCGGCTCGGAGCTATTTGGTAAGACGATTACGATCATGGGGATGGGACGTATCGGCAGGGAAGTAGCCAAGCGCGCCAGTGCTTTTGGTATGCAGGTGCGTGGATATAGCCGTCACTGGGATGAGGAATTTGCCCGTACCCATGGGGTTGAACGGGTGTCAACCATGGAGCAGGCAGCGCAGGAGACCGATATTCTCTCGCTACATATGTCGCTGGGGGATACCAATCGTTATTTTGTTAATAAAAATTTGATTGCGACAATGAAAAAAGGGGCGTGGATCATCAATACGGCCCGCGGAGGTCTGGTGTGTGAAGCAGATATTGCCGAGGCGTGCCGCAATGGTCAGTTGGGCGGTTACGCCGCCGATGTGCTGGAAACCGAGCCGCAGACGGAGAATCACCCGTTCGCGGCGATTGACAACATCATCATCACTCCGCATATCGGTAGTCGCACTTTTGAATCGGTCCAGCGGCAGGCCGTGCGGGCAACATTGAATATCGTCAACTACCTCAAAGGCGACAAGGACTATATCCAAGCGAATAAGTTCTGATTTTTACGTTAGTTAGGTCAGATTAACCATCGTTGAAATGCGATGGGCAGCGGTGGTGGGGTAACGCGGGTATACCCGTCAAAATCGCGACGTGATATGATTGAACGAATTATGAGTAAGTCTGATGACTCATTGAAGATGACAATGGTTCCGCAGGAAATGCGGATCGATTACGGCAAGGATTCGTTGGATGAACGCCAAGCGGCGCAGGATCCGATGAAGCAGTTCGGCAACTGGTTTGATCAAGCCCAGCAGGCGGGAATTGTTGAAACCAACGCGATGTCGCTGGCGACGGTGAATGCGTCGGGTGTTCCGTCGATCCGGGTTGTGCTGCTCAAGGAATACGATGCCCGGGGGTTTGTCTTTTTTACGAATTACGAAAGTCGCAAGGGGCACGATTTGGCAGGCAATCCGCGCGCATCCATCCTGTTTTACTGGCAGAGTATGGAACGGCAGATTCGCGTGGAAGGGACAGTCGAGCGTATCGACAAGGCGGAGAGCGAAAGTTATTTCCACTCGCGCCCGCGTGAAGCGCAGATCGGAGCATGGGTCAGCCGTCAGAGTACGGTGATTCGTTCGCGGGCGGAGTTGAATGAACGTCAGGCGGAACTGGAAAAACGTTTTGAAGGGCGGGAAGTGCCGCTGCCGGAGTATTGGGGTGGATACCGTTTGAAGCCGACCGTTTTTGAATACTGGCAGGGCAGGGCAAGTCGATTGCATGATCGGCTGCGCTATGTCCGCACGCCGGGAGGCTGGTGGCGGATGGAACGCCTGGCACCGTAGTGCAGTTGTGTGCTTGATCGAAAAATCGGGTCATGATTGTCGATCAGATGACTATGAAATAATGATCGGTTTGACGGCAAGCCGTGCGCTAATGACAGGTCGATTTCGCCAAAAACCGCAATAATTCAGTTGTAAAATTGAAAAAGTAAAAAAATGATGGATAAATAGTTGACGATTTCCTAGTTCTAGCTAGTATAACTAGGAAATACCACGCATCGCGTGTGGTGTAGATATTTCAGAGTCGTTCGTTCAACAAGGGACAAGGCATCATGCCACGCAAACCTGAAGGTCGGATTTATAATAATATCACTGAGACAATTGGCGGTACGCCGCTGGTTCGCTTGAATCGCGTTATTCCGCCCGGCGGTGCCACGGTGGTCGTCAAGTGCGAATTTTTCAACCCGATGGCGTCGGTGAAGGATCGTATCGGTTTGTCGATGATCGAAGCCGGGGAAAAAGCAGGCAAGATCAACAAAGATACGACAATTTTTGAAGCCACCAGCGGCAACACGGGTATTGCTCTGGCGTTTGTGTCGGCCTCCAAGGGATACAAGCTGGTGCTGACCATGCCCGAATCGATGTCGATCGAGCGTCGCAAACTACTCAAGGCATTGGGCGCCAAGCTCGTGCTGACACCAGCGGCAGAAGGCATGCCCGGCGCGATCAAGAAGATGGAAGAGCTGGCTGCGGCTGAATCCAATTCCTTTATCGCCCGCCAGTTTGATAATCCGGCCAATCCGGAAATTCACGGTAAGACCACGGGTGAGGAAATCTGGGCCGATACCGATGGGAAAGTGGATATTTTGATCAGCGGCGTAGGCACGGGCGGTACGCTGACGGGTGTGGCTGAAACGATCAAACCGCGCAAGCCCTCATTCAAGGCGATTGCGGTTGAACCGGCGACGTCGCCGGTCATCGAGCAGACGCTCAAGCATGAACCACTCAAGCCGGGCAAACACAAGATTCAGGGTCTGGGCGCTGGTTTTGTTCCGACCAACCTGCATATCAAGGCGGTCGATGAAGCGGTGCTGGTGACTGATGAAGAAGCCTTCACTTGGGCGCGTCGGTTGCACAAGGAAGAAGGTATTTTCGCCGGAATCAGCAGCGGCGGTGCGGTGGCGGCAGCAGCCAAGGTTGCGTCGCGCCCGGAAAACAAGGGCAAGCTCATCGTCGTGATTCTGCCCAGCTTCGGCGAGCGTTATCTCAGCACGCCGTTGTTTGAAGCTGAATAAGCAAGAGCAGACCGATGCAGTAAAATTAAGCGAGGGGAATTGCCCGCGCGCAGGTGCGTTGTCGTACGGAAAGCAGATTTTTCTGGTTTTTCGTGCAGCATCGAGCTTGTCAGCGGGCAATTTCTTTTTTGATCGGTTATCTTCAGCCGGCTGGTTTTTTCATTGGTGTCGTATGCCGCAAGAGCGTTCAAGCAATATCCGCTGGCATGAAGGTTTGGTCAGCCGGTCTGACCGGCAAAATCTGTTAGCCCAGCGCGGCGTGACACTTTGGATGACGGGGCTGAGCGGCGCGGGTAAAAGCACGATCGCCTGCCTGCTGGAGCGTGATTTGATCCAGCGCGGACGACTTTGTTATCGTCTGGATGGGGATAACATTCGCCATGGATTGAATCAAAATCTGGGATTTTCCCCGGAAGATCGAACGGAAAATATCCGCCGGATTGGTGAAGTGGCGCGATTATTTACGGATGCGGGGGTGATTGTCATCGCCAGTTTCATCAGCCCTTATCAGCGCGACCGCCAGGCTGTGCGCCAGTCGATGCCCCAGGGCGATTTTGTTGAGATCTACATTAAAGCCACCCTTGCAGCAGCGGAGTCGCGCGATCCCAAGGGCCTGTATAAAAAAGCGCGGGCAGGCCAGATCACCGGATTCACCGGAATTGACGATCCCTACGAAATACCTGACAAGGCTGAAATTGTGTTGGATACGGAACAACTTACGCCCGAGGCAGCAGCCCAGACGGTTATCCAGTATCTGCAAGCGCGTGGTTACTTTTCGCCCGCTGCGGTTGATGGTGAGACAAGCGGATCTGATCGATAAAATCGAACGAATGAAACCCACGAATTATTGAAGGAATTGGTACTGATGTCTCATGTTGATCTGCATTGCCATTCGACTGCATCCGATGGCACATTTTCTCCGGCCGATGTTGTACGTCTGGCCAAAAAAAACAAACTATCCGGTCTGGCGCTGACGGATCATGACACCACCAACGGCCTGGCAGAAGCTTCGGCCGAGGCGGCGCAACTTGGCATTGATTTTGTCACGGGGATTGAGATATCCGCCGTGTTTCCTTATCCCGGTCGGATGCACCTGTTGGGTTATGGTATCGATCCAGCCAGTGCTGATCTGCGCGCGATAATCAGCCAGCTCCTGGAAGGGCGGGACGATCGTAATCCACGCATTATCGCCAAACTGCAAAGCCTGAATGTCGCGATTTCGATGGAGGAAGTTGAGGCACAAGCACGCATCGGCACGTCGGATCAAACGGGTGGTCACAAGCCGATTGGCCGGCCTCATATTGCAGCGGTTTTGCTGAAGAAAGGCTACGTTAGTTCGATCAAGCAGGCGTTTGATAAATATCTGGCGCCTGGCGGTCTGGCCTATGTTGATAAAGAGCGGGTGTCGCGCCAGCAGATTATTGATGCGATCCATCGCAGCGGGGGCGTCTGCGTGCTGGCGCATCCGTTCCAGTTGCACACGGCTGATGAGGTTCAACTGGAGAAGGTTATTAAAGAGATGGTTGACCTGGGTCTGGACGGCATTGAAGTGCTCCATTCGGATCATGACCAGAGCTGGATCGATCAATGCACGCGCCTGGCGGACAAGTTCGGCCTGCTAAAAACCGGCGGCAGCGATTTTCACGGATCGAACAAAAAGGAGATCGCGCTTGGCTTGGCGGGCGGGAGAACCATCCCGCGCCAGTGGTTCGATGCTTTGCGCCTGCGCATCTCCGAGCAGCAGGGGGCATTGGAGCGGGACGGTTCCAAGTAAATTAAGCATCCCCCGTCATTGGGAATGCTCCCTGCGCGCAGCGCCAGATCCACGGCGCCGGTCTTGTTGTTCGCCCACCCTTACGATATACCATCCTCCTTTGTCTGGTCGGCGTTTTGGCTCGGACCAGCGGTTAACACAATCAAGAAATTATATTTATGCCAGCCATTGTCTCCCGTTATCGTAGCCATACCTGTGGACAGCTCCGTTCCAGCGATCAAGGCCAGCGCGTGCGCCTGTCGGGATGGGTTCATTCGTACCGTGATCATGGCGGGCTGGTTTTTATTGACCTGCGCGACCGTGAAGGGTTGACCCAGATCGTTTTTGATCCTGATACCTGTGGTCAGGCGGTGCATGATGAAGCCCGCAAGCTGCGCAGCGAATGGGTGATCAGCATTGAAGGCGCGGTCGGCCCGCGCGGTCAGGGGCTGGTCAATCCCAGGCTGGCTACCGGTGAGATTGAAGTTCACGCCAGCCAGTTGGAAATTCTCAGCCAGTCCCCCACGCCGCCGTTCCTGCCTGATTTTGAAGTGGCGGATGCTGATGCACCCAAGGAAGAGCGTCGCCTGCAATATCGGTTTCTGGATCTGCGCCGCGCCGAGATGCAGCAAACCCTGCGCGTCCGTCATCAGGTGACGCGCATCATGCGTGAGTATCTTGGGGCGCTGGGTTTCTGGGAGATCGAAACGCCTTTCCTGACGAAAAGCACGCCGGAGGGGGCGCGCGATTTTATTGTGCCCAGCCGTCTGCAGGCCGGCAGTTTTTATGCGTTGCCGCAGTCGCCGCAGCTTTTCAAGCAATTGCTCATGGTTGGCGGGTGCGACAAGTACATGCAGATCGTGCGTTGTTTTCGTGATGAAGACCCGCGGGCTGACCGGCAGGCGGAATTTACCCAGCTCGATGTCGAGATGAGTTTCATTGATCGTCAGGACATCATCGGGCATATGGAAGGCCTGCTGGTACAGATCTGGAAAGAGGTTCTCGGAATTGAAATCTCCACGCCGATCCCGCACATGGATTATGACCAGGCGATGAACCTGTATGGATCGGATCGGCCTGATCTGCGTTTCGGGATGCAGTTGCATGACATTACCGAGCTGGCTCATACAACCGACTTTGGCGTTTTCAAAAATGCGCCGATGGTCAAGTGCATTGTCGTACCCGATGGGGCGAAAATGACCCGTGCCCAGACCGATGCGCTGGCGCTGTGGTCCAAGGAGTATGGCGCCAAGGGGCTGGCGGTGACCAAGGTCAGCGGCGAGGGATTTGACACCGGTATCGCCAAATTCATCAACCCGATCGCCGGACAGATTATTGAGATGACCGGGGCGAAAAATGGCGATTTGCTCTGTTTTGCAGCCGATAAACCCAAAATTGTCCACCGGGTGCTCGGCGAGTTGCGTTTGAAAATGGCGCGCGATCTGCAACTTAAACCGTCCAGCCAGTTTGCCTTTGTCTGGGTCGTGAATTTCCCCGCCTTTGAATATGACGAACAGGAAAAGCGCTACTCCAGTACGCATCATCCATTCACCGCGCCGCTGGATGAGGATCTGAAAAAACTGGATGGTCGCGATCAGGAAACGATCGAATCAATCCGCAGCAAAGCCTACGATATTGTCTGTAATGGCAGCGAGATCGGCGGTGGTTCGATTCGTATTCACCGCATGGATACTCAGCAGAAAGTCTTTTCGCTGCTGGGGATTGACGATGCGGCTCAGAAACTGAAATTTGGTTTCCTGCTCGATGCGCTGCAGTTTGGTGCGCCGCCGCATGGTGGGATTGCCTTTGGTCTGGATCGAATGGTGATGATTCTGCGCAATATCGGCAATATCCGTGATGTCATCGCATTTCCCAAGACGCAAAGCGGTGCTGATATCATGTGCGGAGCGCCTTCGCCGATTGATGATCGTCAGCTCAAAGAAGCCAACATCCGCAGCATCATGCCGGTAATCAAGCCGCCTGCTGCCAGCGAATAATGACAATCACAGCGGGCTGCGGCTAGAAGCGTCAATCTGGGTTGAACCTCAAGCGGTTTAACTTCAGAGGGCTGTTTTGACGATCAATCCAAGGCGAGAACCGAAAATCAAGAAAATGTCATATTGTTGTCTTGATTTGGGAGCAAGTCCAAGGTATGCTTATCTTGCAATTCTGGTGTGATTGCTTCATTTCGTGCGGTCGATACTACAATCAGGGAGCGTGTGATGCTGACGAAACTACACACATTTCCGCCGCTGCCGGAAATTGGTCATCCTGAAATCTGGTACGCCAAACGTATTCGTCAAGCCGACGATGCCGGGGATACGTATTTGCGGCAATCGTTGAAAGTGGGGCAGTACATCACGTTGGGGCTTGATCCACTATTAAGCTGGGAAGATAAGCATCGTTATTTCTGTCATGCCATTAAGCGGCACTGTCAGCCGCCACCGTTGCCCGATGAGGCGACGCGCAATTTTTATGGATCGTTGGCGGCACTGGTTCGTGAATATGCCGGGCGGGAAGTATTGCGGCTGGCCAGCATTGAAGACGACATTTACGCTGCCCGTCAGACCATGGGCCAGAGCGAAGAAGAAATCGAGAATGATGCGGAAATTTTCTTTGCCCGCTTGATCCCCGATGAATGTCCTGACTATCTGGATTACGAAGATTACGAACAGTTGAAAATCATTCGTGACCAGTGGATTTGATGGTGGAATCGATCAAATTTCCGCACGTGTCCGTTTTTGATGCTGTCGCGTCGATCTGGCGCTTGATTGTTTGATCGGACGTTAATTTGCCCTCCAACTCAGTAGCATCCGGCATGTGATAACAACCTTATCGCATGCCGGTTTTTTAATGGATGATCAAACGGGACAAAAACAGGTAAAAAGCGGCAATTTTTGCATTTAGTGCGCGTGATCCATCGGCAGGCGATGAATCAATGGCAAATTCTCATCCAAATACCCTGTTTGTGACGAAGACAGTAGCTGAGTCGCGATATTATCGGAGCCAGCTTCATGCCCCAGTCTTCTACGCCGATCCCCACTCTGCCCGAGCAGGCCTCTCGTTTAGCTTTGATTGACAAGGCGGTTTCCCGCCGGATCGATCAGGCCATCGAGCTTGATAATCGTCTGGCGGCTCGCGCGGAGTTTTTAACCCGGGCGGAGGAAAATCTCAAAGGGCTTCTGGAAAGCCTGCGTCGCAATACCGGCGAGCTTTCGCCGATTATCGCCCAGATTCCTTATTTGCGGGAAAATGCTTCAGTCATCACCAGCGATTTATTGGCTGAAGCGCGAGTGCAGATCACCCGCCTGATTGAACCGATCGAAGCGCGCATCAACGCCCTGGCCGCCGAAAGTCAGCAGAAGCTGGTTGAAACCGGCCAGCAGTTGCGTGAGGAAGCGCGCAAAGACCTTTCCCAGCATCTGGTTGAGTGGCTGGAGGATCATCAGGAGCTAGCACAGACTCGGGGAACGCAGGTCAAAGCTGATTTGGAGGCTCACTGTCAGCGTGCGCTGGATACGATGGCGGAATCCGCCCGCTCACTTGGCAATGCGCTGGATCATCAACTGAATCAGGTTCGCGCTGAAGCCCAGCAGGTTGTCCATCAGATGAAAATCTGCATCCAGCAGGCAGATGATCTGGCTGACAAGGTGGGAAGCGGTTTGTCGGATCGGCTGGGGCAGATGCTCGAGCAGGCGCATGTGCAGACGAATCAAGCCGTGCAGGCGATCCAGCAGGATATTGGGCAGCAGATCGGTGTCATCAGTCAACAGGCCCGGACCAATATCCAGCCCGTTATCGACCAGTTTGATCAAGCCAACGAAAATTTTCAAAATCAGGTTAGCGACTTGGGCAGCCGATTAGCCACCTTGGGCAATCTGCAAACGCACTGTTCGAGTCTGGGGCGCGAGCTGGAGGAAAAGCTGCAGCAGCAGATGCAGCACTGGGAAAAGCAGGCGCATCGACTCGTCCATGGAGTGGAACAGCAACTAGGTCAGTGCGTGTCACAATTGATCGACACCCGCCGTCAGAATTTGTGCAGTGAAATTGCGCGTACCGACGAGGCGGCTGCGCGTTTGGCGCGTTTACGTGAAACGGCGACTCGATCACCTGGGGCAGCGCCCGGCACTGCTAACCAACCGGCAATTGAAGTGCAAATTCATCCTGAACGGGCCGATGAGGTTCAGTCAACCCATGACGAATCGGATCAAAATGCGTCGGCGGCCTGATTCTGCACGGAGCGACGCTTCAAAGTATCAACGAGCCGTCTGAACCATAAAAAACCCCGCAGGCGTGGGTGTAACCTGCGGGGCAAGGAGGAAGATCAAATCTCTGTAGTCTGTACGCTCAGGATTGATCAAAGGTTCGGATTGGCGCGTGGATCAGCCTTTTTGAGTATCGCCACCACTTTGGGTTTGATGGCGCTCCACTTGATTGAAGGGGCCTTGTTGACCGTAACAAAATCGTTCAGAAGCAGCAGGCGGACCACGCCGTCAACCTTGAACAAGCTGGCGGCGATTGGATGCTGCCCAGCCTGGCTGGCGTCGGCGATGCTGATCGGTTTGGCGCTGATGGATTGATCCAGCACAAACTTCATCGCGTTGGGGTTTGGCGTCGATTCGATTTCGCGTATGGAAAAACCCATATGGCCGTAAACTTTCAAAAATAGCGGGACGACAGCCCGACTTTTTGGGCAATTGATGACAAAAATTATTTATCCGACCGGGTGCGGGCGCGCAGGTCGTTGATGTCGTTGAATTCGTGAATCCTGCCGATGTCGTCAATCGGAATCCACTGAATCAGGCCAGCCCGCGAAGTATCGCCCAGATCAACCCCCGACCCGACCAGGAAATAGCGCTCCCCAAGCGAGGTGATCTGGATATTTTCCAAAACGGCCCCGGCCTTGGGATCACTTTTCAGATAAACCACAATCACCTTGCCCGTCAGAGTTGCCTTGTGGGCAGGGGCGCTCTCCTGAGCCAGAACGGATTGATTAACGCTCACGACCAGCCCGGCAATCAAGACGACGAATCCAGCCAACCATAAACGGTTCATATATTCTCCAGTTAAATCAGCCTGAAATCTTTCGGATGGACAATCCGGCCAGTCTAAGCGCCCGAGCGAAAAATTACGAATTGCCCGCAGAGTCGGCGACCGATGGTCAGCCGGGCGCCAGCCGGTCAATTACCCTGTTTTTGCAACCAGCGCTGACGCCAGGAAGGCATTTGTGTTTCCTGTACCTTGGCCCAGAGTCCGAGCTTCTGCCGCTGCGCCTGCGTTTCAGCCTGCTCAAAAACGCGCTGGTACGAATGTTTGAATCGCCGATCCGCATATGCCTGCCCCTGTTGAATCATTTCCAGGTTCAACATTTCGCTTTCGTTGAGATACAGATAGGCCAGCAATCGCCCGTAGCGATCCCGCTGATCCAGAGGTTCCAGCACCACCGTCACCTGCTTATCCAAGGCGCGGTTACGGAGATATTCGCTGGCTTTGACCGCCCAATAGGCGGGCTGGCCGGCGCTGGTTTCATTATTTTCAGCATCAGCCGGTTGAAGATGCAATTCAGGCGCATCAATGCCCAGCAGGCGCACCTTGATGGTCTGGCCGTGCGCATCCAGATAAACCGTGTCGCCATCGACGACGCGGCTGACACGAAACACTTTGTTGTTGTACTGCTGGGTGTCCGACCCCTGGCTGGCCAGGCATCCCATCCGTTCGGTGGCGGCGAGGATCAGCACAACGACCAGCGCGATCCACGAAGCCCACTGGCGCGCGCGGCGTCGCATCAGGATTGCAGGCCCGGGATTATAACGGCGGCGCTTTGGCATGTGGTGATATCCGTCGCGCTCAGCGCAGACAATGCAATCAACCCCGGTTTGAGATCGTTTGCGGATGGGTGGTGCGCATTCATTTTTTCAGCGCAGCCTCAATGCTGCTGGCGATGGAATGTCGGCAGTCCTGGAGGCTACCAGGGGCAATGAACCGGATTCATTTTTCTTTGCCGGGAATCTTACCTGGCTTTGTCCAGCTTGAATGCGTCATGCACGACCTGCAGCGCCGTATCCGCCTGACCCTTGTCAATGATACAACTGATCTTGATTTCGCTGGTGGTGATGTTCTGGATGTTGATTTTGGCATCTGCCAACGCCTGAAACATGCGCTCCGCCACGCCGGTATGCGTGCGCATGCCAATGCCGACAATGCTGACCTTGGCCAGATCAGCCTGAAACGACGCATGCGCGCCCAGTTCGCTGGTCAATTGATCGACCGATGCGCGAATGTCCGCCAGATCACCACGTTCGACGGTGAAACTGATCGTGGCGGTTTTGTCCATCATCACGTTCTGGATGATGTCATCCACCACCACTTTGGCGGCGGCGATTTTCCCGAAGATTGTCGCGGCAATCCCCGGGCGATCAGGAACATCCTTGATCGTCACCCGGATCAAATCTTTTTTCAGGGCCGCACCGCTTACCACAATGTCTTCCATTTTTCTGGTCTCCGCCACAATCCACGTGCCCTCGTGATCGTTCTGGCTGTTGCGCACATGAATGGGCACATTATATTTTTTGGCAAACTCCACCGCCCGGGTCTGAAGCACACTGGCGCCCAGGCCCGAAAGTTCCATCATCTCATCATAAGTAATCTGGTCGATTTTACGGGCGTTTTTCACAATCCGGGGATCCGCCGTATAGATCCCGTCCACATCGGTGTAATTTTCGCAGACATCCGCCTTCAATACCGCGCCCAGCGCCACCAGCGTGGCATTGGAACCACCGCGGCCCAGCGTCGTGTATTCGCCCTCGGGCGTAATGCCCTGAAACCCGGCGACAATGACGATCTTGCCCTGTTCCAGTTGTTTGAAAATGCGCTGTTTGTCGATGGACTGGATGCGCGCCTTGCTGAACGACTGGTCAGTAATCAGACCGATCTGCCCGCCGGTGAAGCTGATCGCCTCATGCCCCTGGGCGGAGATCGCCATGGCCATCAACGCGATGGTCACCTGTTCGCCGGTGACCAGCAACTGATCCATTTCGCGCTTGGGGGGGGTGTATGGCTTGCCGCCGTGCTGGCAGACCTGATCAGCCAGTTCGATGAGATGGTCGGTGGTATGCCCCATGGCCGAGACCACCACGACCACCTGGTTGCCCTCATCGCATGCCTGAACCGCCCGCCGGGCGGCGCGATGTATTTTTTCGGCATCACCGACACTGGTTCCGCCAAATTTTTGTACAATTAAACCCATATTGATTCCATAACCTTACTGGCCAAAGAGCAGGGATTATAGTCCAGCCTTGGTCTTGATCAACGATTGGCGCACACCAGCGGGTTGGCGCACCGGGCAATCGCAAGTAGCCCGCGAGGGTCGATGTATTAACGAGCCGCGACCGTAAGGGAGCGGTTTTTTAGCCGATTACCGCTCCCTTACGGTCGCGGCTCGTAAGAGATTGCTATCGGACGCCTACCTGCGATTGCCCTGGGGTTGGCGCACCGCCATTTGGGTAAAGACGTTCAAAAAGGTTGAAACCTTCGCCATCGTCAGCCATTGCGTTACAATCTCATTTTGCAATCACTCGGCGGCGATGGATGGCAATAAATAGCTGGATTATGAGGATATTTTGATGGCTTCATCTTTGTGTGACCAATGCGCTGCGCTGTGCTGCCGTTACTTTGCCCTGCCGCTGGAAACGCCGACAACCCGCCGGCAGTATGACGATATCCGCTGGTATCTGGTGCATGAAAATTGCGCTGTGTTTATCGAGAAAAAGACCTGGTATCTGGCGGTCATGGCGAAATGCAAACATCTCCTGGCGGATAATCGCTGCGGCATTTACGAAACCCGTCCGCGCATCTGCAAGGAGTATTCCACCGACAACTGCGATTATCATGGCGGCGAGTATGATTACGACAAGCTGTTCACCAGTGCTGAGCAGTTGTGGGATTATGCGCTGGAGCAACTAAAGCTGGATCGGCAAAAGCGCGCCCGTCAGCGTCAGCGCCAGCAGCTCAAGGCCAAAAAACCAGCCGGTCAACGCAAATCGCAAACCCAGGCGAAATCCACCGCCAAACGCAGCAGCGGCAAACTGCCGCGCGTGTCGAGGGCGACGTTCGCCCCGGCAACCAACGGATCAGCCCGCAATGGCCAGTCTGGCGCCGGCAACGGTTCAATCAAGACTGGAGGCATCAGGTTGCCCGTACTGCGGCGAGGTGGGTGAAGCGGGGCCTGTTTGTTGTCTGTGATACAACAAAAGCGCTGCCGGTGCAGCACTGTGTTACAATCGGCCACCATCCATGGATCGCACCATCCATTACGAAGCGGCGTTTGAGGCGTTTTTGCGCGACAGGGCGGTTCCCTATGTTGCCGTTGACGAAGCTAAAAAAGCGCTCTTTTCGAATGCCCGCCTGAAAAGTTTTGATTTTGTCGTTTATTCCAAAAACGGCACGAATCTGCTGGTGGAGATCAAGGGCCGGAAACTGCGCAACCCGCAGGGGCGCAGCGGGTTTGAAACCTGGAGCCCGCAGCGCGACATCACGGATCTGATGGAATGGGAACAGATTTTCGGCAAGGATTTCAAGGCGGTGCTGGGTTTTGTTTACGAACTGAATCCCGCTCCGCTTTATCCTGAAGCGGGGATGTTCCAGTTCCGTGATCGCTGGTACTGGATTCTTGGCGTCGAGCTGACGGAATATCGCAATCACATGCGCCGGCGCAGTCCCCGCTGGGAAACGGTCAGCCTGCCGGCGGCGGAGTTTCAGTCGCTTGCCCGTCCACTTGAAAGCTGGTTATGATTATGAACATGAAATCAACGCTGGCGCGTATTATTCTGGGCGGGTTGCTTCTGGTCGTGGCCATGCCCTCGCTTTCCCACGCCAAACCTCAAAACGATGATAAAGTTTATAACGCCCGCCTGGATACCTACGGGCAGGGTGTCAATGTCAGCATGGAAGAAGGCTCGACGGCATTGACTTGGATGCTGATGATCGGACTGGGTGTGATCTGTTTTGCCGTCTTGTTCAAAGATGCCAAACGGACTCACCTGGACTAAGCGATCGATAAAGCGATCGTACCGCGATTAACCAACTTTTTTAGGAGACGCATCATGCGACGCAAGATCCTCTGGGCTTTGGTCGGTGTTAACGCCGTTTTGGCGGTTATGTGTTTGAGTTACCTTTTTCAGGCGCAGTCGGCCACGGCCCAGGCGCAACGACCTTCGGAATATATCATGGTTCCCGGCAAAATCCCCGGCGGTCGCACGGGCATTGTTTATGTGGTGGATATAACCAACGGCGCCCTCAGCGCGATGGCCTACGATGATGCCGGCCGCAAGATGGGATTCATGCGTCCCCTGAGTCTGGAAGCGGCATTCCGCGCCGGCCAGAGGTGATCTGAGGCCAGTGCGCCCGAATTATCAAAGTGAAAATGTTGGCCCAATTCGGTTCATCCAATAGCGAGATTATCATGCGAAAAGAAACATTTGGTATCGTCCTTTTGAGTATCAGCGCCGTTGTCCTGCTGGCGTTCCTGTTTGCGTTGCAGCAGCCAGTACAAGCCGGTGCCGCGATTCGTGAACGTGACTACCAGCTTGTCACCGCAGCCAGCTCCGATGGTGGCGAAGCGCTCTACGTCACCGACAATCGCACCGGCGTCTGTGCTGTTTTTTCCTATGACCCAGCCTCCCGCTCGGTGGTTCTGCGCGACGCCAAACCCGTCGGTCTGGCGTTTCGATGATTGGCTGGCCCGGCGAAGTAAACATCGATTACCGGTGGTGCAGCGCCCTGTCTGCCGAGGATTCGGTTTAATTTAGAGGAGTGCAAATGGCGGAAGATCGCCCATCGTTGAGTATTGATTCAGACTGGAAGAAGCAGGCCCAGGAGGAAAAGCGTCGCCTGGCGGAGCAGACCAAGCAGAAGGAGGAAGCTGCGCCGCGTGATGTGGCGGGGCGCATTGGGCCGGCGGGTTCCGGCGCGGCAACATCGTCATCACCGCGGGCGGCCGGCAGTTCCGCCCAATCGGGACAGGGGCGCGAAATGCCGCCGGCCAGTTTCGCGACGCTGGTCCAGTCGATTTTGACCCAGGTGATGTTTTATCTCGGCGAGCTGAGCGCCCGTGGCAGCCAGCCCGCCGTCAACCTGGATATGGCCAAACACAATGTCGATATCCTCGGCGTGCTTGAAGCCAAAACCAAGGGTAATCTCGACAACGACGAACAGAAATTGCTGGATGCCGCCTTGTACGAAGCGCGCATGCGCTATGTCAACGTGGCTGAGCAGTACATCGTCTGAATAACAGCGCATCCCAGCAGCGAGGGATTAAACCAAAGTTTCTGCACTTGTCCCCAGCAGCAGGAAAGCTATAATCACAACCTTCGAGGGCCTTTGGCGCAGCTGGCTAGCGCGCTTGCATGACACGCAAGAGGTCACTGGTTCGAGTCCAGTAAGGCCCATTCATTTATCAGGGTAAGCAACTAAGTTATGGAGTAGAATCCCCCGCGTCGAGCGGGGGTTTTTGTTACTGAAGACTTGTTCTGTGATCTGTGTCACGATTAGTCGATCAATGTTGCGCAGGTGTCGCTGCGGATGCTCGCAGTTGGCTCTCGATTTTCATTCATTGTTCTTTATTTCACGAAGACCGTTTTGTTGCTGCGTCTGTGACAGGCGCCACACAAGTACGACTGATTTTGTGCCAATCAAATTTGGTGTGTGACTGCCGGCACGCAAGACATGAAATATCTTTCAAGATGGTAAAAATAATCTAAATGCGTCGAGTTGTATTTGCGATACATGCAAGGCAAATGCAAATCGCAAATCACAAAAATATCTCTGGTCTGTTGAGTGAGCTGACCAACTCCACAAAAGAAGCGGATTGCAATGACTTGACTGCGTTAGCGCAGTTACACAATCAATTTCAATCTCTTGAGCAGGCGATTCAGGCTGCTGAGTTGCCGGAATCGGCTCAGAAGTTGGCAACCCATAGCGCATCGATTGTTGAACAAATTGTTCTGGGCGAGGTTGACAGTGCCCAAGCGGCGCTGGAGGGCGTGCAACGGGCGATAGAACAAATTGAATCATTGCTCGAGCCAGGGAAGCCGACGGCACTGATTTCAGAATCAGTGACTGTCGCAACCGCGTTGCCCTCAGCACCAGCGCCAGAGGCTTCAGCGGTTGCAGCCACATCATCGGCGGTGACAGAGGTAACGGAAGAAAAGATCAGCCGCGATGACCTGCCGTTGGTGACGGAGTTTGTCGGCGAAGCGAGCGGCCATATCGAGACGGCCGAGGCGTGCCTGCTGCGATTAGAGGATAATCCCCAGGATGAAGATGCGATTTGCAGCATTTTCCGGGCCTTTCACACCATCAAAGGGGTGGCTGGATTTTTGAACCTGCGGCAGATTGGATTACTGTCGCACGGGGCGGAAAACCTATTGGATTTAGGTCGCCGCAAGCAGTTGCAGATAACCGGAGCTGCCGCTGATCTCGTTCTGGAAAGTATTGATTTGACCAAATCAATGTTGCTTGGCTTGGAAACCGCAGCCAGTGCCGGTCAGACCATTGCCATCGAACCGCGCTTGCCGTCGCTGCTTGAGCGGCTGGAAGCTTGCGCGGCTGGCAAGATGGTTATGGATGCCGTCAAGGAAAAATTGGTTCAGGAACCGACTTCGGCTGTGGGCAAAACCGCCTCGAACGAGCAGCATGGAGCGTCTGACGCGACCGTTAAAGTTTCGACGGAGCGTCTGGATGGGCTGATCAACATGGTGGGCGAGTTGGTGGTGGCGCAGTTGATGGTTGGCCAGGGGATAGGCCCGATCATCGGTGATAATCAGCGGCTGGCTAAAAACATGGCCCATCTGGGAAAAATAACGCGCGAATTGCAGGATTTGTCGATGTCCATGCGGATGGTTCCGATCCAGGGGGTATTTCAGAAGATGGGGCGGCTGGTGCGCGATTTAACGCGCAAAGCCATGAAAAACATTGATCTGGAGGTCGTCGGCGGCGAAACCGAGCTGGATCGCAATATGGTTGAAGCCCTGAGTGATCCACTCCTGCACATGGTGCGCAATGCCGCTGATCATGGGATTGAATCTCCGGATGAGCGGGAAAAAGCCGGCAAAAGTAGGACAGGCCACATTCAGCTCAGAGCGCGGCATCAGGCGGGCCAGATCATCATTGAGATCACGGATGATGGGCGCGGATTGAACAGGGAAAAGATCCTCAAAAAAGCCCGGGATACCGGCCTGATCAAGGAGGGTCAGGAACTGAGTGAACAGGAAATTTTCCGCATGATTTTTGCGCCGGGATTTTCGACGGCGGACAAGGTGACGGATATTTCCGGCCGTGGCGTGGGAATGGATGTCGTGAAAAAAAACATTGACGCCTTGCGCGGCCGGGTTGATATCCGTTCCGAGGTTGGCAGGGGATCGACCTTCACGATCCAGTTGCCGCTGACGCTGGCGGTTATCGATGGCCTGGTGGTGAAAGTGGGAGACCAACGTTACATCCTGCCCATCACCAGTGTGGAAAAAAGTCTTCGCCCCAGACCCCAGGAGCTGTCAACGATACAGAATCGGGGCGAGGTGTGCATGGTTCGCGGCACGTTAATGCCGCTGATCCGGCTGCATCGCCTGTTTAAGGTGACACCGCAACATGAGGATCCAGCCGAGGCACTGGTGGTGATCGTCCAGAATAACGAACAACAGTGCTGTCTGCTGGTGGATGAACTGATTGGTCAGCAGCAGGTTGTGATTAAATGCCTTGGTGAAGTTCTGGGCAGCGTACCCGGCGTTTCGGGTGGCGCCATCCTGGGGGATGGCAACATCAGCCTGATCCTGGATGTGCCGGGATTGATGAAAATGGCTGGCAATTGAGGATCAACAGAAAAGGCATGCCTGGCGGGTGTCAGCGTGTCAGATGGAGTGAGGAAAAGAAGTCATCGTCAGTGAGTGGAATTGCTATAAGCACACTAGAAAGGAGCTTGTTATGGCAAATGCTGATGCTGTCTCCGGGGAGCGGAGGAAAGGTGGCAAATACCTGACCTTTGCCCTGGGGCGGGAAGAATACGGTCTGGAGATTCTCAAGGTACGGGAAATCATCGGAATCATGGAGATTACCGCAGTTCCGCGTACCCCGCCGCATGTCAAGGGTGTGATCAATCTGCGCGGGCAGGTGATCAGTGTCATTGATCTGCGTTCACGTTTTGCGATGGAGGCGGTCGAGAAGACCGACCAGACCTGCATCATCGTGGTGGAGATTCAGTCCGGACAAAGGCGTCTGAACACCGGCATTGTTGTCGATCGTGTTTCGGAAGTTCTGGATATTGCCTGCGAGCAAATCGAGGATGCGCCGAGTTTCGGCACGTCGGTTGACAGCAGCTTTATCCTGGGCATGGGCAAAATTGGTCAAAACGTCAAAATTCTACTGGATATTGACAGTGTTCTGGGCAGCAGCGAGATCGAGAAACTGGCCGCCCAGGCCGCCTGAATCAAGTCACATTCAACTTAAACCCTGAAATCAAAGGAAAACAATCATGAAAATGACAATTGGAAAACGGATTATCATTGGATTTACCACGGTCATCATATTGGCATCGGGCATGGGTATCTTCGCCTATTACCAGACAGACAATCTGGGCAACCAGACAGATCTCCTGGCTGATGATGCTCTGGCAGGGAGCATTGATACCGGACGTATGGCAACTGAGATCAACCGAGGACGAGCGATGTCGTTGGCGTTTTTGTTGTCCACCAACGACGCGCAGAGGGCGAGTTACGTCAAACAGATCGAAGAGAATCAGAGCAAGCTGAGAGAGATCATGGAACACTACAAGTCAATTATGATCCTTGACGAGAATAAGCAGTTGTTTAATAAGGCCGACAGTGCGTTGGGGGTCGCGTTGGATTATCGCGAACAAGCCATGAAATTGAGTGCAGACGGGCAAGTCCAGAGCGCTCAAGAGTTGGCGCAGACCAAGATGATGCCTGCCTACGTTCAGGCCAATGAGGCGTTCATTAAGCTGGCTGACTGGAGCAGGGATCGTGGGCTGGAAATCGGCAAGACCGCTGAGCAGACGGTGTCAACGGCTAAAACGGGCATTGTCATCGTGCTGAGTATTGCGGTTCTGGTGGGAATTGTCATTGCCTTTTTCATCATTGCCACCATTAACAAGGCGCTGACGCGCATGGCCTCGTCATTGGGTGAAGGCTCGGAACAGGTGTCGGCGGCGGCGCAGCAGGTCTCAGCCGCCAGCCAGTCACTGGCGCAAGGTGCCAGCGAGCAGGCAGCTAGCCTGGAAGAGACCAGCTCCAGCTTGGAAGAGATGTCTTCAATGACCAAGAAAAATGCGGAGACCTCGTTGCAGGCCAGTTCGTTGTCAAGTGAGGCTCAGAAGTCGGCTGACAAGGGCAATGAGGCGATGATTCGCATGTCCAGCGCCATCAGCGAGATTCAAAAGAGTGCGCAGGAGACAGCCAAGATCATCAAGGTGATCGACGAAATCGCCTTCCAGACGAATCTGCTGGCGCTCAATGCAGCGGTGGAGGCCGCCCGGGCTGGTGAGGCAGGCAAGGGATTTGCCGTGGTGGCGGAAGAAGTGCGCAATCTGGCGATGCGCTCAGCTGAAGCGGCCAAAAATACGTCTGCCCTGATCGAAGAGTCTGTGCAGAACAGCCGCAATGGTGTCACCATCGCGCAGGAGGTTGGCAATATGCTGGAGGAGATCACTGCAGCCAACACCAAGGTGAATACGCTGATCAGTGAGATTGCCGCAGCCAGCCAGGAGCAAAGCCAGGGGATTGGTCAGGTCAATACCGCAGTTGCGCAGATGGACAAGGTAACTCAGTCCAATGCGGCCAACGCCGAAGAGAGCGCCTCGGCTTCGGAAGAGCTGGCTGCGCAGGCGGAACAGATGAGCGGCATGGTCAACGAGCTTGTTGCCTTGGTGGGCGGTACCGCCAAGACCACGGGCCAGAGCCAGCGCCACCGGTCCACCGGTGCGGGCAAGATCAAGATGGTCAAACCACCCGTGCACAAAGGTCATGCAATCCCGCTGAGCGACGAAGAAGAGCAGAGCTTCGCCGACTTCAGCAAGGCAGCCTGACGTAGTGGCCAAACGATCCGGGCCAAAATGGATTTTGCGCCCGGATCAATGGCTTTGTTCATTGAGTTCAAACCGGGAGAAACATGATTAATAGCACCCAGGATATTATCAGTGAGGCTGATTTCCGCGTGATCAGTGACATGGTGTATCGGCACTGCGGTATTAATCTGCACGATGGTAAGCAAGAGCTGGTGCAGGCCCGGATCGCCAAGCGGTTGCGCAGTGGTGGTTTTGCCACGCTGCAGGACTATCTGGATCATATTGAGGCGGATACCGGTGGACAGGAATTTACTGCGCTGATCGATGCCATGAGCACCAATTTGACCAGTTTCTTCAGGGAAATTGGGCATTTCGATTACCTGCGCCAGCGGTTTCTACCGGATTGGATGGCGCATAAAAATAAGCTCAACAATCCAAGCCTGCGTGTCTGGAGTGCCGGTTGCTCCACCGGCGAAGAGCCATATTCACTGGCGATGACGCTGCTGGAGCAGGTTCATTCGCAACACTGGGATATCAAGATCCTGGCGACCGATATCAGCACGCGCGTGCTGCACACGGCTAAGTCTGGTCTCTACTCATATGACCGTGTTGACGGCGTGCCGGAACCTTATCGCAGCCGGTACTTCGTCCCGTGTGGGCATTCACGGGAACAATCCTTCCATGTTGTGCCAGAAGCGCGGCTGCTCGTCAGTTTTCGTTATTTGAATCTGATGAACGACTGGCCGTTTACCGGGCCGTTTGACTTCATCTTCTGCCGCAATGTCATGATCTATTTCGACAAGCCGACACAACAGCGGCTGGTGAATCGATTCTGGGACCATCTATCCGATGGTGGATTGCTGTTTACCGGGCATTCCGAATCACTGACCGGGCTTGACCATTCATTTTCGTATGTTCAGCCGACTATTTACCGCAAGCCATAGCGAGGAGGAACGAGTGAATGTCATTGTTGGGATATCTGACGCGAAAGTGTCGCGTGATCCGCAGAAAATCCTGGTCACGTACTCTTTGGGTTCGTGCATCGGCATGACGCTGTATGACCCGATGCTCAAGGTGGGTGGCATGCTGCATTATCAGTTGCCAACTTCGACGCTTGACGCCAGCAAGGCACAAGCCAATCCGATGATGTTTGCTGACACCGGTTTTCAGTATCTGTTGCAAAAAATGCTGGCCATGGGGGCGAAAAAAAAACGCCTGAAGGTGCATCTGGCTGGAGGAGCACAGATTCTTGATGACTCAGGCGTATTTGACATTGGCCGTCGCAATTATGCCGCTGCCCGCAAGCTGTTGTGGCAACAGGGAATGTTCATTGATGGGGAAGATGTGGGCGGTAATGCACCCAGAAATCTGAACCTGAGCATCGCGGATGGATCCGTTGTGATTAAAACCACGAGGTAAACGACCATGAAATTCAATCTTTTAATTGTTGATGATTCGGCCATCACGCGCGCCATCATCAAACGTACGATCAAAATGGCGGAATTGACCGTGGAAAATATCTACGAAGCCGGCAACGGCCAATCTGGTCTGGAAGTACTGGGGCAGGCATCTGTTGATCTGGTCCTGGCCGATCTGAATATGCCGGAGATGGATGGTTTTGAGATGACCCGGCGCATGCTGGCGGATGAAAGGCTGAAACACATTCCTGTGGTTGTGATTTCGGCTGAGCCTAATGCCGCGGATTTCGCCCGCGATGTTGGTATTCATGGTTGTTTGTCGAAGCCGTTTACACCTGAGGCCGTCCGCTCGGCGGTTCTCCAAGCCCTGGGAGTTGAACATGTGTAAAGACAATAACGCACAACTGCTCGTACAGAGTCTGGCTGAGGCACTGGAGACGATGGCTTTCATTTCGATAACGCCATTGGAACAGGCTCCGGCTCAGTTGGAGTCAGCCCTGAAAGCCAGTATCCGATTCACCGGCCCGATGTCGCGGTCGATCGAGCTGCTGGCATCGGAGGATTTTGGCCGCTATGTGCAGGGCAATCTACTGGGCGAATCGCCGGGTGAATCGAGTCTTTGCCCAAGTGGGCAGGATGCAATCAAAGAGATCATCAATGTGACCTGTGGGTTGATTCTGCGCGATAAGTCAGATCGGGCCAGCTATACGATGGCGGTTCCGCGGATTGAATCTTTTGATACTTCCGGCTGGGCGGTGCATCAATGGGAACTGCTGGACGCCGATGGTTTTATGCTGGCGGTACGCATGCGGGAGGAACAGTAACATGGCAGCGCCGGTTTCCATCTCCGCTCCGGTAATCAAAGTCCTGGTGGTGGATGATTCAGCCATTGTGCGCCAAGTGCTGACGCGCCAATTGCAGCGCGATCCGCAAATTTGCGTGGTGGGTACGGCGCCTGATCCCTATGTGGCGCGTGACAAAATCGAAGCGCTCAAGCCGGACGTTTTGACACTCGATATTGAAATGCCGCGGATGGATGGCATTACCTTCTTGAATAAGCTCATGGCGTACCATCCGATGCCCGTCATCGTTATCAGTTCGTTGACGGCGCGAGGTACGGCGACGGCGATTCAAGCGATGGAGGCGGGTGCGGTGGAAGTCCTGGCCAAACCCGGATCAGCGTATTCGGTCGGTGAGCTGGCGACGGTTCTGATTCAGAAAGTGAAACTGGCAGCGTGCAGCCGGATTTCATCCTTGGCTCCGGCAAAGCCAGGCGCAACCCAGTTGAGTCTGACGGAAACGACGGATCAGGTGTTTGCCATTGGGACTTCCACCGGCGGCGTCCAGGCGCTTTCGCAGATACTGCCCAGTTTTCCCAAAAGCTCACCGGGCATACTGGTTGTCCAGCACATGCCGCCTGGTTTTACCGCCAGTTTTGCCGCACGGCTGGACAGTATTTGCGCGATGAATGTCAAGGAGGCGGCGGATGGCGATGTGGTGGTGAATGGCCGGATATTGATTGCGCCGGGTGGCAAGCACATGCAGCTGGTTCGGCGGGCGGCGCGTTACTACGTTGAGTTGAATGAAGCGCCCCCGGTTCATCATCAGCGGCCCAGTGTGGAACTTTTGTTCCAGTCGGTCGCCCATTACGCCGGAGCCAATGCCATTGGCGCCATTCTCACTGGAATGGGTGCTGATGGTGCCCAAGGTCTGCTGGCCATGCGTAAAAGCGGGGCTCGAACGTTGGCGCAGGATCAGCAGTCCTGCACCGTTTTTGGAATGCCGCACGAGGCCATCAAATGCGGTGCGGCTGAATTTGTCGTGCCATTGGCGGAAGTAGCGCCAACCATGATTCATCTTCTCCAGCAAAAGCAGACTTTGTCTGTTTCATGAAACAGGTCGTTTTGCAAGCCGTGGAAACTTTGTAAGGAATAAAATTATGCAACCCAGTCAGGCAACCCCAACTCCACCGACCATCAACCCCAAGTTGATTGTGCCCTTTGTCAATTCGGTGCGCAATGTATTTGCAACGATGGTTGGCGTCAGTACGACCATGGATCGCCCGCGAATTAAAACGGATCGCGCACCGGCGTATGACGTTTCCGGCATTATCGGATTCTCCGGTGATGTCATCGGCACCGTGGTGGTCAGCTTCCAAAAATGCGCCGCCGCCAAGCTCGTCGAGGCTTTTGCCGGTATGGCGGTTGATCCAGACAGTCCGGACTTTGCCGACGCTGTTGGCGAACTGGCCAACATGATTGCCGGTGGCGCCAAGCAGCATCTGGGCAATGCGGCTGACATCAGCATCCCCAGCGTTGTCATTGGCCAGGGACACGTTATCACGCGGCCCAGCGATGTGCCGTGCGTGGTGATCCCGTGCAAAACTGAAGTGGGCGATTTTGCCGTCGAAGTCTCAGTAAAACAGCTTCAGACGGCAGGAACCTGAGATCAAGGTTCTGGTTAAAGAGTTGGAACGATCACGACCTACAACATTAACACTCAGCAGGAGTACAACCATGAAAATATTGCTCGTCGATGATTCTCGAACGATGCGGAATATCCAGAAAAAAGTTCTGGGTGACCTGGGTGCGGTGGAATTCAGCGAGGCCGGCGATGGCCTGGAGGCGTTGACCGCGATCGCTTCCACACCGGAAGGATTTAATCTCATCATGGTGGACTGGAACATGCCCAACATGGATGGAATCACGCTCATCAGCCGCATCCGCGAAAAGGACAAGGCAACTCCTTTGATCATGGCGACCACCGAGGCGGAAAAGTCGCGGGTGATGGAAGCATTGAAGGCCGGCGTGAATAACTATGTTATTAAGCCGTTTACGCCGGAAATGTTGCTGGAGAAAGTGAAAACGACGCTGGAAAAACTCAAGGCCGTCGCCTGATAGCCACGGGCATGACGATAAGCGTCGTCTGCTTATAAATGGAAGCGAAACTATTCAAGGCATATGTAACGCCGGAGGTTGAATGAGAGGTCTTTATGAATACAACACTCGATACTTGCCTCAGTGGGCAATACCGGTTGAAGCAGTGGCTGGTGAATACGGATAAATCGGCGCAGGATGATTGCAGTCATTATGATCGCAGTCACATTCTTCTTGTGAACTGCGGCCAGATTATTGCGCATATTGCGCCGGCGGCGGAAGATACACCTGACCCGTTTACGCTCGGTTCCGGTATTGAGTTGACCAGTGATGCTCAGAGCCTGCGCGCGACCATTACGGGACAGTTGTACCGGCAGGATGGCCGGATATGGGTCGAAGATGAGCTGAAAATCGGGGGAGACGTTGATTTTTCAACAGGCAATATCAATTTTTCTGGCAATGTGATAATCGGGGGCGGCGTCGCCGATCTTTTCCAGGTGAACGCCAAAGGATCGATTCGTATCGCCGGATCCGTGGGAGCAGCGGAAATCAATGCCGGGGGAGATTTGATAACTTCCGCCGGTATATTGGGAAATGGCAAGGGCCGATGCACCGCAGGGGGCCTATTGCAATGCACGCATGCCAGCAGCGCTGCGCTTTACAGCGGTCAGGATGTGATCGCTCGCAGGGAGTTGTTCGGCTGCCAGGTATTTTCCAGTGGGGCGGTTCGCGTCGAAGCCGGCGCATTGATGGGTGGGGAGGCGGTTGCTGCTGGTGGGATCAACTGCCGTGTGTTGGGCAGTGTCTCGGGAAGCCCGACCATTGTGTGCGCCGGGCAGGATCCGGCACTTGCGCAACTGGCGCGGGAACGATTGCCCGCCCTGGAAGCACAACGCCAAAAACTTCAGCAAACCCGCCAGAGCGTCGAATCGTTTTTGAAAAATGCCAAAATGCTCAGCCCGGCCCAGAAAGAAAAAGCCACCGAAATTTTGTATGAAGTTGCGCAACAGGAGGCAGTAATTCAAAAAGATCTGGCGGCCTTGCATCGTGACTGGAAAACAAGTCAGGATCGGTCCCGATCAGAAATCCGCGTTGAACGGATGCTCCACGCTGGCGTCACGATCAGGTTTCCCGGTTTGCAGGCGACGACCACGACTGATCAGCGCGGCCCCATGCGCATTGTTCCCAAGGGCGCGGATCAGGTTGCGCTGATCAGCGATTTTGGGGCAACACGCTTACTGGCGGCGCGCCCGTTTGTTGACCCGTTGATCCAGTCGTTGTCCAAGGCGCTGAATCTGGAGAAATAGTCCATGAATATTGCCTATATCAATCCGTTCATTATCGCCACGCGCAGAGTCTTTGACACGATGATCCGTGTCCCGCTGAAACTGGGCGCCGTCTATGTAAAGCCAGCAGGTGATCGGCAATCACAGCTTTATAAAATCTGTGCAACCATCGAGATGGATGGTGCAGCGGTGGGGTTATTTGTACTGAATCTTTCCCAGCGTGTGGCTTTGGCGCTGGCCTCGAGTCTGGCAGGTCAACCCATCAACCAGCTCGACGAGGACTGCTTTGATGCACTGAAAGAGATTGCCAACATGATTGCAGGTAACGCTAAGAAAGATCTCCCGTGTGGACAGGTTAATCTCAAATCTCCGAGTATCGTCAGCATTGCCAGCCTCACATATCCTGAAAATATGCCCATAATCGCGATTCCCTATGACACCACGTACGGCCGGTTGATCATGGAAATTACATTTCGGCAACAAATGTGAGAGCCAAGGTTCCGTTGGGTGTCGGAGATCAGGGAACAATGTTCTGAGGCATCGAGTTGTCCGATTGCTCATTGCTGGCGTGTGCGCCAGCCGGTGGCGATGCGCTGCTGGATCGTCGCCAGGGGTGGAATGCCACGCACGGAATCGGTGCTTTCGACACAACTGGCGCCCACGGCGGTGGCGGTTGTCGCAGCTTGGGCGAGGGACTGGCCGGAGAGAATGCCGGCGATCAACCCGGCGATGGTGCTGTCACCGGCAGCGGTCGTGCCGGCGACATCAACTTGGAAACAGGCTTGGCGGACTCGCAGCCCCGTATCCTTTTCCCAGGCGGGATTGATCCGCGCCAGCTTCCTGGCGTCGTTTGAAGCAGCAGCGAACAGACCGGCGCTGCCGAGTTTGGTTACAAACAAACCGCACCCGTGCCCCAAGACTTCGTCAGCGAGCGTTTCCAGCACATCGGAAGTGGGCGGCGCGTCGGGGTCGCGCCCCAGGGTGACGCACAGTTCGTCATAACTGGGTACGAAGCAGTCAACATGCGGCAGGACGCGCTCGTAGAACGCTGGCCAGTTGACGCGCGCATCAGGGCCGGATGCGCTGATGCTGCACATGTCCAGCGAGGTGCAAAGCCCCTGCTGGCGTGCGCGTTGGAAAAGTCTGGCCAGGGCTGCGCCGCCGTCGGCGAAGGTGGCGCGCATCACGGGCGGATAACCAAAGTGCAGCAGCCGGGCACCGCGCAACAAGGCATCGGTGACTTCATCGGGTGAAAAGACATCGTTGACACCCGGGCAGTGCAGGAAGCTGCGGTCAATGCCCGGTGGGCTGATGACAATGGAGTAAGAAGTTGATACATCCGAGCGGGTCATCAGCGCGTGATCGACACCAGATTGCGTCAGCAGGTCGCTGGCGATTGCGCCGAAGTAGTCGTTGCCGGTGCAACTGACCAACCGGGTTTTAACGCCCAGCCGATGCAGGGCCAGGCCGGTGTTGCCGACAGCGCCGCCGGTGCCAAAGCGTGGCGGGCCGATCTGGATAAGCTGGCCGGGTTTGATCGTGTCAGGCTGGGACATGGCGGGGATGATGTCCAGGCACAAGAGTCCGGCGACGATGACATCGGGGGTGGTGGTTGGGGGAGCAGGTAAAGCCATGTTGATGATGTTTGTTCAGGGCCAGAATCAATCCGGATTTTATTCGGATCAGAGTGGTCAGAACGGGTCGATATTGGCGGCCAGATTACGAAACCGGGTGCACTTGTTGTCAAACGTGAGCTTGACCGTGCCCGTCGGGCCATTGCGCTGTTTGGCGACAATGATTTCAGCGATGTTGTCGGGGACGAAATCGGGTTCCTGCGCGTGATAATAATCTTCGCGGTGCATGAGCATGACAACATCGGCATCTTGCTCGATGGAGCCGGATTCGCGCAGGTCGCTCATGCGCGGGCGGTGGCCGTCGCGTCCTTCGCTGGCGCGATTAAGCTGCGACAGGGCAATGACGGGTATCTCCAGTTCGCGGGCAACGGCCTTGATTCCGCGGCTGATTTCGCTGATCTGCTGCTGGCGACTTTCCGGGCCGGGGTTGTCCATCAACTGCATGTAGTCAATCATGATGCACTTGATGTCGTGCTGCGCCTTGAGACGGCGGGCTTTGGCGCGCAATTCCAGCGGGGTCAGTCCGGGCGAATCATCAACCCAGATCGGCGCCTTGGCCAGTTCACCGACGACATTGGCCAGTTTCTGATATTCATGCGCCTGAAGCATCCCTTTGCGCAATTTGTGCGAATCAATATCGCCGCGTGAGCACAACATGCGCTGGGCCAGTTGTTGCTTGCTCATTTCCAGGGAAAAGACGGCGCAGGGCAGGCGTTGATCGGCGCTGATGGCCTCGATCATGTTCATGCTGAAGGCGGTTTTGCCCATGCTGGGTCGGGCGGCCACGATGATCATCTCCCCCTTTTGCAGCCCGTTAAGCATGTCGTCCAGATCGGTGAAGAGGGTTTCCAGTCCGCGCTGGCCGCGGTTTTCGATCATTTCAAAAACTTCGTGCAGCACGCTTTCCAACGGAACCATGTCTCCGCCGATTTTGCGCTGGGCGATTTCAAAAATACGTTTTTCCGCTTTATCGAGAATGAGATCAGCCTGTTCATGCGGGGCGTAGGCATCGCGAAGGGTTTCGTTGCTGACATGGATCAGCCGTCGAAGAATCGCCTTTTCGCGCACGATGCCGGCATAGTGTGCGCCATGGGCGGAGGAGGGGACAGAATTGAGTATCTGCCCGATGTAACCCACGCCGCCGACTTCTTCGAGGAGTTGGCGCTTTTTCAGTTCTTCGGTGACGATCACGGCGTCGATGGGATGGTTCTGTTCGTACAGCTTGACGATGATATCGAACAGAACCTGATGGTCGGCCTGATAAAGTTCGTCGCGCCCAAGAATCTGAACGATCTGACCGACGACATCGCGGTCGAGCATCATTGAGGCCAGCATGCACATTTCGGCTTCGACAGCGGCCGGGGGCAGGCGTGTGAACTGTTGGGAAATATTGGAATCGATGAGCTGTTCCATAGGCTCCGTCCTGTGGTGCGATGGTGCGCTGGCGCGTACGGCTTGAATCAGGCTAACACAGCCTCTTTCAATGGGCAATCGTAGCAGTCATTGCCAAATATCAATGGGGCAGATTAGTCGATCCGCCGGATCGAATGCTGACATTTTCCCTTGCGTAACAGGATATGCACAGGTTGTTAAAAAATATCTGTTTCCATCAGCGGTTGTGTCAGATGGTTGCTGGGCTACTGGCCGAGGTGATGATTGCCGGTGGGAGATGATGATGAATCACAGGAGTTTGGCGGCGGGGGATGTGCGGCAAGATGACGTACCGATCGGGATAAAATCAAGCATATTTTTCGGGTCAGAGACTTGAAATTTCGCGCAATGGAGTCAAACTGAGTAAACAATGCGGTTTGGATAATGCGTCGGAGATGCATAACCGCAGCATTCCTTCTGGGCATGGAGATTTTACGATGACACGGTTTTATCAATGGATTGGTCTGGCTGCGGTCGGCATCGCTGTGGCAGGATGTGTTCCGCAGGAAAAATATAACGCGTTGAAGCTTGATCGCGATCGTCTGGCGGAGCAGCTTCAACTGGCAGCCAATGAATTAAATGCAGCTCGTGGTGAAGCCGGGGCGTTGCGGGAAGGGATGGGCGGTATCGGCGGCGCCCTGAGTGGCAAAGATGCCATGATCGCCAATCTGCAGGCGCAAAATTCCGATCTTCAGCGGCAGTATGATGATGCGATGCGTCGCTTGCAGGATGCCCTTGGGCGCGCCGGTCAGACGGCTTTGCCCGAGGCGCTGAGCAATGAGCTGTCCGCCTGGGCGCAGCAGAACCCGGATCTGGTTGAGTTTGATGCAGCCCGCGGCATCGTCAAGTTCAAGAGTGATGTGACCTTTGCCGTCGGCGATGCCGCCTTGCAGGCCAATGCGCAGGCAGCCATCGCCCGTTTTGCCCAGATTCTGAATTCACCAGCAGCGGCACAGTATGAGTTGATGGTTGCCGGCCATACCGACAACACGCCGGTGAGCAATCCGCAAACCAAGGCCAAGGGACATCACGATAACTGGTATCTGTCAGCCCATCGCGCTATTTCGGTGGCTGAGGCGCTGATGCAACAGCGTGTGGCGTCGAACCGGATTGCCGTTGTCGGTTATGCCGACCAGCGACCGGTGGCAGCCAATGTGGATGCCAAAGGCAAAGCCGCCAATCGGCGCGTTGAAGTGTTGATTCTGCCGACAACCGTCAAAGGGAGCGTTGTTCAGCCGGGTACGGCCCAGCCGGCCGGTGCTGCCGGTGATTCGCTGAACAAGGACGAAAACGCTGCAAATGCCCGTCCGGCCATCAACAAGTAATGGGATGGTTTTTCCGCTCTGATTCGATGAATCGGGCGGAAGGATCAGGACGTGCGAGATTCAATGACCGCTCCTGCCACTTTCGGGGAGCGGTTATTTTTTGCTTTTATGGGGTGGACTGAGTACCACATTGACTATGGTCAGCCCGTTGGGTTTGATTGCCGGTGAAGGGATTTTTCCGTTTCTGGTGGCGCGCGGCGCCCGGGCGGCGGGTCGGCGCGTGGTTTGTGTCGGGCTGGATGGTTGCGTCAATCAGGATTTACGGATTGAAGTGGACCAGTTTCGCCAGGTGGGGATGTTGCGCCTCGGTCAGTGGATACGTCAGCTCCGGCGCGCCGGTGTGGATGAGGCGATCATGGTCGGGCGGGTGCGCAAGGATAAAATGTACGAGCGCTGGCGTTACCTGAATGCCGTGCCGGATTGGCGTACCGTGCGGTTGTGGTATCGGCGCCTGCGTCATGACAAACGGCCGTACGCGGTTCTCAGCGCCATCGTCGATGAATTAGCCAGCGAGGGTATTACCTTGATTGACTCCACGGTCTATTGTCAGGACCAGCTTGCCCAGCCGGGCGTGATGACGCGAACTCAGCCATCGCGGCAGCAATGGGATGACATTGCAGCGGGATGGACGATTTGTAATGCCATTACCCGCATGGATATTGGTCAGGCGATTGCGATTCTCGACAAGGATGTATTGGCGGTCGAGGCGCTGGAAGGGACCAATGCCATGATCGAGCGGGCGGGGCGGCTGTGCCGCAGCGGGGGCTGGACGCTGATCAAGGTTGCCAATTCACGACAGGATATGCGCGTTGATGTGCCAACCGTTGGTGTGACCACGGTTGAAAAATTGCATCAGGCGGGCGGCGCGTGCATTGTGCTGGAAGCGGGGCGCACGATCCTGCTCGAAAAACAGAAAGTGCTGGAGCTGGCGGATCGCTATAAAATTGCGATTGTCGGTCAGGAGACGGATCGCGGCCCGGTTGCAGTACAAGGATGAGGCGATTTTGCGCTGGTTGGGGCGGGCCGGCGCACTGGAGGAGCAGGCGCGTTTTCAATCCAGTAAAACTTGCCGGGGATTCGTCTGAAGTCTAGGATAAACCAAGGTTTAATGAGGAGTACGCCGATGAATCACCATCTCAAAAAAATCCTGCCGATTGCCGGTCTTTTTATCAGCGGTTTTGCGGTGTCGGCGCTGCTGGCGCGTCCGGGGGTGGTTCAGTTGACCGATGGGCAGAGAATTGAAGGCGAAATCACGCGGGATGATCCGGGGCAGGTCACGATGAGCATTCGCGGGATTGAAACCGTCATCTCGCGCGACCGCATTGCGTCGGTGGCGTATACACAAGATCCGGCGGAAGAATTTCAGAGTCGGCGGAAAGCACTGTCTGCCAATGATGCAGCGGGACGGATTGCGCTGGCACGCTGGGCTTTTGATAATCGGCTGTATTCCCAGGCGCGTGAGGTGTTGGACGACGTTCTGGACAACGTTGACCCCAATAGCGCTGAGGCGCAGGAGCTGCAGACGCTGGTGCGCCGGCAGATCGAACTGGAGCGCCGCTCGCAGCAGCAACAGGCGGCCAGCAATGGACAAACCGGCGCGGATCAAATGTCAGCACCTGAGGCCAACCCGAATCGTGCGCCGGTTCCCACGGCGGAAAATCAGCTCAATGCCCAGCAGATCATGCTCATCAAAATCGGAGAGACGCATCGCGGGAAGGAGAATAATCTCCGCCTGTCCGTTCCGGCGGACATGCGCACGACGATCATCAAGGCGGAAAATATCAACAGCCGGACGTTTGAGAATCTGTCGGCTTTGGACAAGCTCGATCTGGTGACGAAGTATTTCAGCAATATTGATGACTTGAACCGTGTCAAGTTGACGGGTAATCCGGCGGTTATGCAGTATTTTCAGCAGCAGATTCAGCCCACCATACTGGCGGGTTGCGCCAGTGCCGGTTGTCATAATACGCCAGCGGCGGGGAATTTCATGTTGTTTGAACGTGCGGGTGATGAGCGCACGACCTACACCAATTTCCTGATTTTGCAGCAATATGTGAAACAGGGCAGTACGGCAGATGCCGCTGGTGGCGCAGCAGCCTATAGCGCAAAGACCGACGGCGCAGCGACGGCCGATGGCATCGGGGCCGGTGGTGCAGTGGCGGGCACGTCGATTTTTGGTGATCAGACGCACCGGGTTGCGATGCTGGATCGTCAGCGGCCGCAGGATTCGCTGTTGCTGCAGTATATGTTGCCCAGTGATCAGACCGCCAATCCGCACCCGCCGGCCAGAGGATTTCGCCCGCTGGTACGTGATCGCAGCGATCGTCGTTATGTGGATGTGCTGCGCTGGATCAGCTCATTGAATCCCATTAGCCCTGATTATCAGATCAGCTACACCCCGCCGCAGAAGCCGGCGGATACCAGCGGGCCAACGACCGCGCCGACCACCGCGCCAGCCGGGGTTCAACCGTAGCGGCATGAGGTGCTGATCATGGACTGGCCACAGGCAGTCGGTCGATCAGTTGCTGCATGTCTGGCGGCAATGGCGCCTGCAGCGTAAGCGTCTGATTGGTTATGGGGTGCGTAAAAGAGATTTCATAGGCGTGCAGTGCCTGGCGCTCAAAACGAAAATCAGCCAGCTCGAAAACACGCCCGCCGTAGATGGTATCACCGACGAGGGGGAAACCTTTGTAGCTCATATGGACGCGCAGCTGGTGGGTTCGCCCCGTTTTGGGGGATAACTTGACCAGGCAAAAACGCTGGGCGGGGGCAGGATTTTTCTGATCATGCGCGTGCTGGCTGTTGGTCAGGCGAAGCTGATCGGGCGCGTTGAAAATTTTTTGTACTTCGTAAACGGTGACAGCCGGTTTGCCGCCGGAACTTTCCTTGCGCACCGCCTGTTTTTCACGGATGTAGCGATCTTTGCCAATGGGCATGTCGATCACGTCGCTCAGGAGTTCGGGCACGCCGTGACAGACAGCCATGTAGGTTTTTTTGATGGTGCGCTCTTCAAATTGTCGCGCCACGCGCCAATGGGCTTCATCACTTTTAGCCACCAGCATGATGCCGGTTGTATTGCGATCCAGCCGGTGCAAAATCCCCGGCCGCCAGTTGCCGTTGATGGTGGACCACTTGTTGCCATAATGCACCAGGCCGTTGACCAGCGTCCCGCTCCAGCGGCCGCGGGCGGGATGGATGATCAAATCCGCCTGTTTGTTCAGGGCGATGAGATGCTCATCTTCAAAGATGATGTCCAGCGGGATCGGTTCGGGCGCGATTTCATTGACCGGCTGCGGCGGAGCCACCATCTCCACCATGTCATTTTCGCGCGGGCGGTAGCTTGCCTTGACAACCCGGCCATTGACTTTGACCAGACCGTTATCGATCACGCGCTGAACGCTGTTGCGCGAAAGATACCCGACACGATCAACCAGATACTGATCGATACGCCGGGTGAGATTTTTGCTGATGCGCCACTGAAAATGCGCAACATCAGCCTGATCGCCGTCAACCTGAATGGCGTCGATTTCGTCGTTGAGCTGGCTGGCTTTGTTGGGCTGGGTCATGGAATCGATGACTCGGGTTCATCCTCCAGCACAGCGCTGAAGGGATGCGCAAGGCCTATCCATGATAGGCCAAATGACGCCAAATGCGCAATCGGCGCGAAGCAGAACCGGAGTATTTGGCGTCTTCATCATGAACTTGAGCAACCCATGGACGGCGGATAGGCTGTTGATACGTTTGGCCCGCGTAGCTCAGTTGGATAGAGCGCTGGTTTCCTAAACCGGAGGTCACAGGTTCGACTCCTGTCGCGGGTAGTTTGTAGGCTACAATATGCCTGAATCCGGTCAGCCGTGTCGGTGCGGGGTATGGGCTGGGCAGGGGGTGGTGGAAGAAAGTTCAATCTCCTGGTTGATGGCTTGCACCAGTGGTTCGAGGGTGCGCTGGGAAAAATCGAACAGGATTCCGGCGGCTTCAAATAATTTGGGCAGAGGCCGCGTGCCGCCCAGCGCCAGGGCCGAGCGGTAGTTGGAAATGGCCTGATGCGGGTCATGCCGCGACTTCATCCAGAGTTGAAGTGCCCCAAGCTGGGCGATGCCATATTCCACATAATAAAAAGGTGCGTGGAACAGATGCAGTTGGCGCTGCCAGGCGGCGGCGCGGGCTTGTTCATAACCGCTCCAGTCAATTTTGGAACCGAATCGATCCATCAGTTCCAGCCATTTTTCGGTGCGCTGGGCTGAGGTGTGATCGGGATGGGTGTAGATCCAGTGTTGGAATTGATCGATGGTCGCCATCCAGGGGAAAAAGCGGATTATTCCTTCAAAATACGTCTGGCGGGCGCGGGCAGCTTCGGCGGGGCTGTAGAAAATATCGTAATGATCCGATGCCAGAGCTTCCATGGACATGCTGGCGACTTCGCAGAATTCCATGGGGGCGTGGCGCAAAAAGACCAGCGGTTCACCGGCAGCAGCCAGGCAATGAAAAGCATGTCCTCCTTCATGCAGCAGGGTTTCCACATCGCGCTGCAGGCCGGCGGCGTTCATGAAGATGAACGGGCTGCGGCTTTCCTCCAGCGAACATTGATAACCACCGGGCTGCTTGCCGCGGCGCGATTCCAGATCAAGATTGCCGGTGGCACGAAGGTTCTCGAACTGTTGCGCCAGTGCCGGAGAGAGGCGCGCAAAAATACGGGTTACCTTATCCGCAAAAAGTGGGACTTCATTTTCGGCAAAGGGGCGCAGGGGCGGGCGATTATGCGGATCAACCGCCAGATCCCAGGGGCGCAGTCGCTCTAACTTCAGATCCTTGGCGCGCCGGTCATCGAGTGCGCGCACCAGCGGCACGACCGACTGGGCGATGGCATCGGCGAAGCGATTGCAATCATCCGGGGAATAATCGAATCGTTTGTTGTTTTTCCAGACGAAGGCGCGATAGTCCTCAAGCCCCGCATTTTTGGCAATTTTCTGGCGCAGCGGTAGGAGCTGTTGAAATAGATCATCGACTTTTTCCCGATCCTGCAGGCGGCGATTGGTCATTTGCTCCCAGGCCTTTTGACGCCGCGGGCGATCCGGTTCTTCGATGAAACGCCCCATTTGCGGAAGGGTATATTGCTGGCCGTCGAACTCGACCATCATCGCCCCCATGGTCTTGTCGTATTGCGTGACCAGTTTGGTGATCTGCGTTTCGATCGGCACGTTTTGCGGGCGAAAGATTTCAATGTCCGCTTTCCATTGGCGCGCCAGCATGGCAAAACGGTGGCCGTCGGGCTGGTTAATCAATGCCGGCAGATGCGGGTTGTCGATCAATCTTTTCTGCAGTTGAAAATGGAGCGGTTTGATTCCCGGTTCGACATTTTCGATGAAATGAAAATAGGCTTTCTCGATCTGTTCATCATCGGTATGGCAGCTTTTGGCGATATAACAGCGCGAACCATATTCATCGACCACAGCGGCCAGTTCGGAAAAATCAGCCAGCCATTTCTGCAGTTGCGCAAGAGAATCAAGCGTGCGATCCAGCAGATTCTGGTACAACGGTGCAAGCTGATCGAGTTGGCTGGCGTCAAGATCAACGGGAACGAATTGGCGCGTGGGGGTGGCGGCTGATTTGCTCATGTGGTGACGTTATGACAAATCCACGATGGTGGCAATAAGCACGGGGAAAGTGGGCTGACGATGAAACTCTGCCGGATCATTATTTGATGAGGTGCGGGTATGATTGTGTGGCCGGTTTTGGGAAAATGCGGATGCACGCCTGACGAAGTAAAGGAATGAACATGATCGTTGATGCCCATATCCATATTTGGAATCGGTTGCATGGTAAAACGGGCGGCGGGTTGCCGCTGGTGGGGCTGGGTGGCGGGATGGTGCGTATTGGCGAAAAGGAAGTGCTGGGAATGCCAGCGACATTTCTGGATTCACTGGCGCTGGCGGAACGGTTTGTGGCGGAGATGGATGCGTCGGGCGTGGAGTGCGGTGTTGTGGTTCAGGGGGTGATGGATGGGGAGCAGAATGATTATTGTCTGGCGGTAATGGGGAAATATCCGCGGCGTTTTTTTTGTCATGGGCTGGCGGATTGTGGTCAGCCACAGACGTTTGAGGCGCAATGCCTGCGGTTGTTTGAACAGGGGTTTGGCGGGGTGAAGATTTGTGGCGGATATCTGCAGAAGTTGGGGTTGGCGATTGATGATGAGCTGCTGATGGGGGTGTGGCGTGTGATGGAGGCGCGCGGGTTTGTTCTGGCGGTGGATCTGTGTGCAGGAGAAAGTCAGGTTCCCCAGATGGAGCATGTGCTGAGTCGATTTCCGGGGCTGAAAGTGGCGATCGGACATTTTGGAATGCCGACCTACGATGGCTGGCCCGGCCAGTTGAATCTTTGTCGTCATGCGCATGTTTATCTGGAGATGGGCGGCATTGTGTGGTTGTATCGCCGCGAGGGGTATCCATTTGTCAGTGCCATCAAAGCCATTTGTCATGCCCGTGATGTGGTGGGGGCGCACAAATTGATGTGGGGCAGCGACTGGCCGCGAACGATGGTGGATTTTACATATCGCCAGAGTTTGAGTTTTGTGCAGTTGGCGGATGAGCAGTTACTGAGTGCGGATGAAAAACGCGCTATTCTGGGCGAAAATGCAGCACGGCTGTATGGGCTGAAATCAGGCGAGCCGCGGTTGTCTGCCCGGTTGATTACGGAAGTGTAACGGTGCTGATACGGATGAGGCTGTTATCGCTGGGCGTTTTTTGTTAGGTTAGACACAGCGTAATTGATTTGATCCAGGAAAATTTACCGGAGACCTGCGATGCGCCGTCTACTACTGAGCCTGCCTATCATATTCATTATGGCTGCTTCCACTATTGCACATGCTCAGGATTATAAACTGGATCCCGTTCACAGTTTTGTGGTGTTTCGCATTCATCATGCGCATGCGGGATACGTGTATGGACGGTTTAACGGGCCGCAGGGCACGTTCAAGCTGGATGCGGATCATCCGGTCAACAGCGTGTTTGATGTGACGGTGCAGGCTGGCAATGTTGATACGGCTAACGAGCAACGCGATGCGCACCTGCGCAGCGATGATTTTTTTGATGTCAGCGACTACGCCACCATCACGTTCAAGAGTACGAGCGTGGAAAAAACCGGCGACAATCAGTTAAAGCTCACCGGTGATTTGACGCTGCTGGGCCAGACCAGGACGATCACCACCGAAGCAACGACCAGCGGGCCGGCGACGGATCATCAGGGTGTTGTGCGTTTCGGCGTGGAGACGACTTTTACGATCAAGCGCAGCGATTTCGGCATGGATAAGATGCTGGAGGGCGTGGGTGATGAAGTTCGTCTGATCGTCAGCCTCGAAGGGATGCAGCAATAAACGGCTGGGTGAGTCCGTAACAACCATGCGGTTGCGGCGCATGAAGCGCATGCGTGTTATGTGCGCACGCGATGACCGCGATTTATTTGATGAACAGCATTTCGCGATAAGTCGGCAGTGGCCAGAGATCATCGGCGACGAGGGTTTCGAGTTTGTCACCGGCTTTACGCACCAGTGCCATGACCGGCAGCACCTTGTCGCGCATGAAGCAGGCGTGCTTGTAGGGGTCGCTGCTGTCTTCTGTGAGCAGGATTTTATCCAGTTCCGCAGTCTGTTTTTCCAAATCAGTGATGGTCGTTGAAACGATCTGCAGCAATTCGAGCGAAGGGCTGATGCCAGCCGCCTTGAGGGCGGTGACATTGTGCGCCAACTCCGTTTGATAGCGGAGACAGGCGGGGAGGATGATGGTTCGAGCCATCATGCTGGTCAGATTGGCTTCAACGTGGATGGTTTTGGCGTAGGCTTCGCAGATGATGGCGAAGCGGCTGCGGAGTTCTTTTTCGGTGTAGACCTTGTACTTGCCGAGCAGATCGATGTTTTTCTGGTCGATGATGCAGGGCAGGACATCAACGGTGGTTTTGAAATTGGGCAGGCCGCGCTGAGCCGCTTCCTGGTGCCAACCGGCGGAGTAACCATCGCCATTGAAGATGATGTGCTTGTTGTCGCGGATGACCCGGGATAAAACGCCGCGCACCGCAGCATTGCGATCTTTGCCGCCGGCGATGAGTGTTTCCAGCTCGGTGGCGATTACATCAAGACTTTCAGCCACAATGGCATTGAGGACGGTGTTGGCGCCGGCGATATTCTGGCTGGCCCCGACGGCGCGAAACTCGAACTTATTACCGGTAAAAGCGAAGGGGGACGTGCGGTTGCGATCACCGGCTTCGCGTGGCAGGCGGGGCAGAACACTGACACCGGTTTCAAACAATCCGCCCTGCTTGCTGCTGTGCGCGCCTCCTTTTTCGATCTGCATGATGATGTCATTGAGCTGATCGCCGAGGAAAATGGAGATGATGGCCGGCGGGGCCTCATTGGCGCCGAGGCGGCGGTCATTGGCAGCACCGGCGATGGCCACACGCAATAAATCGGCGTGAAGATTAACTGCCCGAATGACAGCGCAGCAGAAGACCAGGAACTGGGCGTTGTCGTGCGGCGTGTCGCCGGGGTTGAGCAGGTTTTCGCCCTTGTCGCTGCAGATGGACCAGTTGTTGTGCTTGCCCGAACCATTGACGCCGTCGAACGGCTTCTCGTGGATGAGGCAGGCCAAACCGTATTTGTCCGCGGTTTTGCGCAATAGTTCCATGACCAGGTTCTGGTGATCCGTTGCCAGGTTGGAATTTTCAAACAACGGGGCCAGCTCATACTGACTGGGGGCAACCTCGTTATGGCGCGTCTTGACGGGTACACCCAATTTGAGCAGTTCGACTTCGGTCTCTGCCATGTAGGCCAGCACGCGCTCGGGGATCGAACCGAAATACTGGTCTTCCATCTCCTGCCCCTTGGGAGGCCGGGCGCCGAAAAGCGTGCATCCGGCGGTGATCAGATCGGGGCGGGCATAGAAAAATCGTTTGTCGATCAGGAAGTATTCCTGTTCAGCACCCATCGTGGTGATGGCGCGCTGAACGTCGTGTTTGCCGAAAATTTTCAATACGCGCACAGCCTGGTGGCTGATTGCGTCCATAGATCGCAACAGGGGGGTTTTTTTATCCAGAGCCTCGCCGGTCCAACTTAAAAAAGCGGTTGGGATGACCAGGGTTGACCCATTGGGGTTCTCCATAATGAAGGCGGGAGAGGTGGGGTCCCACGCGGTATAGCCGCGGGCTTCAAAGGTGGCGCGCAGGCCGCCGGAGGGGAACGAGCTGGCATCGGGTTCGCCCTTGATCAGCTCCTTGCCGCTGAACTCGGCAATGGCTCCGCCGGAGGGTGTGGGCGTGAGGAAACTATCATGTTTTTCAGCGGTGAGACCTGTCATGGGCTGAAACAGGTGGCAGTAGTGGGTGGCGCCGCGCTGGATGGCCCAGTCTTTCATGGCGGTGGCGACGGCGTCAGCGACGGAAGGATCCATCGGTTCGCCCATTTTGATGGTGCGCTGAACAGCGTTGAAAACATCTTCGGGCAGGTGAGCGCGTTGCATTTCCTCGTTAAAGACATTGATACCGAAAATGTCTTTAAGGCGCATTTTGCGAAAATCGACACGGTTCAGAGCGTGCCGGGTGGTGGCGATGCTCTTGATGGCTTCGTGACGAATATTGGCGCTGCTCATGAATTTCCTCGATTTTCCGCGAAAATTGACCGCAACAGACCGGTTGGCGACTGGCCAACCAGTGTCCGGGTAGCCGTTTTTTACCTGTAGCGCATCATCTTGAAAAGGGGACTGGTTCAGACAAACGTTGTCAACGGGGCACATCGGCTGGTGCAGAAGCAAAAATCGGCTGGTCACTCACCGGAGTTGGCAGAACAGAGTCTGACAGGGTGCAGTTTGACGGATACTTGCTGGCGGCCGGCGATTTCAGCGATAGTTTTGGGATTGATCGGCAGCCTTAAATCGGTTTTCCGCTGACCGTCAGTGCCACGCCGGCCGGTTGGGGCGCGGGGTGGTAGCTTGGTTCGACCGCCAGTTGAAGGGGACGGCGATTGGTGGTGGGCAGGCCGTCTTTATCGATGGTTCGCTGGATGGTCATGATCGCTTCGATGAGCGTTTCCGGCCGGGGCGGACAACCCGGGACATAGACATCGACGGGCATGAACTGGTCAATGCCCTGGATGGTGGCGTAGGTGTCGAAAACGCCGCCGGTGCTGGCGCAGGCACCCATGCTGATCACCCATTTGGGTTCGGTCATCTGCTGATAGATATGTTGAAGAACGGGCATCATTTTGATGGTGACCCGGCCAGCCACAATCATCAAATCGCTCTGGCGGGGGCTGAAACGCATGGCTTCAGAGCCGAAGCGGGCTAGGTCGAAGCGGCTGGCTGCCGTGGCCATCAGCTCAATACCGCAACAGGCTGTGGCAAAAGGCATCGGCCAGAGCGAGCTGCGCCGGCTCCAGTTGACCAGCTTTTTGAGCTGGGTCGTCAAAACATTATCAGGGAGGGTCTGCGTATCGATCATCGGTGTACAAACTCCAAATTACCAGCCGGTTGATTATATCGCAACAGGGGGCTGTGAACCAGCCTGACATGCTGAAAATGTTCCATTCAGATGGAATTGTCACTGTTTGGCCCCAATAAACATGCCACCACTGATTTGGGCGAGATATTGCGGAGAATGGGGTGTTGAGTTGCCAGCGGCACGGCGGTTGTAATAATAGGGATCAGCGCGTCACGAGCGTGACGGGTCTGGATCAGAGTTTTACACCTGGAGTAGCAAAATGATGAAGTCTTTTATGGCCGCGACGGCGTGTGGTGTTGCATTATTGGTTGGTGGGGTGGCTAGTGGCCAGGCGCCGGTGTCGGTGACGGATGCAGTTAAACCGCTGGCGGGGGAGGTGGATTCAGCCAATATGCCTGAATCACAACCGGCGGCTGCGGCACAGACGCCGTCTGATTCCCAGGCTGATTCTCATACGACAGCTTCAGGTTTGACCATTATTGATCTGGGTAGCAAGCAAGTTGTGGCTGCCAAGGGGGATGTGGCGATTGTGCATTACACGGGCAAACTTCAAGCGACGGGCGAAAAGTTTGATTCATCGCGTGATCGTGGGCGGCCTTTTCCGGTGACACTGGGCGAAGGCAGTGTGATCAAGGGATGGGAAGAAGGGTTGCTGGGAATGAAACTGGGTGATCGGCGCGAATTGATTATTCCACCGGATCTTGGGTATGGGGCGGAAGAAAAGGCGGATCAGAATGGCAAGGTAATCATCCCTGCCAATTCGACGCTGATTTTTGATATTGAGATGGTCGGTCTGGTCAAGAGCATGCGTCCGTAAGTCTGTGGTGCGCGGGCATGGGTGCGCCTGACGACATCAATAGCGCACCCGATGGATCCAGCGGTGCGTCTGACGAGGTGGCGGCGCGCAGCCCTGCGGGTGAGGAGATGACGCTCCGTCGTGATGCAATATCATGACAAACGAGCGGAATTTTATTGTGGTTTAGCACGTGCTAAAACGGTAAACTATTTGCTGGCAAGAGATATCGCGCATTTTTGTTATGCGCCGATCGCCGCGCTTGGCGGGTAGAACTGATTATGGGCTGAAAATAATGAACTGTTCGTCAGCGATAACGTACTGCTTTTAAGGGGTAACGTGTGTCGTTGGGTGGTTCGGGCAGGCTCACACCGCTTTTAGGGAGATGGCGCTTATTTTGGTGAGGTGGCCGGAGGTTTGAAAGGGGCGTTGATCGTCCGATGAAGCCTTGATCGCCCACGACTACGGTGGCTAGGCGTGAGCGAGAAGCGAAATTGAGCGGATTTCCCCCGACTGACGAGCGACAGGTGAGGAATTTAGCAGAGGATTGGCAACATGGCACGACAGCACAAGCGAATGGGCGACCTACTTATCGAGTGGGGGGCGGTGACCAACGCGGACTTGGAACGGGCGCTGGCGCACGGCAAGGCCAAGGGCATGCGTCTGGGGGAGGCGCTGATCAATCTTCAACTGGCCAGCGAAGCGGCGGTTTACAAGGCGCTGGCTGCCCAGCACGGGATGGAGTATTTCGATCTGGATAAAAAGTCGGTTCCGCCGAATGCGGTCAATCTCATCCCGGATGAATTGATGCGCAAACATCTGATTCTTCCGCTGGGGATGGAAGGCAATCGGTTGAAAGTGGCGATTCATGATCCGTTGGATCTGGAGATGCTCGACATTCTGCGCTTCCGGTTGAACAAGGAAGTCAAGACGGTTCTGGCGCCCAAGAGCCGGATCAAGCAGGTGATTGACGAGCTGTTTAATGCCGATTCGTCCAAGACCATCGACAAAACGATGGACAAGACGCTGGATCGGTTGCGCGATTCGCTGGACAAGTCGATGGACGCGACGATGGACAAATCGGTCGATCGTTCCATCGACAAATCGATTGACGTGGCCGGTCTTGGCGAAGATGTGGGCAATGATCCGACGCAGGCGCCGATCATCAAGCTGGTTCATGCGATGATCGCTGAAGCGGTTCGTAACCGGGCCAGCGATATTCATATTGAACCGATGAAGGATCGCGTGCGTGTTCGCTATCGCATCGATGGCGAGTGTGTCGAGCGTGATCGCGTTCCGCTGCGCATGCGCGGGCCGCTGATCAGCCGTATCAAGATCATGGCGGGTATCGATATTGCGGAAAAACGCCTGCCGCAGGACGGTCGTATCAAGATGGTGGTCGATAAGCAGAACGTCGATTTCCGTGTCAGTACGCTGCCGGCATATCATGGGGAAAGCTGCGTGCTGCGTATTTTGCGTCCGGACAGTGTGCGTATCGGGTTGGAAAATCTGGGATTTGAGGAGGAAGACTACAAGGCGTTTGAAAAAATCATTCGCCGTCCCAACGGTATTTTTCTGGTGACCGGGCCGACGGGTTCAGGCAAAACCACGACGTTGTACGGGGCGCTGAACACGCTGAACCGGCCGGATCGCAAGATCATCACGGCAGAAGACCCGGTCGAATACAATTTTGTCGGCATCAATCAGTGCCAGGTGCGTGAGAACATCGGCCTGACCTTTGCCAAGATTCTGCGTTCGATGCTGCGTCAGGCGCCCAACATTATTCTGGTCGGTGAAATTCGTGATATGGAAGTGGCGGAAGTGGCGATTCAGGCGGCGTTGACAGGCCACCTGGTCTTCAGCACGCTGCATACCAATGACGCGCCCAGCGCCATTACCCGTCTGATCGACATGGGTGTCAAACCGTTCCTGGTCGCCAGTTCGATTCAGGCGGTGATGGCTCAGCGGCTGGTGCGGGTTTTGTGCCCCAAGTGCAAGCAGGTGGATCGTGAACCTGATCCGATGTGGCTGCGGCTGTTGGGCGTGAGTCCGAAGGACATCGAGGGCAAGACCCTGTACAAGCCGCGCGGTTGCGACCATTGTTCGGGCACGGGTTTCCGTGGACGCTTGGGCATTTTTGAGATGATGCAGATGAACAACGAAATTCGCGAGCTGGCGTTTGACCGGGCGCCGACGAACAAGATTCGCAAGGCGGCGATTGCCGGCGGTATGAAAACCCTGCTGGGTGACGGGCGCCTGAAGGTGCTCAGTGGAGTTACCACCGCCGAGGAAATTGTGAAGGTGGCGCAGGTGGAAGGAATTGTGACCTAGTGACTGCGGCGAAGTGGGTCAACCACGGAGTTGGCAGGAAAAACGGGTAATAAAAACAGCGCAATCAAAGTAGTATATTTATGGCAACCATTCAGATTGATCGACTGCTGGAAACATGCGTCAAGCGCAAAGCCTCAGACCTGCATCTGGCGGTGGGCAAGCCCCCGACGCTGCGCATGCACGGTCGCCTGCGCGAGCTGCAGACCAAGGTTCTGGAACCGGAGGACACGGTGGCGTTGATGAAGTCGATCACGCCCGAGCGTATTCAGCAGGAGTATGAGGAGGAAGGTTCGGGGGACTTTGGTTTTGCCTATGGGGATGAAGCGCGTTTTCGCGTGGCGATCTTCAAGCAGAAAGGTTGCTGCTCGTTGGTGTTGCGGCGTATTCCCAACACGATCATGACGTTTGCGCAGATCGGTTTGCCGGCGATGGCGGAGCAGATTTGCCGGCGTCCGCGCGGAATCTTCCTGGTGACGGGGCCGACGGGTTCGGGCAAGACGACCACGCTGGCGTGCATGATCAACTATATCAACGAAAATTTCGATCGGCACATCATCACGATGGAAGATCCGATCGAGTATTACCACCCGCATAAGAAATCGATTGTGGTGCAGCGTGAAGTCGGGGTGGACGTGCCCAACTTCTCCGAAGCGCTGCGCCGGGCGTTGCGTCAGGATCCGGACGTGATGCTGGTCGGGGAAATGCGTGACCTGGCGACGATCAGTTCCGCCATTACCGCAGCGGAAACAGGGCACCTGGTTTTCGGTACGCTGCATACATCCGGCGCCGCTTCGACGATCAACCGTATCATTGACGCCTTCCCGACCGATCAGCAGGAACAGGTGCGGGTTCAGCTGGCCAACAACCTGATTGCAGTTTTATCGCAGGCGTTGTGCCCGCGCGTTGATACCGATGGGATGGTGGCGGCGTATGAGTTCATGTATGTGACGCCGGGCATTCAGAATCTGATTCGTGAAAACAAGAGTTTTCGTATCGACTCGGAAATTCAGACAGGCCGGCGTTACGGGATGGTGCTGCTGGATGATTTTCTGCTGCAACTTTTTGAGCAGGGCAAGATCAGCCCGGAGGAAGCGATCGACAAGAGCAAAGTGCCCGGATACATGGCTGAGCGTCTGACCAAGGCTGGTTATCTGACGCCGGCGCAGGAAATGATGGTCGAGGAGATGGAAGACAAGATGCCGGGGCATGTTGGTGCGACGCCGCCAGCATCGGCGCCGGGTGCTGCCGGTCCGACGCCGGGTTCTGATGAAGCTGAGCGTCAGCGTCAGATGCAGCAGAATCGTGAGCGGATGATGCGTACGCAGAACAAGCGATGAGCAAAAATTGCGGTTTTGCGCATGGATATTTTCGCGAGCTGTCGATTGATGAGACCAGAGAAACGTATTGATTTTGAACCCGATTAAGTAGCAGAGGAAAGTAATGTCACGAGCCAACCCTGCCGATCCTGCCAGTGCTTCCAATTCGTCCAGCCGTACTGGATCAGGAGCTGATTCTGCCCAGCAGCCAGCGCATGGAGTGCGCCAACCCGGTGCTGCAGGTGTGGCGGGCGTGCGCCCAGCCGGCGCGGCCAAACCGGTGGCAACGGTTGCCCCTTCGGGCAGGCCCGCGACACCGGCGGGGAAACCGGGCGCTGCCGCGCCTGTGGCGGGTCCGAGAGTGCCGGGGGCGCCAAAACCTGCTGCTGGCCCAGCCAGCGCCGATGCGCAAGCCGGGGCAGCGCGACTGGGCGGCATTCCGCCGATTGATCAGTTGCAGGGGCGGCCAATTGGTCGTGTATTGACCAAGATGGGCAAGGTCACGCGCGAGCAGATTGTCGAGGCGCTGAACTTCCAGAAATCGCAAAAGCAAAAGGGGAGTGGTACGCCGCTGGGGCAGCTTCTGGTCGATATTGGTGTCATCAAGGCGTCTGACCTGAACATCGCCCTGGCAGCACAAAAGGGTTATGAACTGGTTGATCTGGGGGAACGGGAAATTCCCAAGGAGGCGATCGAGGCGGTTCCGGTTCAGATTGCCACCACGAGCAAGGTGTTGCCGCTGTCGTACGACAAGGCTAGCCGCAAACTGCTGGTGGCGATGGCCAATCATGAGAACTTTCGGGCGCTGGACGATCTGCGCTCGTTGATGGGGTACAACGTCAAGGCGGTGATTGCCGATCCTGAACAGGTCGATCGGCTGATCAATAAATACTATCAGAATGATACGGAGAGCCTGGGGCAGGTTCTGGGTGAGCTGAGCAGCGATGAAGCCCTGGGGGATCTGAAAAACCGCGGGGAATCGATCGATCTGAATTCGCTGAAAGAGGCAGCCGATTCCAATCCGGTGCGCAAGCTCATCAACCTGGTGTTGCTGCAGGCGATTAAAGACAAGGCGTCGGACATCCACTTCGAGCCGTTTGAAGATGAATTCAAGATGCGTTACCGCATTGACGGTGTGCTGTATGAAATGATGCCACCACCGGCCCATATTGCCCCGGCCATCAGCTCGCGTCTGAAAGTCATGGCGAACCTGGATATCGCCGAGCGGCGTTTGCCCCAGGACGGTCGTATCGAGTTGAACGTCAATAACCAGCCGATCGATCTGCGTGTCAGTGTATTGCCGACCATGTTCGGGGAAAGCGTTGTAATGCGCGTGCTTGACCGCAGCAACGTGGCGCTGGATTTGGATAAACTGGGCATGCGCGATGAAGACCTGACGATGGTCAAGCAGCTCATCAACAAACCCAATGGCATTGTGATTGTGACCGGCCCGACAGGTTCGGGTAAAACGACCACGCTTTATTCAGCCTTGCGCGAGCTGAACGATGTGTCATCCAAGCTGATTACGGCTGAGGATCCGGTCGAATATGACATCGACGGCATTATTCAGTGTCAGATCAAACCGGATATTGAATTGACGTTTGGCCGTATTCTTCGATCGATGCTGCGTCAGGACCCGGATACCATCCTGGTGGGTGAAATCCGCGATAAGGAGACGGCGGAAATTTCGGTGCAGGCTTCGCTGACAGGGCATCTGGTCTTCAGCACGCTGCATACCAATGACGCGCCGTCGTCCATCGCGCGTCTGCTGGATCTGGGGCTGGAGCCGTTCCTGGTGACCGCCACGCTGGAAGGGATTATCGCCCAGCGACTGGTTCGTAAAATCTGCCTCAACTGCAAGGAAGAATATGTTCCCGGCGAGGAGCAGCTCATGGAGCTGGAGCTGCGGCCGGACGATGTGCAGGGGCGCGTTTTCTATCACGGCAAAGGTTGCGACCACTGCAATAATACCGGCTATCGGGGCCGGATGGGGTTGTACGAAATTATGACGCTGGATGATGACATGCGTGACATGATCATTAAGCACGCCAGCACGCAGGTGCTTCGGGCGGCTGCACGTAAACGCGGGATGCGCACGCTGCGTCAGGCGGGTCTGGTCGCTATTTTCGATGGGATCACCACGATCGAAGAAGTGGTGCGTGAAACGATCACCGAAGACGCTTGATTGGCGCTTGTCGGCCGATCCACCCATTTTCAGGTGAAATTCAGCCCCGGTGGACGCCGGTCGCTTTGCCGATGCAATGCGCGTCATGGAGGAAGTTTCAAGCCTGACTGGGGCTACGTCCGATAAATCATTTATGGATGCGTCCATTTATCGCCTGCGTTTGTGGGATATTTTGAGTTTGTGTGTGCTGGGGCTGGTGTTCCTGGGCATTTTGATGGTGCAGTCGGCTGCGGTGAATGTCACCGGCGACCTCACCTGGCAATGGACTGCGCGCGGCAGCAAACATCTGCTGTTTGCGGGGCTGGGGATTATCACGTTTTTTGTGGTGGGGAACTGGGATTATCAACGACTGAATTCACTTTCAATCAAGAGGAACCCGATTCTGTGGTGCCTTGGGGTGGCGGCGTTTGCCTGTCTGATCGTCCTGATTCCGGGAATTGGAACGGAGGTCAACGGCGCCAGACGGTGGTTGCAACTTGGTGTTACACAGATTCAGCCGTCGGAGCTGGGTAAATGGGCGACGGTGTTGTTTCTGGCGTGGTGTCTGTCGCAGCGACCGATCGATCTGGATCGATTCTGGAGCGGTTTTGTGTTGCTGCTGGCACCGGTGGGGTTGATCAGCCTGCTGATCGTGGTGGAGGACTTTGGTACGGCAGCCTTGATCGGTCTGTGCAGTTTGACGATGCTGTTGACGGGGCGGATCAAGTTGTGGCATTTGATGGTGACGATCCCGCCGGCGCTGGTCGGCGCTGTGGGGTTTATTCTGGTTCAGCCTTACCGTCTGCGTCGGATGACGACGTTTCTCGATCCCTGGGCCAGCCCCAAGACCGATGGTTATCACTTGATTCAGAGTCTGTTGAGCTTTAGTTCCGGCGGTCTCTGGGGGCGCGGTCTGGGTAATGGCGTTCAGAAGCTGGGTTATCTTCCCGAGGATACAACCGACTTTATTTTTGCGGTGATTTGTGAAGAGCTGGGGCTTTTCGGGGCGTTGCTGACGATCATTTTGTACCTGGGCATTTTGTATGTTGCCTGGCAGGTGGTGCGTCAGAAGCGTGATGCGTTCGGGCGGATGCTGGCCTTTGGCATTGGTTCGATGATTGGTTTGCAGGCGGTGATCAACATTGCGGTGGCAACGGTTTCCGTGCCGACCAAGGGTCTGGCCCTGCCGCTGATCAGTGCCGGTGGATCAGGGCTGATTATTACCTGCGCGGCGCTGGGGTTGCTGTGCAGTATTGCCCGGCATGAACATGCTGCCGATACCTTGCAGGCGCCGTTGCGCCAGCCGGTGCGTCATCGTCTGCCGCGTGGGATCATCCTTGAGACCTGAGGCGCGGCACTGAAGGCTATGATTGAGGAGGAAGAACCAGCCATGGATCAGGCACGAACGATCATTTTCGCCGGCGGAGGAACAGGCGGGCATTTGTATCCGGGCGTTTCCGTGGCGCAGGCGCTGCGGGAAAAACAGCCGCAGATCAAGGTGTTGTTTCTGTGCACCCAGCGCGAAATTGACAGTGTGATTCTTAAGGCGGCTGATCTTCCGTTTATCGCCCAGCCGATCATTCCGCCGGTCAGGACGATTGGCGGGCTGTTAAAATTCTGGGAAAGCTGGCGTTTGACCAAGGATCTGGTCAAGCATGTTTTTCGTGATCATCAACCGGCTGCGGTGCTGGGGCTGGGCGGATATGCCGCGGGGGTGGCCGTTAAACTGGCGGGACAGAAAAAGATTCCCGCCGCCCTGGTGAATCCTGATGTTTTGCCGGGTAAAGCCAACCAATATCTGATGCGCTATGTTCAGGCGGTTTGCTGTCAGTTTGAACAGACCCGCCAGCATGTTTCATCGTCGCAGCAGTCCAAGTTGCACATGACGGGTTGCCCGATTCGTGCCAGCCTGCGCAATCTGCCGGGGCGTGAGCAGGCGCTTGACCGGCTGGAGCTGAGCCGGCGGTTGAATACGCTGGTTGTGGCTGGAGGATCGCAGGGGGCGCAGACGATCAGCCAGGCGGTTCTGCAGGCGCTGAAGGAGGTTCGGATGCAGGGGTGGCAGGTTCTGCATTTGTCGGGGCGGGATCATGCCGAGGAAGTTCGGGCGGGTTATCGTGAGCTGGATGTGCCAGCCCGTGTGATCGATTTTACGCCGGACATGGCGGATATTTACGCGGCGGCGGACCTGATGATCAACCGATCCGGCGCCAGCGGATGCGCGGAAATTACGGCGTGCGGCGTACCGGCGATTCTCATGCCTTATCCGTTTCACAAGGACATGCACCAGCGGGCCAATGCCCGCGCGCTGGCGGAAGCCGGGGCGGCGATTGTGCTGGATGATGCGCGTGATCGTCGCGCTAATGCGGCGGCGCTCAAGCCGCTGCTGGAATCGTTGTTGCATGATGCCGACCGTCGTCAGCAGATGGCCGATCATGCCCGCAGGATCGCCAAACCCGAAGCGGCGCAACAGGTCGCGCAGCTTCTGATTGATATGATGAAATAATTTTGGTCAGTGCGGAAAGCGTTGCGCCACTTCGACCGATTTTGTCAGTGCGCCGGCTGGGGCGCAGGAAAAAACCGGCTGGCGTAAGCGTTGCTTGACGTTAAAGCATCCACGCAAGCGGGTCATTATCGCAACGGTTGCTGAGCAGCGGTCACTTCATTTTCCCGCAGCAGAACATTGTCATAATGCAGCAGCGTTCCCTTGGATCGCTCGAACCGCGCGATGGCGATGTTGTAATTGGATACCGCCTGATTTTCCGCTTGCGAGGCCTTGGCCAGCTCGGCTTGCAGTTGCAGTTCCAGATTGACGAATTCGGGGGTGAGCGGTTCGCCAGCTTCGCGGCGGACGATGGTTAAATCCAGCGCTTCACGGGCAGCCAGTCGTGCCTGCTTGGTGGCGACCATTTCATCCCAACTGGTCTGCACTTCGCGCTGGGCGGTTTTGACATCCAACGCGACTTGATCGATCAATCCTTCGTACTGATCGACCGATTGCTGGCGCTGCAGGCGGCTGCGGGTATAGAGGGCGCGTGCCTGACGGTTGCCCAGTGGGATTTCAAATTGCAGGGCCAGGCCGTAACTGACCTGATGCCCCTCCCATTGATCGCTCCAGGCACCGCCGAGACTGTCATCCATCCCCTGCAGCGAAGCGGTTCCGACCAGATTCAACTTGGGTTGAAGGTTGTTCCTGAAGTAGCGTTCAGCAATGCCCGCCGAATCGATGCGGAGCTGCTGTTGGCCGAGTTCCAGGCGGTTTTCCATCGCGGTGGAGATTGCCTCCTGGTAATCAAACTGGAACGGCGCGGTAATCGCGTCGGTGGCGGGAACAATCACGACTTTGCTGGAGATGGGCAGCGCGGGGTCGCCGACCAGTCGCTTGATCGTGTCGGATAAATCGCGCACATGCGCCTTGGCGCGTACCAGCGCGGCGCGGCGCTGCTCGACGGAGGAGACGGTCTGCGACACCTGGACGCGCGAAGCATCCTGATTGATGCGGGCGGAAACGATGTCCGCGGTCGCTTCGGTTTCGCTGAGAAGCTGTTCCAGGACGGTGACATCGCGCTGGGCTTGCACCAGTTGCCAGTAGGCCTGTTCGAGGTTGAAGATGGTTTCCTCGACCGTATTGCGCAGATCCAGGGTGCTGATGCGCTGGTTGTTGCGTTCGACTTCGATGCGTGACCGGTTGATTTCCGTGCCGAAATTACGCAGAAGCGGCTGGGTCAGTTCCATCACCAGATTGCTGGTGTAGTAAGGATCTTTCGTGCCGCTTGAAAAGGAGCTGGTGTCGATCAGATTGACATGCCGCGCCTCATAACGCAGCTCAGCGGTGGCACCGCTGTAGAGATTCTGGCGGATACCGGTGGCAGCATCGATGCGATCCTGATTGGCGAAAAAGGGCGTACCGGAATCAGTATTGACCTGATCGATGTGCTGAAAACCGGTGTTGGCGAAAAAGACCGGATCGAAATTGGCTTCATTTTCGATGACGGCGGTTTCGGCGATGGCGGGTTGATAACCAGCCACGCGAATATCCTTGCTGTGCATCACCGTACGGGTGATCAGTTCCTGCAGGGTCATGGGCAATTCGCCCTCGATCAGACCGGCCGGGCCGGTGGTGGGGGGCGGGTAGTGTTTATTGGCGCGGGCGTCGGCAGGCAGGTCGGCGTCCAGATAGGGGCTTTCAATTTCGTCGCCCGGCAGGGGATTCATGGTTGGAGTCTGAACCTGGCTGGCAGTGGTTCGTTCATTGAGCTGCAGCGCCAGGGCATCAAATGCGGGCGGGGCCTTGGTGGAACACCCAGCCACAATAACCGCTGCGCACGCACTGGCGGCGCTGGCCAGAATCATCCTTGTTTTTAGCCGATCAATCATGAGCTTCCCTTCTCTATATTTAGCAAATCTTGTTTGTCAGTGGCGGCATTATAGGACGTTGGCGATTCGATTGCCAAACGACAACGACATCATGAACGCCGTTTTATGGAGAAATTTTTGCACCTATTCTGCGCCAGGCGCAACCGGCCGGCGCAATGCCGCCCGTATCTATAGCGGCGATGGCGCCGGGATATTAAATGAGTTATCGGCAAGCTGGGGGATTTTGCGCCACTTGGCGGGGGTTGCGGACGTTTGCTATCATGAAACAAATGGCCTCGGCTGATTCACCAAGCCCCAAGACGCACCAGCAACTGGCTGATCAACTGGGTATTTATCCGGCTGAAGCCTTTGATTTTGTGGTGCGTGGTCTTGGTTTCACGGTTGAGCGGTTGCATGGGAAAGTGGCCGAGGGTGAAATTCATCATGTTGACGGTCGGCAGTTGTGTGTTGGTCTGCGCGATTATGCCCTGAAACAGTGGGGGATGATGGCCAGGACAGTTCTGCAGCGATGGGGTATAACCCAAACCATGGATTTTGGTCGGATCGTCTACGCGATGATCGACGCCGGGATGATGCGCAAGCGTGAAGAAGACTCGCTGGAGGATTTTCGCGAAGTCTATGAATTTTCCGCAGTCTTCGATGGTGAATACATAATCGATTTTTCAAAATGAGCAATTTCAGCCGACGAGGAAAATCAGCATCCCGACCCAGCCAGCCGGTGGGCGCACCAGCGTCGGCATCGGTGCTGGTGCGCGGCGACACCTATCATGTGGCGATGAAACCGCGACGCAGGCTATTGGTTATCCTGAGCGCAATTTTGCTGGTGTGGATCGGGGTGTTACTGGCGATGTATTTCATGGTGATTTATCCGCAGCGTCACGGCGCTGCGACTGGTCAACCCGCGGGCAATGTCGTACGTTAAGCGTGGTTGGATGGGATGTGAGTCCGATGGCGAGTCTGCAACAGGAATAAAATTATGGCAACCCAGGTGCAAGTGCCTTCTCTTGGTGAATCAATAACCCAGGCCATTCTGGTCCGCTGGCATAAGCAGGATGGTCAGAGTGTCGCGGCGGATGAACCGATCTGCGAACTGGAGACCGACAAGGCGAACGTGGATGTACCTGCGCCCATTGCCGGTGTGATCCACCGGGTCAAAGATGAAGGGGCGACGGTCAGTGTGGGCGAAGTGATTGCCAGTATCGACCAGGGAGTGGCTGGGGTGACGCCGAAGGCGGCGGTGGAAACCCGTGTCAGCCAGCCAGCCAAACCGGCGACGGGCGCGGCCGGGGCCAAGTCTGATTCAGCCAGTACCCCCGCGTCGGTGGCGGTATCGTCTGCGGCCAAGTCATCCAGTGCGCCTGCGCCAGCCCCCCAGCCGGCCGTGTCCGCGTCAGCGGCGGGTAAACAAGCCGACGGGGTTGACCTATCAGCGTACAGCCCGGCGGTGCGCGCGCTACTGGCGGAACACAAGGTGGATCCGAGTCAGATCAAAGCCACAGGCGTTGGTGGAAGATTGACCAAGGAAGATGTGGTTCAATTTCTTAATGCCCGCTCGACCAGCCAGTCAGCGGCTGTGCCCCCGCTTGCAGCGGTGACCCCGGCCCGTGCCGCCAAGGCGCAACCGGAGGAAGCGGAAACAGAATCAGCCGCTCCGCCGGCGTCTCATCAGGCGGTGGTGTCGGAGCGCATTACACCGGCGACGGCAGCATCAGGATCAGCCCCACCCAAGCAACTGGCGATCGACTTTGACGCCACCGGCGAGCGGCGCGTGCCGATGAGCAAGATTCGCCGGCGTATTGCGGAAACGCTGGTTCATGCCCAGCAGACAGCGGCGATTCTGACCACCTTCAACGAGGTGGATATGACTGCCATCATGGAGCTGCGCAACCGATATAAGGAGTCGTTCCAGAAGATGCACAATGTCGGGTTGGGGTTCATGAGCTTTTTCGCCAAGGCTGCGGTGATGGGTCTGCGGGAGTTCCCGCGCGTCAACGCCTACATGGACGGGCTGGACATTGTTTATCACAACTATGTCCATCTGGGCATTGCGGTCAGCACGGAGCGCGGGTTGGCCGTGCCGGTGTTGCGGAACGTGGAGGGTATGTCCTTTGCCCGTATCGAGGCGGAGATCAAACGGCTGGCGACGAATGTGCGCGACGGGCGATTGTCGTTGGAGGAGTTGAGCGGTGGAACCTTCACCATTACCAACGGCGGCGTGTTTGGATCGCTGCTGAGCACGCCGATCATCAATCCGCCGCAATCGGGCATTCTGGGGATGCACGCGATTCAGAAACGGGCGGTGGTGATCGGGGACAAGATCGAGATTCGCCCCATGATGTATCTGGCGCTGAGTTACGATCATCGGCTGGTGGATGGGCGCGAGAGCGTGAGCTTCCTGGTACGTCTGAAGCAGCTCCTGGAAGACCCGGCTCGGTTGATGCTGGAAGTATGAGGCGATTAATAATTATTTGACGAGCCGTCAGCGCGGCGGTGCGGCTGATTGCATTGATTTGATCAGCGACGCGCGCGATGGTCAGGAAGAATCAAATGTCGGAAAGTTCTTACGATCTTATCGTTCTTGGTGCCGGGCCTGGTGGATATGTTGCAGCCATTCGGGCTGCGCAACTGGGGATGCGCGTGGCGTGCGTGGAGAAAGGGAATCTCGGCGGGACGTGTTTGAATGTGGGGTGTATTCCGTCCAAGGCTTTGCTGGAATCATCCGAGCGTTATGTCGAAACGCGACAGGGGTTGGCGCGTCATGGGATCCGGGTGGAAGGCAAGGTCAGTCTCGATCTGGCGGCGCTGATGAAGCGCAAGGATGAGATTGTTCATTCGCTGACCAGCGGGGTTGGTTTTTTGTTTGAAAAGAACAAGGTCGATCATGTGATTGGAACGGCGCGGCTGGCGGGGGCGGGTCAGGTGCAGGTCAATGGCAATGGCGCGAAACGGACATTGCACGCCAAGCGGATCATCATCGCGACGGGTTCGGTTCCGATCGAGCTGCCGAACCTGAAGTTCGATGGCCAGCATGTTATTTCTTCGACCGAGGCGCTGGCGTTGGATGCCGTTCCGCAGAAGCTGATTTTGATCGGGGCGGGTTATATTGGCATCGAGCTGGGCAGTGTGTGGGCGCGGCTGGGGGCGCAGGTGCTGATCCTGGATGTACTGGAGCATCCGCTGCCGATGATGGATCAGGCGCTGGTTCAGCGTCTGCAGCGCAGCCTGGAAAAAGAGGGGCTGAAGTTTCGCTTTAAGACGGCGGCGGAGTCAGCCAAAATTGAAAAAAATGGCGTGAAAGTGGCATGGAAGAGTGTTGATGGCAGCCAGAGCGGGGTTGAAACCGCCGACAAAGTGGTTGTCTGCGTGGGCCGTAAACCGGTGAGTGATGGTCTGGGGCTGGCTGAAGCGGGCGTGAAGGTTGATCGGCGTGGATTTATCGAAGTCGATCATGCGACCTATCAAACCAGTGTTGCGGGGATTTACGCGATTGGGGATGTGATCGGCGGGGCGATGTTGGCGCATAAAGCTGAGGAAGAGGCTGTTGCCTGTGTTGAACAGATGGCTGGGCGGGGGGGGCATGTGAATTACGCGACGTGTCCGGCGGTGATTTATACGCACCCGGAGCTGGCGCAGGTGGGGCTGGACGAGCAGCAGGCGGCCAAACTGGGGCCGATCAAGGTGGGTAAATTTAATTTCATGGCCAATGGCCGAGCCAAGGCAATGGAGCAGACCGAGGGAATGGTGAAAATAATTGCTGATGGCAAGACGGATCGAATCCTTGGCGTGCATATTCTGCATGCGCGGGCATCGGAATTAATTCATGAAGCCGTCGTTGCCATGGAATTCCAAGCCAGCAGCGAGGATTTGGCGCGATCATTCCATGCCCATCCGACGCTGAATGAAGCGATCAAGGAAGCGGCACTGGCGGTCGAAAAGCGGTCGATCCATGCGTGATGAGTCGTTGTTGCGGCGGCAGCGGACGGTTCTGTGAATAAAAATAATCTTTCCGGCGGTGCGCGGTTGTCAGCCGGGCAGCGTTGTTTCACTTTTGGACGATTGATGCGATTGTTTCTGTTGATTTTCACGAGTGCTGTTCTGCTGGCGTGGACAACCGCCAGCGCTCAACTCCAGCCCGACCAGCTTCTGCTGATTACCAACAAGAACATGCCCGAAGGGCGCGTGCTGGCAGAACTGTACGCCAGCCAGCGCGGGGTTCCTGATGGCCGTATCGTGGAAATTCCGCTGCCCGTCACCGAGGAGGTCGATGCCCGTCAGTATGACGAGCATATCCTGCCAGCGGTGCGCGAATTTCTGGAACAAAATAAATTGCAGGATCAGGTCAAATGTCTGGTCACGTTTTATGGGATGCCGCTGCGCCTGCGCCAACGGGCATTTACGCCAGCCGAGCAGCAGGAGATTGCGGAATTAAAGCAGCAGACACAGCAAATTACCGGGCATATTCAGCAGATTGTCAGTGATCTGGAGCAAATGGCTGAGACACTTACGGCTGCGAATTCGCCGGCCACTGCGCCAGCGGCGGAGCAGGAAAGTGTTGATTCAGCGCAACCCACGAGCCAGCCCCATCAGACGATTCGGGAGCAATCCAACAACCCGGATGATCTGTCCAAACGGGCTGACCGAGCGATGCAAATGATCGAAAGCGCCATGACGAAGCTGGATCAGGCGCAGCAGCATGAAGTGCTGCAAAAGTTACTGGAGGTGATGGAACAACTGACGGGTCGGGCGGGGATTGTGGATCGGGTACGGGTCAAGGGACCGGCGGACAGTGATGAAGCGGTACGGCTGCGCACGCTGCGCGAACAGGTGGCGGGCGCTGCTGCCGGTGCCAACCAGTTGCAAGGCCAGCAGCATGATCCAGCGGCGCGCGGGCAGTTGCGCCAGATTGTGCGTGAAAATTTCGGGTTGATTGCCTATGCCAAGCTGATCAACAGTCAGTTGGAAATCCTGAATCCCAGTCAGACGACGGCTGCTCTGGACAGTGAGCTGGCGTTATTGTGGTGGGGGGACTATCCGCGTGCCCGGTGGTTGATCAATCCGTTGTACTTCCGGGCCAGAACCAGTGGCCAGATTCCTCCGGTATTGATGGTTTCGCGTTTGGACGGGCCGACACCGCAGATTGTTCGCCGGATGATTATCGATGCCGTTGAGGTTGAGAAAAAAGGGCTGACCGGCGTGATGCTGGTTGATGCCGGAGGATCATTGGTGCTGGGTTCCAAGGGCAAACAGTTGGATGAATATGGCCGGTGGGATCAGTATCTCAAGGATTTGGCGCAACTGACGCGCAGCAAGAGTCGGTTGGGGGTGGTGCTGGACGATCAGGCGCAGGTGATTCAGCCGGAAGATCGGGTTAATGATGTTGCGCTGTATTGCGGCTGGTATAGTTTGCGGCATTTCATCCCTGGCATGGCGCTGAATCGCGGCGCTATCGCGATTCATATTGCCAGTTTTGAAGCGGTGAGCGTCCGGGGCGACCATGAAAAGGGATGGGTGGCTGGCCTGCTGCTCAATGGGGCGGCGGCGACGGTCGGGCCGGTGGCGGAGCCCTATTTGTCGGCGTTTCCGCGGCCGGATGAGCTGTTTCCGTTGATTATGACAGGCAAGCTGACGCTGGCTGAGGCGTACTGGCGCACCGTGCCGACGATAAGCTGGATGATGGTTTTGTTTGGCGATCCGCTTTATCAACCCTATGCCAGAAATCCGGCCCTGCAGGTCGGCGATTTACCAGCGGGGCTGCGCCAGGTGATTGAAACAGGGACACATTAACCCGCAAGCCGGTGGTCGTTAAAAAATCAAAAATCATGCGCCTATAAGCGTTGCTGGTGCGGAGGTTGTCTATTTCAGGGGTTGATCTGTTCGGGGTGCGGCTGATTTCAAGGCCTGTAAAAGCTGTTGAATAGTTTTTTTAAGCAGCGGATGAACCAGATCGGGCGCGATCTGGGCAAGTGGTTGAAGCACAAAAAGCCGCTCGTGCATGAGCGGATGGGGCACGATCAACCCGGGGGTATTGATGATTTGATCGCCGTAGATCAGCAGGTCCAGGTCAATGGTGCGTGGCCCCCAGCGTTGGGTGCGCACCCTGCCCAGCTCCTGTTCGATTTGAAGCAGCAGCGCCAGCAGTTCGTGGGCTGGCAGCGTCGTTGCGATTTGGGCGGCCGTGTTGAGAAAAGGAGGCGAATCAGCCGGGCCTCCAACGGCGGCATTGGCGAAAAAAGGGGCTATTTTTGCCAACTTGATCCCCGATGAGGCGGTTAATTTTTCCAGGGCAGCATGCAAGTTCTGCTCGCGCGGGCCGAGATTGGCACCCAGGGCGATGTAGGCGGTGATTGGGGTCGGATTGGCGATATCAGAGGACATTTTGGCACTTTTAAGTTATTTTGACGTTGGTTGAGTCGTTGTCGGCGGCCAATCTGGGCGCCGGACAGTTGCATTTACGCCCGACTTTTCTACACTTTCGACCTGATTATGGCTAAGGCAAGAGCAATCGTAAAACGCCGCAAGGCGGTACGGAATATCCGTAAGATTACCAAGACGATGCAGATGATTGCGACGGCGAAGTTTCAGAAATCGCTGAAACGGGCTGTCGGAACCAAACCGTACACGCAGAAAGTGCGTGAGCTGGTGCGCGATCTGGCTCGGAACGTGGGTAATGTGGAACATCCGCTGCTGCGCCGACCGGATGAGACGCAGCGTAAAAACCGTGTTGTCCTGCTGGTCATTTCCAGCAATCGCGGTCTGGCGGGTGCTTATAACGGCAGCGTGCTGCGGGCGGCGAATGCGTTCATCAAGGAACAGGAAGCCGCGGGTCAGGCCGTTGAGCTGCATGTGGTGGGTAAGAAAGGGATCAATTTTTTCACCTATCAGCACCGGACGCTGGCCAGCCGTATCGATGCCCATGACGTACCGAGTTATGAGGAGGTGGATCGCCTGCTCACGCCGCTGCTCAAACGGTTTGTTGAAGGGGAGATCGACGCGGTGCATGTGGCGTTCATGAACTTTATTTCCACCAGCACGCAGCGTCCGGAAGTGTTGACACTTTTGCCGCTGGCGGGTGTGAATAGTGCGGTGGATTCGCTGGCCCAACAGGTGGCGGAGAAGGAAGCGCAGGTTAAGGCCGGTGCGTTGGATGGCAACCGCAGCGGGGCGGAAGTTCGGCCTGAGACGCATCGTTATGACACGCGCACGCAGTATGAGTTCAGCCCCGACCCCAAGGCGTTGCTGGATGAACTATTGCCATTGACGGTCAAAACGGCGTTTTTCCAGACATTTCTCGATGCCACCACCAGCGAGCATGTGGCGCGCATGGTTTCGATGAAAAGTGCGACAGACAACGCGGACAAGATGGTCAAGAGTCTGACCATGAAATACAACCGTGCCCGCCAGAGCCAGATCACCACCGAACTGGCGGAGATCATGGGTGGCGTTGAATCAATGAAGAGCTAGGCGGGAAAAAATCAGCCAGTCGGGAATGGTTTTGCGACAAATGTCGTCGGATTGAAACCATGTCCGGGGACAGGCGCATCCGCCGGATTGCGAAAGTGAGCATGGCGCGAACCTGGTCAGGTGGAACGATCAGGCCATACTGGTGAAAATGAAACCTCGCGGATGAAATCTGTCACGAAGCGCTATATCATCAACAGTCCCTATTTTTAGCGCAGACGATCGGCTGGATGGCAGCGGATCGGTTAAGGATTTAAGACCATGCCCAAGATTACCGTAGACGGCAAGCAGATCGAAGCAAAAGACAAGCAGGTTGTGCTGCAGGCAATTCTCGATGCCGGTCTTTTTCTGCCGCATTACTGCTACCATCCTGGTTTGAGTATTCCCGCGTCGTGCCGGGTCTGTCTGGTGGAAATCGAGGGCATTCCCAAGCTCGTGCCGTCATGCCAGACGCAGGTGCGCGATGGGATGGTGGTGCATACCCAGTCGCCCAAGTCGGTGGCCAACCAGAAGCAGGTTGTCGAATATCTTCTTTTGAGCCACCCGCTGGACTGCCCCGTCTGCGACAAGGCTGGCGAGTGCCTGCTGCAGGATTATTCCTTCCAGTATGGCCGCTCGGAGAGTCGCTTCGAGGAAGATAAAAATAAAAAACCGAAGAAGGATGTGGGCAAGAACATCCTGCTGTACAACGATCGCTGCATCATGTGCACGCGCTGTGTGCGTTTCACACGCGAAATCAGCGGCGAAAGCGAGTTGTATATCGACGGGCGCGGCGCCAAGGAGGAAATCGATATTTTCCCGGGCAAACCGCTGGATAACAAGCTTTCGGGCAATGTGGTGGATCTGTGTCCGGTGGGGGCGCTGCTGGACAAGGATTTCCTGTTCAAGCAGCGGGTGTGGTTCCTGCAGCGTGCTGCGTCGGTCAGCCCGGTGGATGCCGGTGGTGAAAATATCTGGTTGGAGTTCAACGAAGGTCGGGTTTATCGCATTAAACCACGCTACAACGCCGAGGTGAATACGTGGTGGATCAGCGACGATACCCGCCACAGCTATCACATCACCGATGATGCCAACCGGCTGCGCAGCGCCGTGACGGTTCAGCATGGCGCCCAAGGTGCGGTTGATTACGATGCCGCCATTGATGCAGCGCTGGCGGGGTTGAAGAAAATAGCCGCCCAGAGTGGGCAGGGATCGTTATACGCCGTGCTTTCGCCGATGATGGCGTGCGAGGAGGCGTGGTTGCTGAGTCAGGCGATTCGGGCGCTTGATCCCAAGGCGGTTCTGGTGCTCGGGCCAGTGCCGACGACCGGCGAGGATGAAGTATTTTACAACAGCCAGACCAAGCAGGAGACGTTCCGTATCAAGGCGGAAAAAGTGCCCAATGCTGCCGGCATCCGCCGGGTGATGCAGTTGTTGGGCGGCCCGACCGCCAGCTTCGAGGAGCTGACCCGTGGTGGTGGTGAAGCGGTCAAGGCGCTGCAGGGCGGCTGGATTGTTGGCGGGTATCATAGCGCGTGGCTGCCCAAAACGCTGCCAGCAGTGTTTGAAAAAGGATTTAAGGTGGTGCAGGACATTCTGCCCAGCAGTATCAGCGCCAGTGCCGATGTTCTGTTGCCAGCGGCGACCTGGGCGGAAAAGGAAGGCACTTGGGAAAACTTCAACAATCGCCTGCAGGCGTTTATGGCTGGTGTGACACCGGCGGAAGGAACGCGGCGCGAGGGGGATGTTTATCTCAAGTTGCTGGGTCGCAGCGGATTGTACAATGCTGCGGAAATCCGGTCGGAGATGGGCGGCGTGTTTGCGGATGTGACGATTCCCGATGCCCAGGCCAATGAACCGGCGTTTGAATTTTCGGAATTGTAAGTGAGATGATGCGTGCTTCAGGCGGGACGGGCTGTCGCCTGAGGATGAAATTGATTCATCAGCCCCGAGGCTCCCATGCTCGACTGGATTCAAGCCAATATTCCGCCGTGGCTGCCGTTGTTACTGGTGGTGCACCTTGTGGTGCTGGTGACGGTGGCGTACCTGATTCTGCTGGAACGAAAGTCTGCCTCCTGGATGCAGGATCGACTTGGCCCCAACCGGGTTGGCCCATATGGTTTGCTGCAGCCGCTGGCGGACGGGTTGAAGTTCTTCCTGAAGGAAGACTATCGCGCTCGCAGCGTTGATAAGGTGCTGTTTACACTGGCGCCGGTGATCATGATTGTCGTGATCATCATCTCGATTGCGGTCATTCCATGGGGCGGGATCAAGGGGACAACCCAGACCGTTGATATCACGAACTTGTGGCGCGACGGACATAGCCTGCGCGCCGCGGTGGATACCCAGGCCAAGACAATTTCTGCTGATCTGCCCCGGTTCCATGAACTGATCAGTGATGTAACGGTGCAGACGGTTCCGGCCGGCGCGGGGCTGGACAGCTACCCGGGTCAGCCGACGGTGGTGCTGGAGCTGGGTAATGATCTTGACCCGGTTCCGGCGATTGATCTGGCCAGCGGTCAACGTCTTTACGCGACGTTTACCACAGGCTGGCGGTTCCAGATTGCCAATTTGAATATCGGTGTGCTGTTTATTCTGGCGACTTTGTCGCTGGCGGTGTATGGCGTGGTGATTGGTGGTTGGGCCAGCAATAACAAGTATTCGTTCCTTGGCGGTCTGCGCGCCACAGCCAACATGATCAGCTATGAAGTTCCGATGGGTCTGGCCATCGTCACGATTGTGCTGATGTTTGGCACGCTTGATTTGAATCAGATTGTTGAAAAGCAAGCCCATTACTGGGGTGGGTGGTTGCCGGCGTGGAATGTCTTTGCCCATCCGGTGACGTTTCTATTGTTTCTGGTCTGTATTCACGCCGAAGCCAACCGCGCCCCGTTTGATACGGCTGAAGCCGAACAGGAGCTGGTCGGTGGTTATCACACGGAATACAGCTCGATGCGTTTTGCCCTGTTTTTCATGGCGGAATATGCCGGCATGGTGACAACCAGCGCATTGATGGTGGCGCTGTTTCTGGGCGGGTGGCATTTTCCGGGTCTGGGCGGGCCAGATGCGGTGAACCCAGCGGTGACGGATAGTTTGTCGCTGTGCATCCTGCGGGCGGTGGTTTATTTCGCCAAGACTATTTTTGTGCTGTTCCTGTTCATGTGGGTGCGCTGGACACTGCCGCGTTTTCGCTTCGATCAGATTCTGGCGCTGGCGTGGCGCGGATTGATCCCCATTGCCCTGGCCATTCTGCTTTCCACGGCATTGACGATCTATTTCTTCGGTTCAAGCAGTGCCCAGTTCGTCAGCCTGCGGCGGTTGGATGGCTGGATGGCGCTGGTGATGTTTGGTGTCAACGTAGTGGTGCTGGGTATTGTCATGTATGCCAGCACGCTTTTGCCGATCGGGCCAAGTATCAACCGGCGTGTCCGTATTCCGGGCAGCCGGTACAACACGGCAGCGCTGCCGAAAGCGCCGGCGGCCATGCCGGCAGCAGGATCCGCTTCATCGTGACATCGAGCAACCGTTAACAATTAACAATGTGGCTGTAACAGGCGAAATGCGTCAGTGAATCTGCCGCATGAACCATCGGGAGTATTGGAATGCGTATCGAACATTTTGCGTTGCAACTGGAAGACCCTGCTGCCGCGGCTCAGTGGTATTGCCGGTATCTGGGGTGGACCATCAAGATGGGGGGCGAAGCTCCGGCTTTTGCGCATTTTGTGGCGGATGGTTCGGGCCAGGTCATGCTGGAAATTTATAAGAATCTGAATGGATCGGCGCCGGATTACCGTGTGATGCACCCGATGCAACTGCATATCGCCATGACCGCCGATGACCTGGTAGCCGTGCGTGATCGGCTGGTGGCGGGCGGGGCGAAATTGGAGCAGGATGTCACCACCCTGGGTAATGGCGACCAGGTTCTCATGTTGCGCGATCCGTGGGGGTTGCCGCTGCAGTTCGTCAAACGGCTGAAGTCGATCATCTGAGATAATTTCAGATTCGATAATTCAAATTAAAAACCTGCGCCATGAGATGGTGCGGGTTTTTTATTGGTTGGTGGATGTAACGGGCGGGCGCGAACACAATGCCAATGGCGGGTGCGCGTATTTCAGGCGGCTTGGCGCGGCGCGCCTCGGCCAGCCGAGGCGGTTAAGCGGGCGGCGTGCCAGGAGAAGCTTTCGTCATGCTCATCAATGGCTGACTCCGATGCCATCAGGCTGGCGTGTTCGTCATCAGAAGGATGTTCATGATGGGGCAGAGTCAAAGCCTGCAATTCCTCCCCGGTCAGCGCCACATAGGTTGGGGGAGGCGTGATCGACGGTTTGGGCAGAGGCAGCGTCAGGTTCTCCACTTCAGGCAGGACATCAACGAACGTGAACCCGTTCTGCTCCACGCTGGGCAGTTTGCCTTCGGCGACCATCACCTGGATTTGCTCCAGTGAGACCTTGAAGAATTCGGCGGCTACAACTGGTACTACCCAACAGGACATAAGCGTGTTTCCTTCCACGCTAGGCATCGGCCTGTTTATGGGGGTGACTTAACTTGTACAACCGATATAACCAGCAAGGTTGTGCGACATTAGGCGCGGCAAAACAGACCGGGCCGCGCCACAAAATAATCGATCGAACCAGGGTCAAATGCATCAGGGCAAAGCGCAATAGCGCAGGGTCTGGTAATAACCGTAACAGAGTTTAACGGGCGGGCATTGATTGCCATGCCGATTGCGTCAGTTGAGTGAATGAATCGATCGATTGATTCAGGCGCGGCTGAGATATCCGCCGCCATCCGTGCTGACGCGAATCACTTCGCCGATTTCGATAAATGGGGGAACGCGCGTTTTCAGACCGGTTTCCAGCGTGGCATCTTTTTGCTGGTTGGTTGCGGTGGCGCCTTTAATGCCTGGCGGGGTGTCGGTGACCTGCAAATCCACCGTCTTAGGCAGTTCATAGCTGACAATTTTGCCGTCGTGATAGAGGGCGCTGATCTGCGTGTTGGGTTTGAGATAAAGAATGTCGTCGCCGAACACTTCCCTGGCGATGGTCTCCTGATCGTAGGTCTCCAGATCCATCAGGATGTGGCCGTCATTGTCGGAATAGAGGTATTCAACGTTGCGGCGGTCAAGATTGACGACTTCAATGTCATCGGTAGCCCCGACGCGCTTATCAATGATTGTGCCCTTGCGCACGTCGCGGAGTTTGAATTGTACCTTGGCGCGGAGGTTGCCCGGGGTGTTGTGGTCGGCGTTGGTGACGACGAATAGAGTACCTTCAACTACAACCGCCGTGCCGCGGCGAATATCACTGGCTCGCATGATCGTGCCTCACAAAATATTGAAAACCATCCAACAATGCCTCAACCTGATTGTGTTGTGTCAGGGGCAGGCGGGAGCAAAGCAGGTTAGCAGAACCCTGCGATTGCGTCAAACCACAGCGGCAACAAAGCATAGTAAAAAGATATGCCCCTCTTAGCTCACGGTTAAACCGCAGGCTGATCGGATCGGGACTGTCGATGGATCACAGGCGCATCACGCGCAATAACCGGTGGAACGCAGCACCAGCTCCTGCCGGCGGGAGGCTGTTCAGCTCATCCCATCCCAGCGTTCGGGTTCTTCTTCGTAGCTGGACAGGCAGGATTTTTCAACGGGGGTTACGGCGGCGCTGTCAGGCTGAATGCGTTGTTTCACCGGCGAGCGGGAAGGCTTGGTTGATGCGGCAGATCGTGCGACGGATCGGTCAGCGCGGCGGGCAGGGGGCACGATGCTGCGCGAAGTCATGGACGAGGCTAGGGAAGATCGGGGCTGATGCATTCAAACGCTCCTGTGCTACCGTGAGCATGCAGGCGCGCGCTGCCACCGCCAAATTATTTTTTTCAAAAAGAGCGTAAAACTGGGTGTCCGTGCGTCAAAATAGGCGTTTGGCGCCAATTGCATCAGAAATAGGGGTACATGGGATACATGTATCCCGGTGCCCAGAAGGGGGCTGCGCCGTAATAGGCGTAATAGGCCTGCCAGTCCGGGTCTTCAGTGATCACCGGATCATAGGGAGGCGCACCGGCCACATGTTCGCGCGTACGGTCGATCTGCACTTTGTCCGGCGTGATCGACTGGATGACATCCACAGGGATCAGCAATCGACTTCGACCGATATGCAGGAAACCACCACTGACGACCTGAAGGAATCGTACTTTTCTTTCCTGGTCGTCGATGAGCAGCGCTTCGATTTTGCCAATATCCTTACCGTCGCGATCGACCACCCGGCGACCACGAATATCTTCATCAGGATTGGCCAGACCCAGTTGAGTCTCACTTAAGCGCAATAGATTAGCACCAGTTGGAGTTGCCATGAGTATCTCCGGTTAAGCGTCTGTGCTTGTTGGTCATGCGGGCCAATGGTCATGCGGATTTGGACGAAATCGCCGTGCTGACCGATTGGTTCGTCATTGGTTGTTCCTTCATAAGTATATACGAATGTGGGGGATAAAATGATCAAAAATATCGATTCATAACACCGCACGCTGCTGGGAACAAAGAAAAACTGGTCATTTGAGGCTCGAGCGCCTAAAATTTCAGCATGACACTTTGGGTGCAACATACGCTCGTGCTGGGGCTGGTTTTGTTCTGCGTTATTTTTGTCGCCCGGGGGTTGATGCGCACGTTTAGCGGCAAGCGCAGCCGCATGGGGAATTGCTGTGCCAAAGGGTGCAGCGACCCGACGACAGCCCATAGCGCTCCGGCTGCAGGGCAGGTGGTTTTCGTGCCCAGTTCAGCATTGCGCGTCCGCCGTTGATTGGTAGCAATTCCAAGCAGTGCAACAGACGAAAAGAGGGGCGTAAAAAAACCTTGTCGCATGACAAGGTTGAAAGTAATGCGCCATTTAGGACTTGAACCTAAAACCCGCTGATTAAGAGTCAGCTGCTCTGCCAATTGAGCTAATGGCGCGCTGGTTTAATGAGAAACAATAAGCTTAATACCCGGACGCAGGCTGTCAAGGTGTTGTACGTTGGTTTTGTTGTACGTCGGGTTCCTTGGTGTACTGCACTTGAGCGCTGGCTGGTCTCGACGCGGGGGCTTAAAAGTAGTAGCCTGCCTGCCCTATGTCTTATGGTCGAATAGATGTGCATTCCCACCTGCTGCCCGGTATTGATGATGGGAGCAAGACAATCGCTGAATCGATTCGTTGTGCCCGGGCACTGGTCGAAGCAGGTTATACGCACAGTTTTGTCACACCGCATATCTGGCCAAGCCTGCCGGATAATACGGTCGAGACGATTCCAGCCCGGGCGAAGGTGCTGCAATCAGCGCTGGATGAAGCGCAGGTGCCGTTGAAGTTGCTCGCTGGTGGTGAAAACACATTGCATGCAGGTTTGCAAACCACCGATCCCCAGCACGTAGTCACCTACGGAATGGCCCGCCGGTTTGTGTTGATTGACTTCTGGATCAGCGAAATAACGCCGATTTTTGAACCGACGATCCGCTGGCTGCAGTCGTTGGGGTTGAAAGTTGTGATTGCCCACCCTGAACGCACACCAGCCGTTCATCTAAATCCGGGATTGATGGATTATTTCGCGCAACTTGGCGCGCTGCTGCAAGGCAATTTGCAATGTCTTTCCGACGATCCAGCCAGCCCGAATCGATGTCTGGTCGAGCGTTTTTTACAGGAAGACCGGTACACGTTTCTTGGCAGCGATCTGCATAATTGGGAGACGCTGGGGCTGCGCCTTAAAGGCCTGGAGCGCGCCATCGAGCTGGTCGGCCAGGAAAAGGTGGATCAATTGACGCGGATCAACCCGCAGATGTTGCTGTGATATGTCTGGCTGCGCGTTGCGCCGAAGGAAGTATTTGGCGCGCTGTTCTGTACCGCTGGAATAGTGGATTGATTCAAGCGCGCAGTTTTTCCAAGTCTTTGAAAAAATCGGGATATGTTTTATTAACGCAGGCCGGGTCGAGAATCGTCACGCCGGCCACGCGCGTGCCAGCCAGGGCGAAACTCATCGCCATGCGATGGTCGTCATAGGTCTGGATGGCTGCCGGGCGCAATGTCGGTGGCGGAGTGATGCGCAGAACATCATCGCCTTCGATTTCCACCGTCGCCCCCAGGCGCATCAGTTCATTCTGTAAAGCCGCCAGCCGGTCTGTCTCCTTGACGCGCAGCGTATGAAGTCCGCGGATCGTCGTCGTGCCTTGGGCGAACAGTGCTGTCACCGCCAGCGTCTGGGCGGTATCCGGCATTTCATGCAGATCGACATCAATGCTGTTGAGCGTGCCCGTACCAGTAAGTGTTGTCGAGTCCTGCCCCATGCTCACCTGAGCGCCCATGTTTTGCAGAACCTGGGCAAAGTTGACATCGCCTTGAACCGAGTGACGCCCCAAACCGCGGATCGTAACTTTGGCGCCGGGATGGATTGCCGCAGCGGCCAGAAAATAACTGGCGTTGCTGGCGTCGGGTTCAATCAGATAATCCTCACCCTGATAAGGTTGGCGCGGGACGATGATGCACTGCGGCTGACCGCTGTCCGGATCGCGCTCCAGTTCGACCATATTGCCGAAATGGGTCATCAGGCGCATGGTCATCGCGACATAAGGCCAGCTCGGCAGGCCCGGTTCCAGATGAATCATCACTTCGTGGCGCGCCAGCGGTGCTGCCATCAATACCGCCGAAAGATACTGGGATGATTGCGCCGCTCCGAAGCGCAACGTGCCGCCGGGCAGACGGTCAGCATCAATACGCAGCGGCGGGAAACCAGGTTTGTCCAGATAACGTGCGCGCACGCCCAGATTGCGCAGCATATCGACCAGTTCGCCGATAGGGCGCTGGCGCATGCGCTCAATTCCATCGAGGGTGTAACTGCCGACACCCAGTGCGCACATGGCGGCGAGAAAGCGGATCGTGGTCCCGCTGTTGCCGCACTTCAGCAGGGCGAGGCTGGCAGGAATTTCTCCGCCCTGGCCGTAAACTTTGACCGTGTGTGCCGATTCATCAATCGTCAGATCAAACCCCAGCGATTGCAGATTATCCAGCATGCGCCGGGTGTCATCAGCAAACAGCACATTGCTCAACAGGCACGGTTGTTTTGACAATGCCGCCAGCACCAGCGCGCGATTGGTCAGTGATTTGGATCCCGGCGGGGACATCACCACATCAAACGGCTTGGAAAATGGCTGAATCGTCAATTGTTCCATGAAGCACGAGCATACGATATCAGGCGCAGTCCGTCTAAGCTGCGGCGTGGTCCCTGCACAGGCAATTATTTTTCAGATCGCTGGTTGGGGTTATCTGCTGGTGCGGCTGCCTATAATCCAAAGAAATGAGCCAAAACACCAACGATCCAACGAAACGCCCCCAGCGGATCATCGTTCTGGGCGGAGGTTTTGCCGGAGCCTACTGCGTTCAGGCGCTGGATCGGGCGCTGCCGCAGGCGGAAATAATACTGATCAACCGCCACAATTATTTTATTTTCTACCCGCTGCTGGTTGAAGCCGGTACGGGAACACTCAACCCTCGGACCGCGGTTGTGTCTTTACGGTCATTTTGTCGCCGGGCAACATTTTTGATGGGTGAAATTGAGGATGTCGAACCGCAGTTGAATGAAGTGCATTACCGGCCTGCCGGCGAAGGGCCGCTGCGCACGCTTGTTTATGATCAACTGGTGATTGCGCTGGGCAGCGTGACTTCCCTGCCACCCGTGCCTGGCCTGAGGGAATATGGTTATGAAATCAAAAGTTTGGCGCACGCGGTGGAATTGCGCGATCGGGCGATACGGCTGCTTGAACAAGCCGATCAGGAACCTGATGCTCAGCGGCGCAAGGAATTATTGACGATCGTTGTGGTTGGCGGAAGTTTTACGGGTGTGGAAGTGGCGGGGGAGTTCAATGCCTATTTGCGTGAGGCAGCCAAAAAATATCGGAATATCGCGCTTGAGGATGTGCGCGTTGTGCTGGTGGAACATGGCCAGCGGCTGCTGAAATCACTCGATGATTCGCTGAGCGATTGGGCTGCGGTGCATCTGCGCCGGCGCGGTGTTGAGCTGCATCTGGCGGATTCGGTTGATCGTATCGAAGCAGACTGTTGCTGGTTGAAACAGACCGGGCGCATCGCGACGTGTACGGTTATCTGGTGTGCTGGCGTGGCAGCCCCGCCGGTACTGCAAAAAGTGGAAGTGCCGCGCGATCGTCTGGGGTATATGCGTTGCCGCCCCGATGGCCGCGTGGAGGGGTATGACAATGTCTGGGGAATCGGCGATTGCGCGATCAATCCCAATGGCGAAGGTGGAACGTATCCGCCAACGGCTCAACATGCGGTGCAACTGGGTCGCCAGGTGGCTGCCAATATCGTTCGTGTTGTGCGCGGGCATGAACCAGCGCCGATCCAAATCCGCAGCAAGGGTACGCTGGCAGCCTTTGGTTATCACAGCGCTGTTGCCAAGGTGGGAAAATTAAAACTGACCGGTTTTCCCGCGTGGTTTTTGTGGCGCACTGCGTATTTGATCAAAATGCCAACCCTGCGAAAAAAACTCCGTGTCGCCTGGGACTGGACGGCTGACCTCATCTTTCCGCATGAATTTTTCGAGCTGGGCGTGCATCGTGCCAGCGGTATTGCGCCGCACGACCCGACCGCCCATCACCATGCCGGGCGATCGTCGGCGTCGCAATCGGTTCAATCGGACCACCGGCAGCAAAGTGTTGGTTCGGCCTGAAAATCAGCCTATTTTCAGAAACTATATTTAATACTTGAAATCCAAAGTTAAAAGGCTACCATCCTCGGCATCTGTGAGTGGCTGCTAAGCCCGCTTGGCGATCCGGTGGATTGGCCGAGCTAGGGAAGTCGGTGACAGAGCTGCAAAGCCCTTATTCCGACGCGGACGCGCCGCTGTAATGGACAAATTCGCTTGCCTGGTTTTACACAGTCACTGTTCCGGTTTTTGGAATGGGAAGGCTGGTCGGCAAGTGGTCCTGAGCCAGAAGACCTGCTCGCAGACTGAGGTTTGGTCATGTTGACCAGGCCTGTTTTCCGATTCGTCTTCGCGAAGTGCATTCAGCTTGATGGCTGGGGCACATGGGACGGCCGGGCGAGTAACTTCGGGCAGCGAATCGTCTGGATTCATCCCGATATCGTGAGAGTAACTCCGCCCTTGACCCACCATGCACTGAAGGCGTTTTAGTGCTTTGCGAGTCGAGGGTTTTTCGTTTTCGGTCCCGCGAGAGGGCTGAGAGGAGTTGTCACGATGTCTGGTCGTTTTCTGATCGGGGCTGCGGTTGCAGCCGTTGCATTCACCGGGGTGGCACGCGGCGAGTTCGCCAGTTCCGTCCATTCTTTTACCCAAGGCACGGTCAATTTTGCTGATGGTGTTTCAACCTACAGCACATCTGCTGCTGCGCTGGGCGAGCCTGATCGCACCATCGGTGTCGGTGTGTGGCCCGGCCCGCTGGCACCACTCAATCCCCCGTTTTTGCAATCCGAAGCGGTTGCGGTTGGTCTGGATGGATCACTCACCCTGAAGCTGGCCACCCCGATTGCGGTGGACAGCTCCACCAAGGTGGGTGTTTTCACGACGACGGGGTTGTTGGATACGGATTATCCCCACGGCGCTGTTGGTGCCACGGCAACAACATATACGCAAAGCGAATATGCCGCTGAACGAACCGCACATCTTTGGGTGGGCAGTGACCCAAATGCGATGATCGATCTGGGGCGTATTTTGTTCAATTTGCCCAGCCAGGGTTATGCCAATCAAACCGATCCATATACCGCGCCTGATGTTCCGCAGAACAGCGATTTCAACAAACCGTTCACGGGAACACTCAGCGACTTTAATGGCAAGAGCTATGCCCAGATCGTTCAATTGTTGGATGGTTCGGGCGGTGGTACATGGGTTGATGTGCCCACGAATCTGGGATTAGCCTCAATTCAGTATATCGGTTTCAGTGACCCCCAGTGGCTGGTGATTGAAAATGGCCAGCCTGCGTATTACGACACGCGCGTTTCGAGCTGGGATGATACTTTTACCAAATCAGCCGATCTGATGATCGATGCGGTCAACGTCGTGCCCGAGCCGACCGGCCTGTTGCTGCTGGCAGCCAGCGGACTACTGTTGAAGCGTCGCCGTCTTGCTTGATGGGGCGCCGAACCATCCCGACTCAGCCGGCTGGCCGTGTCGCTGGAATAACCCAGCGGCGCGGCTGGCCTGGCCGGAGGAGGTTGTTTTATGAACGATTTATCCAACCGAATTGCCGGACGGGCATTCACGAGGCGCAACGATATCTTATCCCGCCATCAATCCGGGCATGGTTTCACGCTGGTGGAATTGCTGGTCGTGATCGGGATTATTGCGCTGCTCATCGCAATTTTATTGCCCGCCCTGTCGGTTGCCCGCGAATCAGCCAGCAGTCTCAAGTGCCTGAGCAATTTGCGGCAGATGGCGGTTGCAGCCCACCTCTACGCCAACGAAAACCAGGGTTACTATCCGCCAGCCCTGATGTCCGGCAGTGATGCGAATTACACCTATGCCTATAACTGGGATTACACGATCATCACGGAGCGTGTCAGCCCGTTTAAGGCAAAATATGAACCGGGTCTGCTCTGGGCAGGGCAGGCTGATCTGCAAATTCAGCAGTGTCCATCGTTTTACGGAAAGGCGATGGCACTCAATAATCCCTACACGGGGTACAACTACAACACCAGTTACATCGGGCGCGGCTTGCTGATTGCCAGTGGGATATTTGATCCGCCGACCCGGGTGGTGAGGGTTCGTCGCCCATCCGAAACCGCGTTGTTTGGCGATGGTCAGTATAAAGACGGCGCCAACAAGTATATGCGCTCTCCCACCGCCAGCGGTTATATCAGTGATAATGGCGTTCCCCGCTTTGGCGGCACGCAGGGGTTTCGCCACCGCGGCAGGACCAATGTCGCGTTTTGCGACGGTCACGCCGAATCGCTCAGCCAGCGTTTTACAGGAACCAATGTCGCCGCCGGTACGGGTTTCATCTCAGCGGATAATTCGCTTTATGATCTGGAGTGACGCGGGCGGCTTTTGCGGGTATGGTGCTGCGTCAAACCATGAGCAATACCAGCGAAGCAAACAAGATCATCTATTCCATGATTGGTGTGTCCAAACGTTACGACAAGAAAGTCGTGCTGAAGGACATTTATCTTTCGTATTTTTACGGGGCCAAGATCGGTGTCATCGGATTGAATGGTTCGGGCAAAAGTTCGCTGCTGCGCATTCTGGCTGAGGAAGATAAGAATTATGAAGGGCAGATCAGCCGGGCGGCGGGCTTTTCCGTGGGCTATCTGGCGCAGGAGCCGCAACTTGATCCGGATAAAACGGTGCGCCAGTGTGTTGAACAAGGCGCCAGCCAGACCCTGGCATTATTGAAGGAGTTTGAGGAGATCAGTGCCAAGTTTGCTGATCCCATGGACGATGAGCAGATGAACAAGCTGCTGGAACGTCAGGGACAGGTGCAGGAGAAAATCGATCATGTCAGCGGATGGGAGATCGATCAGACCCTGGAAATGGCGATGGATGCGCTGCGCTGCCCGCCGGATGATGCGCTGGTGAAAACATTGTCCGGTGGTGAGAAGCGTCGGGTGGCGCTATGCCGGTTGCTTTTGCAAAAGCCCGATATTCTGCTGCTGGATGAACCGACGAATCATCTCGATGCGGAGAGTATTGAATGGCTGGAGCAGCATCTCAAGCGTTACGAGGGAACGATCATTGCCGTAACGCATGACCGTTATTTTCTGGACAATGTGGCTGGTTGGATTCTGGAACTGGATCGCGGCGAAGGGATTCCGTTCAAGGGTAATTACACCAGTTGGCTGGAGCAGAAGAAGAAGCGGCTGGAAGTGGAGGAAAAACAGGCCAGCGCGCGGCAAAAAGCATTGGCGCGCGAGTTGGAATGGGTGCGTAAAAGTCCATCTGCCCGTATCGCCAAAAATAAGGCGCGACTGGCACGTTACGATCAGATGCTGACTGAAGATCAGAAGGAAAAAGAGAAGGAGGTGGAGATTTTCATCCCGCCCGGCCCGCGCCTGGGCGAGCAGGTGATTCTGGCCAAGGGTGTGAATAAAGGCTTTGGGGACAAACTGCTCATGGCGGATATGAATTTTTCCCTGCCACCCAATGGCATTGTTGGCGTCATCGGGCCTAACGGTGCGGGAAAAACGACGTTGTTTCGGATGATTGTTGGTGATGATCAACCCGACAGCGGCCAGTTGGTCGTCGGTGCCAGTGTGAAACTCGCTTATGTCGAACAGACGCGCGATGCGCTGGGCACGGAGCAAAGCGTATATGACGCCATTGCCGGCGGGGCTGATACGTTCAAGGCGGGCAGTGTCACCGTAAACACCCGGGCGTATGTCACCCGCTTTGGTTTTGTCGGCACGGATCAATCGCGGGCGGTGGGGACACTTTCCGGCGGCGAGAGGAACCGGATCCATCTGGCGCGCATGCTCAAGAGCGGCGCCAATGTCATTCTGCTGGACGAACCGACCAACGATCTGGATGTCAACACCATCCGTGCCTTGGAGGAAGCCCTGGATAATTTTGCCGGCTGCGCGGTCATCATCAGCCACGACCGCTGGTTCCTCGATCGTATCGCCACGCATATTCTGGCGTTTGAGGGGGAGAGCTACGTTCACTTTTATGCTGGGAATTTCTCGCAATATGAGGAAGATCGCAAACGCCGCGCCGGTGGGGCATCCGATCAGCCGCATCGGATCAAATATCGCCGGTTGACAAAAAACTAAGCGGACAGGGTCAGCAGCAAAAGGCTCAATTAGCACTGGTCAGAGTGTCTGACGCCGTGGTTGTCGCGATGGCGCTGTGCTGGGAGGGCGTTGCGCTGGCAAAGCCGATCTTTTCCTGCACGACATACAACGGGCGTTGTTTGATTTCGTCGTAAATTCGGCCGATGTATTCGCCGAGGATGCCAATACTGATCAGTTGGATACCCCCCAGAAACAGCACGCACATGATGATTGTGGTGAATCCGCTGCCGGATTGTTTGTGAAAGAGAAAAAAAGTGGCGAAATAATACATCGCCAGCACAAACGTAATGCCGCTGACCATCAATCCCGTGTAGGTTACCCAGCGCAGCGGTTTGTAGCTGAAGCTGAACATCCCATCGATGGCGTAGCGGATCAGCCGGCGCAGCGTCTGCTTGGGTTTTCCCGCAGCCCGGGCCTGGCGATCGTAAAAAATGCTGGTGCGGGTAAAACCCAACCAGCCGCGTAATCCGGGAATATAGCGATTGCGTTCCGGCAGTTTATTGAATTCATCGACGACAGCCCGATCCATGAGGCCAAAAATACCGGCATCGGGTTGGGTGGGCATGTCGCTGAGACGGCGGAAAAGGGGATAAAACAGGCGGAACCCGAATCCGCGCATCTTGCGTTCCTGACGGCTGATGCGCTCGGCCAGAACGATATGAAACCCTTGTGTCCAGCGTTCAACAAGCTGGGGGATGATTTCCGGCGGATCCTGCAAATCGCCGTCAATCAGGATCACGCAATCGCCGCGCGAGTGATGAATACCGGCGGTAATGGCGGGCTGATGACCGAAATTGCGTGAAAGGCTGAGGATATTTAATCGTGGGTCTTGGGCAGCGTATCCCCGCAGGATTTCCAACGAGCGGTCGCGGCTGCCGTCATCGATGAAAATAATCTCCCAAGCCCGTCCGGTCGATTCCAAGGCGTCGGTCAACCGCCGGCGCAACTCCGGCAGATTTTCCTGCTCATTGAAAATCGGGACGACAACAGAAATCATGCCCGATCATTGTACCGACAGACAGATCGCATTACACAAGTTGTCGTGATCGCTTATGGGCTTTGGTCTGGCTTGGTGAGCGGGGCGCAATGTTTGCATCGGCGTTGGCCGGACTTGTTCCGGCAGCACGGTTGGAACGTTTGGATTGCCAGACCGCCCAGCCGATCAGTACCAGCGTCACAGCAATGACAATGAGGCGAATCGCATCCCATGAGACATAACGCAGCGGCCGGGCCAGTTCATAATTGGCTGCACTGGCGGCGTTATTGACGGTATCCACAACGCTCCGGTCGTAAACAATCATCAGCGGAACTGCCAGCACGGCAACCATGTTCATGACCTTCAGCAACGGGTTGACCGCAGGGCCGGCGGTATCTTTCAACGGGTCACCAACGGTGTCGCCCGTCACCGAGGCTTTATGTTTTTCCGAACCCTTGCCGGTGTTGGCGGCAGGATTGCGCGGTTCATCCTCGACCATTTTTTTTGCGTTATCCCAGGCACCGCCGGCATTGCACATGAAACTGGCTAGAAGCTGACCGGCCACGATTGAACCAGCCAGAAAACCCGCCAAGCCAATTGGCCCTAGAAAATATCCCACAAGAATTGGGGCAAAGACGGCTAATATCGCCGGGCCTAACAGTTCTTTCTGTGCGGCGGTGGTACAGATATCAACCACGCGCCCGTAGTCGGGTCGCTTCGTGCCAGCCCAGATGGCTTGATCACGGAACTGCGCCCGACATTCCTGCACGATCAGCCCGGCAGCCCGTCCCACCGCGCGGATCAACATGCCGCTGAACAGGAAGGGAATCGATCCGCCGATCAACATGCCGATGAGCAGTTTTGGCGAACTGACATTGAGCAGGCCGGCAACGCTGTTGAACACCGCCAGCGGCAGGGCCTGATCCTCACCACCCCCGCCCGAACCAATCACGGTGATGAACGAGGCGAAAAGACTGACCGCAGCGATTACCGCAGACCCAATCGCCACACCCTTGGTCACGGCCTTGGTGGTATTACCCACGGCGTCGAGGTCAGCCAGAATCTGACGGCTTTGCTTCAACTTTTTCGCGTCACCTTGGAAAATTTCATCGTCCAGGTCGTAACCCATTTCAGCAATGCCGTTGGCGTTATCAGCAATGGGGCCAAAAACATCCATTGACACGGTATTGCCGGTCAAAGTCAGCATGCCGATGCCGCACATGGCTACACCATAGGCGATGAACAGCGGGTTGATCTCGTCCATCGTGCTGGAATAGATCAGCACGGAACCAAAAATGGCAGCACACAGCACAACAGCGGTCCAGACGGCTGATTCATAGCCGACGGCAATACCTTCGATGATGGTGGTTCCGTGTCCGGTTTCGGTACTTTTGTTGATGCCGCGCGTTGGTTCGTATTCCGTACCGGTGAAATATTCCGTTACCCGGTTGAGGGCGATACACAGAAGAATGCCGATGAAGCAGGTCCATGCCGGGCGCATATCCAGGCCAATCTGCCCGAAGTTGGCCCACCACGGCAGGGCGTGAATGTTGCCCAGTACTGCCGCTGAAGTGCTGGTCTGATCAAAATGCAGGTAAAACAAGCCCAGTGTAATAAACCCGATCACGCTGATGGTCGAGCCGATGAGAAATCCCTTGTTGATCTGCCGCATGGCCTGGGCGACCGAGCCTTTGTCGCCGGCGCGAACGCTGTACGTCGAGATGATCGAACCAATGACGCCGATGGCGCGCACCAGAATCGGGAAAATCACACCTTTGTGACCGAAACTCGCCCAGCCCAGAATCATGGCTGCCACGATCGTCACTTCGTAGCTTTCAAAGATATCCGCAGCCATACCGGCGCAGTCGCCGACATTATCACCCACGTTATCTGCGATGGTGGCGGCGTTGCGCGGATCGTCTTCGGGAATGTCTTTTTCAATTTTACCGACCAGATCAGCCCCCACATCGGCGGCTTTGGTGTAGATACCGCCGCCGACGCGCATGAAAAGCGCCAGCAGCGTGCCGCCAAAACCAAATCCCAGCAGGGCTTCATAGGCGTGTTCGCCATAGATCATGAAGATGGTTGTTCCCCCCAGCAGGCCCAGTCCATCAGTCAGCATGCCGGTGATGGTTCCCGATCGATAACCAAACATGAGTGCCTTGCCAAAACCCTTTGGCGCCGCAGCCGCCACGCGCAAGTTGCCCGTGGTCGCCATGCGCATCCCCACCAGTCCGACCAGTGCGCTGAATATCGCGCCGACCAGAAACGCCCCAGCCCGGCCGAAGGCAAAGTGCAGGACGTTATTGCCACCACCCGCGTATTTACTGGCAAACAGCGCGCCCACCAGAATCAAAATCAAGATCGCGACCACTTTGAGCTGACGACGCAGATAGGCATTGGCCCCTTCGCGCACTGCGGCAGCGATCTGTTGCATTCGGGGCGTACCCTGATCGGCGCTAACCACCTGTTTCACAAGCAAACCCGCGTAGATCAGCGCCAACAGCGCAGTACCGAGGCAGGCAAACAAAAGAGTCCGCTCGGTGGTGGTAAAGACGGGATCAGACAGGAAGCTGAAATAGGTGAACCCCTTGTGTACAGGAACCGTTGAAACAGTCGCCGCGTTGGCAGCCTGCGGATCAGCCGCTGCCAGTTGCCAGGCGAATGCGCCAAGGAACAGGAACGATAGCAATCCCCAGATAGCCAGCCGTCCAAACCTGCCATAAGACGAGGATGAATTGTGAAACATAGCGTCAACCAATCTTGCTGGGTGATGCGCATGGGCAATGCACATTCACATTCACACAAGATCATCCGAATGGCGCCGGGGCATCGCAAGCGTGTAATTGCAAAGGAGATACGTCTGGTGTTGATAGATGATTTATTCACTGGCTGCGAGATAATCGCACCATTGATGGTCTTTGAAAATCACCCGCTTGCAAACGATTGTGAGTACAAACGGAAGACGCGAGCGCCCTTATGTCGCAGCGGCTTGGTCTGCTGCCAGAACAGGTCTTCATAGGTGTCGGTGCTCAAGACGATGGGGGGGGAATCAGGGCTGGCCTGCTGAATCGCCTGTGTGGTGCAGTAGACCGGCAGATCAAGAAAATAGGCGTGCTGCTGAAAACGCGGATGGTCGTCAATGATACCGACGATCCGGTGGCCACGTTTTTCCCAGAGCGATTTTTCCGCCAGCAGGCGGGTCGTATGTTTACCAGCCCCGAACAGCATGATCTGGGCAGGTTGCCCGTTGGGTTGGCGCAATGTTTCCATGATGGCTAACAGACGAGCGCCAGGACTGACAGGCTGAACCGATTGGCTGAGTGTACCGGTGAGCATGACCAGCGCCCTGAGCAGTGCTGCCTGTGAAATTGGCGGCAGTTGTCCGATACGGTCAGTCCGGTCGTGTTGATGAGCGGTTTTTTTATACTGAATGACACGGGCGTAGTAATCAGCCCGCATTTGGGCAACACCTGCGGGTGAAAAGAGCTGGCGTGCCCGCTCATGACCGCGCTGCGCCAGCGTGTCGCGGAAGGATTGGTCACGGAACAAGTGCTGCATGTGCCGGGCCAGATCGGCTGGATCGTTATCCGCCGCGATCAGACCGGCATCGCCGATAACTTCGACACTGCCCGTCCCTGCCCCCACGATTAGCGCCCGTTTCTGCGCCATCGCCTGACAGCACGCCATGGAGAAATTTTCCCATCGGCTGGGCAATACACAAAAAGCGCAATCGTTCAATTCACGGGTAATCTGGTGGTGGTTGACTTCACCCGTAAAGGTGATGCGCGCCAGCAAGGCTGGATCGATCAGTTGTTTGAGATGATGAATCATCGAGCCACCGCCGGGGGCGGTATTGGTATCAGGCCCGGCAAATCGAAATGTTGCAGTGGGATTGTCCGGCAAAAACAGGTTCAGCGCCCTGGCGATGAGGTCAACGCCCTTGAGGTATTCGATTCGACCAAAAAAAAGGATCGGCTTGGGTGCAACCACCGGTGCATCGGTGAAATGGCTGGTGGAACCGTTACCGGCAGAAATAACGACCGGATGGGGAATAATCGCCACATCATTTGCCACGGCCATGAAATCGCGCGTCTTCTCCACCACGCGCGCGGTGGGGGCGCAGCGACCATCTGCCAGCGCAATAGCTGCAAATTCGAGAGCGTGGATGAGTCGTTCATCTTCTGTGATGTTGACGTTGTTGCTTTGGTGGGCGATGGCAGAGCAGCAATGCAAATGGGTAATGACAGCGGCTGAAAAATCAGGTTGAACCATGAGGGGCAGACCAAGGGCCTCGACTTCGGGGGTTTCAACCACATCAAATGGTATCAGCGCGTGCTGGGCCAGCAGATCAGCGCATAAAAGCCATCCCGTCGCCAGCCGGTAGATGCCTTCTCCGGCGGCGCTGATGGTTGCGGCAAACTCAGCCGGCAGGGTGTTGTTGTTGACGCGCAGCGCCAGGCTGGGCGATTCATGAATGATCACATTTGCGGGCAAATCAGCACGGACATCATCGGGCAGGGCGAGGGTGAAGACGTGTACGTCGTGACCCGCGGCAGCCATCGCTTTAGCTGTTTGGCGCACAGCGGATCCAATCCCGCCCATGCGCGCACCCGGCCATTGATGGGTTAAAAAAGCGATGCGCATGAAAAAGTTATCGGACGCAACGCCTCTTGGACGATAGAGATTCAAGCCAAACAGTATCGGCTGGAGGTTCGTTTTATGTCTGAGGCGCATGGGCTTGGAAATCAGTGGGACGCGGTTGCTGAGGAGCTTACATCCATCCCGTTGATACTGGAGCGAAATCGTTACGCAACGGCGCTGAAGGTGCTGTTGGGGTTGGATGAAAATGCGCGCATTCTTGAAGTTGGTTGCGGCGCCGGTCGCATCCTGCGCACGCTGGAGGCGCTGGGGTATCGAAATGTTGTGGGTCTGGAGATCAGCCAGTCCCGACTCAATTATGTTCAACAACAGGGTCAGACCAGTGCCGGTTTGATTTGCAGCGACCATGTCCCGTTTGCTGATGCTTCGTTTGATGCCGTCGTGTCAGCCGCGGTTATCGAGCATGTGGTTGATCCCCGCGCGTGGCTGGGGGAATTGGCGCGCGTGGTGCGGCCCGGGGGGATTATTTCGATCACCAGCGACAGCTACATGTGGAAATGGCTTAAACGGCTGGGGATGTATAAAACCATTCAACCACTTGATGAAGCCATCTGGCCGGGCAAATTAAAGCGCTGGGCGCACGAATCCGGTCTGGAAGTGTCAGCCTACGGTGGTTTTACCAATGTGCCTGATCAGGAATACTATTTTCTCAAACAGCTTAAACGCTGGGCGTCGCTGCGCCGGCGCTATTATCTGTGGCGCGGCATTCGTGGCCGTCAGCATAAACCTGTCCCAGCCTATGAATATCTTCAGGAAGTACCAGGAATTACCCAGGCGCTGGAGGATCAGCCCCTGGACAGCCGTCGCCACTTCTGGTCAGCCATTTTTTCTTACGAGAACTATTTTTATTTTCGCAAACCAGCTCGCGACCAATCACTGACGACACCAACATCCGCTGCTGGCCGCGCTGCTGGCCGCGCTGCTGGCCGGAGTGAAAAGAAATATCGCGCCGCTGCCTGATCCTATCGGGCGGGTACGAAAGGAATCGTGCATGGCAGCCACCAGCCAGCCATCCATCAAAACGGGCGAGATGGCTCCGATCGACTGGGGCCAACTGCGAAGCACAACCCCCATCAGCCGGTTGTTCGGGACGGATCGCGGCACGGCGATTGACCGTTATTACATTGACCGATTTCTTGATCGCTGTCGGCAGGATATTCGTGGCCGGGTGTTGGAGATCAGCGAGCCTTGCTACACGCGCCGCTTCGGTGACGATCGTGTGACCACCTCGGATGTGTTGCACGCAACAACGGGCAATCGCAAAGCAACCCTGATCGGCGATTTGCAAACCGGCCAGGGCATACCGGTTGATACCTACGACTGCATTATTCTGACGCAGGTTCTGCCGTTTTTGTTCGATTTTCACGCTGCCGTCCGCACGGTGCATGAAGCGTTGTCCAGCGGCGGGGTGGTTCTGGCAACACTGCCCATGATCAGCCCGGTCAGCCGCTACGACATGGATCGCTGGGGCGATTACTGGCGATTTACGTCACTGGGCGCCCGCCGCTTGTTTGAGCATTATTTTCAGGGGGGATCGGTTGAAGTTGAATCATTTGGCAACGTGCTGGCTGCCACGGCATTTGTTCAAGGGCTGGCACTGGAGGAGCTGGCACCGGCGGAATTGGACGAATTTGATCCTGATTATGAGTTGATTGTCGCGGTTCGCGCCACCAGGGCTTGAGTGTTACGGATCGTCTGTTTTCTGCAGACGGCCCAGGTGACGAATCTGAGGCACGCGCGCGGCGATGAGGGTTACACTGATCAGCGTGCCAATGCCGCCAAAGACTACGGCGCCGACTGGCCCGATCAACCCCGCCATGGCGCCGGATTCCAACCCACCTAGTTCGTTGCTGGCACCGATGAAAACATCGTTTACCGCGGACACCCGCCCGCGCATGTTGTCCGGTGTCAGCACCTGGATCAGCGTGTGGCGCACGACAACGCTGATGCTGTCACAGGCTCCGATGATCACCAGCAACGCAAAGCTCAGGTAAAAATTGGTGGAAAGCCCAAAGACAACCGTCATCAACCCATAACAGGCGACAGCCAGCAGAATCGCCCGGCCGGCATGTTTCATCGGCGGCAGGTGCGCCAGAATGATTGTCATGGCCAGTGCGCCGGTGGCTTCGGCACTGCGCAACCAGCCGAAGCCAATACTCCCCACACCCAGCACATCCTTGGCAAACATCGGCAGCAGGTAGACCGTTCCGCCCAGCAGCACTGCAAACAGATCAAGCCCCATGGCAGCCAGAATAATGCGCGTCTTCCAGACAAATTTCAGTCCGGCTGACAGCGACCGATCCACCGGTTGGTTGGTTTCGATTCTTTGTCTCAGGCGGATAAATGGCATGACCAGTGCGAACGAACCAATGCCGACAGCAGCCAGACTGTACGCCAGCGATAACGTACCGTGCAAGTGCATGCTCGCGGCAATGATGATCCCGCCGATTCCCGGCCCGGCCACGGTGGCAATCTGAAACATGCTGCTGTTCCAGGTGACGGCGTTGGCAAAGACATGCGGGGGAACAATCATCGGCATGAGGCTTGATCGTGAAGGCCTGCCCAAAACCAGCGCCGTGCTGTTGAGGACAATGGCAACATAGATCCAGCCCACACCCCAGGATGGGCTGTAACTTAAAAAAGCCAGCCATACCGAACAGGCTGCGGCGCTGAGCTGGGCGCAAAAAATAATTTTCCGTCGATCAAACGTGTCAGCCATATGCCCGGCTGGCAGCGCCAGCAGAATCAACGGGATTGCCTGTATGCCGGCGATGTAACCCAGTTGCAGGGCCGAACCGGTACGTTCAAAAATTTCCCACCCGACGGCGGTTGACTGAATCGCGTGACCAATCACCGCCACCAACCAGCCAAGCGTCAATAAAACGTAGGATGGATAGCGAAATGCCTGATAGGGATCGTATTTTTCATTTTGCCCCTGATCCGGCCGATGCGCCAGTTGCTCCAGATCGCCTTCTGTCGGCATGACCGAAGCAGGGCGATCAACATCATCAGGATCCAATCCGGTTTCTTCCGTCAGTGACGCAGAACCCGGCTGTGGGGGTGTGGACATTGTCAGGGTTGGGTTAAATGGCGCCGGGCCACGAGGGGAAGAACATCATCGACGATTATAGGCTGGCCAGTTGTGATAATCCGGCTGGCAGCAACCAACAACGGTCATTAAGTCATGCCAGCACCCTGCGCGCGACTTCCGATGCGCATGAATCAACAACATTTAGCCAGTTGGTTATTTGCCGAAGAATCGTTTGATGGAATGTACCGTAACCTGCCGCTGAATCTGGGCGATTGATTCGAGGTTGGGAATATCCTTTGGGCAAACCTCAACACAATTGCCAGCCTTGCCGCAGTCAACGATACCGCCTTCACCCATCAGCACATCCAGCCGCTCGCCCTTGAGTGCAGCACCGGTCGGGTGGCCGTTAAACAGGCGTGCCTGGGTGAAAATGGCTGCACCGACAAAATGATTGCTCGGCGTATATTGCGGGCATGCTTCCAGGCAGCAACCGCAACTGATGCAGCGTGACAGCGGATAGCGCTCCTCCTGTTCATCTTCTGAAAGCGCCGGGCCGGGGCCCAGATCATACGTTCCATCAATCGGCACCCAGGCTTTAATGCGCTTGAGATCATTGAACAACCGGTTGCGATCGACAAACAGATCGCGCACCAGCGGAAATTTCGTCATCGGCTCCAGCGTGATCGGCTGCGTGAGATGATCCACCAACGCCGAACAGCTCTGGCGCACCTTGCCATTGATCACCATCGTGCAGGCACCACAGACTTCTTCCAGGCAGCCCGCATCCCATACCGGCGGGGTGGTGTCCTTCCCCTCCGTGGTGATCGGGTTGGCAGCGATGTACTGCAGACACGAAATAATGTTCATGTTTGGCCGGTAGGGGATGGAAAATTCCTCCCAGCGCTGCGCTTTTCCTGGTGCATCCTGACGACGAATACGGATAACGATCTTTTTCTCGGTGGTATTACTGGCGATCATATGAACTCCAATCGGTCATCTGTGGCTGATTACCCGATATTAAGCCGAACCCATATTTGCCACAAGTGATTTGGCCACCAACTGATCGAGGAGATGATTTGGCAATTTTTATAATTTGCGACAGATACTTGACGTGTCTTGAAAAAAAGGAAGTTATGCGCGATACTTCCCGCTTCGTCGTCAGGATATGTCGGCGATATTTTTCATAGCGGGCGTGTACCGAAGTGGCCAAACGGGTCAGACTGTAAATCTGATGGCTTATGCCTTCGTTGGTTCGAATCCAACCGCGCCCATTAGGTAATTGTTAGTGCCATCGCAACCTACCGCAGACTCTTGAAAAGCCCTGCAAATCGCAGGGTTTTTCGTTTTTCGGGCTTCATCGTACGACTGGTTGCGACCGTTTGCGTGCGGTTGCTGCGTCGGATTTTGCGCCGCTTTTTGTCCCCCCTCAATCCCCGCCGTGGTGTTGGCCGGATCGGGAACAGGATGAAACATTGGGTCGCTCATCGCCTATATGCCGTGGGCTTGTCTGAATTGCTCATGGCTTCCTCTGCGCATTAGTGAAACTTATGCCGGAATCCACCGCCATTAAAGGCGTCCTACGCCGTCGCCGCAAGCGCCCCTTCCAGCTTCGCCCAGTCCTTGTCCACCACGCGGACGAATACGCACTTGCCGGCGGATCGGGCTTCCCACAGCTTGCCCACCGCTTCCTTGTGCAATTCCTTCTCTCCCTGCGCCAGGTGCGGCCCCTTGTATTCCACGATGGCGATTCGCCCGTCTTGCAATTCGGCGATGAAGTCAGGGAAGAAACGCCCCGGCGATAGCGGCAGGCTGAATCCGCCAGCACTTTCATGCGTCAGGTTGCGAACCCACCGCTTGACGTTGGGGTAATCGTTAATGCGCTTGGCGCACTGGCTCTCCTCATCCCCCATTTCCCCGATCAACGTAAAGGCATGTTTGGCGAAACTGAACATGCCGCGATACTGCCGATAGGGCGCGTAATCCTGTTCGGCCAGTACAAGGGACATTTCCTTTGACGTTTCAAGCTGGCGGGGAGATTGCCCGGCAATCAGCAGGTTCGCCGCCGCCCTCACTTGCTGCCGGCCGTGGGTCGCAATCCGGCGTCTCGCCACCTCGGCCAGTTCATGCCGCTTGCGCACCAGCATCGGAAGATCGGCCTGGCGGCCCTCTACCAGCCCCTCCACCACGCGCAGCAGCCACGCTTGGCTTTGCGCCTTGGACAGCCCTGGAAATGCGCCACCGTGGTGAAGTTCATTATCCAGCCACCGCACCAGTTCCGTTTTGCTCCAATCGTCGCTGTCGGCCACGAAAGAGAGTTGCCGGACAATCACTTCCCGCACGCCGCCGATGCTCATGCCGCCCTGATCCGTCACGTTTACCGAAACGCGGTCCCCCACGTGCAATGCAGTTGAAAACGCTGTTTCGCCTATGACCGCGTCACACTGGTCAAGGTTCCAGGTGTATTCGTCCAGTTCTTCCGGCTCGAAAAGGTAGCAGCGCGTACCGTCCCGCACGATCAATTGCGGCACGCTTACGGGTTGGGCGTACTGATCCAGCGCCTTGGCGGCCGTCCCCACTGCGCGTTCGGTTTGCCAATACTGTTCCACCGCCGCCCGATCCGTCAGCGTTGGCAATGAATCGCGCAGCGCCACCGTTTCCTCCCGCGTCAGCGGGGCGCGAACATGCAGCGTCCTCGATCCGGCGTCATACTCCACCTTCCCCCGCACGTCCGCCGGAAGCTGGCTTTCTTTCACCGGCGCGGATACCGGAATCGTCGCCACCGGCAGCAGCCCTTGGGTATCGGCCTGGCGATGCACGCGGAAGGCATCGCCCACCGTTTGGGCATCGAAACCACACCGGCTCACCAGGCTGTCACACAGGCTCTTGGCCGTCTTCACCACGTCCGGGCTTTGCACAATCGCGTAGGCGCGGTCCAGTTCGGCAATGCCCGTCGGCAAAGCTCCGGGTTGGCGCAACACGCGCCCCAACAGTTGTTCCACCGCCGTTTCCGTCGCCACGTTCCCCACGCTCCCCAGGACGTAGGCGAAGGGACAATCCCACCCCTCCCGCAGCTTGTCCACCGTCAAAACGTACTCAACCTTGCAGTCTTTGCCGCGCAGGTCTTCGGCTCCCAGGTCGTCCTTATCCCCCGTGGCGATGCGGATGCGCTCGGCCGGTACGTTCAGTTGCTCCACCAGTGCCGTCTTGATTGCGTCCACCGTATGCGTTTCGCGGCTCTTGCTCCGGGGCTGGGCTTGAATCAGGGCGATAGGCCGGATGAACCGCCCGCTTTGCTGCCCCCACACTTGGGCGCGCTGTTCCAGGGCGTCCCGCCGACTTTTGGCCAGCGCCAAAACGTCCTTCCAGTTATCCCGCGATTCCAACTCCACCGGCAGCTTGATCATCCCCTCGCGTTTCAGTTGCAGCGCCGATACCGCGTGCAAGACATTGCTGGCGTATTCGCCCTTATCCGGGTCATGCTCCTGCTGGGGTGTGGCCGTCAATTCCAGCACCGCCAGCGGGCCGAATCGGGCCAGCGAATCAAACGAAACCCGCGTCCGGGCGTTGTGTGCTTCGTCCATGATGACGATGGGGCCGCGCAGCCGTATGACGTTGGCCAGGGAGAGCGCCGGCCGGCCCGTCGCCGGGTCCACCATCGCTTCGGATATCCAGACCGGCAGATTCGTGAAATGATCCATCAGGTAGCCGTTGTCCTGATAGACCTTCCGGTTCGCCTCTTCGTCAATCCGGTAGCTCTGGATGGTCGTGACCACGATGACGGCGCTGCCAGACACCATCGCCTTGTTCGCGCTCAATGCCTCTTCCACCGTCAGCACTTCCACCGGCACGCTCCCCAGCCCTTCGCGCAGGCCAGCCCGGTAGGGATGCCGCACGTTTTTCAGGGCATTTAGCGTTTGATCCCGGATCGTGGTTGAAGGCGTCACCCAAAGGCATAGCGGCCGATCCATGAAACCCAGCCGCCTGGCTATCACGCCCACCGCGTGCGCCCCAATCAACGTCTTCCCGCCCCCCGTGGGCACGCGCAGGCAGACATACGGCACGTTCGGAAGCTGGGGTACTTCGATGAAGTCCCGCCCGGTTTCCTTGGAGTAGGCGTCATGCACCGGGCGCAGCGCCTTGCAGCCCACCGCCTGGCGCACGCCGTCGCAAAAACGCCCGATGGCGGCCAGTGATTCTTGCTGATATTCCTTGAGGGGTAGCGCGCTCATCAGGAGATTTTTTTCAGGGGTTTTCGATGGGTCGGCCCGTGGCCGGCGGCTACTTCATCCGGATTGCTGAACCTTTTGGAGGCTTGCCGAAAGACCACCGCGACGAGCTTTCCGCCCAGTGCGTATTCCAGCACCACACCGTCCGGGACACTGACACGCTGCTTGACCGGCGCATCGACAAACTTCATGCGCAACGCATCCCGTCGCCGGTCATAGTCCATTCGGGGTGCATCGGTGGTGTGCCGCAACTGCCCTGGAGGCGGCAGAAAGTCGGGAATGATCGTGAACTCCATTGGTTCATCCGTGTATTTGATTCGCTTCTTCATATGCCTTGCGTCCTTTCCGCCAGTATCCGGCCCCGATTATACGGACTCGCTTGCCGCGCATCACGAAACGAACGGTCAATACGCCGTTTGCGACTTTTCCCAGACAGTGAAATCGCGGTTCATTGTCGCTATGTGCCGGATCATGCGTAATGACACGCTTGGGATCATCGAAAGCGAGTTGCGCCGCGGTGAAGTCCACACCGTGCTTGATCACGTTGGCCAGTTCCTTGGCCGCATCCCACTCGAAACTTTCGCCGATCCAGTCCATTTTTTAATCCACCTTCAACTCAAAGGGAATCTGCCGGAACGTGATGCCGTACTGCTCCAGGGATTTTGGCCCCAACCGGCAGGCTTCGCCGTACACCACACGCGCCCCGTGCCCGTCGGGATGGGGCGGAAGATGCCCGGCCACCTCATGCGTCAATACGTTTCCCCCGGCCGGTCTCCTGTCCCCCAGCACGCCATTGAACAGCAGATAGACCGCCTTACCCTGATGCACGCCCAGCAACGGCGTCTTACCATCCGCCCGCTTGGGAATCGGGCTGCCGGTTTCGGTGAAGAAAACATGCGCTGCCAGGTCGGAAAACTTCACCTCGCTGCCGATGTTCCCCGCCTCATCGAACAACGCCGCCCCCAGCTTGCAGAATCGAAAACCGCCGCCCAGACCGGGTGTCGCTTTATCACCCTCCCCGTAACCTTCAATCGCCTTGCGGATACGCTGGGACGTCACGTCCCGGCAGATTGCTTCGTCCATCTCCACCGTGATGAACCGGCGGGTTCCGCCGTCCGCCTTGTTCTGCGCCAAAACCGCATGGGCCGTTGTCCCGCTGCCGGCGAAGGAATCCAGAATCAGCGAATCCTTGTCGGTCGCTATCTGTATGACTCGTTGAATCAACGCAGTGGGCTTGGGAAACTGAAAACGCTCCCCAAGACCCATTTGGCGAAGTAAACTTGTTCCCTGTTCGCTGATGAACTGCGTTTCCGTCCAAAGTGATTTGGGCGTAATAGTTTCTTTCCTGTATTTCTCGAACACCCTCCACTCCCCGCTTCGTGTCTTGGATGCGTAAACAACCTGTAATCCCTTCTGGGCCTCCTCGATGAGTTTTGGGTTCCCCCACCGCCAGCAGCTTTCGTGCCCGCTGCTATTCAGCGGCAACGTTTCAACCGCGTTATCGGTCCGATGCAACAGGATTCGGTGATGCCCCTCCGGTGTTGCCGGATGTGGATCAATGTAGATTGGATAGAAGAGATTTGGTCGGTTGTTCCGATTGAATTTCGGGTTACGATTCCTCAGTTCTCTTGCGGAATAGGCCCCCCAGTCGTCGTTTCGATCTAGTTTTTCACCATCCGTATCAAGCTTCCGAAGGGCAGATTTTGCGGATCGGGAATAGCAAAGCACATATTCGTGATTTTTCGAGATTTCCTTATAGGTTTGTCCGCGCCGGTTCGCTTCAATAACGATCTGCGCCACAAAGTTCCGCTGGCCGAACAACTCATCAAAGACGAATTTCGTTGAAGCGATTTCGTTATCGTCAAGACTCACGAAAATGAAGCCGTCTTGGGTAAGGAAGTCGCGCAGCAGGGCCAGGCGCGGGTACATCATGCACAGCCACTTGTCATGCCGGGAGAGGTCTTCCCCTTCCCTGCCCACCACCTGCTTGATCCACTGGCGGATTTCCGGTGAGTTCACATTATCGTTGTAGGCCCAGCCTTCATTGCCCGTGTTGTAGGGTGGGTCAATGTAGATGCACTTGACCTTGCCGGCGTAGTAGGGGAGCAGCGCCTTGAGGGCCAGCAGGTTATCCCCTTGCACCAGCAGGTTGCCGGCATCTGCATCCCCGGCCGACAGCTCCCGGTCGCATTTGAGCAGGCGATAGGGAACCTTCCGATGATGGTTCACCACCGCCGCTTTGCCAATCCAATCGAGTGTCGGCATCCGTGCAAGCCCTTTCGTCTTCTTGGAGCGCCACGATCTTAACCGGACGCGGCTTTTGCGTCACGGCCGGGCAGCCATAAACGCGCTCACGCGCTCACGTCCAGCGCCGCCACCGTTTGCTTCATCTGACGGATATCTTATCCCGTCGTCTTGACGCGCTCACGATTCGTCGGGAAGGTCATTGGCAGGCTGGGTGGATCAAATATCGGATCAGTGCGCAGCGGGCGATCAGCCAACGTGAGGCGCCTCATCCGCTTTATGGTGAAATTTCGTTCGTTTCATCATGAAGACGGCGGGGATAATCGCCAGCATGAGTATGCCGATGAGTTTGAAATTATCGACATAGGCCAGCATTGCCGCCTGCCGCTGGATGGCGCCGTAGATCATGCCCACCGCCTGTTGGGCAGCGTCGGCTGCGTTTAATCCGCTGGCGATGAGCTGATGGGTCAGCCCGGATAACTGGTTGGTGTACGCAGGGTTGTAGGGTGTGGCGTGGGCGATGAGCGTGGCTTGATGGGTTTGCGAATCGCGGGCAACCATGGTGGTTACAAACGCGATGCCGACAGCACCACCGACATTGCGCATGAGGTTGATCATGCCTGAGGCGTCGTTGTTCTTGCCAGGGGGCAAAAAGGCGTAGGCGACGGTGTTGATCGGAACGAATAAAAATGCCAGGCCGCTGGATTGCACGAGGCGGGCGATGACCGCCGTGCGAAAGTCGATGTCGGTACTGAATTGTCCCATGAAAAACAGGCCGATCGCGGTGGTGATCAACCCCACGACAATCAGCAGCCGGGGCTGAACGCCGCGCGAGAGCATCTGCCCGACGAACGGCAGGATCAAAATGATGATGACACCCCCCGGCGATAGAACCATGCCGGCCTGGGTCGCGGTGTAACCCATCAGGGTCTGGAGCATCATCGGCAGGAGCACGGTTGACGCCAGCAGCACACAACCCAGCAGGAACATCAAAATGCTGGCGGTGGCGAAGTTGCGCTCCTTGAACAGCCGCAGATCAACGATGGGGTGTTTGGCGTACCATAATTCCCAGATGATGGCGCCGATGATCCCGATGACGCAAAGACCGGTCAAAATGACAATCGTGCGGTCGGCGAACCAGTCTTTCTGCTGGCCGGTATCAAGCACATATTGCAGCGAACCGAGTCCCAGGGCGATGAACCCCAGCCCGATATAATCGACCCTGCCTTTGTTGCTGGCACGGCGTTTGGCGAGATAGGGCGGGTCTTCCACCATCATCGCCGCCAGGGGAATCGCCACGAGGCCAACCGGAATGTTAATCCAGAAAATCCATCGCCAGTCGAGGTTATCCGTGATCCAACCACCCAGGGTTGGCCCCAGGGCCGGGGCGCAGACAACGGCAACACCATAAAGGGCAAAGGCCATTCCGCGTTGTTTAAGCTCAAATGAATCAGCCAGAATGGCTTGAGCGCCGGGCTGAAGCCCGCCACCGAACAAACCCTGCAGCACGCGGAAAAAAACGAGCATGCCCAGCGATGGTGCGATGCCACACAAGGCGCTGGCGGCGGTGAAACCGGCCATCGACAACATGAAATAGCGCTTGCGACCCAGTTGCGCGCTCAACCAGCCGTTAAGCGGCAGGATAATGGCGTTGGCGACCAGATAGCTGGTTAAAACCCAGGTGCTTTCATCCGGGCCGGCCGCCAGCGCACCAGCCATGTGGGGCAGGGCGACGTTGGCGATGGACGTATCCAGAACTTCCATGAACGCTGCCATGGCGACGGTCAGCGCAATCAGCCACGGGCTGAAGGATGGGCGCCAGTTGTCATGGGTTAAGGCAGGTTCTAAAGCGGGGGTAGGCATAAGGCCACTTGAATTGATCGTTAAAAAATTTATCCACCGCAGCAACCAGCCGGCCACCAGTCGGGTGATGACTGGGCCGATGGTTCATCATGATTCAGGGCTGTTGTTTGTCACCCGTAGCAGCGACCGTGACACGCGGTTCAACACTCATCCCTGGCGCCAGAACCCAGTCAGAAGGCAAGGTTTCATCGAAAACGATTTTTACCGGCACGCGCTGAACCACTTTGACGAAGTTGCCCGTCGCGTTTTCCGGAGGCAGTAGGCTGAAACGGCTGCCCGTACCTGATTGGATCGAGTCAACATGCCCTTTCCACTTGCGCGAAGGGTAGGCGTCTATGCGGATGGAGACCGGCTGACCCGGGCGCATTTTCGTGAGCTGGGTTTCCTTGAAATTGGCGACAACCCAGACTTGATCGGGAACGATGGCCAACAGCGCCACACCGGGCTGAACGTATTGACCGGCCTCGACGACTTTGCGTGTGATTCGACCTGCTTCAGGGGCGATGACCGTCGTGTACGACAAGGCGATCTGCGCCAGTTGCACTTGCGCCTGGGCCTGGGCCACGCTGGCTTGGGCGGTTTGCACCTGGGCCTGGCCGTTGATGATCTTGGCTTGGGAAGCAACCAGACCGGCTTGTGCAGCCCGCACGGTGGCGTCGGCGGCGTCGGCCTTGGCGCGGGCTTGAAGCAGTTCCTGTTCGCTGGCAGCACCCTGACGGATGGCATCGAGGCGTTTGAGATCCTGCTGGGCAAAGCGCTGGTTGGCTTGAGCAGCGGCAATATCCGCCTGGGCCTGTTCGGCGTTGGCTTGGAGAACATGAATGGCGCTATCAGCTTCGACGAGCCGACTCTGCGCGGCCGTGAGCGCCGCCTGAGCCGCTGCCAATCGTGCTTTGTAATCCTCGTCGTCGATACGGACCAGTATCTGGCCGGCTTGGACGTGCTGATTGTCATCGATCAGCACCTGCTGAACCCGCCCCGTTGCCTGGCTGGCGATGGCGATGACATGACCTTCAATAAAAGCATCGTCGGTGCTTTCATAGTTCAACGAGTAGATGTAATACGCGCCACCGGCCGCCAGCGCCAGCACAACCAGTACGCCGATGATCAGATGGCGCACGTGTGATCGTGATCGCGGCGGCAGTCCGGCTGGTTGATCCAGCGCACTGGCTGTGGCAACGGCGCCGGTTTTTGGGCGCGGCATTTGTGAGGATGGTTCTTCTTCGATGATTCCGCTGCTCATAGGGGCGACCTGTTCATTATTCGATGGTTGGAAATAATCCTGATTGCCAGACTGCGATGCACGCCGGCCAGTTAACCTGAACGGGCCTGAATCTGGTGACTGGCCTGGCGCAATCCAGCGGCTGCGGTGGTGGTCAGATAATCGGTCAGGCGCTCCAACCCGGCCGGATCATATTGCCCAGCGGGCAGGAACCGATCGATGACATAACGCGCCTGACGATGGAAAACGATAGGCCCGACAACGCAGCAGTAACCAAAGCGCAAATCTTCATCACTGGCTTGGGGGCCGAGAAAATCACGGATGATCTGCGCAAGAATTTCACTGGAAGGGCGCATCAGCGCGTCCATCTGTTGTTCGAGAATTCCGGTGTAATCGACCATTTCGCGGGCGATCAACTTGCCGTGAATGGCGTTGCGCCCGGCGCTAAGCGCGCGGTGAACGAACGACCAGATGTAGGCGTGCAGGCGCGTTTGCGGCGGGTCGCCGGCGCGGATGTTCAAATCGGGTGGATACTCCTGAACCGCGGCTTGAACCCAGTAATCAAAAGTCTGGCGATATAAACCTTCCTTATCACGGAAGTGATAATTGATCGCAGCCACGTTGGCGTTGGCGCGGGCGCAAATATCACGAATGGTCGCGGCTTTGAAACCGTGTTCAGCGAAAATCTCGCCGGCGGCCTCCAACAGACGATGGCGCGTTTCCAGTGTCGGTGCCTCGTCGCTGGAAGTGCCCGATGTTGTGGAAATCTCAATCTCAGTCATTCAAGCATAAGATTAAAACACTTGTTTTAATAAGTCAAGAAAATGAGGCGAATAAACTAACTCAAGCATAGGGAAATCAAAAGTAAGGAGCAGGATGGATGGGATGATAAATAGATATAACCTAAATTAAGCCAACAAGTTATATGGTTTACAGGTTGCGCGTTCGAGCTGGATCGAGACGAAAATCGAAATCAAAAAAGAGCACTCGAAATTAGCAATAAACAGCAAGATATGGTTGAAATTGTAGAAAAAAAGATGATCGCGGGAGTATTATTCGCCGCGATCATCATGTTTGTGGCCTAGTGATTTTGATGTCACTGGGGGTCAGTTGATGCGCTGATAACGGATGTCCATGCGGAAATCAGCTGCTCGAGCGGTTGTGCTGTTGGCGGTCAGGGTGGTCCAGACATTGGGAGCCAGTGTCTTGCGTACCCAACTGGCTTCGGGGTTGATCTCCATGCCTGATTCGTCGATGAAGACAACGCGATATTCGACATAAAGCTGCTGATTGGTGGTGGCGCGAACCGGCACTTCGACAAACAACAGTTCGGTCTGGCTGTCGCGTGCCAGCCGCGGCTGAAGAAACGCGGTGCGCTGGCGCAGGTCATTCTGGGAAAGATTGATCTGCTGGGGCAGATAGGGATCAGCCCGGCCAGCCACGGGGGCGGGGACATTCTGCTGGCAACCCATCAGGACGGTCAGCATCAATAACAGGGGAAGCAGGTGTTTCATAGCAAAGCTCCTTGAAAGATCTCGGACAACCAACGGTCAATCGTGGGTCATTACAACGGACAATATCGTAAAGCTCAAGGCGTCAGGGTATGGCTTCGGCATCGGGTACGCGCACGGCAGTTGCTTGCGGTGGTGATGCTTCAGTCGATGTCGATGCAGACGGATTGGCTGGAGAAGCGTCGATCTGACTCTGTGGCGCTGTTGTTGGTGCTGGTGTCGGTGCAGGCGCTGGTTGATCCTGTGGCGCCGGTGCAGGTGCCGGGGCGGGAGCAGGTGCTGGCGCTGGTTGATCTTGTGGTGCCGGCGCAGGTTGCTGCGGTTGTGCTGGAGTCGCTGGTTCTGGTGTGGGGGCAGGCGCCGGAGCAGGTGCAGGGACGGGAACAGGTGCTGGCGCTGGTTGATCCTGTGGCGCCGGTGCAGGTGCTGGCGCTGGTTGATCCTGTGGTGCCGGCGCAGGTGCTGGGGCGGGAGCAGGTGCTGGCGCTGGTTGATCCTGTGGTGCCGGCGCAGGTGCGGGGGCTGGGGTAGGCGTCGCAGGGGATTGCGGTTGAGGTTGCGGTTGAGCCGCTGGTTGTTGGGGTTGTGCTGGCGGTGTTGCTGGGGCAGCAGGGCGCAGCGCACTCCATGTTTGGATCATGCCATCCATCAACTTGCGGGCCAGGAACCGGGTGAAGCGGTTGATTTTGGTTTTTTCCAGGGGTGGGGGAATATCGACCACGGCCCGGCCAACCGATTCGCCGCCGCGAATGTTGAACGCATCGACCACCAGTCGCAGCTCGATTCCCTGAGGCGTCTGACGGGTGGGGCGGGCTTGAACCTGCACGAGGATATCCGTATCAAGCTGCTGGGCGATTTCGCGCATTACCTGCGGCCGTCCTGATTCCAGTTCCTGAACCTGGGTGTCGGTCAGACGCTGGCGCACCATGTTGGGGGAAATGATGGTGACATTGCCATCGGCTGCCAGCCAGTCGGTCATAATGGTTTCAATGGCTTGATAATCGATGCTGGTCGCGGCGATTTCATCGCGCTTGGGCGGGGGCAGATAGACTTCGCTGGTTTGGCGCAATTCGGCCGGGCCGGTTGTTTCAAATCGATCCACCTGCTGACCGCGGGCACGACTCCAGTAATCATCGTAACTGACCTGCCCGGTGCTTTCGGATTTTACGGCACCGCTGGCTTGCTGGGTCTGCCGGACGGAAATGGCTGGATCATGATCGACCGTGGGAACAAGATTGCCTTCCAGCGTGCGGTTGACGAACAGGGTTATGCGCGGACGGCCGACCGCGTTGTACGCATCGACAAAGGCGCGCTGCTCCGGCGGGCGTTCGGAAATGAGGGGTTGGTCATTGTACAGTCGGTCATCCACCTCATACTGCGCGGACTGCACCGGCCGGGCGGGATCACGCTGACGCACTGGCCCGTAGCCGGGAGGGGGCGCCTCGGTGCGGGCGGGCGGGGGCAGCTTGTTGGAGCTGCAACCAACCAGCGCCAGCGTGATGGCGGGAATCAAAACGGCGGTACTGCGTTGAATCATTGAAAACACGGTCTATCTCTCCTGTTACAGGTGAAAAGAGCATCTCCGGTTCATTAGACACCCGGCTTGACCGATTGGTTGGCTGGGGAGTCCACAAAATAATTACAGCCGTCAACTAACCAACCGGGGTACGGCAGGTGTCTGACTTTCCGGTCAAGCAGTATCGGCGTTTGCGCCGATGTTGGATCAATCTGTGCTGGTGGCGCCGTGATGCGCGACTATGGCGGCGCAACCCCGTTGCCGACAATAATATAGACATCAGCGCAGTTATCGATAGGATTGGGTTTGTTTTGATCAGGCGATCAAGTCGGGCGTTAATTTCAGCAAGCAGGAGAATAAATCTATGCGAAAGTTCATGATTGCATTGTGTCTGGCGGCGCTGGCTGGTGGTTGTTATTCCGACCGTCCGCATGAAGCCGGGCAGATGCGTCCTGATCCGGGTGACCTGGATCGTCGGGATCGTGGTTTGCAGTCGCGTGATGTGCTGGAAGCCTCGGAGCAGATCGTTCAGCAGGTGCTGGCCCTGCCGGAAATGAACCAGAGCACGCGCCAGACGATCGTGGTGACGCGCGTGACCAACGATACGACCAATCCTTATTTCAACTACGATATTTTCCTCCGCCGGTTGCGGGGCAACATCGCGCGCTATGGCCGCGATCGTATTTTCCTTGTGGAAAACCGCCAGCGTGTGGCGCAGGTTCGCAGCGAAGAAATCGAAACCAACCAGGGTGATGAATTTGGCCAGGGCGGCGGTAATACCGGCGCGCCCGTGCCCTCAACCAGCGTCCAACCGGAATGGGAGCTGTATGGCCAGTTCACAAACCTGCCCAATCGCGGGACCGACTATTACCTGGGTGAGTTCATCCTGACCAATATCCGCACGCGCGAACAAATCCCGCTGTACTGGGAAGGTCGCGTGGCGCGGTAGCCATTGATTCCGCGCCGTGTCCGACACGGCCGCTGACGATGGGGCGGGTGTGTGGCCAGCGCCGTGCAGGATTGGGCGGAGGGGAGAGTGTGAAGTCGAATCGTAGCAGGAGCCATGGCGTGTTGAACCGAGTGATGTTGGCGGGCACGGGGTTGTTGCTGATGCTGCTGCTGGCAATGAGCGGATGCGCCAGCGCCACGCAGGCGGGTTATAACGCGGGGCTGGATGGTTCTGATCTGCAGCAAATGACCGAAAAGATGGCGCAGAGTCTGGGCAGCGATGCCCGTGTGCGCGCAGCAGCCCAGCAGGGGCCGTTGACCGTGGTTGTGTTGCCGGTGCAGAACTACATGACCGGCGAAGTCATGCCCGAAGGGCAAAAGAAGGCTTTTGTCGGGCGCATTCGCGCTCTTTTGCAGCAGCAGACGCCGGGGTTGTTCACCTGGATTGCCAATCTCGAAGCGTATAAATGGGTTCGCGCGCATGAGCTGGAAAATGTCGAACCGGGGCCTGATCCCGAGGCGATGAATCCGCGCTATGCGTTGCAAGGGCGGTTCGATTCGTTGACCAATGTCAGCGCCAAGACGCGCAGCATCAGCTATCTGTGCGTTTTTGAATTGACCGATCTGCAGACCCGCGAAACAGTCTGGGCGGATAGTTTTGAGTTGAAAAAAACGGCGGTGCGCGGATTTCTCGATTAACGGGTTGCCCGTGAATCAGACCTATCACGCCAGCCGGATCGTTGAAGGATGAAGGTGGCTGAAACCCTCAATTTTTTTCGTCAGCGGGCAGGTGTGTTGCGCCACGTGGGTGCAAAGTGCGCACCGCGCCGTGCTGCCGGTTCCACTGTGCCAAATGCAGCCATGAAGCTGATCGGTTTGTTGATTGTGGTCGCGGCGGTGGTTCTGGCCGGTGGTTGCGGGCCGACGAAGCAGGAACTGGCTGCCCGGCAGGCGGTCGGGGATTATTTTCGCGGCGATTTTGAAGCTTCGCGCGTAATTTTGCGCAAGCTGGCGATGGAAACGGATGAAAATTTTGCCCTGAACAATGTCCGTCTGGGCTCGGCGTCGTTGATTGACTATCACTTGGACGAGGCTGAAGCTGCTTTTCTGCGTGCCTATGAAGTGATGAACAGTGTGGGGGTTAATCAAGGTGGGCGCACGGCGGGGGCGACCCTGATCGACGAAAAGATCAAGATATGGAAGGGCGAGCCGTTCGAGCGCGCCATGGCCAACTACTATCTGGGCGTTGTTTACTACATCAAACAAGACTACGAGAACGCGCGGGCGGCGTTTGAAAATGCCTTGTTCAAACTGCGCGAATATGGGGACAAAAAAGATGGTGTCGATGCTGAGGATTACACGGATATCGAGAGCAATTTTGCCCTTGGGTATCTGATGCTGGCTAAGAGCTGGGTGCATCTGGGGCGGGATGATTTGGCGCAGGCCAATTTTACGCGGGCGGTGGCGCTGAATCCTGAACTGGCGGGACTGGCTGATCTGCATCTGAACCAGCAGTCCAATGTGTTGTTGATCGTGGATTATGGATCGGGGCCTCGGTTTGTGCGCAGCGAGGAAGGTTCAACCGCGGGGTTTCGTCCCACGCCGGATCAGGTCGGGCCAGTACCGACACCGCAGGTGCGGGTGGATAACGTAATGTACCGCTTGAATGGTCTGGGCCGCCCTCCGGTGGATATGCTGGCGCTGGCGCAGGAAAAGCGGTGGCAGAGCATTGATACGATCCGTGTGATCAAAAGTGTTGTGGGTACGGGGTTGGTTGTCGGCGGGGCTGGATATGGGGCGTACCGGGCGTCGCGTGGCCGGTTGAATTCGCAGGATGTGCTGATCTCCGGCGCGATGATCGGCACGGGGCTTTTGCTTCGTGAAAGCAGCAAGGCGGATGTGCGTCAGTGGGAGATGCTGCCGCGCAGCAGTTTTGTCATAGCACTAAAACTTCCGCCGGGGCGGCATGATATTGCCGTGCGGTTTGGCCCGACCGATTTTGCGTCCGATTATGAACAGACCTGGTTGGGAATCGAAGCGCCGGCTCAGGGGGAGGCGACGTATTATCTGCGCATGCGCCGCTGGGCCAATGGGCCGTTTTTGTGGGCCGATTTCGCTGTTCACGAATCACAGGTGGTTGGCCAGAATGATACAAACCCGGCGCCGACAAACGCTGCGGTTGATCAGTAAAACCGCATGCGCTGATCATCCGTGGGTTTGCGCAAATGCGCCCTCTGATTACCTGACATCTGAAGCAACTAACATCAACCCACCCGCACACTGCGCCAACGTGAGGTTTTGTGCCGGCTATTGCATCAGACGTTTCAGGCGCTTGGGGTCGAACAACGGGCCGTCTTCCAGTTGCAGTTGTTCTTCGGTGACCAATGCGCGGGTTTGATGGGTCAAACCGATCTGATGAAATTCAACCTCGTAGGTGATCTGCGGCGCGAACCAGGTGCTGCGCACCACGCCGATCGTTCCGCGTTGCAGGTCAAGATCAGGCAGATCGTTTCGCAGCCGAACGTAATCATCGATGTGAAGATGTTGCATGATAAACTCCTGGAGCATCCGGCTCCGCTAAGTCAACCGATGTCGTTATCCCCTCGATCTGATTCGATTATAGGCGCTTCGATATTCAGGCAGCGCTGAAATTAAATTTCGCGGTGGCTTGTTTGTACAGATGGGGTTGCCTTGGGTGATGCGTGAATGGGTCAGATGATCAACGAATCATCATGAGGTTGCTTTGGCAATCATCATGCGCGCATCTACCATGCTGACAATGCTTGGGTTGCTGCCGACATTTCAGCGACGACTGGTGAACTGGTATCGCGCTGCGCGCCGTGATTTGCCCTGGCGGACTGAGCGGCAGGAAAAATCGAAACTGCCCGATCCGTATCGGGTGTTGGTCAGCGAAACGATGTTGCAGCAAACGCAGGTGGCGACGGTTATTCCGTATTTTCAGCGGTTTGTCGATCGATTTCCAACTGTACACGCGCTGGCGCAGGCGGATGAGCAGGAGGTGCTGCAGTTATGGCAGGGGCTGGGTTATTATTCGCGGGCGCGGAAATTGCGACTGGCTGCGCAAATGATCGTGCAGCAATACAACGGGCGCGTGCCCGATCAGATTGAACAACTTTTGCTCGTGCCCGGCGTCGGGCGCTACACGGCCGGCGCGATTGTGTCGATTGGTTATGACCAGCCTGCGCCGATTGTGGATGGCAATGTGATCCGCGTTATTTCGCGGCTGGATCTGATCAGGACCAATGCGCGGGATGATCCTGGGGCGCTGAAACAGATCTGGTTGCGGGCGGAGGCGGTTGTGCCGCGGCGAAATTGCGCTGATTTTAATTCAGGACTGATGGAATTGGGGGCAACAATCTGCCTGCGGCGCAATCCGCGCTGCGCGATCTGTCCGGTGCGGGCGCATTGTCAGGCGCTGGCGACGGGTCAGCAGGATGCAGTTCCGCCAGTGCGCAAAAAAAAGATCCTCGAAAAACAGCGGCGATGGGTTCTGTGTATCGAGCGCGATAAGCGTTATCTGATTCAGCAGCGGCCGGCGCGGGGTCGATGGGCGAGCATGTGGCAATTCCTGACGGTTACGCCTGGCACCGAAGAGAGCACGACGGATGACATCACGCCGGCTTTGGCTGTGATGAATCGGCTCGCGGGGTTGAAATTGCGTTCGTTGCGGTTGCTGTCGAGATTCGATCATCGTCTGACGCACCGGCATTACACGTTTACGGCGTATCATTGCCGGCTGGCGAAAAAGGCCCGGCTGGGCGCAACGCAATGGCAGCGCTGGGTCAGTCTGGAGGAGCTGGAACAATACCCCCTGCCCCAGCCGCACCGGAACATTGCGCAGCTGCTGCCGTCGGCAGCAGAGGATGGTTCGGCGTGACTGCGCAGGCAGTGCGATGGGTATTGTCATTCGTAATTGTGCGTCAGCGAAATACAAATAACGCACCTGCCCAGCCGGTGACTGGTGCTATCGTGTCATCGCCTGGCCGAGCAGACCGATGCTGGGATCAAGTCGCAGCGTGCCGGTCTGGCGCAGATAGTCCAGCACGGAAATCTGCAGCGACGCCTGGGCATCGTTCCAGTCGTCCTGCGCTTCCAGCAGGGAGGATTGAGCATCGACGAGATCGCGCGTGTCGCCCTGGCCTTCCTTGAGCAGTTCGCTGGCGTAATCCAACTGACGGCGGGCTAACTGGATGCGCGATTCGGCGATGCGTGTTTGCAGCTCAGCTGCGTGAATGGCGCGAAGCGCGTTGCGGGCGTCAATGCCGATGCGCTGGCGAAGCTGCTCGAAGGCGCGCTGGGTGCGTTGAAGATCGATCAGCGCCCGTCGATAGGCGTTACGTTCGCTGAGGCGATCCAGCGGCAGGTCAAACCCGATGCCGGCGCTGTAGAGGGTGGCTTGGCTGGTCAAATCGCGGGCGGGCGTGCTTTCCTGGTTGCTCATTCGCGCTTCGGCGGTGAGATTCAGATCGGGCAGCAGCCCGTTTTCCGCCACCAGCACCCGACGATGAGCGTCATCCATGCGATCACGGGCGGTTTGCAGATCGAGTCGGAACCGTGAGGCAATATTCAAAACTTCATCGGTGGTTACATCCGGTGGAATGATCTGGGCATCGACGGGTACGATTTCCAACAGTTCATCGATCGACATGCCGATCAGCAGTTTGAATTCATCCATCCGGCTGCGGTAGGTGTTCTGCGAGCTGACCAGTAATCGTTCGGCGCGCAGTTGCGACTGCTGGGCGCGCTGTACCTGGTTGAAGCTCATGCGACCGGCTTCAAAAAGAGCCTGCGAGCGGCGCGTCAGGTCCTGAAGATTCATCAGGTTAAGCTGGCGATTGAGCATGCCACGCTGGCTGGTCAGCAGGTTGAAATAGCTGCGGGTGATCTGCAGCAGCAGTTCGCGGCGATTCGTTTCAAATTCACGAATCTGATAGATCAATTCGCGTTCGCTGGCGATGAGCGGTTCAAGGTTGGTCCAGCCAGCCCCGCGCAAAAGCGGAATGGATCCGGAAAGCACCAGCGCGGCGTTCTCGCCATCCTGCGCCTGGTCGTGCAGGGTGTCGACAAAATCAACCAGCGCCTGCGCGACGACCTCGCCGCCATAGGGCAGTTGCTGGCGCACGCCCACGGTGTTGGTCACTGCCAGGGCTGAGCCATATTCAGCATCCTGGGTTCGATCACGCCCGCCGGTGTACTTGAGACCCGTACGGGCGAAGAAACGCGGTTCGAACAAATGCCGTTGCAGGGTGACGTCCAGAGCCGATAGATAGACTTCTTCGACCTGGCTCTGATAGTCGCGGCTGTGCTTCATGGCGTAGCGCAAGGCGCCGAACAGATCCAACCGTTGCTGCTCGTCAAGCGGAGGCGGCGGGCCATAGACGTATGAACCCTCGGAATTACTGGATCGGGTTTTAAGACCGTAGGGATCGTCATCGGCGGGGCTGGTGGCCGGTGACAGGGCTTGCGGATCAGGGCCAAGTGCTGCAAAGGGTAATCGATGCTCCGCCCCGACCAGGCCGCTGATCTGCGGCGGTGGCAGGGTGGTTACGGGGATACGTTTGAGAATAACTTCGGACGGTTTGTCAGCGGTCAACTGATCAGGTGCCAGCGTCGAATCGGGCGTGTAATCCAGCACCCCTTTTTTACGTTCGTCAAGCAGGGAGTAGACCTGATCATCGGCGGAGCGACGATAATCGTCAGGCGTACAACCGCTGACCGCCAGTGCCAGAATCAGCAGTGTGATGGTGGAAGAAATCCGCAACACAGCAGCGGGCGACAATAGCAGATTTCGCCGTAGTAAACCAGTTGATTGACGGGAAAGGTATGACACGGATGCGGGAATAAAAGGGGATGCGCGATCATCCGGTGCTGGCGTGACCTTAACGATCGTTCAATAGCTGGTTGACCTGTTCCTGCAGTTTGCGCATCTGGGTGACCAGCTCCGGCAGGCGACGCAGCGCGGCCTGTTCGCGCAGCGATTGACGATGCGGCAGGGCGGGTATGCCTGAAACGATCGTGCCGGCGGGAACATTTTCAGCAATGGCTGAACAGGCGGCAGCCATGGCGGCATCACCGATGGTGATGTGGTCGCGCACGGCGGCCTGACCACCCAGCACGACGCCGGTTCCCAGGCGGGCGCCGCCGGCCAGCCCGGCTTGACCGACAATGATGCAGTGCGGGCCAATCTGCACGTTGTGACCGATCTGCACGAGGTTGTCGATCTTCGTGCCCCGGCCAACGCGCGTGGTGCTGAACTTGGCCCGGTCGATACAGACGCACGAACCGATTTCCACATCATCCTCGACAACAACCGTGCCAATCTGCGGAACCTTGACGTGCGCGCTGCCATCCCAGCGATAACCAAAACCATCCGTGCCCAGCACGCTGCCGGCGTTGATCGTCACGCGGCAACCAATGGTGATACGCTGGCGAATGACGACATTGGCAAACAGTTCGCTGTCATTGCCGATGCTCACCTGGTCGTCGATATGGACGCCGGCGTGAAGAACCACATTGTTCCCGATCCGGCAGTTTTCGCCGATGAACACATTGGCGCCGATGCGTACGCCGCTGCCCAGCGTCGTGCTGGGGGCGATGGTGGCGCTGGAATGCGCGCCCGGAGCCGGGCGGGGAACCGGCGGTGCAAACAGCCCCAATACTTTGGCCATCGCCAGATCGGCGTCGTCAACGATCAATGTCGGCATGGGCGCCGGTTCGCGCAGCTTGACCTTGCGATGAACGATCACAGCGCTGGCGCTGGTGGTGGCGAACTGGCGCAGGTATTGTTCGGAGCTTAAAAAGGAGAGATCGCCGGTTGACGCCTCCTCCAGCCCCGCCACGCCGGTAATGACGCGCGAGCCGACATCATCGGCCAGCGGCACGTCAAGCAGATTGGCGATTTCCGTCAGGGTAGGCATGGCGTAAAACGAAGCGAAGTTGTTCAGTTGCCTTTGTATTTGGCGTCAAGGTAGGTGATGACCTCGGCGCTGATATTCAGATTATCCGCTGCATACAGCACGGTGCGCTCGTTGATCAACTGCTTGAGCTGATCGACATTGATCTTGTCCAGATCGTCGGGGAGTTCCATCGCCTGTTGCGCCAGAACCAGATCCATGTTGTGGGTCTTGGCGACTTCGGTAACCGCCTGTTCGATTTTGTCGAACAAACGGGCGATCTGCTGCTTCTGCTGGCGCTGAACGCTGGCCTGCATCATCCGGCCCCAGACTTCAAATTCGACCGACGCCTTGAGCAGTTCTTCGTTGCGCTGCTGGTACTGGGGGCTGTCCGCCTTGAGCTGGTCGCGGGCCTCGCGCAGCGCCTGGATATGACCGCGTTTCTGGCGTTCTTCATCGGCCAGACGATCACGATCCTGCTGCAGTTTGGTCTGCAGTTCCTGGGTTTCCTTCATTTCATTGAAGATACGGGCGGTATCGACAACGCCGATCTTGGATTGTGCCCAAGCGAGCGTGGGCAGGAGCAACCAGGCTAAAACCAGGGCGATACATTTGCTGCGGGTCGTCATAAAAACGTGTCCTTTCCTGTTTTATTGTGATGAAATCCAAGTACTGAATTCAGTTCCACAACGTGCTGTCGATTGCATGAGAACGCAGGCAGTGCGTCGCGTCAAGGGCGCTCATTTGGCGCAAAAGTCGATCAGTCGGGCGATTTCGCTGCGCAGATCCTTACGGTGTATGACAAAATCAAGGAACCCTTTTTCCTCCAGAAACTCAGCCCGCTGGAAACCATCAGGCAACGCCATCTTGATGGTATTGGCAATGGTGCGCGGGCCGGCAAAGGCGATCAGCGCCCGTGGTTCGGCGATGATAAAATCGCCGAGCATGGCGAAACTGGCGGTAACCCCGCCGGTGGTTGGATCGGCCAGCAATGAAATGAACAACCCGCCGGCATCATCCAGACGGGCCAGCGCCGCACTGGTTTTAGCCATCTGCATGAGCGAGAGCGTGCTTTCCTGCATGCGCGCCCCGCCGGAACAACTGACGATCAGCAGGGGCAATTTTGCTTCGGTGGCCTGTTCGATTGCGCGGGTTATTTTTTCCCCCACAACGCTGCCCATCGAACCCATCATGAAGGTGGGGTCCATGACCGCCAGTACCAGGGGGCGGCCCTTGATGAATCCCTTGCCGCAGACGACCGCATCCTTATTGCCGGTCTTGGATTGTTCGCTTTGGAGGCGATCCTTGTACGATTTTTTATCGTGGAAATGAATCGGGTCACCCGGTTCAATATCCTGGAACAATTCCTCAAAGGTGTCAGGGTCGCAAAGCTGGCTGATGCGCACATGGGCGGAGATGCGGAAATGATGACCGCATTCGGGGCAGACATGCAGCGATTCCTCGACAGCCTTGCGAAAGAGCATGGCGCTGCATTCAGGACAGCGCATCCACAGCCCTTCGGGCACGCCGTGGGTGCGATGATTGGGGTTGGCATCGTTGGGCGCCTGTGACATTGGGGTCATATTAAAGCATAAGCGGGCAAAGGATACAAAATGAAGGTGCGGAGCGAGAAAAATTCAGGGCAAACGCAAGTAGGCGTCCAATAGGCAATCTCTTACGAGCCGCGACCGTGAGGGAGCGGTTTTTGAGCCGATCACCGCTCCCTCACGGTCGCGGCTCGTTAATACATCGACCCTCGCGGGTTACTTGCGAAAGCCCTGGAGAAAAATTAGGGCAGAATTGTGCCAAGGCTCACGAGCAAGCGGACGCGGCTGGATAGTTGGGTAAGGCCGGTTAGAATTGCGCAAACGTAAAAAACAGCAAATCGAAGCGATCAGGTCGTAATCAAGCGGAAGTTTGGAACAGCGATTTATTTTTTAACCCGCGAGGCGATATGGCACTGGATTTTGAGACCGGTCAGGAGAGTTGGCGGATTTTTCGGATTATGGCGGAGTTTGTGGAAGGATTTGAGGTAATGTCGCCGCTGGATAAGGCGGTGTCGATTTTTGGATCAGCGCGCACCCGGCCGGGGGATAAGTATTATCAGGAATGTGAGGAGACCGCCCGATTGCTGGCTGAGGCGGGGTTTACGATTATTACCGGCGGCGGGCCGGGCATTATGGAAGCGGGCAACAAGGGTGCTTACGACGCCGGCGGGCGGTCGGTGGGGCTGAACATTGTCTTGCCGCATGAGCAGGTGAGCAACAAATATCAGACGATTTCAATGGACTTTCATTATTTTTACGCCCGCAAGGTGATGTTCACCAAATATGCTGCGGCGTTTGTCTGTTTTCCCGGCGGTTTTGGGACGATGGATGAATTATTTGAAACATTGACGTTGATCCAGACGCACAAGGTTAACCCCTTGCCAGTGATTTTGTACGGCAGCAAATACTGGGGTGGATTGATCCAATGGCTGAAAAGTGCGCTGGCTCCTGAATATATTGACGCTGGTGATACGGATATTTTCAAACTGGTGGATTCACCGCAGGAGGTGTTGAAACTGGTGAAGCAGGGCGTGAAAAAACCGTGGTGGGGTCAGCCAATTCGGCCGGCCATCAAATCAAACGGCAAGGCCGCCGGGTCAGCCAGGCTATCAGCATCGTCAGCCTCTCCAGTCCGTCGTAATGATCAGGCGGATGATGGCCCGATCAGGCGGGTTTCACGCTTCGGTAACAGACGCAAACGCCAAAAGTGAGCGGATGGTGGGTGATGCTGGAAAAACCGGCACTGGCCATCTGATCCATCATGTCCTGACGGCTGATGAACGTTTTGACGCTGACGGGGAGATATTTGTAGGCGCCGGTTTTGTCATGGCTGAGCCAGGTGGCGGTATGGGGCATGATGCGCGTGCAGTAAAAATCGTTGCACCAGCGCAGCAGGGGGTTGGTCGGCTGGGAAAATTCCAGAATGATCAGCCGTCCGCCGGGGCGAAGAATGCGGTGAAATTCGCGCAGCGCCGCAGCCGGCTCCTGCACATTGCGGATACCAAAGGCGATGGAGACCACATCGCAGCAGCGATCAGGCAGGGGCAGCGACTGGGCATCGCCGTTGAAAAAGGCGGCTGATGGCCGGCGAGCGGAATTGCTGGCAGGGGCGGAAGTGATTGAGGTTGCGCCTGCAGCACGCGGGTTGTTGTCGTTGCGGCCATTGCGCTCCGGGTCGGCAAATTTGCGCTGCCACTTATTCATGGCAATGGGCAGCATGTCATAGGTGAAGTCGATCCCGATCACCTGATGGGAGAGGCCGCCCGCCGGTCGGATTTGCTTGAAGTGATGAGCAAAGGCAAGGGTTAAATCGCCCGTGCCGCAGGCGACATCCACCACAACATCATCCGGGGTGAGTTCAGCCAGTTTCACCGCCTTTTTGCGCCAGCGCTGATCCTGGGCAAAACTATGCAGGCGATTGTTCAGGTCGTAACTGGGGGCGATGGCGGAAAACATCCGCTGAACGCGCAGGCGTTTGTCGGCGGCGGCGTGGGGATTGGCTAGCAGCTTGTCATCCCAGGCAATGTCAGTCGGTGAAGGCATGACGGTGATTATAGCGATCAAACGCTGGTGTGCCCGTGGGCTGGGCGATTGCAGGCCTGGCTGGTCGGGTCAGTTCATTTAGCCAGCATGACCCGTTCAACAAAGCCGGTATCGACATCGCCGGACTGAAAATACTGGTTGTCCATGATTTGCAGATGCAGCGGGATGGTTGTCTTGATGGGGGCAATGTGAAATTCCTGCAAGGCGCGCTTCATGGTGGCGATGGCTTCGGCGCGGGTCGGACGGTGGACGATCAATTTGCCGATCATGCTGTCATAGTTGGGGGGAATGCGATAACCGGCGTAGGCGTGCGAATCCAGGCGAACACCCGGGCCGCCGGGAACGCGCAGCTCGGTAATCGTGCCGGGCGAGGGGGCGAAATTACGGGCGGGGTCTTCGGCGTTGATGCGGCACTCAATGGCGTGACCGGTCTGGGTAATATCTTTTTGCTTGAAAGGCAGCGGCTCGCCGGCAGCGATACGGATCTGGGCTTTGATAATGTCGATACCCGTGACCATCTCCGTGACGGGGTGTTCCACCTGAACGCGGGCGTTGACTTCCAGAATGTAGAAATTCTGCTGTTTATCCACCAGGAATTCGACCGTACCGGCGTTGGTGTACCCAGCCGTCTTGACCAGGCGCACGGCTGAGGCGCACAGCTCTTCGCGCACTTCCTGCTTCAGCACGGGCGACGGGGATTCTTCCACCAGTTTCTGGTGGCGGCGCTGCATCGAGCAGTCGCGCTCCCACAGATGCACCGCGTTGCCGTGATTGTCCGCCAGGACCTGCACTTCAACATGGCGGCCAAATTCGACGTATTTTTCGATGTAGACGGTGGCGTCCTTGAAGGCGTTTTCAGCTTCAGCCTGCGCCTGTTTGAGGCTGGCGCGCAGCGACACATCATTGTGGGCGACGCGCATGCCGCGCCCGCCGCCACCAGCGGCGGCTTTGATGATGACCGGATAACCGATTTCGCGGGCGATTTTCAGTGCTTCTTTTTCATCATCGACGGCGCCATCGGAACCGGGAACAGTGGGAACCTTGGCTTTGCGGGCGAGCTTTTTACATTGCACCTTGTCACCGACGGCCGCCATCGCTTCGACGGAAGGGCCGATGAATTCGATGTTGCAACTGCGGCAGATTTCGGCGAAGTGGTCATTTTCCGCCAGGAAACCGTAGCCCGGGTGAATGGCCTGCACGTCGGCAATTTCAGCAGCGCTGATGATGCGCGGAATATTGAGATACGAATCAGCCGGTGGGGCATCACCAATGCAAATGGCTTGGTCGGCAAACTTGAGATAGGCCGCATCCTGGTCAGCGGTGGAATACACCACTGCGGTCTGCACCCCCAGCTCCCGGCAGGCGCGGATGATCCGCAGGGCAATCTCTCCGCGATTGGCTATCAGAATCTTTGAGAACATAGGTTTGAGCGAGTGGTAAAAAATGCAAAAGTGATCGTGCTGCGGCCAACGAAAAAAAGATCGGCTCATCCAATCAGGCGTTGTTTACGGTTTGACCAGGAACAATACCTGTCCAAATTCAACCGTCTGGCGATCCTCCACGAGAACACGGGCAATCGTACCACGACATTCCGCCTTGATATTATTGAAAACCTTCATGGCTTCGATGATGCAGACATCGGTATCGTCCTCCACGGTGGCGCCGACGCTGACAAAGGGTTTGGCGTCGGGGCCGGATCGGGCGTAGAACGTGCCGACCATCGGACTCTTAATGGGAATCAAGCCGGCGTCCGTATCAGCCGCTGCGGCGGGACTTTGCGCAGTTGGCGTGGGGGCTGACGGGGTGGCCGAGGCCGCGCCGGCGGGGGCACTGGTGGCTGGCGGCAACGAGTAAGGATAATAACCCGGCGCAGCAGCCGGAGCGGCACCGCGCCGCAATACAATTCGGCGCTGCCCGTCGCGCAGGTCAACGGTGTTCAGATCGTTACTGCTCATCAGGTTGACGATCTGTTGAAGAAGTCCGACATCCATCGGGCTGTCGGAACCCGCCGTTAGTGCTGCTGAGGATCGGGCAGCAGTAGCGGGCGCAGTTTTCTTTTTGGGGGCTGAACGAGCAGTGGGTTTGGATTTTTTCATAATAATAGATAATTGCTGAACACCAGCGATCAGAAGTTGTCTGTTACATCAGATCCATTGTCAAATGATTGGTGCTGGTCAGGCAATTATAAAAACAGATTGTTGTTCGGTCGATTTTCTCCGGATTATTCGCTCAGTTGTATTAGTCGATCAGGTTCGCCTCGTAACTTTTATCCAGGCTGGACAATACTTCGCACCCGCTGTGGGTGATGAGCACATCGTCTTCAATCCGCACGCCGCCGATACCGGGAAGATAAATTCCCGGTTCGACGGTGACAATCATACCCGGGCGCAGCTCAATTTCGGGCGCATTTTTGCTCAACGACGGCAATTCGTGGATTTCGCGTCCGATTCCATGTCCAAGCCCGTGCCCGAAGTACTTACCATAACCGGCTTTATCGATTACGTCACGAGCCACGCGGTCGGCCTGGATGGTGGTGACGCCGGGGCGCAGAAAAGCGATGGCCGCCTCCTGGGCTTCCAGGGTGATGCGGTAAATGTCCTTCATTTTCGCCGGCACCCGGCCGATCATTAGAGTACGGGTCAGGTCAGAGCAGTAACCCTGGAACAGCGCACCGAAATCGACCAGAAGCGGTTGATTGGTCTGAACCAGGGCATCGGTGGGTCGATAATGAGGAAGTGAGCTGGGCGCGCCCGATGCTAAAATACATGGGAAACTGTAATCGGCTGCCCCGCGCGAACGCATTTCCAGAATCAGCAGACCCGCCAGATAATTTTCGGTCTGGCCGACCTGGATCTGAGTGCGAAAAGCTTCAAAGGCTTCCTGGGCACAGGCGATACTTTTACGGATCAGGCCGGTCTCATGATCATCCTTGACCATGCGAATTTTGATCAGGACATCTTCCAGCGGAACCAGCTCGACCTTGGTTTGCCTATCTTTGGCCAGCGCGTTGCGCAGCGCTTCGACCTGTCCGACGGTGACGAGATTGGCTTCAAAACCAATGCGTTTGAGCTTTTCCTGAATGATGACCTCCGCCAGCGCCTTGACCATGGCACCAGCGCGGATGGTGGTTGTCAGCCAGGGGGCTTCAATCTCAGCCTGTTCCTGATAACGAAAATCAGTGACGAGATGGATGCGTTTACTGGTAAAGATTCCGACCGAGTCGTCGCCGGTGAAATTGGTGAGATACGCCAGATCGGGCGGATGGGCTAGAAGCAGACCATCCAGACCAAGCGTAGTGAGTGCGGTTTTGACAATTTTGTGACGAGCCTGAAGATAAGCCTTGGGCCGACTGACAGTTGTGGTTTTAGATGCTGGCATTGACAAAATCCTGTTGTATGTTGCCATCGATTGCCCTGACAGCACGTTACGAAGGCCCGCAGATACTGTCAACGATCGGGCGTTGTCCGGGTGTTATCCGGTCAGGGCATGGCAGCCAGACTCGCCAGACGTTGAACAAAATGACGGTATCTCCTAAAATTGAGCGTTCGCCTGTTTCCACGATTGCCTGTGAAACAAGGTGTCGATTTTCAGCCTGATGTTTACGCGGAGTTTGCCCATGGCAGTAGCCGATGAAGTAGCCAAACGACCTTCGATTCGAAAAACGCCTCGGTCTGACGGGTCGGTTGAGCTGGGTTATCTGCGGATGATGATGTTGATCCGTCGTTTTGAGGAGCGAACGTACCGCGAATACACCAAACCGGGACAGAAAATCGGAGGTTTCTGCCACCTGTACAGCGGGCAGGAAGCCATTGCGGTGGGCATTGCTGCCCGTTTCGATAAAAAACGGGACTATCTGATCAACGGTTATCGCTGTCATGGCCATTCGCTGGCGCTGGGGATGAGCCCGCGAGCGGCGATGGCGGAATTGTTCGGTAAAGCGACCGGATGTTCCAAGGGCAAGGGGGGGTCGATGCACTTTTTCAGTGCCGAAAATCGCAATATGGGCGGACATGGGATTGTCGGGGGGCATATTCCGCTGGCGCTGGGGCTGGCGTTTTCTCAAACTTATCGTGAAACAGGCGGCGTAACGTATTGTCTGTTCGGCGATGGGGCGATCAATCAGGGGACTTTCAGCGAAACACTTAATCTGGCCAGTTTGTACAAGGCGCCGTGCCTGTTTATCGTGGAAAATAACGGCGTGGCGATGGGCACGCAGGTCGAGCGCTCCAGCGCCGAAAAGGACCTGGCGCTGCGGGGCAGCGGTTTCAACATGCCGCATTTTCACGTGGACGGCAATGATCTGGATCAGTTCATGGAAGGTATTGCCGACGCCATCAAGCGTGCCCGGACCGGCGGGGGGCCGAGCTTTATCGTCGCCAACACCTATCGGTTCCGCGGCCACTCCATGAGCGATGCCATGAAATATCGAACGCGCGAAGAAATGGAGCAGGCGAAACTGCGCGACCCGATCAGCCTGTATGAAGTCAGTCTGCGCGATATTGGACTGTTGACAGACCAACAGGCCGAAGCGCTGGAAGAGGAAGTGAGTGCGGAGGTGGAGCAGGCGATCCAGCAGGCCGATGCTGATCCCCAGCCGACGATGGAGTCGCGGTTTGAAGATGCACTTGCTGAGACGTATCCCCTGGAAAAATAAGCGTATCGTTGAACCCGTATGAATCCTGATCGGGTGACGCCAGCGGGTTCATCCCGGCAAGGATCAGGCTGAGAGAAATCAATCACGCGAATTAAGACGCAAATATCATGCCCGAAATTCAATTCAGACAAGCCCTCCGCGCAGCGATGACGGAGGAGATGGAACGAGATGACAGCGTTTTCCTCATGGGCGAGGAAGTGGCGCAGTACAACGGCGCCTACAAGGTTTCCGAGGGGATGCTCAAGCGCTTTGGCCCGCGCCGTGTCATTGACACACCCATCAGCGAAGCGGGATTTTCCGGTTTGGGTGTGGGTGCCGCCATGGCTGGCCTGCGGCCGATCATCGAGTTCATGAGCTGGTCATTCACGCTGGTCTGTCTGGATCAACTGGTCAACAACGCAGCCAATATCCATTACATGAGCGGCGGGCAGATCAAATGTCCGATTGTCTTCCGTGGCGGCAATGGCATTGCCCACCAGTTGGCAGCCACCCACAGCCACCGGGTTGAAAGCATCTACGCCCGTATTCCCGGGTTGGTCGTTGTCTGTCCGTCCACGCCGTATGACGCCAAGGGTTTGCTGAAGACTTCCATTCGCAGCGACGATCCGGTGATTTTTCTGGAAAGCGAAATCATCCTGAGTGACCGCGGGGAAGTGCCGGATGAGGAATTTACGCTGCCCATCGGCAAGGCGCATGTCGAGCGCCCCGGCGCGGAGGTGACGGTGATCAGCTATGGCAAGAGCATGGCTCGTTTCACCCGGCCGGCCGTGGCGCGGCTGGTTGAGGAGGATGGGATCGATGTTGAACTGATCGATTTGCGCACGCTGCGACCGCTGGATACATTGACCCTGATTGAAAGCATCCGCAAGACCAACCGCTGCGTGATCGTCAGCGAGGATTACGGTTACTGCGGCATGGGTGATGCCATTCAGGCCCGGTTGCACAAGGAAGTTTTTGATGATCTCGACGCCCCGATCGAGGTGGTTCACAGCGACGAAATACCGATCCCCTTCAATCACCATCTCGAAGAGGCTACCATGCCCAGCGTCGAGCGGGTGATCCAGGCGGTGAAGGAAGTAACGTATCGTTGACCATAAACGCCCCTGCAGTCAGTTGACAGACGCTGGTTTCTGTCGTATCCCCGATCCGTCTGAGTCGAATTGCCCATTTATCCCGGAGCCGTAATGCCCGTCGAAATCACCATGCCCCAGCTCTCGGACACCATGACCGAGGGGACCGTCGTCAAGTGGCTTAAAAAAGAGGGGGATAAAGTTAAAGGTGGCGACATTATTGCTGAAGTCGAGACCGACAAGGCAACGATGGAGATGGAATCGTTTGAAGGCGGTACGCTGGCGGTTCTGGCGGTGGCGGAAGGGGGCAAGGTGTCGGTGGGCGGAACGATCGCCGTATTGGCAACGGGCAAGGAATCGGCCGAAGAAGTCAAAAAAAACTACAAATCAACCGGTGGAAGTGCGCCGGAGCCGGTGGCATCGTCAGCCACCAGCGCTAAACAAGTTGCGCCGATCAAGAAAGCCCAGAGTCCATCGACTTCCCCCGTGGTTGAGGTCAAATCAGAATCTCAGTCAGGGACGGTTGCAGCCGCAGCATCTTCTGCTGAGCATCAATCGCCGGGCAGCGGATCATCGGAGGTTCATCGCATTAAAATTTCCCCATTGGCCAGGCGAATCGCGCGGAGCAAGGGGATCGACCTTGCCCGATTGGAAGGTTCAGGGCCGGGGGGAAGAATTGTGCAGGCCGATGTGCTGGCGTTTGCCCGATTACTGCCCAGCGCCGGCGCAGCAGCCCCGGCGGCTGAGGGGGGTGCGCCAGCCAGCCAGCCAGCCGCCATCACAGCGCCGGATCTGCCTGAGCGTCTGGCCAGCGGCAAGACCGAAGTGATCGAGCTGTCGAAGATGCGCCAGACCATCGCCCTGCGCCTGCAGTTATCCAAGCAGCAGTTGCCGCATTTTTATGAAACGGTCGATGTTGATGTGCAGGGTCTCAGCGAGTTGCGCCAGACGATCAATCAGAAACTGGAAAAGCAAAACATTCGTTTGAGCATCAGCGATTTTGTCAACAAGGCGATTGCGGCAGCACTGCGTCAGCATCCGGCGGTCAACGCCCATTTTGACAGTCAAAAAAATCAGATCACCCGTTTTGGCGATGTGCATCTTGGCATTGCGGTGTCGCTGCCCGATGGATTGATCGTTCCGGTTTTGCGCAACATTGATCAGATGGGCCTGAGCGAGATCCGTCAGCGCAGCGTCGATCTGGCCCAGCGTGCCCGTGCCCAGCGACTCAAGCGCGAAGAGCTTAGCGGGGCGACGTTCACGGTCAGTACGTTGGGGATGTATGGGATTCGCGATTTTTCTGCGATTATCAATCCGCCGGAAGTGGGGATTCTGGCGGTGGGAGCGGCTGAACCAAGGGCGGTGGTGCGCGATGGGCAGGTGGTGGCGCGCACGATGATGAGCCTGACCTTAAGCGTGGATCATCGGGCGGTGGATGGCGCGGGGGCTGCCCAATTCCTGCAGACACTCAAGCAGATGCTGGAAGAACCAGCCCTGATGCTGGTGTAAAAGGTGCATCAATCAGACAGTTTGATTGTTGGTTACAGGAGAGACTGACGGCACGTCGTGCGCCAGCCGGCGACAATCAGCATGAACTCTGTTGGCCTGTAATGAATTGACCAGGCGATGATCCGCGCCGATCAACCCGTGATCGCGCGCAACGTATCAGCCACATAATGAATCTGCTCGTCGGTCAGTTCAGGGTAGACCGGCAGGGCCAGCACCTGCGAGCAGGCTTTCTCACTGGCGGGAAAATCACCGGCTTTGTAACCGAGGCTGGCGAAACATTCCTGCTGGTGCAGGGCGATGGGGTAATAAATTGCGCTGCCGATTTTCGCTTGCGCCAGTTTGCGCTGAACCTCATCGCGCTGAGTCAGGCGAACCACATACTGGTTGTAAATACTGAAATTGCCGGGCGGAATTTTCGGCGTGATGACGTTGCTGCCCGCCAGCAACTGATCGTACAACGCAGCGTTGCGCCGGCGACCGGCGTGCCAGGTATCGAGGTAAGGCAGTTTGATGTCCAGCACGGCCGCCTGGATGGCAGCCATGCGGAACATGCCGCCGATGTATTTGTGGTGATACTGATGGCCGCTGCCATGCACGCGCAGCAGGCGCACTTTTTCCGCCAGGGCATCGTCGTTGGTGCAAATGCCGCCGGCATCGCCCATCGCCCCCAGATTTTTGGTGGGATAAAAACTCAGACAACCGATCGTGCCGACGGAACCAGCCGGTTGATCGTTCTGCCGTGCACCGATGGCTTGGGCGGCATCTTCAATGACATACAGGTTGTGTTCACGGGCAATGGCGTTAATCGCGGACATATCCGCCATCAATCCGAACAGATGCACGGGCATGATGGCTTTGGTGCGCCCGGTGATTCGCCGTCGCGCATCGGCAGGATCAATGTTGAATGTCGCGGGATCAATATCGCAAAAGACGACCTTGGCGCCGGTGCGGGCGATACAACCCGCCGAGGCGAAGAACGTAAAGGCGGGGACGATTACTTCATCGCCCGGGCCGATATCCAGCGCCATCAGCGCGCACAGCAAGGCATCGGTGCCGCTGGAAACGCCAAGGGCATGACGGGTGTGGCAGTACTGCGCCAGATGTTTTTCAAAGGTCTCAACAGCGGCGCCGAGGATGAACGCCTGACGATCCATCAGGTCGGTAATCGCCTTGAGAATCTGATCGCGCAGCGGCGCGTATTGCGGCGAAAGATCCAGTAGTTTGACTTCCATAAGTAGATGAGGGTAAAGCACCGAAGATCAAAAAGGCAAGTCAGCGCAGACGATTCATCAGTAAAAGCGTGATCGTCATGGTCTGCAGCACCAGCGCCAGCAGGAGAATGTTCTGCACCTGCGGGGCACTGGCGCGATTCAGATAGGCGAAAAACAGGGCGGCAATGGCCAGGATTTGCGTGATTCCCGCCAGCAGACGGCTGACGGAAAAATCAGAAGCAGCCGGGATGGGATGACCCAGCTCGCGGAGAATCAGTTGAGCCGTCTGTTGGGCAGTGCGGGCTGGATCGCTGTGCGAAGGATCGGTGGTGGGCTGGGTGGTTGACGATGCTGAAGAATGGTTTTGGTTGGTCATGGGCGTGATGGGTGAACGTGAAGATGAACCATCCGATGGTTCGGGATTATCCGTTTCATGAACCGGGGCCAGGCGATCCGGGGCCGGGCCAGCCGATTGAATATGTTCGACCGCTTGAGTGAGTGAATCAGTGGTGAAATCAGGCTGCGCGATTGAGGGTTCGGCTGACGCCGGCGAAGCAGTCAAATCGGGATGATGAAACAAGATCGTGCGCAGACCCGCCCTTCGGCCAGCTTCAACATCGCGCGGGGCGTCGCCGATCAACCAAGACTGAGCCAGGTCGATATCCAAAGCGCCAGCGGCGCTGTGGATCATGCCCGCCCCGGGTTTGCGGCGGTCAGAATCACGCCGGTAAGCAGCAATGACCCCCTGCGGATGATCGGGGCAGAATTCGTGACGATCAATGACGGCAGCGGGATTTTGCGCGCGCAGCAATTGATCGAGGCGCGCGTTGACGGCATGGACATCAGCTTGACTGTGCAGACCGCGGGCAACCCCGCTCTGGTTGGAAACGGTGACGATGAGATAACCCATGGCCCGGGCGCTGGCGATGGCTTGGGCGGCGCCGTCCATGAGGCGCACATCAGCGGGATTGGCCAGATAACCATCATTGATGATCAGGGTATTATCGCGATCAAAAAAGAGGGCGGGGCGCTTCATCGGCCCTATTATTGCAGGCCGTCAGGCAAGTTGCGAGATGTAAAGTCTGGCGATTTCAACCGTCAGACCGATGCGACGGGGATAAATTGAACATCGTCGCGGTGCGTGTCCAGCACCGCCACGGTTTTCGGGGTTGCACGATACAAAGCGCCGGGGTTGATGATGCGCGTGCGCCCCAGGCGCAGATTGTCCAAGGCGTGGGTATGACCGTGCAGAACGTAATCATATTTTTGTGATTCGATCAGGTTTTCCAGAAGCAGGCTGTCATCGCCGTGGGTGACCGCCAGAAGTTTGTCATCCAGTGTCAACTCCAATGAGGTATCCGAAGCTGTCAGACCCAGTGCCCGGCCATAACGAACCAGACCCGACGGATCCGCGTCGCTGTTGCCTGTGACAAAGGCCAGCGGCAAACCAGCCATCAGATCGAGCATCAGTTGCGATCCGACATCGCCACAGTGAATGTAATATGTCACTTGAAGTTCAGATAATTGCGATAATGCGGTGAGCAAGGCGGGGCGGCGATCGTGAGAATCGGAGAGAATTCCAATAAGCATGAAATTAAAAGCATATCAGCGATGGAAGATTGATCCAACCACGCCAGTTACTTTCAACTCCAGGCAACAGCGTCGATAGTGACATTGTGACATCCCGATGCGCGCAGATGGTGCCGTCTGGCTGCATCAGCAAATGACTTCATACGCCAGGGGATAAGGAATCAGATCAGGACGAACCAAGTGCAGCTTGCGAAGACGGAAGGGATTGAAGCTGACGGTTTGATCCGGAAGAATCGCAGGCGTTGCAGGAATCACCAGAGTCGGGGCGGTCGTGGAGGAAACCGACGCCGCTGCGCTGAGGCTGACGAGACAGGCGATAATCCAACGACGCGCAACCATGACAAAGCCTCAGACTGACCTGCTGCGGATTTTTCCCGTCTGGAACACTCCCGGAACCGCGAGGCAGGAAATAAAAAATTCCGGCGTGACGAGCCTACCCCGTAATTCCGGTGGAACCAATAAAAAAGGGGATAGTCAACAGGAGTTTTGACCGATCGGGCGGAGTACGGGTAATGGGGACGGTTTGTAACTTTTAACGGGGTTATGCGGGTTTGCGGGCAAAAGATGAGATTTGATCGACGAAGTGTTCGTGTTGACAGGAGATGGTCAACCTGCCGGTACGAATCGACCAACGCCCGATAATCAGCGGCAGATTGGCATTGGTGGCAAGGGAGAGGCGAAAAATGACAGCGAGCTGAAGTGATGCGTACCAAGCGGTTACGCCTATACTGGTGCGCCTATGCAATCACACCGTGAATTAGTTGTTGAACCGATCGGGCTGGATGCCGAGACGCTGGAACGTCCGCTGAAGTGGGCGGAGCTGTTCGGCAACGACCATCCGGTTGAACTGGAAATCGGTATGGGCAAGGGGACATTTCTTCTTGAGCAGGCACGCAATCGACCGGAGGTTAATTTTTTCGGTATCGAATGGGCCAGGTGGTTCTGGCGATATGCTTCGGATCGCCTGCGCCGGGCACAGTGCGGCAACGCACGCACGATTCGCGCTGAGGCGACCTTTTTTTTAACGGAGTTCGTTCCTGAGCACAGCCTCGATGTGTTGCATATTTATTTTCCTGATCCGTGGCCGAAAGCGCGACACCATAAACGGCGGTTGATTCAGCCGAAGTTCATGCCCCTGGTGCAGCGTGTTCTTAAGATCGGCGGCCGCCTGCAGGTGGTGACGGATCATCAGGGATATTTTGAGGAAAATATCGAACCGTCGATTCGTGGCTCGGCGCTGACGGTGGTTGATTACAATACACCGGCGACGGCAGGAAATGGGGAGTATGTGGGAACGAATTTTGAGCGAAAGTATCAGCGTGAAGGACGGGCTTTTTACGCGCTGGCTGCGACAAATAGCGCCAAATAGCGCAAAACGGGGGGTAATCGTAGGGAGCGATCGTCATGAGGCGGGGCACAATTGAAATAATCGCAAAACAAAGAGGTGAACGAAAAAAAGTTGACTGCGACAAGAATCAAAAATTCATATTTCGTAAGTTGTTTTCAGTAAATTGATTACATGAAAAATAGACAGGCAAAAAGTGTTCCAGATAAGGAATAGGATTGAAATATCCGATTAGTGGTGTATAATCGTGAAAGAATTCACAAGCAGGTGCGACAGGCTTTGTCGGTTGGCAGGGCCGGCGATCTGGAAGAACATGAGTACAGCTCGTGACTGAAGCATCAGGTTGCACCGTTGGGTTTGTTGAATTGAGCTGCACTGCCGCAATTTGTGGCGGGCAGGGAAAGGAAGTTTCGCGATGACTGCCTCGACTGCTGTCGTTAAGTCCGCTGGTGAATCCCGGGCCATGTCCAACCCCTATGTGAAGCAGTGGCTGGATGAATGTATTACGTTGTGTCAGCCCGACAAGGTGGTTTTTTGTGACGGTACGCCGGAGGAGCGCAAGCGTCTGTTTCAGGAAGGATTGAAGACGGGCGATTTTTACGAGTTGAATCAGAAGAAGTGGCCAGGTTGTTATTATCACCGATCCAATTCCAATGACGTGGCGCGCACGGAGCATCTGACGTTTATCTGCACGCCGTCGGAAGACATGGCCGGGCCGACCAACAACTGGATGAGTGATCGTCAGGCGTATGCCAAGCTCAAACCGCTTTATCGGGGGTGCATGAAGGGTCGGACGATGTATGTGCTGCCCTTTGTCATGGGGCCGGCTGAAAGCGTGCTGGCCAAGGTGGGTATTGAGCTGACGGACTCGCTGTATGTCGCCGCCAGCATGTCGATCATGACGCGCATGGGTAATGTTGCGTGGGATGTTCTGGACAAACCAGGCAACGCCAACGCCTTTACCCGTTGCCTGCACTCGATCGGCGATGTCAATCCTGATCGGCGTTATATCTGCCATTTCCCGCTGGATAACACCATCTGGAGTTTTGGTTCAGGTTATGGCGGGAACGCGCTGTTGGGTAAAAAATGTCTGGCCTTGCGCATTGCCAGCTATCTGGGGCGTCAGCAGGACTGGATGGCCGAGCATATGCTGCTCATGGGCGCTCAAGCCCCCAATGGGGAAAAGAGCTATATTGCTGCGGCATTTCCCTCGGCGTGTGGTAAGACCAATTTCGCCATGCTCATCCCGCCGGATCGTTATCGTGATTGGAAAGTGACGACTGTCGGCGACGACATTGCCTGGATGTGGGTTGATGAACAGGGCAAGATGCGCGCGATCAACCCCGAAAGCGGTTATTTCGGTGTGGTTCCCGGTACGAACAGCAAGTCCAATCCCAATGCAGTCAAGTCGATGCAGAAGGACACCATTTTCACCAACGTTGCGCTGGTCACGTTGGATGATGGGACGTATGACGTATGGTGGGAGGATTCGGATATGCCCGCGCCCGCTAAGGCGCTTGACTGGCAGGGCAAGGAATGGACGCCCGCCAGCGGAACCAAGGCGGCACATCCCAACAGCCGTTTCACCGCGCCGGCGATCAACAATCCGGTGCTGGATGAAAATTGGGATGATCCGGCTGGTGTACCGGTGACTGCGATCATGTTCGGCGGTCGGCGTTCCAAGACGATTCCGCTGGTTTTCCAGTCATTCAACTGGATTCATGGCGTGTATATCGGCGCGACGATTGGTTCGGAAACGACCGCTGCCGCCACCGGCGCCGTGGGCGTGGTGCGTCGTGATCCCATGGCGATGCTGCCATTCATTGGCTACAACATCCGCGATTATCTGGTGCACTGGTTCCACATGCGCAAGAAGATGACCGACTGCCCGCGCATTTTCCTGGTGAACTGGTTCCGTAAGGACGAAAAGGGCAGGTTTGTCTGGCCGGGCTTTGGTGAAAACATGCGCGTGCTGGAATGGATTATCAATCGCGCTCATGGTCGAGCCTATGCCAAGGAGACCCCGCTGGGCTGGATGCCGCGTCCTGAGGACATCAATCTGGAAGGATTGACGATCGACAAGAGCGATTTTGTCAAAATCCAGACCATCAGTGCTGAAGAAGTGAAACAGGAGATCATCAGCCAGGAGGAATTGTTCCTGAAACTGGCGGGCGATTTGCCCAAGGAGATGCTCTTTCAGCGTGAACTGCTGATCAGCCGTCTGTAAAAGATGGTTTGATCGACAGAAAACGAGTCGAACGAAAAACCCCCGATGAACCGTCGGGGGTTTTCTAATGCGGGGGGAAAGAGTTTCATTGGCTGCCGGTGGCACTCAGGTTCAGCGGCCGCAGCGTAAATTGTAACGCCATACGCTGTGCGATAGACTGGGCGCAGCAATGCCCGTCAGGGAGTGGTATATGGGCGGTACGCGAGGCGGAATAAGGTTTATCTCAGATGGAGCGAATTATGAAAACCAAACCGCTGAATCAAAGCCTGCACGCGGGCAAGACGAGCAAGCAGGATGAGTTTTACACGCAGCACATCAACTGCGCAGTGAGAAATGCATCGCCACCTGCTCAGAGCTGGGCAAGGCACGACAAGGCCTTGTGATCTATCAGTTGGATGCAGTGCGGGTACAATAGTATGGTCGGTTGGTGAACGACATGCGAATCTTACAACGCCTGAAGATCTCTAACTTCAAGTCGATTCGAGCGCAGGAACTACAGCTTCAGCCTCTGAATGTGTTCATCGGCGGCAATGGTTCAGGCAAATCGAACCTGATCGGTGTGTTCCGCTTCCTGAAGGAAATCGTCAATCGGAATCTCGCTGGTTATACCCAACTAATGGGCGGGGCCGACTCCATTCTTTACCACGGCCGTAAACGCTCGCCACAACTGGAGATCGAGGTCGAATTTGGAGCCAGGGATGCGACGAATCGGTATCGCGTGAGGATTGCCGGTACGAACGACAACTCGCTTTTCATTGCAGAAGAAACGGCGTACTGCCACGACCAGAAGTATCCCAAACCGTACGATTGGCCCATCGCGTCGAATACGCCTGAGTCGAGATTGATCGAACAGAAAGATCAGCATCAGTGTTCCACCCAGATTTTTCGAGATCTCGAAAACTATCGCGTCTATCACTTCCACGATATGAGCGATACCGCGCCGGCCAAGGGTGCGTCGGATATCAACGATAACCGCTACTTTCGCCGGCAGGCTGAAAACCTTGCTGCGTTTCTCTACTACCTGCAACAGCGGAAACCGAACAGCTTCAGCTTGATCGAAGATACTGTCCGTCAAATCGCGCCGTTCTTCGATCGTTTTCAACTCGCGCCAAATCGGCTCAATCAATCCACGATCCGCCTCGAATGGATCGAGCGTGGTAGCGATGCGTACTTCAATGCTGCATCACTTTCTGATGGTACATTGCGATTCATTTGCCTCTGCGTGCTGCTGCTCCAGCCCGACTTGCCGCCGCTTATTCTGATCGACGAGCCAGAACTTGGTCTGCACCCGGCCGCCATCGGCGTCCTTGCCAACATGCTCGAATCTGCCGCAACGAAAACGCAGGTCATCGTCGCAACGCAATCGGTCACGCTTGTCAACCAGTTTAGCCCCCGGGATGTCTGGACGGTCGATCGCTTGGATGGCCAGAGTGTCTTCACGCAATTAAACAGCGCCGACCGCAGTCACTGGCTTGAAAACTACGCGTTGGGCGAGTTGTGGGAGAAGAATCTCCTCGGAGCCAGGCCATGAAGCGGGCGTTGATCCTGGTCGAGGGGCAAACCGAAGAGCGGTTTGTCAAAGACACTCTGGCGCCGCATTTTCATCCGAACGGGATGTACCTGATGCCGACGCTGCTCACGACTAAGATCGTTAAGAGCGGACCAAACTTCAAAGGCGGTGTGACCAGCTTCGATAAGTTCCAAGCCGACATGCTGCGACTGCTCGGTGGCGCGGGTCAAGGCACGCTGGTGACGACCATGCTCGATTATTATCGACTACCCAATGACTTTCCGGGTATGGGCACGCGTCCGGCATCGATTGATCTGTCCACACGAATTCACCATGTCGAACAGGCCATTGCCGGGCACTTTCATGATAAGCGTCTGGTTCCTTTCTTCGCCTTGCATGAGTTTGAAGCGTGGGTGTTCTCGTGCCCGGCCACGCTGCCACAGGTGATGGCCGAAGAAGATAAGCAGTCGCAGTTTGCTGAGGTTTGCAATCAATATCAAACACCGGAACAAATTAACGAGCGACCCGGTCACAATCCCGCTGCCCTTATCAGCGCTATATTTCCTGCCTATCGCAAGACGCTGCACGGTCCGACCGCAACGAAGCGCATCGGGCTTCAGTTGATTCGCGACCGTTGCCCGCATTTCGCTGCCTGGATAGCTCAACTTGAGAAGTACGCATTATCCTAACTGGCACGACTGTCAGGCGAATTGTCGACTGAAAGGTAGAAGATGCCTCAGTTCATTTCCCCGCTACTGATCGAAGCTCTATACTGATTCGATCATGCAGGCATGGTTTAATGTCTACCTCAAGTTTTTCTTCCTGTTGACGCCGTTTTTTGCGTTGTCGATGTTTATCGCGATGACCAGCGGCTGGGACCGGCGCAGCCGGCGCAAACTGGCGGTGCGCGTTTCGCTGGCGGTGATCGTGCTGTGCAGCATCCTGTTTCTGTTCGGCGGGTATGTCTTCGAGGTATTCGGGATCACGCTGGATGCGTTTCGGATCGGGGCGGGGGCGCTGCTGTTTTTGTCGGGGTTGTCACTGTCGCGGGGGGATATTGCGCCACCGGCAGACAGTACGCACGATATTGCGGTGGTTCCGCTGGCCGTGCCGATCACCGTCGGGCCAGCCACAACCGGCGCGCTGCTGGTCATGGGCGGCGAGGTGATTCCCATCCACGCCAAGATTGTCGCGGGCAGCGCGATGTTGGCAGCGGCGCTGTGCATCGGAATGATGCTCTTTGTCGCCAGCGAAGTTGAACGCTACCTCAGCCGGACCAGTCTGGCGATACTCAGCCGGTTGACAGGTTTGATCCTGGTATCCATGGCAGCGCAGATGATTTTTGCCGGTGCGCGAGAATTGCTGTGGGGCGCAGCGCCGTAAGTAGTTTCAATTTTCTGCCTGGTCAGGGCGGGCGATAATTGGCGTTTGCGGTCAACGTCGTTAAAGTAATCAGCCGTATGGCTTGGAGTGCTGAAGCATATGTTGAAAAATCCCCTGCCGTGCCGGCACCGTTGATTGCGCTGGCGGGGTGGGTGCTGCCCGGAGCCGGTTACTGGCTGCTGGGACAAAAATCGCGGGCGCTGGTCGTGGGGATCACGATTATCTGTATCTGGATCATGGGCCTGCTCATCGGCGGGGTGCGGGTGATTGAAGTGCCCAAGTTCAACGATCAGGGTCAATATATCGGGCCACCGGAATTTCGTGTCAACCCGGCCAATCGACAGCAGGCGATGCGGGTCGGCGGGGCGACACTGATCGAGGAACTGCGCGACAAGCCGTGGTCGATCGCCCAGGTGATGATCGGGCCGGTTGCCGTGGTCAGCGGTGGGTTGAGTATTTATGCTGCCCGCCCAGCGGATCCCGCCATTTCATCGGAACCACGTGCACCGATACCGCATGCGCGCATGTGGGAAATTCCGGTGCTTTATACGGCTGTCGCTGGCATGCTCAATCTGATTGTTTTGATTGATGCAGCCCATCGCGCCCGCCATCGGGAGAGTGGCGTATGAATGCGGCGATCAGTCTGGCGTATGGGTTGGGGGATTTGTTTGTCAAACCAATTCCGATCTGGGGGCAGGTGTGGATTTTGCTCCTGCCGCTTTGCCTGGGCGTGGCGATTGTTTACAAGGCGATTCGCGTTCGGGAGATGCGCCAATTGCCCAAGGCGGCAATCGGGGTCTTTTTCTGGATACTGCTGGGGATGATCGGTGCGGCGGCGGCGTTGCTGCTCATTGTCTGGCTGGCGGGGCGCTGAATCGCGGCAAATGATGCGATTGTGCAAATGGACACGCGCTGGGGGCATCAGCGCGATTGTGGTGAAAGTTTGCCCAAACCACGCAACGTTGCGTCCTTGTGTTCGATAAAAGTCCACTTCCCCGGCCACTGGCTGTAAAGAGCCTCTTTCAAAATACGCACTGTTCCACCGGTGATCAGCACATCGCGACGCATGCGCACGGGGTTGACCGCCAGATCGTTCAGCCGGTCGGCGCTGGCCTTGGCCAGGGAAAAAATAAGGCCCGCCAATAGATCCTGGCGCGTGGTGCCCAGTGTAATTCCTTCGATGCGGGCGGATTTTTGTTCCAGACTCATGCGGTCACCACCGAAGTAAGGCTCGACCGTCGGCCACTGTTTGGTTGCGGGTTGTTCCGGCGTCGATCCACTGCCGCTGACTTTGCGCACCAGGCGGGTAAAGGCTGACCAGTCGAGGTCGGGAAATAGCTGTTCTTTCGCCCAGGTAATGGCTGACCCCGTTGCGGCCAGGGTGCTGATGCTCAGCCATTTTCGACCAATACCCAGCCTCCGTGTCAACAAGCGCTCGTGCGGGCGCGGTTGTGTTGTGGCCAGCGCCAGTACATCGGTCGATCCGCTGGTGTTGACCAACTGTCCGGATCGGGCACCGGCCAGCAGCATGGCGCAACTGCCGTCAACAATACCGGCGAGCATGGGCATGCCATCAGGTAATCCGAGTTCGGACGCGGCTTGAGGGTTGATTCGTCCGGCAATCCGGTTGCTGTCAACGATTTCCGGCAGCAGCGAGATGGGCAGGCCGATGGTTTGACAAAGTTCATCGACCCATCCGCCCAGACCTGGAACATCAAACAGACCCGTAAACGAAGCGTGGGAAGGATCAATCACCCGATTGCCCGTCCACTGGCGATGCAGGAACGTGGGAATATGACCGACGAGGTCAGCACGCTGCATCAATTCCGGTTCATGGCGCAAAAACCAAGCCGCCGTGGTTGAGCTGATTCCGCCGGGGAAAGGGCGGTTGCCTGCCAATTGAAGATGGCGCAAACGGCCGACGCGCTGCTCGATTTGGGTGGCGATCGTGATACTGCGTCGATCTTGATGGGTTACGATGGGCGTCAGTGCCCGGCCGCGCCGATCCATCGCCACCCATGAGGGGGACATGGCGCTCAGGGCGATGGCGTGCGCTTTACGTCGTTTCGTGCCCAGTTGCGCCACGGCTTGACGGATGGCGCGCAGCAGCGAAACAGGGTTGACCTCAGCCCGTTGATCAATGTAGCGCGTGGGCAGCGGCGCTGTTGCGCTACGGCCGATGATACGATCCTGGTCGAGCAGGGCACATTTGACCGACGATGAGCCGATATCAATACCCAATAGCGCCATAGCCCCACTTTATCATCGGGCAGGCGAAGCCGACAGAATCGAAGCGGCATCGGCTGGCGTGACGCGCGGTTCAACCGTGATGCGGCGCACATGCCGGGTGGCACTGGCCAGGAAGATAACCACCATCAGGATGACCAGATTGATGCGCATCCAACTGACGGGGTGGCTGGGCGGCGAGCGGCCGAGGGTGAGAAAAATCGCGAGTCCCACGGCGATTACGCCCAGGGCGGAATGAGCCGCCCACCACAAACCGGGTTGGCGCACCAGCGGTATTTTTTCAGCCTTAATCGAAACCGCGGCGGAGGGTTGCCCGGTCTGGTGGGCATACGAGTCAATCGCTTTTTGGGTGTATTGCTGCGCCATGGACTGGGGATGCCGGTAGGCCGACCAGTTGCGCAGACTGGATACGGTTCCAGTGAGGATGATCAGCGCTGTTGAAAGCCAGACAATCCGTCGAAAGACCCAGCGGGCACGGGCGAAAATCAGCAGTTGTTGTTCGGATTTCAGGTCAGCAATGGCAATGGGGACGACCATTTCATAAAAAAGCGTACCGCCGACCAGCAAGGTGGCGCTGAGCAGGTGCAGAAAACGCGAGAGCAACACCAGCGTGTTCAGGGTGATGATCGTTGGCGAAAAACCAGAATTGTCTGTTGCTGCCAGCAATTCAATCATAAAACATCCCAAAAATGGCAATGGGCATCATAACCGGCTGGGGCAGGAGGTGAAAACGGCAGCAATGATTTTATGGGAGGGAGAGAGGGCAATTTTCAGGATCACCGGCGTGATAATTGGAAGTTGGGCGCCAAGGCCTATAATCAAAATCAGAATGAACGAATCACGCATTGCCAAGTTGGCGCTGGAAGATGGCGCGGTTTTCACCGGTCAGGCGTTTGGCGCATCAGGAACGACGCAGGGGGAAGTTGTTTTCAATACATCCATGACCGGTTATCAGGAGATTCTGACCGATCCATCCTACAAGGGACAGATTGTTACGATGACCTACCCGCTGATCGGCAACTATGGAGTAAATCCGCAGGATGTGGAAAGCAAGCAGACCCAGGTAGCGGGTTTTGTAATCAAAGAACTGGCTGCGCTGCATTCCAATTACCGGGCGACGCTCAGCTTGGATGAGTATCTGGCTAAGCACAATATCATCGGTATCGCGGGGATTGATACCCGGGCGCTGGTTCGCCGGTTGCGCATCACCGGAGCCATGCGCGGGGTTTTATCAACCGAGATTCTGGATGAGGCGATGCTGGTTCAGCGCGCCCGTGCCGCAGCCCAGATGGAAGGGGCGGACTGGGTGCAGGCGGTCAAACCCGACGGGCAGTACATCTGGGAGGAAGGTCAGGGACAATGGACCCAAGGTCCGGTGCTGCGCGGCGATGGTTTGCATGTTGTGGCGCTGGACTGCGGAGCCAAGAGCAACATCCTGCGCAATCTGGTTCAACGTGGTGTCAAACTGACGGTATTGCCGCCGGATACCAGTGCCGAAAAGATTCTCAGTTACAAACCCGATGGCGTGTTTGTTTCCAATGGGCCGGGCGATCCGGCGGTATTGGATTATGCCGTTCAACCGCTGCGCGATCTGCTGACCAAAAAAGTGCCGATTTTTGGCATCTGCCTGGGGCATCAGTTGCTGGCTCAGGCGATTGGCGCCAAAACGTTCAAACTCAAGTTCGGACACCGTGGCGGTAATCAACCCGTGAAAAATCTGGACACCGGCCGGGTGGAAATCACCAGCCAGAATCATGGCTTTGCCGTCGATCGCCAGTCATTGGAGCAGCACGGGGGCGTTGTGACGCATTTGAATCTCAATGATGGAACCGTCGAGGGTTTCCGCCACAAAACGTTGCCGATGTTCTGCGTGCAGTACCATCCCGAAGCCAGCCCCGGCCCACACGATGCGACGTATCTGTTCAATGCTTTCATCCAGATGATGAAAACCGGCCAGGTTCCCGTGGGAGCCGCTGCCGGCGAAGCTGAATTGGCCAAATCCTGAGGCGCATTGGTACGTAGCGCCATATTGTCATGCAATCGACGATGGCGGTTGCCCGATGGTTAGTGATCCAGTCGGTCTCGGCGTTCCAGCAGTTCCATCTGTGGCCGCGAAAAGACGAGGTACGATGGCAGCGCCAGTTTGCGCCATAACGTAAATGGGTCTTCATCGATCAACTCTGAAGCATACAGCGCCAGCACCGTGCCGTGGGTCATCACAGCGATTGTCTGATCAGGATGCTGATCAAAAATACGGTGCAGCGCCTTGGTGATCCGTTTTTTCGCCTGCTCAGCGGTCTCCTGACCCAGCACCAACTGGCGTGGTCGATTGAACAGCAACGCCATCAGTGAGATGAAATCGCGCGTTTCCATGAGTGGCACGTTATTGCGCTCATGTTCAGCCAGATCCGCGTCTGTTTCCACGGGAATCGCCAGCTCGCGGGCAATAATTTGTGCTGTTTGCAACGCCTTGGGTTCGAGGCTGGAAATAATGATCTGAGGCGCATGCTGACGCAATTCCCCGGCCATAATCCGGCTGAGCTGCTGACCTTGTGCGGACAAACCCCATTGATGCGACGGTGTGTCGGCGTCTTTTTCCGGCGGGGCGTGCTTGATCAGGATCAACTTGGACATTGCGTTATCTCCAGGGGACGAAGGCGCGTTACAGCAGTTTGGCCAGAGTCTGACCGTGATAGCTGATAATCAGATCCGCACCGGCGCGCTTGATGGCGGTTAAACTTTCCAGCAGGAGCCGATCACGATCAATCCATCCGTTGGCGGCGGCGGCTTCGATCATGCTGTATTCAGCGCTGGTGTGGTAGGCGACGACGGGCACATGCACCTGCTGGCGCACCGCAGACAGAATGTCGAGATACGCCATTGCCGGTTTAACCATCACCATGTCCGCCCCCTGATCCAGATCGAGTTGGACTTCGTTCAATGCTTCATCAGCGCCGCGGCCCGGATCCATCTGATAGCTGTGGCGATCACCAAACCCCGGAGCCGAATCAGCTGCATCACGAAAAGGGCCATAAAAGGCGCTGGCGTATTTCACGGCATAACTGAGCAGGGCAACGTCCTCAAAACCACTGTCATCCAGCCCCTGGCGCAGAGCGCCGATCGTACCATCCATCATGCCGCTGGGGGCGATGATATCCGCCCCGGCGCGGGCGTGGGCAATCGCCTGACGTGTCAGCAGTTCCAGGGTGGCGTCGTTATCCACAGTCTTGCCATCGGCCGTGAGCCGTCCGCAATGACCATGATCGGTATATTCACAAAAGCACAGGTCAGTGATACCGAGCATGGGGAGCTTGGCCTGCTTGGCGGCGCGCAGCATCTGGCAGACGATGTTGTCCGCATCCAGCGCCGCCGATCCGACCGCATCTTTCTTCTCGCGTTCAATGACACCGAAAACGAGGTAGGCTTTGAACCCTTCGTTGGCGCGTTCGTCCAGCCAGTCCAGCGCCACATCCACCGACATTTGAAAAACGCCCGGCATGGAGGCAATCGGTTGATGAATATTTTTACCGGCGCGGACGAATATCGGCAGAATAAAATCGTCCAGGCTCAGGCGCGTGCGCTGCAGCAAATCGCGCAACAGCGGGCTGCGGCGCAGGCGGCGGGGACGAATCACGGGGCGGTCTGACATAAGTTATATGATACGGTTAAAGGGGGTTGACGGTACAATAACGGTGATGGATTTATTTTCACAGCATCGCCAGAAAAATCTGTCGCGCGTTGCGCCGCTGGCGGTGCGTATGCGCCCGACCACCCTGGAGGAATTCTCCGGTCAGGAACATTTTCTGGGGCCGGGCAAATTGCTGCGCCGCATGCTCGAAGCCGACCGGTTGACCAGCGTGATTTTTTATGGTCCGCCCGGCACGGGTAAAACCACCCTGGCTGAGCTGGTGGCGGGGTATACGCGCAGTCATTTTCAGCAGCTCAACGCCGCCAGCGTCGGGGTGAAGGAAGTTCGCGCGGTGCTGGATGCTGCCCGTCAGCGTCTGGAGGATCAGAACCAGCGCACGGTTTTGTTTCTGGATGAAATTCATCGCTTCAATCGTGCCCAGCAGGATATTCTCCTGCCGGATGTCGAATCAGGGCAAATTCTGCTGGTGGGGGCGACGACGGAGAATCCGTTTTTTTCGATCAATTCGCCGCTGATTTCCCGCAGCCAGATTTTCCAGTTCATGCCTTTGACCGGTCAGCAGATTAAAAATCTGGTGATGCGCGCGATCGGTGATGAAGCGCGCGGTTTTGGCCGGTTGAAAATTAAAATCGAGGATGATGCCCTGGAGCACTGGGCAACGACCAGCGACGGCGATGCCCGCCGCGCCCTGGGCGCGCTGGAAGTGGCCGTGCTGAGCAGTGCCAGCGTCGGCCAGACGGATGCTACAAAAACTCCAACCCGGTCGGACGGCGATGCCCAACCCATGGCGAGGAGTAACACTGGAACGGATCAGGCCATTCACATCGATCTTGATGTGGCCGAACAATCCATCCAGCGCAAGGCAATTGTGTATGACGGCACGGGTGATGAGCATTACGATGCAGCTTCGGCATTGATCAAAAGTATGCGTGGTTCGGATCCTGATGCAGCGGTTTACTGGGTGGCACGGATGCTGGAGGCGGGGGAAGACCCGCGGTTCATCGCCCGGCGCATCGCAATTCTGGCATCGGAAGATATTGGCAATGCCGATCCCCGCGCCATCATGGTGGCCAGTGCCTGTTATGACATTGTGGAGCGCATCGGCATGCCCGAAGCGCAGTTGACGCTCGGCCAGGCGGCGATCTACATGGCGACGGCACCCAAGAGCAACGCCAGCGCTCTGGCGATCTGGGCCGCCATGAGCGATGTGCGCCAGGGGCGCAGTGTTCCGGTTCCCGTGCATCTGCGCGATTCACATTACAAGGGAGCCAAACGCCTGGGGCACGGGGCAGACTATAAATATGCCCACGATTATGAAGAGGGGTACGTTGAACAGGACTATCTGGGGGTGGATAAGACCTACTATCAACCCACCGCCCGTGGTTATGAGGGGCAAATCAGCCAGCGCTTGCAGGAGCTGCGCCTGCGCCGAAAAAATTCCAGCAGCGCATCTAAAACGGGAAATCCGCCGTCTTAAAGAAACAAAATGCGCGTGTTTTGGTACAACTCGCTGCGGCCAAGCATGGTCTGACGGGGGTTATTTTTTGTGATCCTGCAAGTGGGCTTTGCCGCCGACGTAGGCGGGATTGTCGTAGTCATGCTGGCGGGCGATGGCATTGGGGCCGGAGGGAATCAGACGCAGGATTTTACCCGTGCCGACAACGGGGTTCTCGCGCCCGTCCTTGATCTGCACCTGACCCATATCGACGATGTACAACGCCGAGCTGCCCAGATCGAATTTGACATCAATCGGCCGTTGCAGGGCGAAACGGGCTGCGCCCCCGCGATAGTTCGTGCCCGTGCTGCGGGTATTGCGGATAAAATCTTCCGTGGTCTTTTTCTCGACATCCACGCGCACCAGCTTGCGGCCCACCGGCCCGAGCAGTTTCTGCCCGCTGGTGGCGAAGGGGGCGCGGTCACCCCAGAGGGCAACAATCGCCTGCCCGGCGTATTGACTGAATGCGCCCTGGCTGGTCACAAAATCCATTTTGGAGGCACCGGATAGTGCGGGAAACACACCGCGCAACAATTCCTTGCGATATCGCGAGGGTTGCAGCAGATTGCTGGCGTCATGGTCGATCAAAAACGACAACTCAGGATAACCGGTTTTAATCAGCATGGCTGGGTCAGCCTGGTAGCGAGGCGCGGTGATTTCCTCCAGCGTGGTCGAGTAATCAGGCCAGCCATACCAGGTGCCGCTGACAATGCGTAAAACCGCGTCGGGATCATCCTTGACCGGTCGCGTGCCGCGCAGTTCCATGCCCTGGTTGGTTGCGTAGAGATTGGCAAATTCGTTAAACGCCAGACCGCGCGGGTAGCGGATACCGTGGGCTTCGACTTTCAATCCGCCGCCGCTCAGGGCGACGGAATAAATCGCTGCTGTCGGGCGATCAACATTGGATTTGGGGGCGCGCAGGGCAGCCATTCCAAAGGGTTGAAAGGCGCTGGTGACGGCGATTTCAGGCCCGCCGAATAGACCGCCGCGCGGGTTGCGCGTGGTAAAGCGCGCCGGCGTCAGACGATAGTTGACAAACGGAATGTCGTGAAAATGGGGGTATTGCTGCACCCATCCGGTGGAAAAATCATCCAGCCCCACGACGCCGCTGTTGGTGGCGGAACCCAGACCAAAATACAATCGTTCATTGACGGGGTTGATCGCCATGTCGGTCAGGCTGTATTCACCCTGGGCCGGAAGGTCGCCAACAATGGTTTCATGCTGGCCGCTACGGTCAAAGGCGGTAATCATCCCGCGACCATTGGCATCGCGGTGGGAGACATAAATACGATCCTGCCACACAGCCAAGCCACCCACCGGCCCGTAAATGCGAAAACCTGGCTTGAAGATGGGAACGCGCCGGCCGATGGGGTAAATGTCAAAGCGGTTGCCGTCGGGATCAAAACCGAAAATGTGAGGGTCGGCGCCGTTAAGCCCTCCTTCGGCCAGATAGAGTCGGCCATCGGCGTCAAAGGTGATTGCGGTGGGGGCGGTCAGACCGGTGGCAAATAGTTGCAGGTCATAGTCAGCCGGATATTCGACGATGCTGCGGTCAACGATGGTGCGCTGCTCAGGGCGCAGCAGGATGGGGCTTGGCACGCAGCCACCGACAAGCAGACCGATCAACACCACCAGTAAAACCGCTGCGCCTTTGAGCTGTTTAGCCAGCCATGGCGCAATCTGCCCGACTGGCGGAATTTGGTTTGCGGGTTGATTCCGCGATACCTTCATCAATCGCTCCCTTTGCATAACTTCGTTCCCGCCAAGCAGTTGCCCTGAATCCCTGAATCGCAACGTATTCCAAACTACCGGATATTACGAAAACCAGCAAGAAACCAGACGCTGCAAAACGCGCGACTGGCTCGATTGCTGATCCGGGCAGATTGTCATCGCCAGCCAGTTATTATACCAAGATCAAGCGATAACCAGCACGGAATTGCGTAATGGTTTTGCCGGAAATTATTAGCAAAATGAGAGGGCGGGCCAGGCAGCAAAGGTTAGCTGCGGCGGGTTTCCAGATATTTTTCCAGTTCGCCGATGTTGGCAAATTCGGCTAATTCGTTCCCCGCAAACTGGATACCGAACGCCTGCTCGATGGAGAACATCAGATTGATATGGGCCACCGAGTCCCACTGGGCAATATCGTGGGCGGTGGTTTGTGGTGTCAGTTCGATGCTGTCATCAGCAAAAACCGTCTGAAAAACTTCCTGTAATTGTTCGTGCGTCGTCATAAGTCAGCCCGGCAGTTAATGATTAACATTGCCATCGCTTGCGATTTTAGAATCAAAATCGCGTGGATCAAAATAATTATAGACTCATCAATCGGATACTTCAGCCCGATGGATGGTTCTGCCATTATTTCGTCGGTCTGATCCGGGTGTTTCTCAACTTAAAAATCAATTTGTTTGCGTATCTGCTTCATCGTCGAGTCGCCCCACTTTTTCGATGAAATCATTGGTGATGGGGGCTTGGCGGGTCAGATCATATTGCCACACGGTCGTGCCGTGGTCTTCAGCCGTGCGGGTAAACCCGAATTTGGCGAAAATGTCCTGCACCATCGCGTTTTTGGCGGTGGGAATATAAGTGCCCTGAATCGTTTTACAGCCCATTGCCAGTGCCTGGTGGGTGAGTTGGCTGAGCAGTTCGGCTTCGACGGTTCGGCCAATAACGCGGCAGCTCATCAGCCAAGTGTCAATGTCCAGAATATCGCCACGTTTGAAGGCAATGATCAGCGAAACCAAACCATGATTGGCAAAGCGGTCGCGCAGCGTCAGGGCGTAATGAACACAGGCGGGATCCGCCATGAATTTTTCCAGCTCACCAGCGCCGTGGCGGCGCGTCGTCAGGTTGAATTGATTGGTTTTGCCGAGCAACTGGGCGATGCGCGGGAGGGAAAAGCGGTCAAAAGGTTTGACGGTCGCTTTCATCTGCAGCGAACGGTAAAAATCTTCGATGCTGCCGGCTGACTGCTCCAATTCAGCAATCTGGGCACGGGCGTGGTACTGCTGGGCGCGGGCGGCATCTTCGCGCGTGAATGAGCTGGTTTCAAACAGCAGATAGTTACTCAACGTGCGTACATATAAGCTGGGATCAGTCGGCATGACGATGGTATCGACCTGCGGTAGAAACTGGCGCATCGCCTGGCGCTCGACTGGGTTGTCATCAACAAAGACCATGGAATCAATGCCGATGTTCAACACTTTGGCGATATGCTGAACGTTTTGCGGTTTGGGCTGCCAGTTGGCGACGAAAACGGCAATGTCATCCAGCTTGATGCGCATTTCCGGATGTTTCTGGAAGACTTCGCGGGCATCAGCATCATTGTTCTTGCTGTTGACAGTCAGGATCACTCCCTTGTTTTTCAACTGCAGGAGATATTCCTGAAATGCGATATACGCCTCACCCACGGGCGAACCTTGACCGAGTTTGATGCCACCCATTCCATCTTCGCCGATGACCCCGCCCCAGAGCGTATTATCCAGATCCAGCACCAGACACTTGCGCGACAAACCCAGCTCACTGGCCAGCACCGCAGCGGTATGCCGCGCCAGAAGCGGTAGCGCCTGCAGCGAGACCGCCTGTTTGGACAAGTTCCAGTATTTCGGATCAAACCACCGCCATTGACCGATCAGACTCGACAGACGCTGGCAGTCAACCATCGCCACGTCATTGCCAGCCGCCATGGCCAGGCGATGGTTCAGTTGCTGCATCATGTTGTAGCGGCTACCCGCCAGCCGGGTGGCCAGATGCCCCATGGCCACCGCTTCTTCCAGCGCGAAGTTGTGCTGGATGATTTTGGCCTTGCTGCGCTGACGCAGCCTCTGCCATAATCCAACCCAGCGGGCGGTTTCGCGCTCCAGTGCGGCGGTGGGGTCGTCGGTGAAATCAGGCAAATGCACTTCACCAGCGTGTGTAGCCAGAATGACGAACTGCGGGTCAAAACGGTACAGCCGCGAATCAGGATCAACGATATCCTGTTGATACTGGCCGAAGTCTGATTCGTACAATTCCAGTTGAATACCGTACTTGATGGCTGCCACCGCCAGCATCTGCTTGAACTGTACGGTGGTGTAGCTGCCGAGAATGGCCACCCGCGCCTGGCGCTGAAAACCGGACCAACTGCCGGCGAAATATTTTTTCACCAGACCGGTCACACCCTGCCAGGTGAGGAAATCATCCCCATCATCCAGACTGGCCATTGCCCAGTGGCGAACGTTGTCGTCGTCACCGATCTGGCTGTAGCAGCGGGCGATTTTCAGGCACAGGGCTGCTTCGGGCACTTCGGTGCTGCTAGCCGCTTGCAAATAGGCCTCGATTGCCTGCTGCGTCTGACCGGCCTTGCGCAGCTCATCACCCTGGGCGATGACCTGCTGGGTGGTGGAGGTTGGTTGCGATGGTGCTGTGCCCATGACCCTATCGATGTAACAATAGCCTGACGCTTCGTCCAATTTATCGGACGAATCGCCGGTTCAATATACCTGATCCATCTTTTGTATCGGTCAAGCGGCGCAAGGAGCGAAGGTTCAGTTGTGATAATTTTTATTCAACACGCCAAGGATGCCCTCTCGCCGGAGGAAGGTGCTTTCTTGACAGAAACCACCGTCTGTTAAACAATGTATCCGGATAGGCGGATGAAGATGTTCGCGTTGATCGTCCACGCTTAATCATTTATTGCTTTGCAGGAGTCCAGATGCCCCAGGTATTGAACCGGCCCGATCAGTCCAGCCAGTCAAAAAAGACGTTTGAATATAAAGTGCGTGATTTGTCACTGGCGGAGTGGGGACGCAAGGAATTGATGCTGGCGGAACAGGAAATGCCCGGTCTGATGGCGGTGCGTCAGCAATACGCCAAGCAGAAACCGCTGGCGGGTCTGCGCATCATGGGGTCGTTGCACATGACGGTGCAGACGGCGGTGTTGATCGAAACACTGGTGGCGCTGGGAGCGGATGTACGCTGGTGCTCGTGCAATATCTTCAGCACGCAGGATCACGCAGCGGCAGCTGTGGTGGTGGGTCGGCCGGAAGATGGCGGTACGCCGGAAAATCCCAAAGGCGTGCCGGTCTTCGCCTGGAAGGGCGAAACACTGGAAGAATACTGGTGGTGTACCGAACGGGCGCTGGATTTTGGTAATGGTCGCGGCCCGCAGCAGATTGTCGATGATGGTGGCGATGCCACGCTGCTGATCCATAAAGGGGCGGAATACGAAGCGGCTGGTCAAGTGCCAGCGCCGACCGCAGCCGACAGTGAAGAGTGGACGGAAGTTCTCAAGCTGCTGGCGCTGACCATCAAACAAAATTCTCAGCGCTGGACAAACGTTGCGGCGGAATGCTATGGCGTGTCAGAGGAGACCACAACCGGCGTTCATCGTCTGTATGAAATGATGAAAGCCGGCAAGCTGCTGTTTGCAGCCATCAACGTCAATGACTCGGTCACGAAGAGCAAGTTCGACAATCTGTATGGTTGCCGTCATTCGCTGATCGATGGTGTGTTCCGCGCGACCGATGTGATGATCAGCGGCAAGGTGGCGGTGGTCTGTGGGTATGGTGACGTGGGTAAAGGTTGTGCCCAGTCACTCAAAGGCCAGGGGGCGCGGGTGATTGTGACGGAGATCGACCCCATCTGCGCCTTGCAGGCAGCCATGGAAGGATTCCAGGTTCTGCCGCTGGAAGATACGCTGAGTTACGCGGATCTGTTCATCACCACCACGGGCAATTTTAACATCATCACGGCTGAACATATGGCCCGGATGAAGGACAAGGCGATTGTCGGCAATATCGGTCACTTCGATAATGAGATCGACATGGCGGGATTGAAGAAAATCGCCGGTATTAAAAAGACCAACATCAAACCGCAGTATGATATGTGGACATTCCCCGACGGGCATTCGGTTCTGGTGCTGGCGGAGGGGCGGTTGTTGAACCTGGGTTGCGCGACGGGTCATCCCAGTTTTGTGATGAGCAACAGCTTTACCAATCAGACGGTGGCCCAGATCGACCTGGCCCTGAGCCACGCCGGCAAGCCAACGCCCGGCGGTGTGAAGTATGAGCGCGGCCAAGTTTATGTGCTGCCCAAAAAGCTCGATGAAATGGTCGCGCGTCTGCATCTGGAAAAGCTGGGGGTCAAGCTGACACGCCTCAGCCAGCAGCAGGCGGACTATATCGGTGTGTCGGTTGATGGGCCGTACAAACCGGAGCATTATCGTTACTGATCCGGTTGCGCTGGGAAGTTAAGATGGTTGTGCGAGGCTGGGTGAATGCCCAGCCTCTTTTTCAGCTTCGGACGCAGATCATCACGATGGCGGATCACTGAAGTACTGGTGGTAAATTATGACCTCAACAGGCGATGATCGTCCTGGCACCAGGATCAGTCAGGCGGTCGACATTTTGCAGCGGGGCGGATTGGTGGCGTTACCCACCGAGACGGTCTATGGCCTGGGGGCTGACGCGCGCAGCAGCGCCGCCGTCGGGCGTATTTTTATAGCCAAGGGTCGGCCGGCGACCAATCCGCTGATTGTTCATGTGCATGATACTGCGGCTGCGCGGCGCTGGGCGCGCAATTGGCCGGATGCTGCCGGGAAACTGGCGGATCGGTTTTGGCCGGGACCGCTGACGCTGGTGCTGCCGAAAAACCGGGAAATTGTGGATGGAGCAACGGCGGGCCTGGATTCGGTTGGTCTGCGCGTGCCGAACCATCCGTTGGCGCTGGAGCTACTGCGTTGCTTTGACGGGCCGATTGCCGCCCCCAGTGCCAATCGTTCCAATTGCATCAGCCCAACAACCGCCAGCCATGTGCGCGATGAATTAGGCGATAAAGTTGACCTGATTCTCGATGGTGGGGCGTGCACGGTGGGGATCGAATCAACGGTGCTTGATCTGGCGCACGGTGCGCCGCGCATCCTTCGCCCCGGGCAGATATCGGCCTGGCAGATCGAGCAGGTCATCGGCCCGCTGGCCAGCGATCAGCCGGTTCAATCGGGTGAATTAAGGGAATCGAATGAATCGCATCGGCAGCTTGCGCCAGGGCAGTTGCCCGTGCATTATGCGCCGCAGACTTTGACACTCCGATTCACGCCCGATCAGTACGGTCAATTGAAGCTGGATGAACAGACCGGCGTGATTGTGCTGGAGGCCGAACCATTTGGCAGCAGCTGCGCCCGCATCGTCACACTACCGCGTGATCCGGCTGCGTATGCTCAGCAGCTTTACGCAGCTCTGCGCGATCTGGACAACAGGCATTTACACCGGATTTATATTCAGACCCCGCCGGATGAAGCATCGTGGGCAGCGGTGCGCGACCGTATTTTTCGCGCTTCGCGCCCCTGCTGAAATCGTTCACGCGGCGCAGTTGTCGGCGCTTTGTGGCGTCTTGGGCTTCTCAGACGCAAGCACGGGGGTGATGGCGCGGAGAAACTGCTCCTTGATCAGCGGGATATAAATCAGGCTGTCGAGCAGGTCATCATGAACTGCCTGGGTGATCAGATCCAGATCAGGACTCGTCGCCAGCAGGCAGCGGCGGATCGTGGGGTAACGATAGCGCAGGTCGCGCAAGAGTTCCATGCCGTCCTCCCGACGCAAATACCATTGCGGCATTACCACGGCGTCGGTCTCGGAGGATCTCAGGAACTGATTCAACTGCCACGTTGTCGTAGCTTCGCGAAAGTTGACCCAGTCGGCCAGTTGCTTGGCCAAAGCCCGCATGACTCGTGGCTCATCGCACAATGCGACAACTCTTTTTCTTTTCAATGATGACATTCAGTACCCCTTTAAGTCAGCTCAGTTATGGCGTGATTTATTTCACAATGTTTCTATCGATCTGTTAGGCCAATCACTTGAAGCCGTCTGTTGAATAATTCGGTCTGCGGATGCCAAAAACATTGCCCTGATTACGGAGAAAAAAGGGTTGACGAAGCTCCACAATTGCATGCGTGGGTGCAGCGGAAAAAATTGTAATGCTCCAATGTGCTTTTCCAGTCAAATACCGCCACGAAAGCAGATGCAATTGTTGCGGAACGGGAAAATTATCATCGCTCGCGCGGCAATAGATGCAACGAGCAGGCAAATCGATAAAATTGTCGCACGATGTCGATTTCGATTGATGAACAACTGGCTCTCCTCGCCCGTCGCAGCGAGCGAATCGTGCCCGAAGCGGATCTGCGTAAGAAGCTCCAGCGTGCCCGGACGGATGGCAAACCGCTGCGCATCAAACTGGGGATGGATCCGACCGCGCCGGATGTGCATCTTGGCCACGCGGTTCCCTTGAAAATCATCCGCCAGTTTCAGGACTGGGGGCACAAGGCGGTTCTGATCATCGGCGACTACACTGCGCGCGTGGGTGATCCCACGGGTCGCAATGAATTGCGGCCTACGTTGCAACCGGAGGAAATTGACGCCAACGCCAAAACCTATGTCCAACAGGTTGGCCGGATTCTTTTGACCGACCCTGATCATCTGGAGGTTCGTTACAACGGTCAGTGGCTTGGTTCGATGAACATGATGGATGTGATTCAGCTTCTGGCGCGCAAGACGGTCGCGCAGTTGCTGGCCCGCGAGGATTTTGCCAATCGTCACGCCAGCCATACCGACATTTATCTGCATGAGCTGATGTATCCGCTGCTGCAGGGTTGGGATAGTGTGATGGTGCAGGCGGATGTGGAGATGGGCGGCAGCGATCAACTGTTCAACAATCTGGTGGGCCGGGAATTTCAGGCTGAATCCGGCCAGGAGGCGCAGGCGGTGATTGTCACGCCGTTGCTGGTGGGGCTGGACGGTAAGATGAAGATGAGCAAGAGCAAGGGGAATTATGTCGGCATTGCTGATCCACCGTCCGGCGCCAATGGCATGTTCGGGAAGATCATGTCGCTGCCCGATGAATTGATGGCGAGCTACTACCGCCTGTTGACGGAATTGCCCGAAAGTGAATATCAACCGCTGATCGACCAGAAACCGCGCGATGCCAAGATCAAGCTGGCCAAGCTCATCATCACCTGGTTGCACAGCCCGGCCGATGCCGACAGCGCCGAAGCGGAGTTCGTCAAGGTCTTCAGCCAGGGGGGTGTGCCGGATGAAATGCCCGAAATCAGCGTCGGGGCACAACCGCAGCGGCTGGTGGCGCTGATCGTCAAGGCTGGGCTGGCTGAGAGTAATGGTCAGGCGACGCGCAAAATCAAGGAGGGGGCGGTCAGTCTGGAGGGTCAGAAGATCACGGATTTTCAGAGACAGTTGACGATCACCCAGCCGAGTGTCCTCAAACTCGGTCGCCGGTTTGTCCGGTTGATTCCGTAATATCCGGCGCTGCGCTATCGGCCACCGAAAAGCGCAATGTGCAGGGTATCAAAAGAATTCAGCCGTAATATCGAACGCGCCATCCGCCCGGAGTCGGCAGGAAACAATGCGCACCTTGCTGCTCAGCTGATGACCGCCGGTGTCGGTCTGCAGATATTGGATGGTTCCGGGCGGCAGGGATTTGCTGGATCGAAACCCGACACCCTGCAGATGGACGTGACTCACCGGCAGATGGTCATAACCGGAGGGTTGGTCGCTCAATTTTCCCCGGCTGATCACTTCCTTGCGAAAACATTGGGCGGGGTCAGCCAGTTTCGAGGCAATTTGCCCCCAGGTTCCATCGCTGACCTGTTCCTGCAGGTTGTCAATCAACTGCTGGGTTTCCTGCACGACCTGTAGAACTTCGTGCTGATCCTGTTGTGTTGTTGTGGGCATTTTCTGATCTCCTTTTCAACCCGGCACGGGCGCAGCATGGCGCGCCGCCGCTAGGAGTATCGACGTTTTGCCAGGGGCGGTTTGGCTGATGGCGCATCAATTGCGCCGTCCGGTAATACCGGGCTGATTGGATCAGTTTTTCAAGATGGACCGGTCAGTGCCTGGCCGCTGTTTTGGGTTTGACAGCCACGGGTTCAAGCACGCACAGCGATTGTGGTGCCACCCGGCCGTTGCGGATTTCCACGCCCTCAGCTTTGAGCAGACGCTCTTTTTTGGCCAGCCCACCCGCGTAACCGGTCAACCGTCGATCGCTGCCCACCACGCGATGACACGGCACGTGCGGCGCATACGGGTTGTTGTGCATGGCGTTGCCCACCGCCCGCGCCCCATTGCTGCCCAAGGCGCGGGCAATTTCGCCATAGGTTGCGACTTTCCCCGCCGGTATGCGCGAACAAACCGCCCACGCCTTCTGATTGAACGTCATATCCGTATCCACCAGCCCACGCTTGATTCGTTGTTCCAATGACATGCTTGCCAACCTACTACCAATCCGCACCCCTGCCAACGTCCCTTCCGCGCGCAGCGCCCGCGTGCGATCAACCCGATCACCCTGGGCCGAAGCACCAAAAGAATGTCGTATTGTTGCCAAAATCGGGCCAATCTGAAAATTCGGAGAATTTTCTTGACACCAAAGGGAAATGTGTTATGGTGATTCATGTTCACGTGTTCATAAAGACTATGTTCACGTGTTCACAGTTGGCATTCGAGAGGAGTGAGTTGTCAGTGACGCGAATTCGGACTCAGCATGACCTCGCCCGACTTTTGAACGTTTCAAGAGTCACGGTGCAGCGTGCTTTGTCGGATCACCCCTATGTCAATGATGGACTTCGGGCGGAGATTCAGGCGGCAGCCAAGAAATATGGTTATCGGCCATTCGCCAATGCCCAGTCGCTGCGCACGGGTCAGACCCATGCCATCGGCGTTTTACTGTTTAATATCCGTTCAGCCAAACAGATCGTCGGCCCGGTCTTTTTCGAATTTTTAGCCGGAATTACCGATCGTTTGGTGGAGTGTGAATACAAAACCATTGTCGTGCGTGATTGGCAATTGGCGGGTGATGAAGGTCATCGCACGCCCGTTTTGTTCCGTGAACGGGCGATGGATGGTCTGATTTGCACCCATCCCACCACGCCGCTGCTGTCGCACTTTATTACATCCTTGAAGGTGCCGGTGGTCTGGCTGGACAGCGGACATCATGAAGACCATGGCGCCGTGTGGCGCGATGAAGCCGGCGCCGCCCGCCTGGCGGTGCAGAAACTGGTGGAGCTGGGGCATCGCAAGATCACCTATCTGGATAAGCGGTCCAGCGGCCCGGAAGGCCCGTCCAACCGGGTCTACAGCGTCCACCATTCCGTCACGGAGCGCAGTGCTGGTTATGGTCAGACGATGACCGCTGAAAAGCTTGCGCCGCAGCGTCTGATCACGCTGACCTATCAGCAGACTGCGGCAGAATTACAGCAGATTCTCAAGCAGCCCGACCGCCCCAGCGCCTTTGTCTGCTACAGCGTCAATGAAGCCTTCTGGCTGCGCAATGCCTGTATCGCCGCAGGGCTGTCGGTGCCGACGGATGTTTCCATCATCGCCCTGGATGACAATGCCTCCGTTGTGGATCAGTGGCCTGAACTGGGGCGGATCAGTTTTGATCGTTATGCCATGGGGCACTGTGCAGCGGAGATGATGGTCACCATGCTGGAAAAAGACGGTATCGCGCCGCCCAGCCGCGGTTTTGTGGATCATCAAATCCTCGGCCAGACATTTGCCCCCCCGCCGATGCAGGGCGCCGTTGGTTAAGGATGGAGTTGGAGAGCCGATTGTTGTGTTGTTGGTTGTAAAAGGAGTTCGCTATGAAGACCCATGTATCTGATCGTCGTCGTCAACTTCAAGCTTTCACGCTGGTGGAATTGCTGGTCGTCATCGGCATCATTGCCCTGTTGATCAGCATGCTTTTGCCAGCCCTGAACAAGGCGCGTGAATCCGCCAAGATGGTTCAGTGCGCCAGCAACATGCGCCAGGTGGGCGTCGCGTTTGCGATGTACGCCTCACAGGAGAAGGGCTGGCTGCCCCCGGCAATGTCCAGTGTCTATCGCAGCGGCGGCAGGGTTCCGTATCTGGCGGATACCTCCTCCCTTTCGGCTGACTCAACCACCTGGGTTGATCTTATGCTGCGAACCAACACGCTCACGGCCGGCGGGGATCGCTTCACCAATACCGCTTTTCCGTGGGTCAATCAATACGACATCGCGGTTATGCTTTGCCCCAATGCCAATATGTCACCCTACTGGGATGACCCCGCGAATTCATACCTGGCTACCTGGTCCTACACGGTTCCCTACTATGCTTTCGGCGTAGATAACACCAACGGCACACAGACGGGTCAATATAAGCCCCACAAGCTCTCTGACCTGCGCCCGGCACCGATGAGCATCATGCTGGCGGAGTCATATGTCGGTTCACCTTCTTATTTTCCAATTTTTGTTAATCCTTCAGGCTCGGCCGGTGGAGGCAGCGGTGGGGAGTTTGGCTGGGATGTGCGCCATGGCAAACAGGCCAATTTCCTGATGGCTGATGGTCATGTCACCACCTATACCTTCAGGGGTACACGCAAACCCGGCACGCTCTGGTGCCAGCAGGCCAACTGGGATGAGGAGATCGTACAGTGGCAGGTGAAGTATTGGGCTGGAGACGACTTGGATGTGTGGTAATAAACGCTTTGTCCCAGCCAGGAGGATGAACCTATGAATTCACCCAAGCGGTAGTGATTCAACGACGTGATCGGCATCTAAACTAGGAGAAAGCGGAAATGCAGCAGACTTCAAGGAAAACCTGGGCGGTTGTCAGTTTGGCAGCCAGTGGCGGGCTGATTGGTCTGGCGGCGGGTTCGGCTGGCGCGCAGACGATCAATGTGAATGCCGCCGGGGGGACGGCGTTCAACCCGGCGATTTTCGGCCAGGGTTTGAACAATCAGGCCTTTGAAACCCAGGGCCGGGAGGCTGGCTATGAAAAAAACCTTGGACTGATCGAAGGAACCAGCTTCCGCGGTCCGTCCGAAGGCTCCAACGCGATGACCTACAACTGGTTCACCCGCGTTGACAAGAATCAGGGCACCTTGGCGCCCGGTGGCAACTCGTTTGCCAAGGGAAAATCGACGCTGGAGGTGCTGCGTGACGCTCGCGACTACGGCTCGATGCCCGTTTTTACGGTCAACACCGGCGGCATCGGAGGCTTTGATGGCGTAACCAATCAGTGGGTCTTCACCGACACCAGCATCGGCACGCTGACCCAGCAGGCCAAGGATTGGGTGCGCTACACCAACTACATCGTGCAGAACTATCGTCAGGGACAGGAATCCCAGATGAGCGCTGATGATCAGCGCATCCTCAATTCGATTTACTGGGATGGTCCGGACTATTCCTCCGACAAGCTGCTGGCGCCCGGCGAAGCGATGGTTCCCAAGGTCAATTACTGGGAAATCGGCAACGAGGTGGATCTGGGTAACAATTCCGCCTCGCCGGCGGATTACCGCAGCCGTTACGACCAGATCACCACCGCGATGCGCACCCAGGATGCCACCATCAAGACAGGCCCGGGTTTGTCCGGCCCGCAGGCTGGACAGCAAGACTACCTTAAGACAGTCTTGAAAAACGGCACGTTCTATGAAGGTGGGTTCAAAACCTATTCCAAACTCCAGGTCGATTTCATCACCTATCACCCGTACGGCTATCAAGTTCTGGGTGTGGATGCGGGCAACCCCGCGAACCATGGCGCGATCTCCCAGCAGCTCAGCGAGATCCGCGCCAACCAGCAGGCGGAGCGCAACTGGGTCAATACGCAGATCAACAACAGCAGCAGTGGCGCTTGGTGGGGTAGCAGCCCCCGCAGCCCCTCCGATTTCGAGTATCTCGCCACGGAGTGGAACCCGGCCTACCCCAGTCCGCCGCCGGGCGGAGACTCCAACTGGCGGCTGCGCCAATGGAATGCCCTGGGCGTGGTGGAAACCACGATGACCTACGCCCAGATGGGCTTTACCGCTGCTCAGTTCTGGCTTTGGCCGGCTTATGTCAACAACGGCGCTGAACTGCCCCAGTACAAAGCCTTCAAGGCGCTCAATGAGTACGGCGGCGACGTACTGGTCAAGGCGGTTACATCCGAAACCAGCAATCGCCTGTATGTCACACGGGACAGCCAAAGCGGAACCGTGACCATCTGGGGCATGAATTTCCTCTTTGGTGACCCAGGCGACGCCGACAAGACGTTCAATATTTCCCTGACGGATCTGGGTATTACCCCCGGCCAGATCACGCTCCTGCGCCTGGCTGATACGACCGGTCGCACCACGCTCATGAGCGGCAACGACTTTCACACCAACGGGACTTCGGTCGATTGGATCACCAGCGATCTGACCGGACAGATCGATCTGTCCAACTTTACGTTCACCGTCAAACCCGCCGAACTGGCGATGCTGGTGATTCAGGTTCCCGAACCAACCGGTCTGGCGTTGTTTGGCGTCTCGTTTGGTGCTTTGGCGCTGCTGCGCCGCCGGCGCCAATTGGCATCACCCCTTCATGGTCATCATTCATATCAATCAGCAGCCGCAGGCACCAGTGGGCACGATGGCCCCGGGCGCGGAGCGGGGAAAATTTCACCGGAGGCAGGCATGGAATAAACGCAGAGAAGCAGGGTTATTTGTGTGTTTTGAATAAGAGAGAGGTTCATATTTGAGAGGAGTTTGTCATGAGAGGTACATTTTTAGTTGCGTCATTGGCAGTTGTTGGTTTTTCAGCGGGTTCAGCTCTGGCTGCCCCATCGAACTGGTGGGCGCCGTACACCACAGATGCCAATACCCTTGGTCTGTGGCATTTTGATGATGTCACCGGCCCCACCGGAACGTTTGCCGATTCCAGCGGCGGCGCTCACAACGGAACGCTGAGCAGCTATGTTCTTGACAGTAGCACCTTCACGCTCACCGCACCCGGAACCAGCGGCGCTGGCGCCGGCCCCGGCGCTGGAACATTCGGCAAATCGCTGAATTTCAGCCCGACCCAACAGCCATTCCCCGACAATCTGTTCTACAATTTCGGCTCAGTGCCGGCTGCTGGCATGGAGGTCGGAAACAACGCCAACCCAGTACAGTTCACGATCGAAGCGTGGATTCGTCCAAGCACCTACGATCTTGGCCACCTCGTCTACTTTGCGGGCAATCGCAATAACGGTGAAGGATGGAATTTGGGATTGGATGGTGGAAAGCTGTATTTTGAGGCGACAAATACGGCTCAAACTTACAAATCCGCCACAGGTTCCACTGACTTGACGGCGGGCCAATGGTATCATGTGGCCGCCGTGTATATCGAGAATGAAACGGACGGGTGGAATGATCATCTGCACCTATATGTTAACGGCGTCGAAGTAGCCGACGCGAACTATTACAACAGCTCTTTTGCTGGGCGAATTCAGGCGATTGGTCAGCCGCTGATCTTCGGTAATCGCGGCACATCCACGTCTGCCACCATTTACAACGGCGATATCGACGAAGTGCGGTATTCCAACGTCGCCCGCGAGTTTGGTACAGAAATTCCCGAGCCAGCCAGCTTGTCGCTGCTGGCGCTGGGCGGGCTGGCGATGCTGCGTCGTCGTCGCATGGCCTGATCGTTTTGCATCATTGAAGTTTTAACCCTCCGGATGGCGTGAAAAATCGTCATCCGGAGTTTTTATCGAAAGACCCACACCATGAATCGAGTCCTCGCCCTGGTTTTGTCCGTCAGTGTTGTTCTGGTTGGTGCTGCGGTGCTGTCAGCCCAGTCGTCGATTCCGCTTTCGCGCGGGGCCGAGGCGAACTTGCCGGAACCGGCGCCGGGGTTTGTGGGTGTGAAGGATGGGCACCTGGTGCGCGACGGTCAGCGCTTGCGCATCTGGGGGATCAACAACGTCAATGAATATCGCCGGGACAAGGAAGATCAGGACCGCATCCTCGACCGGATTGCGGCGATGGGGTTTAACGCGATCCGCATCCACCTGCCCGACTGGCGACTGATGCCCGATGGGGGTAATGGCTATGATTTGTATAGCTACGTCCAGGGGGACAATTCGCCGCTCGATCTGTTTGATTATTACGTGGCTGGTGCAGCCAAGCGCGGACTGATCCTCTATTTTACGCTGGACCGAAGGCACGCGACCATCGCGCCCGAGGCGTACAACGTCCTTCCGGCTGGGGGGGATGAGGCGGCGTGGAAGAACGCGCTGGCGAAGCTGCAGGAAGCGCCCGCGCCGATGACCAATTTTGAGCAGGTGTGGCCGACCGATGCGCGGCTGACCGCCATCACCCATGCCTACGCGAAGAACCTGCTGAATCATGTCAACCCGTACACCGGCAACCGCGTGGCCGATGAACCGGCGATTGGACTGTGGGAGCTGACCAACGAAAGCTGCTACATCGACCGGATTCTGGATGGCAGCTCCGAAGCGCTCAAGGGTTATTGGGGCGAGCAGACGCAGAAGCTTTGGAACGAGTTTCTCAAAAAGCACTATAAGACGACCGCGCAGCTCAAGAAGCAGTGGGGCAGCCTGCTCGATGGCGAATCGCTGGAGGAGGGGACGATCCAGTTGATGCCGCTGCCGGTGCCCAAAACCAGCAAACCGTATTATGAGGATGCGGCCTATCCGTCGCACCGGGTGAGTGATCTGATCACGTTCTTTGTCAATGGTTATATCGATGCCAACAACGAACTGGTCGCCACGATGCGGGCGCAGGCCTCTGAACCCAATGAGGGCGTCGCGGTGGTTCCGATTGGTTTTGATACGCATTTTACGCCGAGCCTGTTGAATGCGTACTGCGCCACCGCGGGCGATGTGGCGATTGTTGGCACGTATAAGTGGTATCGCACCTTCGATACGTCCGATCCGACGTATCCGTTCAGCTCGTCGCTGGCGGGCAACGGTTGGTACGGGATGAATCTGGCGCCGATCGAAGGTAAACCGACGATCATCTATGAAATCAACGTGCATCGACCGGCGCCATATCGGGCCGCCTTCCCGATGGTGGTGTCGGCGTATACGCAGTCGCAGGATTGGGACGCGGTCTTCTGGTATTACTGGATGGATGGTGGCCCCTTGACGCCGTCGCCGCTGAACTATCAGGAAATCCAGAAGGATGGGTATCTGAGATACGATTCGATGAGCGATCAGTGGTCGGGGGTGAATATCAGTTGCGATGAAATTGAGCTGGCATCATTGCACCTGGCGGGGCAGATGTTCCGCCAGGGGTTGCTGCGTCCTTCGCCGAATCCGGCGCGGGTGGTGTTGAACCGGGAAGACCTGATCTGGTCGTTCAATTTCATGGAAGCGTGGATGAATCTGACGGCATCGTTCGGGGGTCAGATCGGAAACCGGATCAAGTTTTTACCTGGTGGTGGCAAGGTGCGCGATGTTCCGACGAATTCGTTCGGGGCGGTGCAGAACGGTCGGTACGGGCCTGATGTGCGCATGGATTTTGGCAAGCGGCAGATGTTTTCCGATTCAGCCCGGGTGAAAATGTTCGCCGGTTGGCCGGGGGGCGACACGGTGGAATTTTCTGATGGGATTCGTCTTACCGGAATGCAACCGGGCAAGTTTATCGCCTTTGCCCTGATCAGCACCGATGATCAACCGATCGCCACCAGCAAAAACCTGAAGCTCACGCTGCTGGGCACCTCGGATAATACGGGATATGTCTACGATCCGGCGGCCTCCAAGGACAAGGGGTTCATCGGCATGATCGAAGGGATTGTCAATAAAGGCGCCAATCCAGTGATCATTGATTGGCCGGCAGCGACGGTGGATCTGGGAGCGGGTCGGACGGGAACCTGCACCTGGTACAACGCGTTTCCGGCGGCGTTTGAGACCCAGAAAATTTCCGGACAGGTTGTGTTTGATGGAAAACGTCCGGCTGCGTGGGCGCAGATTACCCTGGATGCCGAGAGTGTGGTAGAATGACCTCCTTAATGTCATCTACGTTATCAATTCCGTATGCGGGTGCTGAACGGGGTCAAAATCTGGCTGCCGGGGTGAAACTGTTGGAACGTTGGGCGATTCTCGAATCGGATGACGATCTGGCGTTCCCGTTTCTCAGCCAATTCAGCGATGGGCGGCTGCTGCTGCAGGGGACACGGGGCGTGCATTGCACGCGGGCGGAGCAGACCTTTCACCTGATCTCATCCGATGCCGGTCAGACATGGAAGGAAGTAGCCATGCCGACGCGCATCGATTCGTTGAACCAGTGGGGACTGATCACGTTTCAATGTGGGTCAACGATTTACACGTATGAACAGCGCTGGCAGAGTCGCGGCGGGCCGATGATCGGGTATCGGTGGGCGCGCGACGCCGGTTCGCGTGTGTGGAAGAACCAGAGTGATGTGGAGCGGGACGGGGACCCGTTCTGGACGCCCGGGCCGTGGAGCGACGAGCAGCAGGTTCGCTATGAGTGTCCGAAGGATTACCGGAACTACAACCTGCATCTACCACCGATTTCGGTGGGCGACGGGCGGTTGGTGGCGCTGGTGCACGGGTCGAAAACGACCACGAGCAACACCACCGTGCAGAAGGAAATGGAGTACAACAATGTGCTGGCGATTGAATCGCTCGACACCGGTCTGACATGGCGTGTGTGCGGGCGGGTGTCGGATTTTGATGCGCCGCCGGCGGATGGTCGGATCGGATATGAAGGACCTTGCGAACCGGCGGCCATGCAGTTGGACGATGGCCGGATTCTCGTGATTATGCGCACGGGCAACATCAATTTCGACCGGTCGTCTGAACGTGGTTTCATGCACCGCTCGTTTTCCAGCGACGGGGGGCGGACATGGTCGCCGCTGGAATCGCTGGGCATGCACGGCGTTCGGCCCGAGCTTCGCCGTCTGTCCGATGGGCGGATTTTCCTGATTTGCGGCCGGCCGGGGAATCTGCTGGTTCCCGTCGATCCGGAAACCGGCGACCTGGGTGAGGTGTCGGATATTTTCCGGGGTGATCCGGCCCTGCATTACGAAAGCTGCTGCAATCCCTCATGCGTGGAAGTGGCGCCGGGACGACTGCTGTTTGTCTATTCCCATAGCAAGCTGTGCAACGGCGGTGTCACCGGTACAGACAAGAACCGCATGATGGCGGCGCTGATCCAGGTTTGATCAGTCAGGGCACGCTTTTCCGATCATCCAACCACGTTAATTTAATCGATTCACCACGGCAATCCGTTGGTCGAAGGTGAATCGTGAGAAAATATAAATTTTAGTGGCGTGCCTGTTACGGCAGCGCCCGTGTTGTCTTACGCCAGCTCGATACATATAACTGACTGGCATGGCCGACAAAATCGTGGAACAGTTTTCTTCGCTATCTGAACACCACCCCGTGCTTTGCCGCGATGCGGAGTTCTTTGACCGTGAATTACGATCATTTGTTCCTCCCGGTGCCTTTGATGCCCATGCCCACCTCTATACATTCCCCGGCACTTTCCCCCCCTCTGAGTACAAGGTGGCGAATGCGCAGGATGGCATTATGAGTGTCCAAGCCTACCAGCAATTTACTTCGGCTTGGATGGGTGATCGTTATCCACGCAATGGCCTGTTTTTCGGCGTGCCCACGCCCACCACCGATCGCCCCAATGAAAATAAGTTCGTAGCCGACCAGGTGCGCAAACTTCCGGGATCGCGCGCCTTGATGGTGGTACATCCCAAGGATGACCCAGCCCAGATTGAGCGCACCGTCCGCGAAGAGGGCTTTGTGGGATTCAAGGTTTATCACTGCTATGCGGATCGCCCCGATTCGTTTAACGCCGCCACCGGTGAATTTCTTTCCGAGTGGATGTGGGAACTAGCCAACAAACATGGGCTGGGCATTATGTTGCATATGGTGCGCCCGCGGGCATTGTCGGATGAGGACAATCAAAAATACATTCAGTCCCACTGCCGTAAGTATCCCAATGCCAGGCTCATTCTAGCCCACGCTGCCCGCGGCTTTTGCGCCCGCCATACCGTCTTTGGCATCGAATCGCTGCGCGGTTTGGACAATGTCTTTTTTGACAGCTCCGCCATTTGTGAACCCGAGGCCTTCCAAGCCATTATCCAGACCATGGGCACGCAAAGACTCATGTTTGCCATGGATTTCCCCGTGTGCAATATGCGTGGGCGCTGCGTTAGCGTGGGCGATTCATTTTTCTGGATGTACCAGGACAATGTTGATTGGAAATCCGAGCGTAAAGGGGAAGTCCTGCCCATGCTGATTGGTATTGAATCGCTGCTGGCCCTGCAGGTCGCTTGTCAGCAGCTTCGGCTAAGCGATCCTGATATCGAACGTCTCTTCGGGGGTAACGCCAGGCAGCTACTTGGTTTGGCGTGAGCAGTGTGATCTTCCTCACATGGCGTTGCGCGTTTGGGATCATACCTTGACGCACCTGGGTGTTCGCGCAACTGATCGACGTTGAGGGGAAGAACAGGGGTACTAGGATTCGAACCTAGACAAAGCGCTCCAGAGGCGCTTGTGCTACCGTTACACCATACCCCTATCAAGGGAACCTATCATAAAAGCGGGGTTGAAAGTGTCAAGGTTCGCTGGGGCGGGCGTTATCGGATAAAATTTTTTATCAGCGGGAAGAAAATGCGCGTTTAATGCAACCATATCTTACGAAGGGAATGCTCCAGCGCATGGGCCAGACGACGCCGGATGATCAACTCCTGCAGCGTAGCCAGTGCGGCGACGAGCGGTCGTTTGGTGAACTGGTCGATCGTCATGCCCCTTATTTGCTGAGCATTGCCCGGGCTTCGCTGCGGTCGGTGCATGATGCGGAAGATGTCGTGCAGGAATGTCTGGCAGCAGCGCTGAAGGCGCGGTTTGATGGTTCATCGGCGGTGCGGACATGGCTGGTGGGCATTTTGCTGCGGCAGATTGCCCTGTCACGCCGGCGCTGGCGGCGCTGGCGGCGCGAGAAGGATCAGCCGCCGCCCCAGCCCGTGTCCGATGCCACAGCTGCGGTGGATGCGCGTCTGGACCTAGCGGAACTGCTTTCCAGGCTGGATGAAGATCAGCGCCAGGTCATCATTCTGCGCGAGCTGGAGCAGATGAGTTATGACCAGATTGCCGAAGTGTTGAATGTGCCGCGCGGTACGGTTGAGTCGCGGCTGCACCGGGCGCGGCAGCAGTTGAAGCAGATGTTGAAAAAACAATGAATGTCAAACGACAGCGGATCTGAATCACAGGCAACAGACCATGACATGCGATCAGCATAATTTCGTTCAGCTTCATCATGACGGCGAACTGACGCCGCGGGAAGAACTGGAATTTCAGTCGCATTTGCGCACGTGCAGCCAATGCACCCAGGAATTGGCGCAGTTGCAGGGTGTTTCGCGCCTGTTGGATGAGGCGCCGCTCGTTCAGCCGTTGCCGATGACGATCCAGCGGCTACGGCGTGTCCTGCGAAACAATCGCGAACAATCGGTGCGCCGGCTTAGTGGTTGGTTGACGGCGGCAGCGGCGGCGGTGCTGGCGTTGAGTTTTGCCGTACCGGATTTGACTCCGGCGCAGTCCAATTCATCGGCGGCAGCAACTGATTTTTCGCCGGTGGATCAGTTTGTGATGCTCAGCGGCGGTGATGGCAGCGTGCCTGATTCGCTGGTGGTGGCCGACTGGATGGCCAGCGATCTGGCGGAAATGTCGAGGGTGCAACCATGACACGCCTGATGGTGACAATCGGTTTTGTCGTGGCGTTTCTAGCGGGTTTGATCGTCGGGCTGAACCGATTTGGTCAACGTCATGATCCGCCTGGAGCTGCCAGTGGGCAACCTTGGGCGCGCCGTGGCGAAGCCCCGCCGGATCGGGGCGGATTCCTGGCGTCGCAGTTGTCGCTCAGCCCCGACCAGCAGCAACAGATGCGTGAAATCTGGTCGCAGGCAGTGGGGGCGGGGCGGGGCCTGATGGATGAGCGTCGTCGGGAACTGCGTCAGCAGCGGGAGGAGGCGATTGCAGCGCTGATCCGCCCGGAAGACAAGGCATCGTATGAGGCGATTGTCAATGATTATGCCCGGCGTTCAGTGGAGCAGGATCAGCAGTGGCGCCGCGCCTATGACGAAGCGATGCAAAAGACGCGGCAGATTCTGACGCCGCAGCAGTTGGAAAAATATGAACAGCTCACCCAGCGCTGGGAACAGCGCGATCGCGAGCATCGCCGCATGGGGCCGCGCGGCGGGCCATCGAGCCGGCCGACCAACCGGATGATGCCCGGCCATGACGCGCCGGATGAAGCAAGGCCGTAAACGATGAATGGGCTGGCGCTGGTTGATAAAAAAACGGATAACGTGGAGTTTTTCCCAACCCTCTTTAATTGAGCCGCGATTGGCTCGGAAAGTGAGTGACTTATGAAACGGCAGTTGTTGACGCTGGTGCTGGCAGGAAGCACGCTGGTTGGAACATTGGCCTGGGCGCAGAATGACGCGCCACCCCGTGGCGACCGAAACGAACGCAATGAGCGTGGCAATCGTGGTGAACGCGGTGACCGGCCGCGCATGGACCCCGAGCAGATGCGCCAGATGATGATGAATCGTCTGAAAGAGCAACTTAAAACGACCGACGAGGAATGGACGGTGATTCAGCCGCGAATCGAGAAAGTGGCTGAAATCCAGCGGTCTCTGCGTGGTTTTGGCGGCGCTTTCGGTCGGGGCGACCGGATGCGCGACGATGACCAGCCGCAAAACGATGTGCAGCGTACCCATGACGAATTGCGCCAGACGGTGCGCGATGAGGCCAGCACGGAGGAGGCGATCCAGGAAAAACTGGTTGCCTATCGAGCCGCCCGTGAGAAGGCGGAAGGTGATCTGGATACCGCCCGCAAGGAGCTGTCTGAAGTGTTGACCCCGCGTCAGGAAGCGGTCCTGGTGATGGTGGGGATGCTTGAATAGTCCGGCGCGAAATCAGCACAAGCCGATACCGGTGACGGTGTTGTCGGTTCGATGCGCACTGGCCAGTGGCTGGTGTGGCGGACAGGCAAAATCGTCACCGGTTGAGGCGTTTGGTCATCGCTGTGATGGTTGATGGATCATGAGTCATTTAATTGAAATTATCGGTCAGCGCGGGCTGCTGGATGCGGCGGGGATGAGCCGCGCGCGTCAGTTGCTGAATGAAGGAAAAACACTGGAGGACGCGGTGCTGGCCGCCGATGGGTTCAGTGAGCAGACGCTGCTGCAGGTGCTGGCGGATATTTACGATGTTCCGTATGTCGATGTGGAAAAGGTCGAACCGGATCGTGAATTTCTCAGCCAGTTTCCCGTGCGCGTTCTGGTGGAGCACAATGTGCTGCCGCTGGAGCTGCGCAGCGGGCGCACACTGGTGGCGGTTTCGCGGTTGAGTGACAGTGGCGGGGCGCTGGATCAGTTGCGTCTGGCGACCGGACGTGATTGCACGCCGGCACTGGCGCCGGCGGGGGAAATTGGCCGTGCCCTCAAACGTCTGCTGGGCGTGGGCGCCGATACGCTGCAATCACTCGATGCGGCGGCGGGCATTGAAGTCATCAGTGAAGATGAAAATGATCTGGATGTCAGCTCGGCGGCGCATGATGCGTCAATCATCAAGTTCGTCAACCAGGTGTTGATCGAGGCAATCGAGAGCCGGGCCACCGACGTGCACGTCGAACCTTTTGAGGACCAGCTTCGTCTGCGTTACCGCATTGACGGCGTGTTGCAGGAAGCCAATGTTCCGCCCAGCATCCGGCGGTTTCATGCAGCCATCGTGTCGCGCATCAAGATTCTGGCGCATCTGGACATTGCCGAAAAACGCCTGCCCCAGGACGGGCGCATCAAGCTCAAGCTGGCGGGCAGGGAAATCGACGTGCGCGTGTCGATCATTCCCATGATTCATGGTGAAGCGGTGGTGATGCGCCTTTTGCAACGCAGCGACGCGCTGCTGGGGCCAGAGCATCTGGGGATGGCGCAGCGTGACCGCGACATTTTCGACCGGGTGCTGGATATGCCTCATGGCATTGTGCTGGTCACCGGCCCGACGGGTTCGGGTAAAACCACCACGCTGTACGCCGGGCTGAGTCGGATCAATGATGTGCAGCGCAAGATCATCACCATTGAAGACCCGGTGGAATATCAATTGCGCGGGGTGAATCAGATTCAGGTTTCCACCAAAACCGGTTTGACGTTTGCAGCCGGTTTGCGTTCGATTCTTCGCCACGATCCTGATGTGGTGCTGGTGGGGGAAATTCGTGATCTGGAAACAGCGGAAATTGCGGTGCAGGCATCGTTGACGGGCCATCTGGTTTTCAGCACGCTGCATACGAATGATGCGCCCGGCGCCGCGACGCGGCTGGTGGACATGGGCGTGGAACCGTATCTGGTCTCCTCATCGCTGGAGGTGGTTCTGGCGCAGCGGCTCGTGCGGTTGATCTGCCCGCAGTGCAAACGGGAGATGGCCAGGCGTGAAGCGGACAAACTGCGCGCCACCTTTGGTGAGCTGGTGCCGGAACACCTGTATGAGGGGGCGGGTTGCCGCGCCTGTCAGAACACCGGTTTTTATGGGCGTCAGGGTGTTTTTGAAATGATGGAAGTGACGGATGAAATCCGCGCCTTGATTCTGGCGGGTGCGCCGTCGCATGAGCTGCGCAAAGTGGCGAGCAGGCAGGGTATGCGCAGTTTGCGTGATGATGGCTGGCGGATTGTGCGCGAGGGGCGAACGACGGTCGATGAAGTGATCCGCAATACCAAGGATGAGCAGGCGGATCAGCATCTGATGGGCGGTGCGCTATCGCCGGAGGTGAAGGGCTGATGGCTGTTTTTGCGTATGTGGCGATCGATCAGAGTGGGCGGCGTACCCAGGGTACGATGCCAGCGGACTCGCGCGCTGCGGCCATGGACAGCCTGGCAGGCAGGGGGTTGTCCCCGCTGTCGCTTGAGGAAAAGGCCAATGGCAACGGGGGGGCTGCTGCAATTACGGCCGTGCCGGCAGCGAGCGTGAAAGTTCATAAAAAAGCGGTGGAATCATTCACACGCGAACTGGCGAACCTGCTGGCTGGCGGGTTGTCGTTGTCACGTGGGCTGGCGTTGTTGCGGCGCGAGGCATCCAATGCAACCGCCCGCAGTGTGTGGTCAAAAATTCACGACGATGTGGTTGGGGGTCAGTCGCTGGGTGATGCAATGGCGGTCTGGCCGCGCGTCTTCAGCCCGGTTTATGTGGCGATGGTGCGGGCGGGTGAGGCCGGCGGATTTCTGCATGTGGTGCTGCAACAGATTGCGGATTTTCGCCAGCGTGAGCAGGATTTGACGGGCAAAGTCAAAACAGCGCTGATTTATCCTGTTGCCCTGGCGGTGGTGGCGACGGGGGTTCTGATCTTTTTGCTGACATTTTTTATTCCGCGTTTCAGCCGTATTTTCGCCCAGTTCGGTTCGGAGTTGCCGCTGTTGACGCGCGTGGTGGTGAACGTAAGCCGGTGGTTGCTGGAATATGGCGTGGTGATTGCGGCAGCGGGTGTTATTGCGGCGGTGGCGCTGCGACGGGCAGCGACAACCGACCAGGGTCGCCGGACGATTGAGCGCGCGATGTTGCGCACGCCAGCCCTGGGGACGGTGATTTCACGCTTTGCGCTGGTGCGGTTCTGCCGGATGCTCGGCACGCTGGTGGGGGCGGGGGTGCCGCTGGTGACATCGCTGCGCGTGGCCAGGCAGGCGATTGGCAATCAGACGTTGCAGGATACGGTTGAACACGCGATTAATGAAGTGCAGCGCGGGACGCCACTGAACCGGGCGCTGGCCGACAGCACGCTGCTGTTTCCAGCCAGCGTGGTCGAGACGATCAGTGTGGCGGAGGAAACAGGCCGGTTGGACAGTGAACTGCAGCGTCTGGCCAGTGCGTACGAGAGCGACCTGGATCGCAATTTGCGCATTCTGGTTGGCCTGGCTGAACCGCTGCTGCTTTTGATCATGGCTGCGCTCATTGGCACGGTGGTGGTGTCGATGCTGCTGCCGCTGTTCACCTTGCAGGACATGATCAAGTGAAAACAACCGGTGAAATGATGATGAATATGAATATGAGCGGATCAAAGACACAAAACAGGAGTTTGAACATGATGACGATGAACAATGGCAATAATCGCAGGCGGGTGCTTCGCCGGGGTTTTACCTTGATGGAGCTGTTGTTGGTGCTGGTGATTCTTGGTGTGCTGGCGGCGCTGGTGATTCCCAAGTTTACCGGCCGATCCGAGCAGGCGCGCGAAACGGCGGCCAAGGCGGATATTGCCAGTATCAAACTGGCGATCAACACGTTTGAGATTGATAACGGGCGTTACCCGACGACGGATGAAGGTCTGGGCGCACTGATCACCAAGCCGGCCAATGTCAGCGGGTGGCGTCAGCCGTATCTGGATGGGGGTATGCCCAAGGATCCGTGGGGCAACGAGTATCAGTATCGTTATCCCGGCCAGCGTAATGCGCAGGGGTTTGATTTGTGGTCGTTCGGGCCTGATGGGCGCGAAAGCGAAGATGACATTGGCAACTGGCAGTAACGGGCCGGTTGTTGCGGTGGGGCTGGGGTTGTGATGGAGATGATTGAATGGCGCATCGTCGCAGTCATTTTGCCTTTACGTTGATCGAGCTGGTGCTCGTCTTGGCGGTATTGGCGATGTTGATGGCGATGGCCGTTCCGAATCTGCGCGGATGGGGGCGTGGATCGAAGTTGCGCGATGCGACAGATCAGCTAATCGCGGCGACCCGCTTTGCGCGTAGTCGGGCGGTGGCGACGGCGAGGGTTTATCAACTGGAGGCCAGCGCCGATGGTACCGCGTATCAAGTGGTGGCGACGGGTGTGATGGGTAATAAGCCGGCGGACGGCGAATTCGATCATGCCATCGAGCTGCCGGTTAATTTTCGGGTGCAAATGCAGCCATTGAATCAAACGACGAACAAGCTGGAGTTTTATCCGGATGGGCGCGTGACGCCGGGTTCGATCCGGTTGATGGCGGATTGGGGCGAAGTGGTCGAGCTGCGGGCCAGTGCTCCAGCGGAGCTGTTTCAACTCGTGCCAACCGGGGCGATGTGATGAAGTTTTGTCATACAACTTCGTGGTTACATCATCAACGGCGCGAGACTGCGCGCGGGCATGAGGCTGTTGCACGGAGGCATGACGTTGTGGCAGCGCGCTGCAGTGGACAGCGGCGCAGCGGTATTACGCTGATTGAGACCCTGGCGACGCTGGTGCTGGTGGGTATTGCCCTGCCAGCGGTGATGCGCGGAATAACGCTGTCAGCGCAGGCGGCGAGTCGATCGCGGCATGAAGCAGAGGCGACTCATCTGGCTGAGGCGAAACTCAATGAGTTGCTCATTCAGCAGAATGTGGCGCTGCTCAGCGGTTCGGGTGATTTTGGGCAGTCGTGGCCTGAATATCGGTGGCAGGTGACAGCGGTCAGCCGCGACTGGGGTTTGTATGAAGCGCAGATGACGGTCAGTTGGCAGGAGCGCGGGCAGGAATACTCGGTGACTTTGGACGGCTGGATGTATCCGCCGGGGCAGGTGGTGCAATGAATATCAAAAAGGATCATTGCATCAGACGGGATCAGCAGTGTGGCGGGCGCTATTTGCGCCAGCGTGGTTCTGGCTGCCCAGGTCATCAGAGGCATTGGGGTATCAGCGGATTCACCCTGCTGGAGGTGATTCTGGCTACGGCGATGGTCGCGGTTATCGCCGCAGCGCTTTACACGGCGCTGGCGACGGCATTTCAGGCGCGCCGTCAGGCGAGCCGGCAGGTGGATGCGATGCGTCAGGCGTCGATTATCACCAATATCATCCGCCAGGATTTCGAGTCGATTCTGCCGCCGGATGGCACGTTGAGCAGTGCGTTTGTCGGGGATCGTGGCGGCGATGCCAATGCTGCCAGCGACTGGGTCGAGTTTTACGCGCTGCAGCGGGATGATGCAGCGGCGAGTGATGATCCTCTGGCCGAGGGAGCGCGACGCATTACGCTGCAGTTGCGCACGGATGTGCAGCCGGCGCAACTGGTGCGGCTGGTTGAACCGAATTTATTGTCGCCGGTTGAACGTGAGGCGATCACGGAAGTGCTGTCGGAGCATGTGCGTGCGCTGGCCTTGCGTTATTACAGCAGCACCGAGGGGTGGGTGGAGCAATGGGATTCTGATGTTGATGGCCAGGTGCTTCCGCGCGCGGTGGAGGTGACGTTGACATTCGACAGCCCGTCGCCGGTCGATGGGCAGCGGCCGTATCAGATTAGCCAGATATTCCCACTGAGTACGGCGGTTGACAGCCAATCGCAGGAGCAGAGCATTGCCCGGTAAGTGCCAGCCAATTTGCGATTGTCGTTATGTCAGCGCTGTTGAGCGTTTTGGTTCTTATGTGATTGCGCGCCGATGGACAGAGGGACGCAAGCGGCAGCGGCGGGCGATGGTGCTGATTGCGGCGATGGTCATTATTTTTGCGCTGGTGTCGATGGTGATTGTGCTGGGCCAGGCGATGCAGGTTGAATTATCGGCGTCAGCCAATGAGCGATCAGCGGCGCAGGCGCGGATGGTGGCGCGTTCGGCGGAGCAGTATGTGCTGGCGATGCTGAGTGAAAGCACCGATCCGATCGAATCATTACCCGAGGCGGATTTTGCGGCCGTGCCGGTGGGGAGCGGATATTTCTGGCTGGTGCGACCGGATTATGATGATCCGGGTTTGCCGGCGTTCGGATTGGTGGATGAATCATCCAAACTGGATATCAATCTGGCTCCTTTGGATGTATTGAAAAAATTGGAGGGGATGACGGACGAACTGGCTGACAGCATTGTCGATTGGCGCGACGAAGATGACAGCATCACCGGCCAGGGGGCGGAGAGCGAAAGCTATCTATCACGGCGTGATCCGTATCGCGCCAAGAACAGTCCGTTTGAGAGTGTGGAAGAATTGCTGATGGTCAAGGGGATGGATCGTCAACTGCTTTTCGGGGTGGAGGCGGATGGGGCGGGCAGTACATTGACCGGTCAGAGTCAGACTTTTGCGCCGCAGTGGTATCAGGCGCATGGGGTGTATGATCTGTTGACGGTCTGGGGCCGGGCAGCGCAGCAAAGCAGTGAAGGAACCGATCGGCTGAATCCGAATAATCAGCAGATGCGCAATGAATTTGCAGCGATGTTGCGGCAGCAACTGGGGCAGAGTCGTGGGGATGAAGTGGCGGGTTTGTTGGGTCGGGGCGATTTGCGAAATGTGCTGGATTTTGCCATTCGCACCCGGTTGAGCGCTGCGGAATTGCGGACGCTCGAACCCTATATCCGGGTTGAACCGTTGACGCAGGGGCAGAATGATCCAGCCGCGTTGCCCCCGCTGCGCGTCAATATCAATTCAGCCCCGCGCCAGGTACTGATGACGCTGGCGGGCTTGAGTGAGGCCGATGCGGACACGCTACTGGCACGGCGACCGGTGCAGGGTACCACGCTCAGCACGACCGATGCGGGATCAATCGCGTGGGTGCTGGATGCCTTTGGCGATCCACAGCGTGTCAGCCAGAAGCTGATCGACCTGGGTGATCAGATTACCGGTCAAGGCGCCATCTGGTCAGCCGATATTGTGGCAGTCAGTGGTGATGGCCGGGCATTTGAGCGTGTACGGCTGGTGGTGGCGCGGGAGACCAGCCCGCCGCGAATTTTGTTTCGGCGTGACATGACCGAACGCGGCTGGCCGCTGGATCAGGCGATACTGGACAACCTGCGCGCCGGTAGCGCGGTGGCGAGTTCAGCGCGGTTGAACTGAGTCTGGCGGAGAATCAGGTAATCAGCATTGGTGCTGATGGATGAAACAGCAGAACGAGGAACGCAACAGCATGAAGGCGATGAGGCATGGAGTTATTGGGCTGGCAGTGGATGAGCGCGGGATCAGCTGCGCTCAGCTGGCGCTGCGCAGCCGCGGGGCGGTTGTGCAGAAATTGGCGCGACTGGATTTTTCCCAAGGCATGACAGTCGATCAGCCCGAGGCGGCAGGTCAATTGCTGCGCGCGTTTCTCGACCAACACCATTTTGAAGGGCATGGCGTTTATGTCGGCGTACCGGCGAAGTGGGTGATTGCGCAATTGCGTCAATTGCCACCGATTGACGCGGGTGGGGCGGTGGCGATGTTGCAGTTGCAAAGCGAGCGCATGGCCGTCGAGGAGATGGTGTTTGATGTGGCCGGGGTGCTGGGCGGCAGTGCGGCGTCGCAGGTGTTGTTGGTGGGGATTCTCAAACGGCAGCAGAATCATATCGAACAGATCTGCCGGACGGCGCAACTGAAGCTGGTGGGTATTTGTCCGACGGCGCTGGCGATGGCGCAGCCACTATCGGCCGAGGGGCGGCCACTGGTGATGATGGGCCGGTTGGATGATGAGCTGGTGTGGCAGCAGCAGGGTGTACCGTTGTTGCTCAAGCATCTTGGCGGTGCGGATGACGGCGAGGCGCAAGGCGGAGCGCAATCATCGTCCGGGCGAATGACGACGATGCTGGGTGAGGTGCGGCGAACACTGATGATGAGCAGCCGGCCGGGCGATGTGCCGCGCGGACTGTTGGTGTGGAGCGAACAAGGGCCGGGCCAGTTTGCAGGGGCGTCATCCACTGTCCGGGATGGATTGCCGGTTGAATTTTTGCAGTTGCAAAATATGTCGGCGCTGCTGGGTTTGTCCGTTTCAGACGAGGCGGGTGACGCGAAGCAGTTGCAGGCTCTGTGGCCGGCGATTGCGGTGGGGATGCTGGCGGGGAGACCCAACAGCGGGAATGTCAATTTTGTTCAGCCACGTTTGGTGACTCCGAAATCGCGCCATCTGGAACGACCGATGCTGCTGGGCGGTGTGGCGATTGTAATTATTCTGCTTGGGCTGGCGGGTCTGTATTATTCGGTTGTCAGCCGCGAGGGGCAGGCGAAGGGGCTGCAAAGCCAGCTCGATGAATTAAAACCGCAGGTGAAACAGGCGGAGGCGAATCTGGACCGCTTCAGTTTCGGGCGTTCATTTTATCAGCAAAGGCCGCCTGCTTTGGATTGCCTGCGTGATATTGCCACGGCGTTTGGCACGGACAGCTCGATCTGGGCAACGGGGTTTTTATTGCGGGATAATCGCAAAGGCTCGCTCATGGGCAAGGCGGTCAGCCATCCTTCGGTGCTGGCGCTGCTGGATCGTTTGAAAACCAATGGGCGGCTGACCGACCTGCAATTAGGCCAGTCAACCGGCAGCAGCAGCGAGGTGACATTTTCAATCAACTTCATTTATATCGGAGGCGCTGATGCTCAGTAGTCTCAACAGTCGCGAGAAGCGCATTGGTTTGATCGCGGCGATTGCCCTGGGGCTTTTGGCGCTGGACCGGGTGCTGCTGTCGCCACTATTGACGCGCTGGTCTGAAGCGGGGGCGACGTTGAAGGCGGCGCGCAGCGAGTTGGACGCAGCCCGCCAGACCCTGACGAACGATCAACATGCCCAGGGTGTCTGGGATCAGATGAAAGGTGATACGCTCAAGAACAATGCGTCGGACAGCGAAAGTCAGCTTCTGAATGCAACGCGCAACTGGGCCGATGTCAGCCGGTTGTCGCTGCAGTCACTCAAACCCGAACGCAGCGAAAAGGAGCGGGGGTTTCAGAAAATCACCGTGCGGGCGGCGGCGGTGGGGACGATGCAGCAGGTGGCGCGGTTTCTCAGCCAGGTGCAGTCGGCCAGCATACCGGTGCGCATCAGCGATGTGCAGATCACCTCGCGCAAGGAGAACACGGATGATCTGTCGGTGGTGATCGGATTATCCACGATCCTGCTGGCTGATGAACCGGCCGGGATGGAGGCGAAGCGATGAACAACATGGCACGAACTACGATTTTGATGGCGCTGATGGCGGCGTTGTGCGGCACAGAGGTGTCGGGTCAGACACCGGAAAATCGCGATGAAACCGATCAGTTCAACCAGCGTTATGGCGTGGTGATTCAGGACAACATCTTTCTGCGCCAGCGCGGTCAGCGCACGGTTGAACCGACGACACGTCCGGCGGCACCACCGCGGACGATCGAGCAGTCGCTCATGCTGACGGGTGTGGTGTTTGAAGACGGGCAGGTGCGTGCATACTTTGAAAATCTGTCAGGTGGTGCGCCGGTGCGCGTGTCGCCGGGGGAAAGCATTGGCAAGGGGGTGGTGACGGAAATCGCCATTGACGCCGTTGCCTATCTGGACAGCCAGGGGCGCAGCCGCTGGGTGGAGATCGGTCATGATCTGACCGGCGCCAGTGTGGTGGTGGATGCCACGCCGGCGGGCGCGTCATCGTCACCGACGACGGCAACGGCCGGGGGTAAACCAGCCGAACAGGATCAGGCGGCAACGGACCCAGCAGCGCTCAGTACGCTGGAGCGGTTGCGGCAGAACCGTCAGCGTATCATCAACAGGAATCCGTAAACATGAAAAACAACAGCAATGTTCAAGATCGATGTGAGGCCTCCATGATGCAGCGATGGGTGATTTTTCTGGCGTGTGCCGGTGTGGGGGCAGGGCTTGGCGGACAATGGGCGCAGGGGCAGGCGTCGGGCGAGGCGACGGATGCCGCAGCGCAGGTTGATGAGGCCGCGCAGCACGAGCCAGCCCAGGCTGGGGCGGATGAACCGGAGGCGGGGCCGCCAATGCCCGATACAGTCATCATGCCGGATGGCACGGAGGGGCAGGCCCCGGCGCTGCCGCGGTCGCGCAATTATTATCAACCAGCGGTTCCGGCCAATGACAGTCCGGCTAGTGTGCCCGGTGCGGATACGACCCAGCCGGCGCGCAATGGCACCAATGGTGAGCATGTCACGCGGCAGGGTGGCGGGATGATGCTGAATTTCCGCGATGCCAGCATTGATGTTGTGCTGGACGAGTTGTCAGCGGCTGCAGGATATATTGTGGTCAAGGAAGCCAAACCGTCAGGGCGGGTGACGTTGACCAGTCGTCAGCCGGTCAATGAGGAAGAAGCGGTGACGCTTTTGAATACGGTGCTGCACAATGCCGGATATAGCGCGATCAAGCAGGGGCGGATTCTCAAGATCGTGGCGCGCGATCAGGCGAAACGGATGAATATACCGGTACACAGCGGATCTGATCCGCGCCTGATTGCGCCGACGGATGAAATGATTACGCAGGTTATTCCCCTGCGCTACGCCAGTGCCACGCAACTGCGCAGTGATCTGCAACCACTGGTCAACCCGCAGGCGGATTTTGCCAGCAATGAATCGAGCAATGCCCTGATCATCACCGATACTTCGGCCAATGTGCGGCGGGTGGTGGAGATTATCGCGGCGCTGGACACATCGCTGGCTGACGCGGTGTCGGTCAAGGTTTTTGCGCTGAAATATGCCAGTGCGACCGATGCGGCCCGGTTGATCAATGAAATCTTCGGTAATCTGATGACCGGTGCCGGCAGTACAAGCAGCAACCAGCAGGGAGGCAATCGCGGGCCGGGGGCGTTCATGCAGCGGATGCGCGAGGAGGCGCAGCGCGAGGCGCGCGGTTCGGCGCTGGGGAACAAGGTGACTGCATCAGCTGATACGCGCACCAACAGCGTGGTGATCAGTGGATCGGAAAATATCCTGCAATCGGTGGGTGAAGTTCTTAAACAACTGGATGCCAACCCGGTGTCGGATGAAACGGTGTTTGTCTTTCGCCTGCGCAATGCCCAGGCGCTGAATCTGGAATCCGTGTTGAATAATCTGTTTGGGGCGGGCACGGTTTCGCGCGGGAGTACCAGCACCCAGCAGCAGAATACGCTCAATAGCGCCCGCAGCAGCCGGGGGACATCCACCCGCGGTGGAACCAGCAGCCGCAGCAGTCGCGGGACAACAACACTGGGCAGCAGCGGCGGGACATTCGCCCAGGGTCAGACGCGGACGGGAACGTTCGGTCAGCAGTCTGGTTTTGCCTCGGCGCAGGCGCGTCTGTCGTCCACGGCGCAGCAGCAGGCAGGCGATCTGGCGGGGCAGGTGACCATCATTGCCGATCCTGATTCCAATTCGCTGCTGGTGCGCACTTCGCCGACCAATTATCAGAAGGTGAAGGAGATTCTGCAGGAGCTGGATAAACCGGTCGCCCAGGTGCTGATCAAGGTGTTGATTGCGGAGGTGACACATGAAAATGGTTCGGATATCGGGACGGAAATGTCGGTCTTGAATCTACGCGCCAATGGCAATGGTCAGACGGCGGGGACGAATTACAACATCCCCACGCAGGGAGCCAGCGCCACCGGTCTGGTGGTGCAGGTGCTGGAGTCCAACTTTTCAGCGGCGATTCGGGCGCTGGAGACCGAGGGGAAGCTGGATGTGTTGTCGCGGCCTTATATTCTGGCATCGGATAATCAACTGGCGAGCATTACGGTGGGGCAGGAAGTTCCGTTCATCACCAATTCGCGCATCACCGATCAGGGCGGGATCATCAACACGATTGAATATGGGGATATTGGCATCCTGCTGGATGTCGTGCCGCATATCAATCCCGATGGGCTGGTGATTCTGGATGTGGCGCCGGAAATCAGCGCGTTGACCGGCAGCAGTGTGCCGCTGAATGAACAGGTTTCCTCGCCGATCATCGCCAAGCGATCAGCCCAGTCGCGCGTGGGTGTGCGCAACGGGCAGACGATTGTGATCGGTGGTTTGATGGAGGATCGCAAGACGCAGACGGTCAATAAAGTGCCGATTCTGGGGGACATCCCGCTGCTCGGGATGTTGTTCCAGCGTAATGAAGTCAGCAAGGCCAAGACCGAGCTGCTCATTTTCCTGACGCCGCATGTGGCCAGCGACCCTGATCAACTTGGGGCGATGGGTCAGCAGGAGCAGGAAGGGGCGAAGATCGTGCCCAATGCGGTGACGCCGGGCGCATTTCAGGAGCATATGGACGGGCTGCAACGCGGGCGAACAGCGCCGGCGACCCAACCGGCAGAGGCCAGCCCGGTTCCTGTTCCTGCGGATCAGAATTGAATGGATCAGACCCGTGGCTTTGGCAAGTAGCCCGCGGTGATCGGCTCAAAAACCGCTCCCTGACGGTCGCGGCTCGTACGAGATTGCCTGTCGGACGCCTACTTGCGTTTGCCCTGTGGGTAAAACCCCGTGGCGGATATTTTATCAGGATGAAATGGTCGAAATGGATTAACATGATTGGATGGTGTGACAAGTTCAATCAGGAGATGATGTGCTGATGCGAAGCGGGATCGTGATGATGGTCTTACTGGTTGGGTTGATGGTGGGAGGCTGCGCAGCGGATCGGGCGCACCCGGCTTCGCGGCAATCAGCCAGCCGGGTGTCAGGCCAGGGATCATTGGCTGCGCAACCGGCGAAGACCGCGCCGATTACCAACACCGATGCCTGTGCAGCGCAGATGCACGATCTTTGCGGCGCGTTTTTGCTCTATTTTGTTGATCATGGGGAGTTGCCACAGTCGCTGGACGAGCTGCAGGCCATGCCGGGCGGCGGGACGTTGCCGAGTCTGGTCTGCCCGGTTTCGCACTTGCCGTACATTTATAATCCCAGCGGTATTTATATGGCGCAGCGGCAGGCGCAATTGATTTTATATGATGCAGCGCCGTCGCACGGTGGTATGCGGTGGGGCATTATTGCTGAAGATGCGGGTGATGGCGGCGATGGCGTGCCGACGCTGAAAGTAATCGCGTTGCCGGAGTCGATGTTTCTGCTGCATCCACCGGCGCAGCCGTAAGGGGCTGGCGGATTGGCGCAATTTCAGACGATTCAGAGAGGGGCGGAATCAAACAACCGATCAACCGAGCAATTCGCGGACTTTGGCGCCGATGTCATTGGAGCGCATGAGGCTTTCGCCGACGAGGATGGCGCGGACACCGGCCTGGGCGAGTTTGTCCACATCATCGCGGGTGTGAATGCCGCTTTCACTGACGAGCACCTGGCGATCTTCGACCAGTTCAGCCATGCGCAGGGTGTTGCCCAGGCTGGTCTGAAACGTGCGCAGATCACGGTTGTTGATGCCGATGAGGCTGTAGCTTTTGTGGGGGAAGCCGATGATGCGATCGCGCACGCGCATGAGGTTGTCCATGTCGTGCACTTCGATGAGGCAGGTGAGGCTAAGCTCGGTGGCGAGAATCTGCAGATCGATCAGTTCGTTGGTGGGCAGACATTCAGCAATGAGCAGGATTGCATCGGCCCCGGCGGCGCGGCTTTCGTAGACCTGGTAGGGATCGATGATGAAATCCTTGCGCAATACGGGCAATTTCACCACGTCGCGCACTTGATGGATGTATTCGAGCCTGCCCTGGAAATAGTGTTCATCGGTCAGCACGCTCAGGGCATCAGCGCCGGCCTGGGCATATTGGCGGGCGATGTCCACCGGATCGAAATCAGGGCGGATCAAACCGGCGCTGGGTGAGGCTTTTTTGACTTCAGCGATGAGGTTCAGCGGTTTGTTTTTCGGGGGTTTGGTGACGGCCTGGAAAAAATTGCGCGGGCGGCCGAGCGTGGTGATGATCTCCTGCAGTTCTTCCAGCGGTTTGGCGACTTTGCGCTGGACGAGTTCCTGGCGTTTGGTCTGGACGATTTGCTGAAGAATATCACTCATGCGACAACCGGTGGCTGGGCGATTAAGATGCCGAAGGCTGGTTTGTACGGTTCGGATTCGGCGCGCCCGATCCGTAATAGGACAAGGCGCGCACGATAGTGCCAGCGTCACCTGGGGCGAGTTTAGACAGGATGGTCGGGATGTCAAACATCATTGCAGCGGCGGATCAGGGACAGCAGATCCATGTTGCCAGTGCGTGGGTTTTGCTCCTGCCGTGGCTGATTCTGGCGGTGATGCTGCTTTATGTTCTTAAATGTTTTCGGCGGGGGAAAATTGTCGGGCCGATGCGGACAGCCGAGCATGAGCGCGCGGGGCTTTTCGTTTTATTATTTTTGGCGTCTTTGCTGGGCGGATTGCTGGCAGCGATGATTGCAGCGCCGCTGATTCGTGATCCGGCCTGGCGGAGTTTTGCCGTTGGAGGGGTGTTCAATCTGGCTGGTGCGCTGGTGCTGGTGATGTTGAACCATCGGTTGCGTGGCGACGATGGAGGGCGGCTGGGGATGAGGGTTGGGCAAATTCCGCGGGGGCTGTGGCAGGGGGCGATTGGCTTGGTGGTGCTGCTGCCGCTGGTGATGGTTTGTGGCCAAGTGATCGAGGAGGTGGCGCGGTGGTGGAATTGGGCGTTGCCGACGCATGAAGTGCTGAGGGAAATGCGCAGCACCGATAGCTGGACGGAGGTCGTGGGGTTATGGGTGGTGGCGGTGGTGCTGGCACCGATTTTTGAGGAGATGATGTTCCGGGGGATGATGCAGAGTTTTTTGGTGAAGGTGCTGGATCGCAATCAGAGTCGGGGCAGCCTTCAGGTCGGGGAGGAAGTTTGGGCGGATCATTCGGTTGCAGCGTTGGCGGGTGGTCGGGCGATTGCAGCGCGGTGGGGCGCAATCGGGATCACGTCGCTGGCTTTTGCGGCGGTGCATGGGGAGTGGTTGTGGATGGCGCCGCTATTTTTATTGTCAGCCGGTCTGGGTTATGCCTACGAGCGGACGGGCAATTTGTGGGTCAGCATCATCATGCACGGTTTATTCAACGCCTTGCAGATTACGATTTTTATGACAGCGGCGTAGTGGCTGGGGCGTTGGTGATGGCAGCGGAGTTGAGTGGGGGAAAATTAGCCAGGTTTAATTGGCGGGATATTTCGCGCACAACCGGGTCGATGGTTAAAAGTGTGAGGCAGCTTTGATGGGAGCAGGTGCGCCGATAACAGGGGCTGCAGACAATGCTGTGGCGGACGACGGCATCGAGTCGGCCGTACGGGCCGGTACGAACCGGATTGGTCGGCCCGAACAGCGCCACCAGCGGTCGGCCGAGGGCAGCGGCGATGTGCATCGGCCCGGAATCATTGGCGATGACGATGGAGGCTTTTTCCAGAAGGGCAACGAGCTGGCGCAGGTTGGTCTGGCCGCAGAGATTGATATGGCCATGAACCTGTTGGGCCAGGTCATATTCAGCGGGTGAACCGGCCACGACGGTTTTCAACCCCCAGCGATCCAACAAGACCGGAACCAAGGCAGCAAAGCGATCGACAGGCCAGCGTTTGGTAGCCCAGTTGCTCCCCGGGAGGATGACCGCGTAGGGATCAGTGCCGACAAGATTGGAAATCATTTGGCGGTCGGCGGCATCGGTCGGAAAGCAAAAGTTGATGGGTTGGGTGGGGCAGCCGATGAAATCGAGCAGGCGACGGTAGCGATCAATGGCGTGCTGCTCGATGGGGCCGGCATCGACGCGGTGGGTGTAGAACAACGGCGCGCCTTCGCGGGCATTGGCAAAGCCGATGCGCACGGGGGCACGACTCATCCAGCCAAACCAGGCGGAACGAAAAAGACCCTGGAAATCGAGAACGAGATCAAACTTCCTTCGGCGTAAAGCCGAACAGAATCGCCAGAGGTTCGCGGCGGTGGGTGGGTGATGCCACCAGCGGGCCAGGGCTTTGCGATCAAAGGTGATCAATTCATCGAGCTGGGGATGCGCCTGAAGGATATTGGCGCAGGCGGGTGTGACCAGCCAGGAAATTTGCGCCTGGGGCCAGGTTTGGCGCAACAGGTTGAGCATGGGCAGGGTGTGGACGACATCGCCAATGGCACTGGGCTTGATGATGAGCAGGCGTTGGGGCGGGGTGGATAGCAACAGGGCCATGTTGTGTCACAGGATAGGCGCGCCGGTGCGGTGTTGCCAGAGTCGAATCAATAAAATATGCCGCAAGTCAAAACAGATGTGATGACCGGCCAGAAGAGGCGATGGGAGGCGCAGGGGGGGGGTGCCGTGCGTAGCCGGGAAGCGCCAGTAGTTGCGGATCAGCCCGGCGCTTCAGGCGGCGGCGGTCTGGGCATCGGGGCGCAGACCAGCCAGTGTGCAGGGGTTATCGGGATCGAAGGTGTTGTGCGTGGGGTTGATGGGAGGCAAATCCCACTTGGCGAAAAGTTTGGCGTTGTCATCGTGGCCACGGGGCATGTCGATGTAGCGGCGGCCATCGGGATGTTCGTCATGGTCGATCAGGGCGTCGTATGCCTGAACCACGCGCTTGCCGCTGTGCCAGACTTTCAGGGAGAGATCAGGATCAGCGCCGTTGATATAAAAGCGCTCGTCAAAGCCGCCCAGTGAGCGGAGATATTCTGTTTTGAGCATGCCAAAATTGGCGTAGAGTGTGCCGCGAATGTGCAGCAGGCGGTATGTTTTTCCGTTACGCCGGGTTTCATAAGCGACGTTGCGCGGGGATTGAAAATAGTGGTATAGCGCCATCATGCCAATATCGGCTGGCGCATGATCCAGTTGATACAGTGCGCTGTCGAGCGCGCCGGGAAGGGGGCGGGCATCATCGTTAAGCCAAATGACATTGCGTCCGGTCGCCTGGGCGAAGCCTTTGTTGACAGCACGGACAAAACCTTCGCGCTGTTCTTCGCGGATGATTTTCAAACGTTCCCCCATATCAACCTGCGCTTCGGTTAACACGCCGGTGGTGCGGTCGTAGCTGGCTCCGTCAACGACAATAATTTCGTAGCTGCAGGTGGTTCCGCTCCAGATGGCTGCCAGAGTTCGTTCCAGCAGACCGCCGCGGTTGCAGGTGGGCAGGATAATCGACAAATCGTACATGCCAATGCCTTTCATGGCCGCGCAAAAAAGGGCGGTCCTATAGTTTTCATCGGTTATGGGCTGACCGATGCTGTAGGTAATGTGGTGCGGGGATGGGCAGGAAGGGTTAATTGTCGAAAAACAGGGCGAAATAGCGGGTTTTTGCATTGCTTACAACGATGTGCCGATGCCAGCTTTAGCCGGGGGGAGGAGGAAAATTGAAGGAAATTTGCCTGAATGAAGGGTTGTTGTGATAGGATCATCACGTATGGCCAAGGATCTAGCGATTGTTCTGAATAATGGTGGTGTTAATAGCGCGGTTGTGACCGCAATGGCGGCACAGAAGTTCCGACCAATTTTGCTGTGCGCCGAGGCGGGCGGCAGTGAGGTGACGCGCTTACGCAAGGCGTATGAGCAGCAGGTGGAGTATTTCAAGCCCTATCGGGAGCATACGCTGGCGATTCCCTGGCAATTAACGCTGACCAATCCAGCGGCACCGGTGGCTGGTGCGGCGGGTGAAGCAAGACCCATTCAGCAGCAACTTCTGGAGTTAACGCCGCTGATTGGGATTGCAGTGCGTTTTGCGGCGTTTTATCAGGCATCGGCGGTTTATTTGGGGTTGCGGGTTGGCCCGGAGGCAGAGGATCTGGCAGCCGCGACGGAGTATGGCCAAATCTGGAACGAAATGCAGCAATTGCCGTGCAAATTAGGGGAATTGGAGCTGCGCATGCCGGTGCTGGAGCTGGAAGCGTGGCAGGTGGTGGATGCGGGATATCAGGTGGCAGCTCCGTTTGATCGGACGTGGAGTTGCCTGAATCAGGAGGATGAACCGTGCTGGAATTGCCGGGGTTGTCGCCAGCGGGAAGAGGCGTTTCAACAGGCAGGTCGGCCGGATCCGTTACGGATGAAAGTACCCGCCAATCGTAAATAAATTAGCAGCAATGGTTTGCAACTCATGTCGGGCAGAGATGGCGTCATTGAAATAAGTCAGGGTATTTTTACAAAAATCATAGTTAATTGCACTTTTTTCAAAGAAATGTCGTAATATTCAATAATTGACACGCGCTAAAGAGGTTAACTAAAATAGCGATTGCATTTTTGAGCGTGTCGGGATGATCAAGTGGGTGGTGCGGGGGTTGTTGTCTTTTGATTGAATGGGGGTTGCTTGGAACAGGCACCTCCCTTTGAATCAGGGCCAACGTTGTTGTGAAGTGGTCATCTTGACGAGGGGTTGAAATCAAGTGACTTTGAGGGTGCTTCCGTTGGGATGGCATCATCAATGAGTTGCTGAGCTGACTTGGAGTGAAAATAAGACCTTATGTGGTCCAACTTTTTGATTTATCTGATTGTAGCGATTTACGTAGGCACGCTGCTGCTGATAGCGCTGTATGGTCTGCATCGCTATATTCTGCTTTATCTTTATGTGAAGCACCGGGACAACATCTACAAGCTTCAGAAGCATTTTCATGATTTGCCGACAATCACCGTGCAGTTGCCAATGTTTAACGAAGGTGCGGTGGCCGAGCGAATCATTCGCGCGACGTGTTTGATTGATTATCCGAAAGATAAGCTGGAAATACAGGTTCTGGATGATTCGACGGATCAGTCGAAGGAAATTTGCCAGGAGTGTTGCGCGGACTGGGCAGCCAAGGGGTATGACATCAAGCATATCCACCGGGCGGATCGCGTGGGTTACAAGGCGGGGGCGCTGGCAGCGGGGTTGAAGCAAAGTCACGGCTCGTTGATTGCCATTTTTGATGCTGATTTTGTTCCGCCGCGCGATGTGCTGATGAATGTGGTGCATTACTTTGCCGATGACCAGGTGGGAATGGTTCAGGTGCGCTGGGATCATCTGAATCGTGATGCCTCGCTTTTGACCAAGAGCCAGGCGATCTTTCTCGATGGCCACTTCATGATTGAACATACCGCGCGCAATCGCAGCGGTCGGTTCATGCACTTCAACGGTACAGCCGGCCTGTGGCGGCGCTCGTGCATTGATGATGCCGGCGGGTGGGAACATGACACCCTGACGGAAGATCTGGATTTGAGTTATCGCGCCCAGATGAAGGGGTGGAAATTCGTTTATTTACCGCAGTTTTGCGCTCCGGCGGAGTTGCCACCGGAAATGGTGGCGTTCAAGCAGCAGGCCCATCGCTGGACCAAGGGCTCGGTGCAGACCGCCATTAAACTGTTGCCCAAAATCCTGCGCTCGCATCATCTGCCGTGGCGGGTCAAAATCGAGGCGTTTTTTCATTTGACCAATACGGTTGTTTACCCGTTGATGGTGCTGCTGACGGTGCTGATGTGGCCGACGTTTTTTAATATCGCCAGTCCGTTCAAGGATAATGACAACATCAGCCGGATCGTCTTTTCAGCCAGTCTGTTTGTGCTGGCAACCTGTTCGGCCAGTACGTTTTTTGTGTTTGGTCAACGGGAGCTTTTCGGCGCCAAAACGGGTTGGAAGACGATCCTGCATCTTCCGTTTTTGATGGGTTTGGGCGTTGGCATCTGTCTGAATAACGCCAAGGCGGTGCTGGAAGCGTGCTGGTCAGCCATACGCAAACAACCAAGCGAATTTGTGCGAACACCCAAATATGGTGTCACGGGGCACAGTCGTCGATCGCAGCAGATCAGCCAGTCCGCCACCTATTTTGCGGGTGAACTGACCAGCGGGCAGCCGGGGAAGGATGATGCAGTTTCAGAAGGAAATACAGCGGCGGGCGCAAACAGGACTAAGGCTGATTTTGCCGCAGAAGGTATGGATTGCCGAAAAAATTCAGCATCCAACCTTGAACTGCCGCCGGCGCGCAAGAGTTTTCTGTCGTTTAATCGACTGGTGTTGCCTATTCTGGAAATCGCCTTCGGTTGTTACATGAGCTGCTGCATTTTCATCAGCCTGTATTACCAGTGGGGCCGGGCCAGTGTGCCTTTTCTGGTGATTTTTGCGGGCGGTTATTTTTATGTTGGCGTCAACACCTTGTGGGTTTTGTGCCAGATGCAAGCCAGCCAGACAGCGGATGAGGCGCTGGCAGCAGCGGTTGACAACGAGCCGGTATCGTCGCTGTAGATGAGCCTGGCGAGGGTCAACCGGAGATTGATCTGACGGAAGAAAGTAAAAACAACCCACACGGGGCAAAAAATAATTTGTGATAAATTGTCGATATTCAGCGTAAATGGTCAGTTTATTTTTTTGAGCAAGAAATTTTTGTTGGTGGCGCTTGCATTCGCTGGGGGGGAGGATACATTTCGCAACTCGCTTGGCGTGGTTAACGCTGAGTGATGTGACTCAGTTTGCCAGCGGTCAACGGGCCACGCGACTGACAAAAAGAAAAATTTGAGTACCAGTGCTTGACGGGCCGAAAACCGTAGCTATACTTGGTGGCTCAACTGATCGAGCAAGTGTCTTCGGGATGCCTGCCTGATCAAAGAAGAGTGACTCAGGCCTCACAAGAAAGAACAGCCGTTTGAGCAAGATTTTATTCTCCATCCGCTAGCCTCCGGCTGACCCCCAGGAATAAAAGTGGAGTCGCTGGAGAACCGGCGACAGAAGATGAGAATGACCCAGTGTCATTCAGAGAGAATTTTTGTCGCACGGCGGAACCTTGAGAGGGGCTTGAGCGTAGTAAGGCTGGTATGACCGGCGAATGTTGCGGATGACGAAGAAATTTGTCACCGGCACTTGAAATCGAGAGAATTGAGTTCAAAGGCGATAAGCCTGCGAAAGCAAGTTTCTTGATGCTCTTTGACAAGTGAATAGTTGAGGTTCAAAGATATTAGGTAAATACTGCGGTGTCCACCCCTGCTTAGGGCGGATCCCCCGCCCAGCTTTCCGTCGGGTGGACATCGTCGAGCACCTTTTCGGTGAGATGATACGTTATCGATTTTGGTCAGGTCTGTAGGACTGGCCAGCGTCACGACTGCCCTGTCGAAGGTTTGGTCGATGCAAATCGGGTTTCGGTCAAACGGTAATACGGATGATCGGGATCAGATTGGTGTTGGTTGAACTTGAATGACGGTGATCGGTAAAAGTGATCAAACTACTAAGGGTGTATGGTGGATGTCTTGGCATCGAGAAGCGACGAAGGACGTGGGAACCTGCGTTAAGCCACGGGAAGCCGGTAACCAGGCGTTGATCCGTGGATGTCCGAATCGGGAAACCGGGCTGGTGTAACAGCCAGTCACTTCCGGTTGAATTCATAGACCGGAAAGAGCAAACCCAGGGAACTGAAACATCTAAGTACCTGGAGGAAAAGAAAGAGACATCGATTCCGTGAGTAGCGGCGAGCGAAATCGGAACAGCCCAAACCAGGCTTCGGCCTGGGGTTGTGGGTGCCTTGAGCTGAAATAGTCTAGCTGAAGCGTTTGGAAAGGCGCACCAGAGCGGGTGATAGTCCCGTAGGCGAAAGATGAAATAGGCGTTGATAGGCATACCAGAGTAGCGCGGGGCTCGTGGAACCCCGCGTGAAGCTGCCCGGACCACCGGGCAAGGCTAAATATTCCTCGATGACCGATAGTGAACAAGTAGGGCGATTGAACGATGAAAAGCACAGCTATAAGCTGAGTCAAAAGTACCTGAAACCATACACTTACAAGCGGTCGGAGTCCTATGTCCCGCAAGGGAAATGGATGACGGCGTACCTTTTGCATAATGGACCGGCGAGTGCATGTTTGTGGCAAGGCTAAGCTGTTACGCAGCGGAGCCGTAGCGAAAGCGAGTCTTAAGATGGCGTCAAGTCGCAGGCATGCGGCCCGAAACCCCGTGATCTACCCGTGGCCAGGTTGAATGTTCCGTAAAAGGAACAGAAGGACCGAAGTCGTGAACGTTGAAAAGTTCTGGCATGAGCTGCGGGGAGGAGTGAAAGTCTAATCAAACGGGGAGATATCTGGTTCTCTTCGAAATGCCTTTAGGGGCAGCCTCAAGTAATACCCTCTGGGGGTAGAGCTACTGAAAGGAGATGGGGGGCTACCCGCCTACCCACTCCTACCAAACTCCGAATACCAGAGGGCGTATCTTGGGAGTGAGTCCGCGAGGGATAATCTTCGCGGTCAAAAGGGAAACAACCCTGATCGTCTGCTAAGGTCCCTAAATATCACTTAGTTCGAAAGGAAGTTATTGTTCTGAGACAGCCAGGATGTTGGCTTAGAAGCAGCCACCATTTAAAAAGTGCGTAATAGCTTACTGGTCGAGAACAGTAGCGCCGTAAATGATCGGGAATAAGTGATATACCGAAGCAGCGAGCTGACGTAAGTCAGCGGTAGAAGAGCGCTGCACTCTGCGTTGAAGCCGTACCGTAAGGAGCGGTGGAGCGTGTGCAGGTGAGAATGCCGGTATGAGTAACGATAATGCAGGTGAAAATCCTGCACGCCGAAAGCCCAAGGTTTCCTGGGGAAGGTAAATCCGCCCAGGGTTAGTCGGTTCCTAAGTCCAGGCCGAAAGGCGTAGACGATGGATAGCGGTTTAATATTCCCGCACCGGCTGTGAAGGTTGAACTTCTGCATGCGGTTTCTTTAATTGCAGCCTCCGATTAGTCGTGGAGGTTCCCGAAAGGGCGAGCCATTTATGGCGTAAGTGCAGGGCGAGAGATCCGAGAAAAGTGCAGGAGGGACGACACAGTCGACCGTACCAAAACTGACACAGGTGGGCGAGGAGAATATCCTAAGGCGCTCGAGAGAACTGTGGTTAAGGAACTAGGCAAATTCACCCCGTAACTTCGGGATAAGGGGTCCCTCGCCATCGCAAGATGGAAGGGCGCAGAGAAAAGGCTCTGGCGACTGTTTATCAAAAACACAGCTCTGTGCTAACACGCAAGTGGATGTATACAGAGTGACGCCTGCTCGGTGCCGGAAGGTTAAGGAAGTCGGTTAGGTCTTCGGACCGAAGCTGGCAACCGAAGCCCCGGTAAACGGCGGCCGTAACTATGACGGTCCTAAGGTAGCGAAGTTCCTTGTCGGGTAAGTTCCGACGCGCATGAACGGCGTAACGACTGGAGCACTGTCTCAACCACAGACTCGGTGAAATTGAAGTGGCGGTGAAGATACCGCCTTCCCGCAGCAAGACGGAGAGACCCCATGCACCTTTACTATAGCCTGGTAGTGACGCCGGCTGTGGACTGCGTAGAATAGGTGGGAGGCGTTGATCCGCTGGTTCTGGCCAGCGGGGAGTCATCTGTGAAATACCACCCTGTTTGCAGTCGTCGTCTCACCCGAATTCCGTGAATCCGGATCGGGAACATTGCTAGGTGGTTAGTTTGACTGGGGCGGTCTCCTCCAAAAGAGTAACGGAGGAGTGCAAAGGCCCGCTCAGGACGGTTGGCAATCGTCCGTCGAGCGTAAAGGTAGAAGCGGGCTTGACTGCGAGTGCGACAGCACGAGCAGAGATGAAAGTCGGCCTTAGTGATCCTGTGGTTCCGTGTGGAAGGGCCATAGCTCAACGGATAAAAGGTACGCTGGGGATAACAGGCTGATCGCATCCGAGCGTCCATAGCGGCGATGCGGTTTGGCACCTCGATGTCGGCTCATCACATCCTGGGGCTG
>JADLCB010000004.1 GCA_020847375.1 Phycisphaerales bacterium | reverse complement strand
TTCGCGCCAGCATGTATAACGATCCATCGGGGCAGATCACAATCGCCGGTTCATCCATTCCGCTGATCGCATGGACGGCACCATCATTTTTCTCAATGTGCGTGGTCAGCTCCGGCCCCTTGCTCCAGGTCTTGCCCTTATCTTTCGATATCATCAGGCCAACAACGACCACCTCTTCGCCCTCGGTATCAAGTTTGTGCTGCTTTTGCAGCTGCGAATCCCAGGCGTATCCAAACATCGCCGTGCCATCCGGAAAAAACAGACCATTGTTGATCTTGCCGGAGGTGTAGCGATACGGCATGGGTATTTCATACTGCCCTGACCAGCTTTGACCGTTGTCCTGACTACGCACCGCCATGGTTCGGGATGTCGTGATGAATTGGGCGTGCGTCGGTGGCACGGTCGTCGATGTGACCAGAATCGTCTGACCCATCACCACGATCGCCGGGTCGCAATCCAGTTCCGGATATGTATCGATCAACGTAACCGGCTCACTCCAGCTTTTACCCTGATCTGACGAAAAGATCCCTTTAACGACCACGCGGTCGCCTTTGGCATCAGCGTACGCTGAATAAACGCACAGCAGACGCCCGTCCGACAAACGTGCGAGACACGGATAAGCAGCCTGGTAATCGCCCGGACTGGGAGCAATCGGCGCAATGACAATATTGGTATCAACCCTGTTCGTAGAATTCCCCCGTTCACTCTTAACGTCGGACCAGATTTCCACTTCGCTCAGAATACCTCTGTCGCCGGAAGATTCCGGCGCTGAAAAATTAAGCTTGAGGTAGCGGTAATTTCCCGTCAGCTCCAGGGACGCATCACAAATATCCATTCCCGCCGCATGCCCTGGCCACGCGCCAAGAGAAATCCAATCATGCCCGTCAGAACTGGCCTGGATGGTTGTCCGTGGCAGACTACCGGAATAGAAAAGTACAATACGTCCCAGCGGATATGACTTACCAAGATCGAACGTTGCACTGGCAGGGCGATCCAGAGTCAGCGTCCATTTAGCGGGATCGGGTTCACGAAATTCGCGCCGGGTCTGATAGGCCAGCCACCGGTTGGTCAGCTTACCAACATCAAATGCCACCGGGCCTTCGATCACAGAATCATCATCCAAGGCACGAACCGTGTAGGTTCCCCCAATCGCTTGATTGGCACTGCCATGCAGCGCGGCTGCACCTTCCATGACCACATCATTGTTGGTCAGGCATACGGTTCCAGCCGGAGCGACTGGCGGCCACTGGAGCTTGGTCTTCAGCGGCGGCAGCTTGAATCGCCACACATCATGTCCCACGCTGGCACCGACTGCCCGCTGGAGTTGCCTGAACAAATTGATCATTGGCGACGAAAGCGTTGGTGAAACCGCTAATGGATTGGACGTAAATTGGATGACCCGGCCCTTGCCGTAATTGCGAATGAGAACGGCCGGTGTTCCATCAGCGAATTCCATCAACGGTTTGACATTTTCCGCCAGATGCGCCACGGAATATCCCGGTGCAGGAAATGAACACGCTGCGTCCAGTCTCAGTGCCGGCCTTTTGACGGTCTTGGCCGAAACATTTCCCTGACGCGCTGCGCCAAAACTCACGCCTGTTATTTCAGCCCATCGCGATGACAGGGGCTGACCATCGATATTCCATGAAAAGGCTTCAGGATCGGCGCAAATCACCGTGCCACCGGCGCGGATATATTCCTCCAGCCGCGACAACACCTCGGCTGATTCATATTTGGCCAGCGGAATGTAGACCGCCTTGTATTGCCCGACATCCAGCGGCGCGCGTTCCAACTGCCGATCACTCACAAAGGTAAACCAGCTTCGGACGAGTGGCCCGAGCAGAGTATAAATTGCATAGATTTGCGGGTGCTCCTCCGCCGTCACCTGCGGCCAGCGGAACGTGTACATCGTGTATTCCGACAACAACACCGCACTATCAGCCGTCGGAAGCTTCACCTTCCTCATGGTCTTGGCCATATCCGCGATTTCCAGCATTGCCCGCCACTTGGCTGGGTAATTATAGCGCGGATGGCCGATCTCAAACTCGTACCATTCTTCAGCACAGATCGTGATCCCATCGGCGCCGTTGCGATACGCCTGGCTGTAGCGCTCGCGAATGTCCTCGATACCGGGAACTTGTGCCCGCCCGATGGTATTCTGTACCAATGCGGACACTGGCACGGTTGATAAATCCGCAATAATCTTCGTATCGCATCCGGTTGAAACCTGGTTGGCCAGTGGTTCAAAAATATCCCAGCTCTGGAACATCACCAGGTCAAAATAATTGGACAACTGCCCCAGATCGCACATCGGCGCAGCCCCGCTGAAATCCGGGCTGATCAGTTTGATTTCCGGGTTGACTTCCTTGACCGCCCCATGCGTTCGGGAAAACAGCGACTCAAGCTGGTCAATCACCCAGCGCCGATGGGCAATGCGCTTGAATGGATCGGCGTCAGTGTCGGATTCGGGCATGCCATATTTTCCGAACCCGTATTTCGTGCGGATTTCCTCATCGGCCTGGTTTACCTGGTCATAGCGAAGACTCATCGGCGGAATCTTGATCGCTGCCGATTCATACATTTCATCTCCCGCCAGCAGCGCCCAGAGCTGATCCGTCTTGCCCCGATATTCCCTGGCCAGCTCAACCGCCCGACGCACATACTCATCCTGCCAGCGCGGATCGAGAATCCAATTGGCGGTCTTGTCGTCGATGATCTTCGGCGCTACATCGGTCGCATAGGGGAGGATGCTCTCGATGGTCGGCACGCGATACTTGATCGACTCATCGCACGGCAGCCCCAGCGCTGCCATCGAATAGGGGGCGATTTCCGACCACTGTTCATCCCAGACATAACGATAGGCGAACTTGACCGCAAAACTGCTGTACCGCTCACGATATTTGGTATTACCGCCCCAATAGGGCGTGATATTCAGCGCCGGCTGATCACTCAACAGCGGCTCAAACAGCGGATCAGAAACGATGAAATAACCCGAATCGTTCGGCTTGACCGCCGCCTCGACCTGCGCCGGTTGAACGCCTACGCCACTCGATGATGCATCCTTCAGCGCCTGATCATCAGCCAAGGCGCTGACCGATCCAACCATGCCCCATACAATGACGAGGCACGCCAAAAAATGTTGGTTAATCATTAGTTTGAAAACCCATCCCAGAAACGGTCTGCTGGAACCATCGGAAGGATGGTCGATCGCGCCACCGTTCCCACATGACCATCCACGTATAAAACATTCACGCCGCGGTTATGGCGGAAATCGTTGTTGTACATGGGGTCAAATCCGGTCCAGAAAAACCCGTCGGATACGTCCGCCAGCATGCACGTCTCGGCGACATGGCGTAATTGACTGGCACGGGTGAAAACGCCCGTCCCCGTCGGATAGACCAGTTCCTGCTTGAACGTCACGATATTCAAGCCGTAGCTGGCTTTGCGATTCGTGCTGGAATCAAAAACCCAGGGCGAGTCGTCAATCGGACAGACAAACAAGTCTGACCAGTAGTAGAGCGTTGGCGAATATCCGCCTGGAATCACCTGACCATTCACATAAGGCCCGAGAAAGTCGTAGTAGTATCGCCCGAACGGACTGAACGAGTCGTAACAGGGATACCATCCCTTGTAATCATTGGCGTACAACTGAAACGCCAGACCGATCTGCTTGAGGTTTGATGCGCAGGCAACGGTGTTGGCGGCTTGGCGGGCCTTGTTCAATGCCGGCAGCAACATCGCAATCAAAACACTGATGATTCCGATGACGACCAGGAGTTCGACCAGTGTGAAACCATGGCGCGGAGATTTCATCGTGTGCTCCTTCTGGCAAAATCATTGTCGATGGGACAGGGTGACCTCGGAGGTTCCTTTCGTCGCCGCCGAGGTTACCCATGTTCCGTCAGTGGTCAAACATCATTATTTATTTGCGCCGACGACCCATCGCCAGCAAAGCCATTCCGCCCAATACCGAGAGCGTGCCCGGTTCGGGAACTGTAGCGGCATCGAATGCACCAGCCGCAGTGTCATAGTATGACAGCGAATCGACATTCCAGACCGTCAACGCGTCGTTGCCGTAGGAGGTATAATCGCCCCAGCCAAGGTGGCTGACAGACAATTCGTTGACTTCCGCATCCAAGTCGCCCTGAGACGACGATGGCGTAAGCGATGAGGCAAGCGTCACCGTGCCCGAATGCTGACCCAGCAGGTTGCCCTGGTCATCATACAACGCAAGGGTGATCGTGCGGGTGGTGCCATCCCAACCAACCGCCAACTGATAATCCGTGTTCAACGCATTGGGACCAAGATTGATCGCGTAGTTGGGCAATGGTCCGGCTGCGGTGGCGAAATTTTCCGCCAAATGCCCGGTTGATCCGAACGCCACATCCAGACCGACCAGGTAATCTCCGTCGATTGACTGATAATGCCGAAGCCGCCCGCCGACGAACTGGCGTGATTGCGGCGCAGCGTTCCCGATGAACCCGACCGCTTCGGTGATTTCACTGGCGGTTGTATTCAACGTGGACCAATTAAAGCGATACAGCCCGCTGAATGAATCCGCGCCACCTTGCGCCGTTCCCAGCAACCGTCCGGCGCGGTCGGGGGTATATTCCTGAGCGCCTCCATTGTCCTGCGTGGTGATTTGCAGTGCACCACTGGTGACTGACCCGATCATCACCTTCTCGTTATTGCCGTCGAAAATATCGACCACCCCGTCGGCATTGCTGTCGAACGTTGACTCCCACACCTGGGCAGCCTGTCCAATCGCAGTCGATGCAGCCAAACCCGCAACCCAACTCAAAACTTGCAGCGTACGCATAAAGATCCCTCGCTAAAAGGAGTGAAATGTTGACAGATGTTCACATCCATCATTTAACACAATGATAAATCACATTGATATGCCTGTCAATACAAAATATTACAAAATAAAATATTTACAATACAATCGTTTTCTTGGCCAGTTCTTTTGCGTTTACGATCGCTAATTCCGGTCTCTTTTAGCGCGTCATGGTATTTTTCTTCTTTTTTGACTTTACATGGATATCTTCTGCGCCGATCCGTAATTATGATTTGCCAAGACATTGTATTAACGATATGATATTGATCAGGAGCTATTAATAATGACCTCTGGGACTTTACCAGCCAAGCTGCTCAATAAAATTTCCGCCAGGCAGTTTGTACCAAAGTATGTGAACCTGGCGCGCGATTTGTTGCGGGAAATCTCGCAGCAGCAATTGATGCCGGGCGATCGTCTGGCAACCGAAAACGAACTGATCCACAAACACAATATCAGTCGCGTGACCGTGCGGCAGGCATTGGATCTGCTGGCCAGCGAAGGTTACATCTCACGCCACCGCGCCCGCGGCACCTTTGTCAAACGCGCCGTCGATCTGGATAAGCAGACCGCCACCCTGAAAGGCTCCATCCTGCTGATCTCCACCAACGACCAGAAATCACTTCGCGATGACGACCCGGCCACACTCACGGTTCAGCGCGCCATGGAGCAGGCCCTCTCACGGCGCGGTTTTGCGGTTCAGATTCTCACCTTCGGTCAGAACAGCCGCGAAAATCGCGAGCGTTTCAACCTTTTTCAATCCCAACCCGATCTTAAAGGAATCCTGACCATCGGCCCCTGCCTGGAACCGAATATCGAAGAAATGATTCGCGTTCCGCTGGTTACCTCCTGCACTTTTCATCCCGGCGATTACCCCTGGGTTGGTCAGGATGCCAGCCAAGCCAGCAGGATTTGTGTCGCCCATTTGATCGAACACGGCCATCGCCGCATCGGCATGCTCTGCGGGGCCTGGGTGGACATCATCGGTTTTGGCCGATTTGTCGAAGGTTTTCGCGAGGCACACCGGGCGCACCAGTTGGAATTTGACCGCACGCTGCTGATGCAGGCCTGCCCCGATGAACCCCTCACGGAGCTGGCACGACAACTGCTGGACCGCCCTGACCGCCCCACCGCGATCTTCTGCGAAAACTGGCTGGTTTGTCATGCGGTCATCGCCGCAGCCCAATCGCTCGGGTTGCGCGTGCCCGAGAACCTCTCAATTGTTGGGTATGGTCGCAATGTCATGGAGATTACTTCCCCATGCCGCATCACCTCCTATGTTCCCAACAGCGGAGATATCGGTGAAACCGCAGCCGATCATCTTGTACAGCTCATTGAAAACAAACCGTCCAATGAGACCTATTTCCCCATCGCCGGCGAATTGATCAAACAGGAATCCGTGTGCCCCGTGGGCCTGTCAATACAGACGGGATCAACAACTTAACCGACAATCTGCTCTTGCCGTAAACCGCTTGTTTATCAAGCCCTGACAGGCTGTCATCCTAATCTTCCAACCTGGGACATTTTGGGGAGACAGGACATACCGAAAATCGCCATCGGCTAAACTTGACACTGGCTGAACGGCTAGTAATATTGGTGTTTTCCCGTGGGGTTGCGTCTGCGGGAATACCGTCGAGAGGTCCAGATTGTACTGGAAAGGTAGACGAGCTGAAGTTTGCTCCGCCTTGACTATAGGTATCGCCCTTTCCTTGGCGATACTTCCCCCTCTTGATCCACCAATACCCGGTGGTGTAACGGTAGCACAGATGGTTTTGGTCCATCTAGTCATGGTTCGAATCCATGCCGGGTAGGTTTTTTATGCTACCGACCGTTGCCGTATTTTGAATTGAATCGCAATTGGCTGATCGTATCGATTGCCTTATGTCAACCAGTGCCATCATTCTCGCTGCCGGCAAGTCCACGCGGATGAAATCCGTCCGGCCCAAGCCGCTGCACGAGGTATGCGGGCGGCCCATCCTGCACTATGTGCTGCAGGCGTGTTACGAGGCGGGTTGCGAGCGGGTCATGGTCGTCATTGGCCATGGCAAAGACGAGATCATGGCGGCATTTGGCCATGACCAGCGCATTACTTGGGTTGAGCAGACCGAACAACTGGGCACGGGTCACGCCTGCCGCATGTGCGAAAGTCACCTTAAAAAACAGGGCGATGTGTTTATTCTCGCCGGTGATGGCCCGTTGATTCGCGGCCAGGTGCTGCAAACGCTCCTGCAGGCGCACCACGATGAGCGGGCAGCGGCGTCAATGGCGACGGCCGTACTGGACAACCCCTTCGGTTACGGTCGCATTGTCCGCGATGCTGACGGCGAATTTGTGGCGATCGTGGAGGAGACTGACGCGACCGACGAGCAGCGCGCCATTCACGAAGTGTTCCCCAGCTACTACTGCATTAAAAATGATGTGCTGCTGCAAATGCTCAGCCAGCTTCAGCCCAATAATAAAAAAGGCGAGTATTACCTGACGGACGTTTACGCCCTGGCTCGTCAGGCAGGCAAAAAAGTTCTGGCGGTGCAGGCGGTCAGCGCCGATGACGTGCTGAGTATCAACACCCGTCAGCAACTGGCGGAAGTCGATTTGATCATGCAGGCGCGGATTCATCGCGCGTTGCGCGATTCGGGTGTGAGCATCGTCGATAGTGATACGGTTTATATTGAGGCGGATGCTTCAATCGGGGTCGATACGGTCATTCAGCCGTTTTCGTTTGTCGGTTGTTCCAGCCGCATCGGCAGCAACTGTGTCATCGGTCCCTTTGCAGCCATCCCGCGTCACAGTATCGTTCCCGAGGGCAGCACAATCGCTGGATCAATGCCCGCGGTAACAACAGGCCTGGGTCGATAAATTGAAGAATCATCTGTTGTGGCGGTGATTGTTTTACCCGCCGGTTCAGATGAAAGGCAAGATTTAGTCAGTTGAGTTCAATCATGAAAGCAGACGCTGACAAACTGAAAGTCTTCACCGGGCGGGCCAACCCGCACCTGGCGCAGAAAATCTGCGATTATCTTCAGTTGCCCCTGGGGCGCGGCCGCACCGAGTTGTTCCCCGACGGGGAGTTGATGGTCAAGATCGAGGAAGATGTCCGCGGGCGCGATTGCTTCATCATTCAACCCAGTTGTCATCCGGTTAATGCCCACCTGATGGAGCTTTATATCTGGATCGATTGTCTCAAGCGCGCCAGCGCCCAGCGGGTGACGGCGGTCATCCCCTACTTCGGCTACGCCCGGCAGGATCGCAAGGACGAAGGGCGCACCCCCATCACTGCAAAACTGGTGGCCAACCTGCTGGAGCGCAGCGGAGCAGACCGCATGGTCAGTGTCGATCTGCACGCAGCCCAGGTGCAGGGGTTTTTCGACATTCCCGTCGATCATCTCAACGCCGGGCCGGTGATCAGCAAATGGTTTGAAAGCCTGAATCTGTCCAACCGTGTTTTTGTTTCGCCGGACGTGGGCAATGTCAAACGCGCCCAGGTTTACGCCAACATGCTCGGCGGCGAAATCTGCATCATCGACAAGCGGCGGAACAGCGGCAGTGAAATTGAAGCGCGGCACATGATCGGCGATGTCAGCGGTAAAAATGTGTTGATGGTGGATGATATGATCACCACCGCCGGCACGGTGACTGAAGCGGTCAAAATGCTGCGTGAACATGGTGCAAAAGATATTTTCATCGGCGCTACACATGCGGTCTTTGCACCGCCAGCCATTGAGCGACTGAGCAAATCATCCTTCACCCGACTGGCGGTAACCGACACGATTCCGATTGGTAATCGGGCTGATGGCATTAAAGACCGCGTGTGCGTTTTGAGCGTGGCTGAGCTGATTGGTGAAGCCATTCATCGCATTCACCACAATGAATCAATCAGCGCAATGTTCAAGAAAAAAGTGAAGGAAAAGACGTGAAACTGATTATTGGCGTTGTGCAATAGACCGGCTATTGCATGGCTGATCGGCTGCTTCAAGCGGCTGGAGTAAAAGAAACAGAAATTGATCTCGTAAAACAATCTCAGGAGTCATTCAGCATGGCACATACCACACAACTTCAAGTTCAATCGCGCACTGCGCTGGGATCGCGTTCCAACCGCCGTCTGCGTCGCACCGGCGTTCTGCCCGGTGTTATTTACGGTCACAAGCAAGCCATTGTTCCCATTACCCTTCCGGGCAAGGAGCTGGCGCTGGCTTTGGATCATGGCACGCACTTGTTTGATCTGAATCTGGACGGTCAGAGCGAAAAAGCGCTGATCAAAGAGGTGCAATATGATCATCTGGGCAAGGAAATCATTCACGTTGACTTTACCCGTGTCAGCCTTGACGAGCGCGTGCGGGTGACGGTGTCGCTGGAACTCAAGGGCGAGGCCCCGGGTGAAAAGGATGGCGGCGTTGTCCAGCAGATCCTGAATGAAATTGAAATCGAATGCCTGGTTACCGAAATCCCCGACTCCGTTCTGGTGGATATTTCCGGTATGGCACTGGATGCGGAAATTCGCGTCAAGGATTTGAAACTGCCTGAGAACATCAAGGCACTGGCGGAGAAGGAACAGATGGTTGTTTCCTGCCATACGATTGAAGAGGAAGCACCGGCTGAACCAGCCGCTGAAGGCGCAGCCGAACCGGAAGTCATTGGGCGTAAGGTTGAGGAGGCACCGGCCCCTGCGGCGGGCGCTGCCGCTGAGAAGAAGGCCCCGGAGAAGAAGTAGTGGCTTTGATAGCCGGTGGCTATTCAGCGCTGATGAGCTGAAGCTGCCGGCCTTGGTCAACGGCGTTGGTTGTTATGAAATTGGTCATTGGTCTGGGCAATCCGGGTCGCGAATATGCCGGCACTCGTCATAATGTCGGTTTCGATGTGATCGACGCCCTGGCCGGACAGTTAGGCTGGTTACGCCGCAACGATGGATTTGATCAAATGGCCCGGGCGAAGTTTGACGGGCTGGTGATGGATGGATCATTTTCCGTGGCGGGCGGGTCTGAGCAGAAATTGTTGCTGCTTAAACCCACGACGTATATGAATCTGTCCGGACGTTCGGTGCGCAGCGCGATGGATTTTTATCGACTGACGCCTGAGCAGATCATGGTGGTGCTGGATGATATTGCCCTGCCGGTAGGACGGCTGAGGCTGCGTGCCGACGGGTCATCCGGTGGCCACAAGGGCCTGCAGGATATTGAGCGGGCCTTGGGCACGAAAGGTTATCCGCGCTTGCGGATCGGGGTTGACCCCCCGCCAGCCAATGTCGCCGGCCGCGACTGGGTCCTGGGACACTGGTCGGTGGCCCAGGCGGCGCAGATTGAAAAAATGGTCGAACGGGCGTGCCGGGCGATCGAATGTTGGATTGAACAGGGTCTGAATACCGCGATGAATCAGTTTAACGCGGATCGTGACGAGTAAATTGTGCGTATGTCGGTGTAAACTAAATTGTGTGTGAATGGTAAAACTTTTACTAGCGGCCATCGGAAATGGCCTGAACCCATGCTAGGAGCATGAAAACAATGTCGCATCATATGGCAAAACGAATCGGTCAGTACGAAGCAATGTTCCTCTTTCCCGCCGGTGCAGCCATCGACGTGGAAGGCGCCATCAAAATGGCCCGCGGATTGATTGAAAAGCACGGCGGTGAAGTGCTTGTCATCAAGAAATGGGATGAGCGTCGTCTGGCGTATGAAATCTCCGGTCAGAAGCGCGGGCTGTACATCATCGCGTATTACCGCGGCCCGGGCGCGTCGGTCTCAGCCATCGATCACGACGTCAATCTGTCCGAGCAGATTCTGCGTGTACTGATCGTCAAGGCGGATCATCTCAATGAACAGGAGATGAACGCGGTTGAACCCCAGCCGATTGAAAAAGAGCGCCCGGCGCGTGACGATCGCTTTGAGAGCGACCGCCCCGCCCGTGCCCCGCGCGGCCGCCGGGAGGATCAGTTTGAAGAAGAATCGCTATCGACTGGCGACGGTGAATAATCGATCGGGCAGTGGCATCGGATGTGCTGCTGAAAGTGGAGATGCCTCGCCAACAGGATCTGGCACCGCCTGCCGTGGATCGTAATTTAATGGCTTGAATGAAAGAGAGGTTCGTATGGCTAATTTCAACCGCGTCATGCTAATGGGCAACCTGACCCGTGACCCGCAACTGAAGTACCTTACCAACCAGACGCCCGTGGTTGATTTCGGGCTGGCGGTCAACCGGCGATTCACCAGTAATGGTGAGCAGCGCGAGGAGACCACCTTCGTTGACTGTTCCGCCTTCGGTAAAACGGCTGAGACCATCAATCAGTATTGCCAGAAGGGCAAGGCGATTTTTGTTGAAGGCCGCCTGAAGTATGACCAGTGGGAAGACAAGCAAGGCGGCGGCAAGCGCAGCAAGCTGTCCGTTGTGATCGAGAATTTTCAGTTCATCGGCAGCCGTGATGGTGGCAGCCGGCAGGCGGATGATTCCTCCCAGGCTCCGCCGCGACAGTCAGCGCAGCGTTACCAGACTCAGCGTTCATCGCCTCAGGCGCCCCAGGAAGCGCCGTTTCCTGAGGATGACCAGTTCAAGGATAATGATGTTCCGTTTTGAGGCATTTATTCAGTCGGCAGGGAGAGTATTTTGAGCAACTGCCCTGCGAAAACAATTTAACAACCAACCAGGACTCAAGTAATCAAGGATCTTATCATGGCTAATGTAAAACTTTTGCTTCGTGAATCGATTCGTAATGTCGGGCGCGTCGGCGATGTCGTCGAGGTATCGCCGGGTTATGCCCGCAATTTTCTCCTGCCGCGCAATCTGGCGGTGCAGCCGACAGCGAGCAACATCAAGCGCGTTGAGGAACGCCGCAAGGAGATCGAGCGGCAGGAGCGCGAGCTGCGCGAGCAGCAGGCAGCACTGATCAAACAGCTCGAAGGGGTCGAAGTTGCCCTGGAACGCCGCGCCAACGAACGCGGGCATCTGTTTGGTTCGGTCAATGCCACCGATATTTCCAACGCGCTGCAACTTCAGGGTTTTAACATCGAGCCTGACGACATTTATCTGCATGGCAAGATTGACCGCATCGAGCGCTTTGTGGTCACTGTCAGTTTTTCCGAGGACCTGAAGTCTGAAATCAAGATTTATGTCGCTCCCGACGCTGACTCCAAGTCAGCCATGGAAGCCTACGCCAAGCAGAAGGCCGTCGAAACGCCGGAAAACGATCAGTAAGGTGCTATGAGTGCCGCAGGTCAGCACGCTGCAATAGCGCCTGGCTTGGCTGATTAACGGCGGCAACCGGTTGGAATGACCGTGTGATGCCAGGATACTGACGGCTCGGCATTTGGAACGATTACTATTGATCCGGCCATGCTTGTGCCGATAATAACTCCGAGCGCTATGCGCCCGGAGTTCTTTTATGGCCGTTTTGCACGCCACCACCCAGCCCGCACCATCCGCCAAGGAGCTGCAGCGTATTTTGCGTCTGCAGGTACCGGTGATTGTCAAGCTGGCCCAGCGCAAACTCACGCTGGCCGAAGTCATGCGACTGGGCGTCGGTGCCATCATCGAATTTTCCAAAAACAACGACGAACCGCTGGAACTGATGATCAACAACAAAACCATCGGCGTTGGCGAAACCGTCAAGGTCGGTGAAAATTTTGGCTTGCGTATTGTCCAGATCGGTGATGTGAAGCAGGTCATCGGGGCAATGACCCGGTAGCCAGCGCCCGATTACCCATCGTAGCCGCCCCATTTGGCAATCATTTCCAGCCTACCCTTCTTTCTCATCAATACGCTGATCTGCCCCCATTTTTTGCTGTGACCACCCGGCCCAGCCCCAGCCTTGCACGCCTTTATTAATTTTGACCGATGCCCGCCGGTGTGATGATGACTATGATTAAGGTTGTATTGACCTGAACAACAACCCATCATGGAGATCGATTTTATGACACAAGCAATCCTGGATGAAAACAACGCCGCCCCGCAATTCACCCTGCCAGCCAGCGACGGAAAAACTTATGGCCTTGAAAGTTTGCGCGGGAAAAAGGTCGTCCTTTATTTTTATCCCAAGGCCGACACCCCTGGCTGCACCACTGAGGCGTGCGGATTCCGCGACCGCATCGCTGATTATCACAAACTATCCGTACCTGTTTTCGGTATCAGTCCTGATCCAATCGAGGATGTCGTCAAATTTGCCAAAAAGTTCCATCTGAACTTCCCCCTGCTGGCCGATGCGGATCATGCCGTCTGCCAGGCATACGGAGTGTGGCAGGAAAAAAACCGGATGGGTCGCACCTACTGGGGCGCAGCCCGCACGACATTCATCATTGATGAAAAGGGAAAAATCAGCCACGTTTTTCGTAATGTCAAACCCGAAGGGCATGAACAACAGGTTTTGCAGGCGCTGGCTGAATAAAGGCTAGGCTCGATGCGAAATTGACGATGTGTACGATTGGAAACGTGCAACCGTTAAAGTCTATGGCTATGCCATGTATTCATTGTCGCAGCATTAAACAAAACAATCCCATGCAACTGGAGTTGCAGGCAACCATAAAGGAGTATTTACATGCCAAGGAAACCCACCACCCGTAACGCTGGATCGGCTGTATCAGCCGCAAAAGCACCTGCCAAGGCCCGTCCCGTCGCTTCAACTGCGGTTCGTAAAAGTTCGGTTCCTCCTCGAACGCAATTGCCGCGTCAAATCACGCACGAACAAATTGCCGTGCGCGCCTACGAGATTCATATCTCCGGTTGCGGCAGCAGTGAGTTCGACAACTGGTGCCGGGCTGAACGGGAGCTGCGCGCTGAACTGGACCGATTGAATCAGTAAGTGCTCAATCCAGCCTTCATCAGTTGAAGCTGTTTTGGGAACGGCTACGCCTGCTGCATGGCAATGATCGCGGCGCGAATGTCTTCCATCCGGCTGGGGCCGGCTTCGCGCTCAATCACCAGTGGCCCTTTGTAGCCCGTTTGAGTCAGCGCATCAAGAAATCGTCTGGGGCCAACCTGCCCCTGACCAAAGGGGACTTCCTGGCCCCAGTCAACGCCCGGTTTGGTTGAGGCGGTGGCGTCCTTGATATGTACGTGGCGGATATCGTTGCGAAGAATATGCACCGCTTCGATCGGATCACCTGATCCGTACAGAATCATATTGGCGGGATCAAAGTTGGCGCCCAGATTATGGCCGGGCACATCCTTGATGAATTGATGCAGATTCGCAGCCTTTTCCTGACCGGTTTCCATATACAAATCCAATCCCATGGCGGCATACTCACGGGCAATCTGCCCGACACGCGCCACCACCTTGGGATAATTCGGATCGCTGGTTGATGGAATAAAACCGATGTGTGTTGAAACCGCGCTCAGCTTCATTTTCTGCGCCAAACGGCCGGCAGCCAACGCCCGTTCAAGTCGCTGGGGCCACAGCGCATCAGGCATGACACCACCCGTCGCATGGATTGTGGCGATGCTCGAATAATCTTCGCCGACAAATCCGATCATTCCGCTGGTTATGACCAGTCCGGATTTTTGCAGCAGTTCAATTTCGGTGGCTCGTCCCGCCTGATCCATATCCAGCAGCGGTCCAAGATTGAGTTGTGCATGATTCAGATTGAGCTTCTGGCAGAGATCGATCAATTCCGCCGCCCCCTCGGCGCGTAATGACCAACTGCAAACGCCAATATCGTGGATTCCAATTTTCATCGTGGCAACAAATTACCCGATTCTTCGTGATATGGAAACCAAACCGCTTGAGCATCGCACAAATCAACTGAATTGGTCCAGCTTCACGCGCCCGAGAAAACATCAGGCTGAATTGCGGGGAACTTCATCCGCCTGATAGCGCAGATAGCGCTTTTTCATCCAGCGTACGCCGAACAGATCCATAATGCCGACAAAAGCACGGTTGCCAAAACCATACTTGGCTGTTCCGGCGAAGCGCTGGCTGTGTTTAACCGGCGTCTCGTGAACGCGAAAGCCGCGCATCTTCACCAGCGTGGGAAAATAACGATGAGCACCGCGAAACAGCTTGATCCCGCGAATCGCCGTCGCCCGGTAGACCTTGAGCGAACAGGCTGAATCATGGACCGTCTCCTGGGTGATCCAGTTGCGGATGCGATTAGCCTGGCGACTTTGCCAGCGGCGAAAGGCCGAGTCCTGACGATCTTTGCGCCAACCCGTGACCATATCCACCTGATACTCATCCAACATGGGAATCAACCGGGGAATTTCCTCCGGATCGTTCTGCAAATCGGCGTCAATGGTCGCAATGATTTCGCCCTGAGCCGCCGCAAAACCGGCTTCAAAGGCGGCACTTTGACCGCTGTTACGCTGCATCCGCAGTACCCGCAGCCACGGCCGGACAGCCATCGCCTCCTTGAGCAAAGTTGGCGTCTGATCCGTACTGCCATCATCAATAATGATCACTTCATACGCCCGGACCAGTTGTTGCAGAGCTGATTCCACCCGCTGCAATAACGTCGGGATCACCTCTGCCTCGTTATATGCCGGAATAATCAGGGAAAGGTAGGGTGTCGGATTCATATGGATGTTGAAAATATTCAGCCAACCAGCAACCAGCCAGCACAATACCACAAAGCTGCAGAGGCATGTTACCAATGAAATGCCTGATGCACATCAAGCATAAGATATGATTCTCACAAAACTTACAAAGCGAGGGCGACGGGGCTCGAACCCGCAACCACCGGATCGACAGTCCGGTACTCTAACCAATTGAGCTACGCCCCCGTCTCGCCGGGCCATTACCCATTGAACGGCCGCTATTGTGGTTACGATCAGGGGCTTTGTCAAGTTCACTGAAACGAAAGAAATTGCACCGTCGCAGGATGATGCGCCTGAATGCGATTCAGGCCCGTCTGGCCAACAACTGAGAAAACCAGCGCCCATCGCGCAGCACCGCATCACGCGCGATCATCGGCTGAAATGACGGAAACAAGCCCGCCAGCTCGCCATCGTTCAGGACATGATCCGGCGACCGCGGCTTCAAACCCATTTCGGCTGTTCGTTGATGAAATGTCTCATAAATGAGATAACCATTGGGACGTACAAGTTGGGCTAAAACCGGCATGAGTGGACGATGTAAATAGCGAAACCCCATGACCAGATCGTACGTGGATGGTTTCACGTGCAATAGCCGCTGGCTATCAGCACATGGACCAATGGCAAAAGTTGAATCCTTATCCACGTGAAGCTGCTCCAGATCACAACAATAAAAGCGCACGCGCGAGCTGACATGCCAGCGGCTGGCCAAGTTCCGCCCTTTTTCCAGGGCATCGGGCAGAAGATCGATCGCGTCAACCTGCCAGCCATTCATCGCCAGCCAGACTGCCTCTCGCCCGCTGCCGCAAGCAACATCCAGCGCACACGGCCGGTCTGACGCACACAACACGTTGGGCCGATTTAGCGAGTCGATGGCTTCAGATGATTGGTCACTCAAATCCGTCTGATCCGAACAGCGCGGCATTTTCTTCACCAGTTGGTTCATCGCTTCAACCAGAAATGGGCTGGGCTGCCACAAATGGATTTGGGTCGCGCCGGTGCTGGTCAATTCGGCTGGGTCAAGCAAGCGATAGGTCACGCGGTAGCGACGCTGGCGTAAAAAATCGGCCGCGCGTTTGGTGCGTGCCGAATCCGCGTCAACGACCTCGACGGATGCGCCGGGCGGAGGCAGTTCATGCAATCGCAACATCAGTTGTTCAAGTGGGATGCTGGCAGCAGCCGGATGATGCGCCGTGCGAAAATCGCGTTCAGGCCGGGTATCCAGCAGACCAGGCGCAATCGTGCCCTCTAGACTTTCATCAGCCAGGTTGGAATTATCCGCTGCGCTCACCGGCCAATATTTTACCTGCTGCGGTTGTAGTTTAGGAAAGATTGGGGCCTGTTACGCGGCTGCTTCAGATCAGATTCATTATCAGACGCTGCCGTCACTTGACCAGCGCAGTGATAACGACTGTGACGGTTGTGACGGGTATAGCATTTATGTCCGGCGACTGACTGATAATTTCCGGCCGGACAACCGTAATGCAGCGTTTTCTTACCTAATCAGCCCATCCCGCATCGTCGATAGCCAAGTCAAGACAGACCGATTTTTCCCGTCATCCCCAACTGTTCAAGCCACTATCGCTTGACTGGTTTGCCGACCGGCGGGCTGAATCGTAAGTCCTGAGAGTGGTTGTCTTCCGGAGAAGGATGAAATGCTGAGTTTTGTCAACAACTGGTTTGCCCCCAAATCCAATCCAATCGGAGTGGATTTCGGGACGGACAGCCTGCGTATGGCGCAGGTTCGCAGCATCGATGGTGAACATCAGCTGATCGCTGCGGCCAGTGCTGATGTGCCGATTCATCTGCGCAGCGATCCGCAGGCGCGATTGGAATTTTTTGTTGACGCGGTGCGCGATCTGCTGGCTCAGGGACAATTTCAGGGTCGCCAGGCCGTTTTGTGTCTTCCACCAGCCCAGATGTATATCCAGCACCTGCGCCTGCCGCGCATGGACGATGCAGCCCTGACCAAGGCGTTGCCGTGGGAAGTCCGTGGCAAGCTGCCAATTGAACCATCAACCGCCCTGCTGCGCCATGTCGTGGCCGGCGAAATTTACGCTGACAACGATCCGATGCTGGAAGTGATCGTGATGGCGGCTGCTCGAGAGATGGTTAATCAATATCTGGCTGCTGCCAATCGTGCCCGGCTTGATGTGGTGGGGATGAATGTCCAGCCCAAAGCTCTGATTGATTGCTTTACCCAGGTATTTCGTCGCAAGACAGATCAGAACAGCACCGATTTGTTTGTCGATATCGGCTGCAACTCCACCCGGGCGATAATTGCCCAAGCAGAGAATGTCCTGTTCGCTCGCACGATCAACATCGGTGGCGAGCATTTCAACCGCGCCGTAGCGGCGGCGATGAACATCGATCTGATCGACGCCCGGATTTTGCGGCTGAAATTGGGCGCATCACCTGCTGAGGCACCTTCGTCCGACTCTGGGTCTGCATTGGCGTCAGCGACAGTTTGCCCAGCAGCGTTGCCGTCAGGCATTCAATCGCCGGTGCAAAGTAATGACAATGCCGACCGTCAGGATAACACTGATGACAGCGCGGACAATTCATTCGCCCTGCTCGGTTCAGATTATCTGGCTCGACGCATGGCCAGCGACCCCCCAGACCTCGAACGGCGAAAAACCCTATTAACGGACGATCAGCCGTCTCTTGCCAGCGTCCCAGCCCCGCAACAAGCGCAGATAGCGCAAGTCAATGCCGCATGCAGCCAGACCATGGCGCAATTGATCGGCGAGCTGAATCTGTGCCGCCGCTATTACGAATCAACTTTTCCCAACCGGCCGGTGGATCGATTGTTATTTGTTGGCGGACAGGCCAAGCAGCGGTCGCTCTGCCAGCTCATTGCCCAGGAAATGCAACTGGCTGCCCAGGTGGGTGATCCCATGGTGCGCATGGGCAAGACGTGCAAGATCGGCCCGGAGAGTGGCTTTGACTGTCGCGAACCCCAACCGGCTTGGGCAATCGCCATCGGGCTGAGCATGGGGCCAGCCTTAAAACCTGCGGAGATACACCCGTGACCAACAACTACAGCCCCAATCAGCTCAGCTTCCTACCGGATGATTACCTTCAGCGCAAAGTGCGCCGACGTTCCAACATCATTTGCGGAACGATCCTGGCAATCTTCGCCGTCACATTCGGCGGCGTGATGAGTTATTACAAGCAATCAAGCCACCATCTGACGCAGCGCGAAGCCAAGGCGAACGAGGATTACACCCAGGTCACTCAGCGCATCAAGCTGGTGCAGGAAATGCAGGCCAAACAACAGCGTATGGCCCATCAGGCCGAATTGACGGCTTCCCTGCTGGAAAAAGTTCCGCGCAGTTATCTGCTGGCGGAATTGACCAATTCGCTGCCCATCGGCGTGTCCCTGCTGGATTTATCGCTGAATTCCACCCTGCGCCAACCAGCGGCTGCCCTGACGAAATTCGAGCAGAAAAAGAAGGAAATTAAATCAAAGCCGGTCGAGGCCCAACCCAAGGTCTTTGACGTGCGCATCAAGCTGACCGGTATTGCCTACACCGATGTGCAGGTTGCGCAATACATCGGAAAACTTTCGACCTGCCAACTCTTTCAGCAGGTTGGTCTGACAGTTGTGGAAGAATATACCCTGGATGGGAAGAAGCTGCGGAAATTCCAACTTGATATGCAGTTGAACCCCGACATCGGCAACAGTGCGCAGTCGCTTTCGACCAGCGGCAGCGCCACAACCGCAGTCCCCGTGGACTGAATCCGCCGGGGAACCAGCAGGCAAAGTGACCAACAACACCGAGGCGTAGGACATCATGAAACTTGGATTGCGAGAACTGCTTTTTGCGACGCTGATGGGTGGCTTGATTGTCGCCAGCGTCATGTATTTTAAGAACCAGCGTTCTTCACTGGCACTGCGTCAGCATGACGTGGAGAAAAAGGAGCGGGCAATGGAAGACCTGCGCCATGCCACTGCTGGTATTGAAAACCTGGATAACAAAATCGTGGAATTGCAGAAAGCGATCACTTTCTTTGAAAGCAAGCTGCCACAGAACCACGAAATGGGCAAAGTGCTGGATGAGGTGTCCAACGTCGCCTCGGCCAATTCCCTGGAAACACGATCCTTCAAACCGCTGCCGGCTGAGCCTAACGCCAATTACAACGAGCAGCGCATCGAAATGACGCTCAGCGGCGATTTCAACGGATTTTATTCTTTTTTACTGCAACTGGAAAAACTGCCGCGTATCACCCGCCTGATGCAGATGAAACTGGAAAAGATCAATGATCACGATGGCGCCATGACCGCCAAAGTGACGTTGAGTATCTTCTTCGAGCGGGAAAATGCGATGGTGGCGATTGCCCAATGAGGTTGCGGCGGCTGGCGGTTGAGTGAAATGCAATTTAGTACAGGAGTTTGGTTCCATGTCCGATCAGATTGACGAGATTTATCAGGAAGGCGCCGAAGGATCACCGCAGGATGATCTGGCACAGGCGCTTGGCGGGCCAAGTGAAGAACCCTATTTCGCTGAAGGGAAAAAATCGGGCAATAACCGGATCATGATGCTGGTCGGCGTTGCCCTCATCGGGGCGGGCGTATTGCTGTTCACGCACCTGCGCCGCGGTCCGGCCAGTGTCGAAGCAGCGACCACCGGCAAGGTTCAGCAGACGGACCAGACCATTTCCCAGTTTCTGACCGATGGAGCGCGCAATATCGCGCAGATGGAAAAAATGCTGCGTAACACCGAGCGGGTTGTGAATCAATTCAGGACGTATCCCAGCGCAGCCCAGTTGCCATTGAGCGAGCTGCGGACCAATCCGTTTCGTTTTCATGAACTCCGCGATGCCCCGGAAGATACCGGCATGGCTCAGCGTAAACGTGAGGAGGAACGGGCTGAAGCGCTCAAGGCAGTGGCTGAATTGTCGTTGCAGTCGATCATGCACTCGGACACGCACAAGGCCTGCATGATCAACAACCAGCTTTACAAGGAAGGCCAGCAAATCAACGCCTTTACTGTTGATCGTATCGGGCCGGATTCGGTCATTGTGCGCAGCGGCGCGTATCGGTTCGAGTTGAAGATGCAATGAGAAACCGCGGGCTGGATCGACAGCACCACAACAGGAGAACGGATCACTTTTTGAATCGACTGCCTTTTGCATTGACTGTGACTTAACCGAAACGAATCGAGATCGCGATGTTCACCCGGCGCTCAACATCTTCTGCTGCAACCACCGCCGCGCTGGCCATGCCCACCGATGAGATGGAGCAGCTCTATCGGCCCACCCAGCGCACCCAGCGCAAGGGCATCGACCAGTTGCTGCTGGAGCGTGGTGTGATCAATGAACAGCAACTGGATCAGGCCCGGGCTGTGCAGGTTCAAACGCCTGGCAAAACGATCGGTGCCATTTTGCAGGGCATGAATGTCGCCTCCGAGGCGCAGATTCTGGAGGTTACGGCGCAAACCCTGGGAATCGATTTTGAAGTGCCCGACCGCAATCAGATCGATCCAACCGCCTATGAGCTATTGCCGGTGGACTACATCCGCAAGCAGTCGATCCTGCCATTGCGTCTGGAAGGCGACAGCGACAATCCCCGTGAGCGTACGCTCGTGGTGGCGATGGCTGATCCGAGCAATGTTTTTGTGCTCGATGAAATCAAGCGTAAAACCAAGCGGATCGTGCGTGTCGTGGCAACGCCGGCGGCTGAGATCAACCGCCTGGTCGAGCAGATTCAGACCGGCCATGGCGATATCCAGGTTGACGAGATCATCAAGGATATGGCGGAGGACGACGTGCAGGTCGTCAAGGAAATCGCTGATGATGTGGCCGATCTGGAAAAAGCGGGCAGCGAGTCGCCCATCATCCGCTTTGTCAATTACCTGATTGCCGATGCCATCAAACAAGGTGCCAGCGACATTCATGTCGAACCGAAGGAAAAGGGCCTGAAAATCCGGTATCGAATCGACGGCATTCTGTTCGATGCCATGAGTCCGCCTCATTCGATGCACGCAGCCATTGTGTCACGCATGAAAATCATGGCCAATCTGGACATCAGCGAGCGACGCCTGCCACAGGACGGGCGCATCCGCGCGGTGGTGCGTGATCGCAAGATTGACCTGCGCATGAGCACCCTGCCGACGGCCAACGGTGAAAAAGTGGTTATGCGTATTCTGGATAACCGCTCGATCAACGTCCCGCTGGAAGCGCTGGGGTTCGGCGAAGAAGCCCTGACGATCTGGCGACGGCAGATCGATGAACCGCACGGAATCATTCTCGTCACCGGCCCGACAGGTTCGGGCAAAACCACAACGCTCTACTCCAGCCTGCGCTGCATGGACGGGAATAAACTGAACATCAGCACGGTGGAAGATCCGATCGAATATCACCTGCCCCAGGCCAACCAGGTGCAGGTGCATGAAAAAATTGGAATGACCTTCGCTGCGGCCCTGCGTTCGTTGTTACGCCAGGATCCCGATGTCGTGATGCTGGGTGAAATTCGCGATGCCGAAACGGCGCATATCGCGGTGCAGGCATCACTGACAGGACATCTGGTGCTCAGCACCCTGCATACCAACGACGCGCCGGCTTCGGTTACGCGATTGATCAACATCGGGGTTGAGCCGTATCTCATCGCCAGTGCGGTGAATGCGATTCTGGCCCAGCGGCTGGTGCGGAAAATATGCGCCCACTGCAAGGACAGCTATCAGCCAACCGGCGAAATGGCGGAATTTCTGACACTCCAGGGTGTTGATACCACCAAGTTATACAAGGGCAATGGATGTGATCATTGCCGTAAAACAGGCTACAGCGGACGGCTGGGCATTTATGAAATGCTGGTCATGGATGACAGTTTGCGTGATCAGGTGACACGCAATCCGGATGTAACACAGTTTCGCCGTTTATGCCGGGAAAAAGGGTTGGTCAGCCTGCGTCAGGATGGTTTTGACAAGGTTGCCGCTGGACTGACCACCGTGGACGAGGTGCTGCGGGTGACGGAAAACGGCGTTTAGCAGCAGGAAACGCGGCTAAACCGCTGAACTGACACAATAACCTGATGAAGGAACAGCAACGACACGATTTAACCGAAATTAACCAATATGAGCCAGATCAACGACATTCTTCAGGCAGCCATTCAGGCCAAGGCGTCCGATATTCATTTGACCGTCGGCCAGCCGCCGCTGTTTCGTATTCATACGATCGTTCAGCCCAGCGATTTTCCGCTGATGACGCCGGACGGTCTGCAGCGTATCGCCCGTGAGCTGATGAACGACAAGCAATGGGCGGGGTTTGAAGATTTGCGCGATGCTGATTTTTCATACGAAATTCCAGGCGTGGCCCGCTTTCGTGTCAATGCCCACTATCAGCGCAAGACCATCGCCCTGTCACTGCGCACGATCAACGACAAGGTGCGACCAATCGAGCAATTATTTTTACCGGAGATCTGCTCCCGCCTGACCTATCTGCCGCGCGGGCTGGTGCTGGTGACCGGCCCGACTGGATCGGGTAAAAGCACGACACTGGCGGCGATGGTCGACGCGATCAACCGCCGTGACCAGGGGCATATCATCACCATCGAAGACCCGATCGAATATGCGTTCCAGAGTGCAAAAAGTTGCATCGAGCAACGCGAAATCGGCAGTGATTGCCCCAATTTTGAAAGTGGGCTGCGTCACGCGCTGCGTCAGGATCCCGATGTGATTCTCGTCGGCGAAATGCGCGATCTGGAAACCACGCGGGCTGCCATCACTGCTGCAGAAACAGGCCATCTGGTCTTCAGCACACTGCATACGGTCAATGCGCCGCAGACAATCGAACGTATCATCGATATTTACCCGAGCGATCAGCAGAACCAGATTCGATCCATGCTGGCTAATACGCTGCAGGCGGTGGTCAGTCAGACACTGTTCAGCCGCGCCGATCAGCCGGGGATGATCCCCGGTGTTGAGATCATGCTTTGCACGCCGGCGGTGCGCAACTGCATTCGAGAAAATCGCATTTTCGAGATCCCCAACATCATCGAAACGAGCCGGGCGATCGGAATGCAGACACTGGACAGCTCGATCAAACAGTTATACGTCAATGGGTACATCCACCGGGAAGATGCCGTTGCCCAGGCTGCCCATCCAGAAAAGCTGGAGCGCGCCCTGGCTGCCTAAAGGAGCTGACGACTGGGTGTCAGGCAGGTGATTGAACTAATTTTGCGGGCCATCACCCGTTTTGAGATTCAGTCGCTTGATTGGTTGACAACATCCAGCTAACCATCCATGCCGAGCTATAAGTACGAATCCAAAAATGCCCAGGGCAAGCTCCTCAACGGCCTGCTGACAGCACCGAACATGGGAGCAGCCGCCCAGCAATTGCGTGATCGGGGCGAGTACATCATCGCCCTGATGCCCGAAGGGAATGCGCGCGGTGGTGGTTCAGCCAGTTTCAGCTTTTCTTTCGGCCCCAGCGCCAAGGATGTCCAGGCGTTCACCAGTCAGCTGGCGGTCATGATCCGGGCGGGTATCAGCATCCGCGCCGCCATCGAAGGGATTGCCGAGCAGACCGAAAACCCGAAATTCAAAAAAATCCTCGTGCAGATGAAGAAGGATGTGGAATCGGGTCGTCAATTTTCGCAGGCCCTGATGCGGCATCCGCGCATCTTCAGCCCGTTGTACATCAACATGGTCAAGGCATCGGAGCTGTCCGGCGGTTTTTCACGGATGCTCGACCGAATCGCCCAGTACCTGGCCCAGCAGATCGAAACACGCTCGATGGTCAAGGGGGCGATGATCTACCCGGGCATCATCGGGGCCATGGCGATCAGCACGACGATTTTCCTGTTGGTATTCGTGCTGCCGCGTTTCATGGTGATTTTCAAAGGCAAAGAGGCTGCGCTGCCCGCCCCGACCAAACTGCTGTTGGCGCTGTCCAGCTTCATGGTCAATTACTGGTATATTCTGATTCTCGTGACCATCGGCAGCATCTGGGCCATCATCATGATGCTGCGCACCGACTGGGGCCGGTTGTGGTGGGATAAAACCAAGCTGACGATTCCCTTGTTCAAAAAAATGTTCCGCGCGTTGTATATCAGCCGCGGTCTGCACACCATGGGCCAGTTGATCAATGCCGGCGTGCCGATGCTCGATACCATCAGTATCACGGCTGAAGTCAGCGGCAACATGCTCTATCGGCGCATGTGGCGGGCGGTCTACGGCGCGGTCAAACAGGGTAAAAAAATAAGCACACCCCTGCAGCGCAGCCCGCTATTGCCACGGGCGGTGGTGCAGATGGTCAGCGCCGGTGAAGAATCGGGCAAACTCGGCGAGGTGCTGGATGAAGTTTCCGACTATTACGGTCGTGAACTCAAGGCTGTCATCAAAAGTGTCACCGCCATGATCGAACCATTGATGATCGTGCTGATGGGTTCCATCGTCGGCTTTATCGCAATGAGCATCATCCTGCCGATCTTCAAACTCAGCAGTCTGGTGAAATGAGAATCACGAGGAGGCCATCGGGCAGATGGCGTTGATATCCTCCCACAGCGCGGCCAGAAGCGGGCGCATGCGGGCGTGATGTCTGGGTTCACCGGGCATGCCGTTGAAGATGATGACCGCTGCCACTTGTCGCTGACTATCAGCAAAGGAAATGGACGATTGCGCCCCGCCGTGGCCAAATGTGTCGCGGTGCGCACCCGGGCCGAAATTGTAGGGCAGCAAGTCCAGCGGCGTGAGATGAGCGGAATTGATCATCAAGCCCAGCCCCCAGTCCATGACCTGACGAAACGTTTGATCCATCATCCCACTACGCTGACGGCTGGTCATCAGCGCAACGGACTGGCTGGAAAGTAGACGTTGGCCGTCCAGCTCCCCATGATTGAGCAACATGCGATAGAAACGGCCAAGATCATGAGCTGGCCCGCGCCCACTGGCACCGGGGCGAATATGGGCTAATTCCGCCCGATCAACACTGGCAGGATTCGCACGCATCGTCTGGCCATCGGTGCGGTAACTCATCGCCAGTCGCTGGCCATACGCCAATGCCGCCGGTTCATCCAGCGCCAGCCAGGAATCACGCATCCCCAACGGTACAAATATTTCCTGCCGGACATACTGATTGATCATCCGACCATCAACGATCTGAACCAGCTCGCCCAGGATGTACCAGCTTGAGGCAATGTGATAGCCGGCTTTTTGCCCTGCCGGCCAATCTTTTTCGGGTGCTGCTGCACAGATAGACGCGATGATCTGCTGCCAGGGGCGCGAATCATTGTTACTGGCGGCAGCGCGCAGACCGGCGGTATGTGTCAGTAAATGGCGGAGGGTGATTGCCTGCTTACCCTGCTGCGCAAAATCAGGCAGATACGAGCAAACGGGGGTATCGAGTTGCAACTGCTGTCGTTCGACGCATTGCATCACGGCAGCGGCCACCAACGGTTTGGTCATGCTCATCCAGGGCAGCAGATGATCCGTGCGCATGGCAACACCCGGTCGCGCATCGCCAACGGCAAGTTCCAATTCACCCTGATCCCGACACCACAGCCAGACCTGCGCACCAGGATGCAGGTTCTGGGCAATGCCGCGCTCTATTTCAGCCCGTGTGCGGGGTAATACCTCAACCATTGCTCTCGTTTATACCGGATTTTTTCACCAAGCGTATTTTGTCCGACAATACATCCCAAAGAAATGCAGCAAGCAAGGAACCGAAACGAAAAAACACACCCACCTTTGAACATGGGTTGGCTAGACGCGCTGAAAATTACGATGTCTGGGGTCCGCCACCGCCAGTACGATGGCGCTGATACTGGCTGGCCGCGCGGGCAGCAAAGTTCTGGCCGTGGCGCGCAAGGTTGCGCCGCTCGTCACGACATCATCCACCAGCACGAGGTGGCGCTGATGAACCTGTTGTGGATGAATCAGGGCAAAAGCATCACGTAAATTGGCGGTGCGCCTTGCGCGCGAATGTAGAAAGGCTTGCGTGGGCGTCCAACGACAGCGAACCAGTGGCTGCACCGTCGGCAAGGCGCAGTGTCCGCCGAGACGCTTGGCCAGTAATTGCGCCTGGTTATAACCGCGCCAGAAGCGTCGCCACGGATGCAGCGGAACTGCAATCAAAGCGCCATCGCGCTGTTTTGTCTGCTCGAGCAGCCGGCGCACCGCCGGTTGATCAAACAGGCGATCGGCCAGTAACTCCGCCAGCTGCCAGCGCTGATGATATTTCATGTCATGGATCAATCCACGCAGCGGATCATCAAAACGCCCCAGGCAAATAATCTGATCAAAAGGTCGCACGCCCTTGCCGGCACAATGAGGACAGGCGCCACCCGGGCCGGTTGGCGCCGCGCAACGCGGACAGGATGGTTCCGTTTCAAGACGGCTGAGTTTCGCCTGACAATCTGCACACAACAAATCAGGCTGATCAATCCGCACCTGACATGAGCAGCACGTGGGCGGGTAGCAGAAATCGACAAGTGATCGGAAAAACCCGGTGATTACCACACTCTGATTATATCAAACTGGTTGACCCGTTGAGAAAATCAGGTCGCCACAGGAACACGTCGGATGGGCGAAGGGATCACATAGCGCATCAGGCGCAATCCACGGCCCAGCGTAAACTGAAGATATTGCGCCAAAAGGCCATTGAGCGGATCAGTCTGATGGCGAGTCAGTCGTGGCAGACGCTGAGTCATGCTGCCGTGATGCGGAAGGCGTAAAAGCGTGATCAGAAGCCGTAGCAGGCGGGCATCGATCGCCAGACGATCGTGGATGATCATTTCACAATCGCGGCAAATCGCACCGCCGGTACTGGGGGAAAAATAGGCAGTTGCAGAGGAATTGATGGGACGGGCACAATTGGCGCAATCACCCAGTTGCGGCAAATGACCGGTTTGGCGTAATAATTCCAATTCAAAGGCCAGGAAAACTTCTTCGCGCTGGCTGGTCGCCAGAGCTGGCAACATTTGTTCAAGGCGGTCAAACAAGGCCGGGTGTGGATCAAAATTTTCCAGGAGTAAACTCAGTAATTCAGCTGCATACTGCCCCAGGTAGACCGCGCGAAGATTGCGACGCAGTTCCAGATGCCCCTCATCCAAATGCCATTCAGTGAGCGTTTGCAAATCGCGGGCGGGATCAAAGGTGAAGACCGCCTGGCCCCGGTCGAGCAGATCAATACCACCATCGAATTTACTCGCCCCGGCTTTGGTGCGCCGGTGCGCCCCCTTGGCCATGACGCGCACGATTCCATGCTCACGCCCCAGCAGCGTTAGAATCTGCGATGTCTCCGAATACTCAAACTTGCGAAGACAAATACACGTGTCACGGGACAGCGCCATACCGGCAATTATAGACGTCGGACAATTTCTGGCGAATCTTTCAGGCCACCCGGCGCCCGCGCCGGCCAACCAGACAAAGCAGCGCCATCGTCAAAGTACCCAATGCAGGTTCGGGCACGCTCACCAGGCGCAACTCTCCGGCTGATTCGTCGAAAATAAAATAATCAAACGCGCTGGAGACCAGATTATTGCCCTCGGCATCGTGCGAAGGCAGGAACAGATTCATGCCAATATCTCCATCAAGCAGCATGGTGTTACCCAGCATATCGGCAATGGTTACATCCACGATCAGAATGGGCAAATCGCGGTAAATGATGTCCCCCTCCAAAGCGGGCAACACCAGTTCATCAAGAATAATCCCCGGTAGCAACGCAACGGAACCGGCGTCGGCGCCGCTGATGGGTACGTAGAACGTCGACAAATCCATTTCACCGTTGTCGTCGTAAACAACCGGTATGCCGGGAATCAGCTCGCCGAGCGAATAACCCAGATTCGCCGCCTGCACGCTGGACATAAAGCTGACTTGTGCGCCAGTATCCAGCAGCCAATTACCCGTGCTTTCATAATAAGTGCCACTGCCCCCAGTGCGCGCAATGCGCACACCGGCAGGATCACCGGCTGCAGGCCCGACGCGCGGATCGCGGCCAATAAAGGGGTTGTGTGCCAAAGTTGGCGGTTCGACACCGGCTTCATCCGGCGTGGTATCTGTCAGATCGTCAAAGTGAGAATAGCTCAGGCGAATTGTGTAATCCGCCGCTGGTAAAACAGGATCATTGGGCGCATGAACCGATGTCATGAGATACGGGATGAAATTTTCATCCTGCTGGAGATATTCATTCACGTGGTTGTACGCCCTGGAATCGACCAGCATCGACTTGCCGATCAGCCCCGGCATGCCAACAATAGTGCGCTCCTGAATCTCACCCAGCGCATCAGTCGGGGCATAGTCCGCCGAGACATACGGGCGAACCAGTCGTGGTGCGGTATAGAGCTGATTGATCGCTGCCAGGTCGCTTAGTGGAGGTTCACTCACCGGCGGATAGGGCGCAACTGAAATATAAAGGGGTTCGGCTATGTTAAACGTCTTGGAACCGTCAATGGTCACATCGCTAAACTTGGAAGGATTGCCACCAGAATCAAGCTGGAGGTTGATCCCGAGAATCTCCTGAATCTCGCGACTCAGAAGCACACCGCTGGTACCGGTATCCAGATAGGCAGCAAAACCATATTCCAGCACATTGGCATCGGTGATCGGATCATACTGCTCCGTCCAGAGTGGCGTGATCTGATCCGGCGATTGACCGGCAACTGGTCGCCGCATCAACGCGGTAACGTGCGGCATTTCCGCCGCAGCCGCTTGAACACCTTGTACCAGGTAATCCTCCGCTCTGGCGGTATTAACCAAAAGCGCAGGGACACCTACAAAACCGACTGCCCAAAAAGCAGCGGACCGCAGCAATGTTGAAAAACTCATTTCGTCCTCTCACAGACAGATAACGAGGTTACTAATACAGGAAATTTATCCGGATTTTTCCCAAAACACCAGATAATTCTGGCCGCAGCGGCAATTTATCCGAAATTACCCCCCGTCAGTGTGATTGAGCATTGACCAATTATGCACTATTATCTCCCCTTCGGCTGTTACCGGTAAGGTAATGTCGTGAAGTGCCGAGCTGGTAGCTCAGTTGGTAGAGCAAGCGACTTTTAATCGCTAGGTCGAGGGTTCGAGTCCCTCCCAGCTCATTCCCCCCCCCCGCTTATGGTAATTACGCACCACTTCGACCTGTTTTTCAGGCGCATCTGACCTGTTGCATTAAAAATGCCACAGGTGCTGGCCGGCATGGCAGGTTCGGTCATAACCGCGCCAGCAACTCATCCAGCCATTGCTCCTGACCGTATTTTCCCAGATTGGCTGAAAAATTGCGCTCTTCGTGCGTGTCCGATCCACCCGTGGAGATGAGTTGATGCTCGATGCAGTACTCGCGGTAGATCATCCCAAGTTCCAGCGGTGTCCGGGGATGAGCACATTCAATCCCGTCCAAGTGACATTCCCTGTGCAAGAGCTTGATGCGCTGAAGATTGGCTTGCAGAAAATAACTGCGGGGATGGGCGATAACGACCAAAGCTCCCGCGTTTTTGACAGCACTGACAACGAAGTCAACATCCGGATGGGGTGGAAGAAATTCCGTTTGGCCGACTCTGGTCATCAGCGCTGAATAATCTTCTGCGCTATCTGCAAATTTCCGCGCAATGAAATAATCTCGTTGACGGTCGTTTTGTACATGCGTCAATCCCTGAACCGTCAATGTCTGCGGCGGACGATAACGCTCCAATAATTCCTTGTGCTGGGCGTCGGTGTAGTCATAACCCAGATGCTGCATCGCTTTGACCACGCCAGCACCTGTTTCACGCTGCCATTGATGATAACGCTCGTAAACCCTGGCAAGCCCTGCCGATGGAGCAAGCGGCAGGTTGTAACAAAGCAGATCAATCACTCCGACCGAAGTGGTGACACTCAGCTCCGCAGCTGGAATGATCCGTACGGTCGAGCCTTTGGCTGCAGCAAGCACGTCAGACAAGCCATCGGTCGTGTGATGATCCGTAATGGCAAGACAGCGCATCCCGCGCTCCACCGCAGCATCAATGTAAGCTTGTGGACGCGCCGTCGCGTCATAACTCCAGAACGTATGTAAATGAAGATCGTACATAATTCAGATTTTATCCGATCAAACGGTGTCTGGTGATCGAATAAAACCAAATGTGTAAATCTGTTAACAACTCTGGCAATCCAGCAATTTACGCAGCAGCGGTTCAAGATTGCCGGCAAATCGAAAAAATCCCAGATCAGTCAAATGTGCCCCGTCCACCGCTGGTTCGCCATCATCGCCAGCCAGATTGTTATACGGAATGTGGTAAAGATCCTTCATTCCCGAAGCAACCAACTGATCCAAGGCACGCCTCTGGGCTGCGTTGGAACTGTGCGATCGTTCATATTGACTGGGGCAGAACGGCGAGTGCTGATAAATGACGGTATCGACAAAAACCAGCGGTGTGTTCGGATGCGCCTGGCGCAGATGCTGGGCCAAGGGCACGAGGCGTTCATCGATCATCTCCGCTGTCATATTGGGAACACAGTCAATGACATAGATGGATGGGTCCAACTCCGCCAGAAACCGGGCCACTTCGATTTCCATACATCCGTTGCCGGAAAACCCGAGATTCAGCGTTGGCCGATCCAGACGCCGGCCCAGGATATTCGTATGCGCCATACCAGGGCGCGAAGCGCAAGCCCCCTGCACAATGGATGTGCCGTAAAAGCAGATGGGACGCGATTTTTCGGCTGGGCGCGGCGGCGCTGCCTCAAACGCTGCGCCACGCGGGACACCAATTTCGACATCTTCAACACCATTATACAACGGCAGATAGACCTGATACTGACGCCGCTCGGGGCTGAAATCGCTGACCAGCGTCGTATTGGTTTGCGGGTAAACTGTCTGTCGGGTAATGCCCGCCCATCGCCACTGGCCTTCATGCAGGGCGTAGAGATCGATCCCGCTGACACCGGTTGGCGCCATGTGCCACATATATAATTCCTTAAAACGCAGACGGTAGCGGACGTGAATCGTCGTGGCATCCGTGATGAATCGCGCCGTCATACCAGCACTCATCTGCGACAATTTCCAGACCCATTCCCTGACAATACCTTCGGCTCGCGCTGGCAGCCGATCATAAAAAGACCCGGTATCATTCCAACCGCGCCCCTCGACACCCAGATCACGCAGATCATGCCAGATCAGATTATCTTCTTCAGAAGATTCTTTTGCCTGATCCACAGGTTTTTGACTATCCTTTGACATCGCTGGTACTCCTGATAACGTTACAAATCATCTGTTACAAAAGACCATGGTAAGCACCTCAATGATATTTTCACAAGTGCTGCGGTGGTCAAAATCCGCTGCGGATACGGGATGTTGCCAAGGTTGCAATGATTGTGAAGTTCAAACTGGCGCGATGGGCTGGTCGCATCACAAACCCATAGCGGCAATTACGCAATCACCGCTACCCGGCCAGATATCCCAACCACGGAGATGATGATTCAACCGGATCGCCGGACACACACGGCATTTGGTCTATCTTCATCGCCGGACAGAACATAAAATAACGCCATGTTTACGGGTATCATTGAAAAAACCTCCCGCGTTCTGGGTGTCAGCGACGGGCCGATGTTTCGCCGGTTGACCATCGCGTGCGAATGGCAGGATATTTCCCTGGGCGATTCAGTGGCAACCAACGGCGTCTGCCTGACCGTCGCCGATGTCTCGGCGGACAGAATCACCTTTGATGTGATCAAAGAAACCCTGATGAAAACCAATCTGGGCGCGCTGGCAGCCGGGGATGAAGTTCATCTGGAACGATCGCTGCGTGTGGGTGACCGGTTTGACGGACATTTTGTGCAAGGTCATATCGACGGCACGGGCGAATTGATCAACCAGATCAGCACACAGCACGAGTCGCGCCTGCGCCTGCGCGTGCCCCTGACGCTGGCCAAATTTCTCGCGCCCAAAGGGTCCATCGCAATTGACGGGGTCAGCCTGACCATCGCGCTGGTTGAAGGAAACGAGTTTGAAGTCGCACTGATCCCCACGACGCTGCAACTGACCAATCTGGCCAACCGCCCTGCCGGTTGGCGTTTCAATATCGAGTGCGACATTATCAGCAAACAGGTTGTCTATTGGCTGGAGCTTCAGCAAGGTCGTTGCAGTTAGTTTTTGGCGCTTGCGCCTCCAGTGGCTTTCCTTTGTGCAATTGGACTTATACTGTTGAATGGATCAATGTCGTACCGCCCCACTATTGCCATCACGATGGGCGAACCCGCCGGTATTGGCCCGGAGGTGATCGTCAAAGCGCTGGCTGACCCCCAGTTGCGCCAACGCGCCAAATATATCATTTATGGAATGAACGAACTGCTGGCCTATGCCGCCGATCTGGTGGAATTCGACGTTTTCTGGTGGCGCGACCAATCCAGCAAACAGTTGCGCAGTTATTCGCAGGATGTCGTTGTGGTTGATTATGACCAGTACAGCATCCTGGGCAGCACGATCCGCGCCCCCAGCCGCCTGGGGGGGCAGGCATCGATGCGATTCTGCCTCGACGCCATTGAAGCAGCCAATCGTAAAATTGTTGATGCCGTCGTCACCGCCCCCATCGCCAAGGAATCATGGAAACTGGCGGGTTATAACTACCCGGGACATACCGAACTGTTTGCCGAACGGACTGACACGCGCCGTTACGCGATGATGTTCGCTGGCGGGCCATTGAAGGTGGTGCTGGCCACGGTGCATATTCCGCTCAACGGTTTATGGGGACGACTGAACATCGGGGCTGTGTTCCAGCCCATCGAGCTTCTGCACGAAGCCCTGGTCAACTGGTTTGACATTGAAAAGCCGCGGATCGCGGTCTGCGGGTTGAACCCTCACGCCTCGGAAAATGGGCAGTTCGGCGATGAGGAACAGCGGATCATCACGCCAGCCATTACCATGGCGCGCGAGCAGGGTATCAACGTCACCGGCCCTTACGCGCCGGACACCATTTTCCTGGCCGCCCGTGATGGGAAATATGATGCGGTTGTCGCAATGTATCACGATCAGGGTTTGATTCCCGTCAAACTGCTGGCGTTCGATCAAGCCGTCAACCTTACACTTGGCCTGCCTTTTGTTCGTACCAGCCCCGATCACGGTACGGCGTTTGACCTTGTGGGCAAGAACCGCGCCAATCCCGGTTCGATGCACAGTGCCATTCAAATGGCTGTTGATCTGGCCATTCGCCGCCACCAACGCTCACAAACGCCAACTCCACCAACGGATTAAAGCTCCATCCCGACGGTAGCACCAATCATCGGCGCCGCTTGCACTGATGATGGTGGCAACTATCGGGTTCTCTTGCCTCGTTTGGGCATTGGAGGCTTGCGACGGCTGGTAATTTTCTTTTTGCCCGCCTTGGCTGGCTGGTGCGCCTGACGGGCGGATTGCTTCGGATCAGCATCAGCGTGCTGCGACACTTTTTTGATGCTTCTACGACTCTTGAATTTTGCCGGCGCCGATGATTCCTCCATTGGCGCTGATTTTCTCGTTGTCGGCGATTTTTTCTCCTGCCCGGACGCAGCGGTCTTTTTGTGCATTTTGCGCAGGCTCACGTCCAGCTCCCGGCGCGGGACATTCACCCGGGCAACGATCACCGTCGCCAGATCACCAATGGCAATGCGCTGGCCGGTGGTGCGTCCATGGGCCACACCCCGTTTCTCATCCACATCCCAACGCTCGCCATTGAGGTCTTCATAGCGAATCAACCCGTCAATCAAATAGTCCTTCAATTGCAGGAATATCCCGAAGCGTGTTATTCCGGTGACAACCGCCTCAAACTCCTCACCTTTACGCTGGGATAACAGTTCCAGCAGTTTGACGGTTCTCAACTCATCCTCAGCATCAGCACTGCGCCGCTCGGTGAAACTGATGTGTTTGCTGATTTCCTTCAGTTGCTGAGCCGATGGATTGGCTTGTTGCAGTGCTTCGACCAGTTTGCGTCGATCATCCAACCGGGCCTGCATCTGGATGTAACTGCCAAGCAGCCGATGCACCGTCAGATCGGCGTAGCGGCGGATCGGCGAGGTGAAATGACCGTAAAACTCGCTGGCCAGCGCATAATGACCGATGGGATCAACCGAATAGACCGCCCGACTCAGGCTGCGCAAAACCGCCATATTGACCGCAAAAGCGCCGGGTTGATCCGCCACCGTTTCCAGCAGCGTCTGCAGCGCCTTGCGATTGATCTTTTCGGGCAGTTTGTAACCGGCCACGTGTACGAAGTTGCGCAATCGTTCGCGCATATCCATGGCCGGTTCAGGATGAATACGGCGGATAAATGGCAGATTCAGCCCATCCAGCAGTCGCGCCACCGCTTCATTGGCTTCGACCATGAACATCTCAATGATCGTATGCGTGTAGCTGGTGTCTTCCGGCTCAGCACCGATCACCGCCCCTTGCTCATCCAGCTTCAGCTCCACCTGCGGCAGTGTCAGCACCAACTGGCCTGCGGCATGGCGCCGGGCCTGTATCTTCCTGGCCAGCACCTCCATGTCATTCAGAAGTTGAACCACCTCCACCGGATAATCATTGATGGTTCGCTGTCCTTCGGGATGGGGAATGGACGGCTGTTTGTCGATCATCGCCTGCGCTTCACGATAGCGCAACCGGCAGCGCGAGCGGATGATCGAATCAGCAAAATCCGCCTTGACCGGCCGGGCCTGGTCATCCAACTCAACAAACACACTCTTGCACAACCGGGGTACGCCTTCCTGCAAAGAGCAGACCCCATTACTTAAAATCTCCGGCAGCATCGGCACGACATACCCGGGCAGATAGGTGCTATTGCCCCGCGCGGCTGCTTCCTCATCCAGCGGCGATTGTGGATCAACAAAAAACGCCACATCGGCAATATGCACCCCCAGTTGCCAATGACCGTTCTCCAACCGGCGAACCGAAATGGCATCGTCATAGTCACGGGCGTCATCCGGGTCGATGGTGACGATGATTTCATCGCTCAGATCGCGCCGGCGCTGACGCTCCTGCTCCAGCGTGTCGTTGAACCGCTGCAGCGCAGACTTGGCCTGTTTCTGGCACGCCGGTGGGAACTCGGTCGGTAGGTTGTACTGGATCAGGACGCCCTGCAGATCAACATCTTTCTGCCCCTGCTGGCCGAGTACCTGACTGATCACGCCGGTCGCCGGCTGACCATGCTCAGGGTATTGCGTAATTTCCACCGCGACTTTGGTTCCCCCCTTGAGATAGTGCGAACCGGCATCAGGAACCAGAATGGGGTCGATAAAATCATTGCCATCGGGCAGCACCACCCAACCGCCATGTATTTTTTCCAACGAACCGACAAAATGGGTCCGCGCGCGCTGGACGATTTCGATGATGCGTCCTTCATACATGATCTCCGACCCGCGGCGATGCCGGCTGGTGATCATCGCTTTGACAATATCCCCGCTGATCGCCGTACCGTTCTGATCCTGACCGATATAAAGGTCTTCATGGTTGGGCGGATCGGTCGGGGTTACAAATCCGAATCCGCGCTTGTTCTGTCGATACGTGCCTACAATCTGGTTCGGCCCTGCCGAAACTGATCGTGGCGCTGCCGAAGAACGCGCTTGATCCGCCGCTTGCTCCTGGATAGCAGCCGTTTCACCTGATCCGGCGGGCGCCGGCGCGGTTGTCGGCGCAGAGGGGGCTACCACCGTACCGCGCGGGCCTTTGGTTAATAATTTTTTATCGAGCAATTCACGCAATATCCTGCGGAAGAGGCGATACTCCGGCTCCTGAGCCATATGCAACGCCCGCGCCAACTGTCTCGGTTTCTGTGGCCGGTAACGCTCGGCGCTGACGTGACGTATAATACGCTGGCGGATGGCCGGTTCATTCAATTGATCTTGCGACATCACGAGGGATGTTACTCGAAATGCGCGTAAAAATAGAATGAGCGCAGTCCAGGGATTATTGTCTGGCCGTCAAATGATGCCGGACAATATCGGGAAAAACACGGGGAAACCAGGATGAGCGTGCAATTTATCATCGGGCGGGCGGGCAGCGGAAAAACCCGGTATTGCCTTGACCGCATCACCGACGCGATGCGCGATCAGCCGCTGGGCGATCCGATCTTGTGGATTTTGCCCAAACAAGCCACTTTTGAAGCTGAACGCCTGCTGGCAGTGGGTGGCCGGCTGGACGCTTTTCTGCGTTGTCGAATCATTTCGTTTCAGGAATTGGGGCGGGAAGTTTTAACCGAATGTGGCGGCGCCGCTCTGCCGGAAATCAGCTCCTACGGCCGGCAGATGATTATTCGCCTGCTGCTGCGCGATCATGCGTCGGAATTGCAATACTTCGGCCCCAGCGCCGGGCAGGCCGGTCTAGCCGCTCGTATCGACCAGACCTTTTCTGATTTTGAACGGGCGGGCCAGACCGCTGACGATCTCACGCAACTGCTGCAGCAATTTCCCGCGCAGCACGACGATGCCGATACGCAAAAACTGGCTGCCAAGCTGCATGACCTTGATCTGCTCTTTACCAGTTACGTCCGGTTTATCGGCCAGGATCGTCTGGACCCAGCCCGCCGTATGCAACAGGTGCTGCAGGGCATCGCCACTTGGCGCGGATTAACAAATGCGGTGGTTTATGTCGATGGTTTTCTTGATTTCAGCAGCTACGAACGTGCCATGCTCAAAGGCATCGCACAGGTCAGCCAAAGTCTGAGCATCACCGTGCTGGGCGATCCTTCGGCGCAGGCATTTTCTTCAGCACTGCCTCGGCCGCATGAGCTGGACTGTTTTCATCGCACTCAGCACGCCTTTCAGTCGTTGTCGCGCCTTTTCGGCGACGAAGGTATCACTATCGACCCGCCAATTCAGCTTGAAACCCGTTATCGCCCAGCCTCGGGCGAGCTGGCCAGGTTGGAGCAGACGATGGCTTTGGGGCAGGCCAGTGCCGCCCCGCCGCCAACCAACACAACCGACCCAGCCCACTGCAAAATTGATGACCCTGCTTCCGTTGCCCTGTTTGAAGCGTCTGATCGCAGTGCTGAAGTCGATCTGGCTGCCATGCAGATTAAAACGCTGCTGGCCAGCGGTTATCGTCTTCGGCAAATCGCGGTATTGATGCGCGATCTGGATGATTATCACGAACAGATCGACGCCAGCTTCCGCGAACACGCAATTCCCTTCTTCGCCGACCGTCGGCGGACAATCGCTCATCATCCCCTCCCGCAACTGCTGCGCTGTGTACTGCAGATCGCCTTGTTGAACTGGCCGCACGAAGCAACCCTGACGATCATCAAGTCCGGCCTGGCTGGGCTGAGTTTTACCGAAGCGGATGATCTGGAAAACTACGTGCTTGAACACCGTATCCACGGCAGCGCCTGGGTTGCGGATCAGAACTGGACCTACAAACCCTCCGGCAAGCAGCAGCAACAGGATGAATCGGGCCTGCCGATTGTCCCAGCCGACGCCCAGCGGGCCGATGCACTGCGCCGGCAATTGACGGCGCACCTGTCGCCGGTGATCAAGGATTTGGCTGGCGCTGAAGCCAAACCGCTGAATCTCTTTGTCCGCCGGCTCTGTTTTCTGCTGGATAGCCTGAACGTACGCACCACCTTGACGACGTGGATCGCGCAGGCACGCCAGGAGGGCGATTTGCGGTTGGCGGCTGAACACGAGCAGGTCTGGATCGAGCTGATGGAGCTGTTTGATCAGATGGTTGCGCTGATCGGCGACCAACCCGTAACCCTGATCGATTTTTTGGAATTATTTGAAGCCGGTCTGGAGCAGTTCGACCTTGCTTTAACCCCCCCCACGGTCGATCAGGTGATCGTCGGTTCCGTCGATCGCACGCGCGGGCATAGTGCCAAGGCCGTGATTGTCCTGGGGCTGAGCGATGGCGTCTTTCCGCGCAGCCAGACTGAGGATTCGATCCTGTCTGACAATGATCGGCGCACACTGCGCAATCGTAATATCGACATCGAACCGGATAGCCAGCGCAAACTGCTGGATGAAAGTCTGCTGGCCTATCTCGCGTTTACCAGAGCCAGCCATAAACTATTGCTGCTGCGCAACATCGCGGATGAAACCGGTCACGAACTGGCGCCATCTCCTTTCTGGCAGGATGTGCGCGCCGCTCTTCCCGATCATGTGCCGACCAGCCTTTCCGACAGCCCGCAGGATGAACCGTCGTATATCGCCACGCCCCGCCAGCTTGTCACTGGACTGATGCACTGGGTGCGCCAGCAAACTGAAGATACGCATACATCGACGTGGCTGGCGCTGTATCACTGGCTGGCGACACATGCGCCGATTTCCGACGCCGTTGACATCATGCGTTTTCGTTCCTGGAAAGCGCTCGATTATTGCAATCGTGCTGAATTAACCCCTGCGACGATCGCAGCGGCATTTTCGGCACAGTCGCCGCTTCAGCTATCCGTGCGACAACTTGAAACCATCGCAGAATGTCCCTTCAAACATTTTGCCACCTATGGCCTGAAGCTGCGCGCCCGATCAGAACCTGATCCGACCGCGCTGGACCTGAGCAACATCTACCATCAGACCCTGGGCAAATTTTTTGATGATCTCCATTCCCGTCAGTTGGAACTGGCCAATCTGTCTGATGAGGAGCTATCCAACCTGGCTGAGCGCTTCACTCGTGAAGTGGCGACCACCCTGCGAGAGGAAGTGATGATGAGCAATGCCCGCGATCAGCATCTGCTCAAACGCATCCAGAACTCGATGAAGCAATTCGTTCAATCCCAGCAGGTGGTTTTTCGACGTTATGCTGGCCAACCGGAACGTACCGGTGTTTTCTTTGGTGGAAATCGTTCGGTGCTGCCGGCACTGACCGTGCAAACGCCTGAGGGGCAAACGGTCGCTGTCAGCGGGTATATCGATCGTATCGACCGCCTGAAAGGGAAAAAAGCGTTTACGGTCATCGACTACAGCACCTCAGACAAATCACTGGATTTCACCAAGGTTTACCACGGGCTGCAGTTGCAATTGCTGACGGCGCTGCTGGTTTTGCGCCAGCACGCCCAGGGCGTTTTCAATCAAGAACTTGAACCTGCCGCTGGACTGTACGCCCGTTTGCTCAGGAAAATTAAATCCGTCGATCATCCTGATTCAGCCAACTCTCCCGATACCGAAACCTTCCATCTCTGGGGAAAGTTGAAAGGAATCATTAACGCGGGGTTTTTGTCCGAGCTTGATACGACGCTGGCGGCTGGTGAAAACTCTGATCACCTTGCTGCCGGGCTGACCAAAGATGGGACAGTGAGTCGCCAGCATTCCGATGTTGTCAGTGCGGAATCGTTCGGCCAATTGCTGGACTGGGTTTACGAAAAGCTGATTTCGCAGGCAGATGAAATCATTCGTGGCGGCATTGCCGTCAAACCTTATCGTCTGGGCAAGGAGTCTCCGTGCAGTTGGTGTCACTATCGCAGCGTCTGCCGGTTCGAGCCGAATATCGACGGCTATCGTTTTCTTGAATCAGTCAAGTTGGAGGCGATCCTGCAACACAAGCCCGGTACTGAGGCGCAGACCGATGTTGACGCTGATACTGATGTCGCCGGCGGTGCAGATACCGTCACCAATGCCGATATCAGTGCCAATGCCAGCGCAGGCGATGATGCAACTGCGGCCAAATCAACCCAACGCAAGCGTAAAAACAAGGACTAACAATGCCCCGCCAATGGACTGCTGCACAAAAAATGGCGATTGAGACGACCGGCAAAGGGTTGCTGGTCAGCGCTGCTGCTGGCAGTGGAAAGACCTCGGTACTGGCTGAACGCTGCGCGTATCTGGTCTGTGACGCGCACAATCGCTGCAACATCAATGAGCTGCTGGTCGTCACGTTCACCCGAAATGCCGCCAGCGAAATGCGCAGCCGCATTGAGCAATCCATCCGCGGGCGCGCCGTTGGCAGCACTGATGAACACCTGCGCAAACAGTTGCGCCTGCTGGATCATGCCGCGATCAGCACGCTGCACACCTTTTGCTCGCGACTGATCCGCCAGCATTTCGTCCGCCTGGAAATGGATCCTGATTTCATCGTGCTGGACGAAGATGAAGCCCGGCTGATGCGCGAAGATGTCATCCGTCAGATGTTTGACGAACATCATGAAGGCGGTGATGCGGCGTTTGAAAGTCTGGTCGAAGCCTACAGCGGCAATCACCTGGATGACACCCTCACAAAGCTGGTTCTTTCGGCGTACAACCTGCTGACCAGTGTGATTGATCCGCAACAGTGGCGCAAAACGACCCTGGAGTATCTCACGCAGGCAGCAGAGCAGCCACTGGCCCAATCGCAACTGGGTCAGGATTACCTCCAGAATCTTCAGCGGCAATTACAGGATGTGCTCACCACCTGCCAACAGGCGCATGATTCTCTGCCGCAGGGGTTTGACGAATATGAACAATACCTTGAAAAGCTCCTCGCCATCGCAAAGAACTGGCATGAGCTGGCCACGACCGGACGCCTGGATGAACTGTCGCAAAATAGTACAGAAGCAGACTTCGGTAGAAAACCAAGCATCAGAAAACCGCGTCCAAACAAGGATATCGCCAGCTCACTCACTGACTCAGCGCGTGATGCCTTCAAGGACAAAACGCTGGCCCACCATCTGAAGTTCAGCCCGGCCCAGTGGCAGCAGACCATGAAAGATACACTGGAACATGCCAGGACATTCCTGGCCCTGGTCGATGAATTCGAGCAGCGGCTCGTTCTGGCTAAGCGCCAGATCAAGGGCGTCGATTTTTCTGATCTGGAACGATTGACATTGCGCCTGTTGTGCGACGGCGATCTGCAAAATCTCCGGCCTTCTGATATTGCCCGTTCCTGTCATCGCAATTACCGCCATGTGCTGGTGGATGAATATCAGGACATCAATCCTGTTCAGGATGCAATTTTGCGCCTGCTCAGCCGGGAATGTCTGCAATCATCGGCCCAAACCACCGACGCCACACCGGCCTCAAACTTTTTCTGTGTGGGCGATGTCAAGCAGAGTATCTACCGCTTTCGCCTGGCTGACCCGCAGCAGTTTCTGCAACGTGAAAGTCGATACCGCGCCGGCGGCGACAACAGCGGCGGGCAGGCCATTTTTCTGCAATCCAACTTTCGCAGCCGTCAACCGCTGCTGGAAGCAATCAATCGCATCTTTGAAAAGTTGATGTACAAGTCGGCTGCGGAAATCGAGTATGACCAGAATCATCATCTGGTGGCTGGGCTTGATTACCCGACGGGGACGGACAGCTCGAGTTTTACCGGCGCCCCCATCCAACTGCACCTGTTGCCGGCAACCGGACAGAACCAGTTCGCCAGTGATGCGTCCACCGGCAATGATGGCGGTTCGGATGACGATGACAATGCGCTGGACGCGATTGAACTGGAAGCGCGGCTGATCGCCGCTCAACTGCGCAATCTGATGGGGCACGGCGAACAGCCCAGGATGAATGTCATGCAGCAAGGGGCCGGTGGTCTGACCCCGCGCCCGATTCGCTACAGCGATTGCGTCATTCTGCTGCAAACCATGAAACACAAGGCCGGGCAGATCGCCGGTGTTTTGCGCCGATTGGGTATTCCTGTTTACAATGAGCGCGGTTCGGATTTTTTCGCGTCGGTTGAAATCCGCGACATGCTGGCGCTGTTGCATGTGCTGGACAATCAACAACAGGATATTCATCTGGCCGCCGTGCTGCGCAGCCCGATCGCGTCATTACCCCAGCCCGAAGACGCCATGATGCGAATTCGTCTGGCCTACCCTGATTGTGACGTGCCCGTTTCGTTTCATCAGGCAGTACAAAATTACCCCAAGGATCATGACGACGAGCTGGCTGCATTTTTGCGTGGGTTTCTGGCGCAGCTCGATCGCTGGCGTGATGCGGTTTTGAAGCGCCCATTGGCGGAAGTGATCTGGGAAATTTACGACCAGAGCGGTTATCTGGCGTACACCGCTGGTTTGGAGGATGGCCGGCAGCGCAGCGCCAACCTGGTGCATCTGCACGAACGCGCCCGTCAATTCGGTTCATTTCGTCGCCAGGGGCTGTATCGATTTTTACAGTTTCTCGATGACTTGCAGCAGCAGGATGAACTTCAGCTCCCTTCGTTTTCCAGCCAGGCTGCCGACGCCGTGCGAATCATGAGCATCCACCGGAGCAAGGGGCTGGAATTTCCCGTGGTTTTCCTGCCTGATCTGGGCAAGGGGTTTAATCTTGATGACGCCAAGGGGCCGATTTTGATCGATCGCCAAGCCGGGCTGGGATTAAAAGTCGTCGATCAAGTCCGAAAAATAACGTACCCCTCCCTGGCGCATGTTGTTGCGCGCCAGCGCATCGTGCGAGCGAGCAAAGCGGAACAATTGCGCCTGTTGTATGTCGCCATGACGCGGGCCAGGGAGCATCTGATATTGATCGGAACCTTGGGCAAAAATGCCAGCTACACCAGTTGGCAGCGTTGGGATCAAAATGCTGGCGTCCTGCCCGAATCGGTGGTTATTGGAGCGCAGAATATGTTGGGCTGGTTGGGGCCGGTGGCCATGGCGACAGCAGCCAGTGACAACCCACCCATGCAAATTATTCAATATGATCTGCAACAGAAACAGACGTTGGAAAACCTGCAGCCACTGACCAAAGCTGATAACCGCCAATTTTCGGATCGGGCGCAATTACAACCACTGGATCCGCCACCAGCAACTGACCCGCTGGCCAGCCAGATTGTCGAACGGCTGGCTTTTCGTTACCCATACCAGGAGTACTGCTTCAAGCCAGCAGCCGTCGCGGCCACAACCTGGGCACATCGCAGCAGCACGAACATGATGACGGCGGGCACTGCGCAGCCGGATGATGATGAACATGACATCAACGTGGTGAATCAGAATGAGGTTGCCGATGACGCAATCCAGGCGCGGGGATCACCACCGGCGATGGATGATCGATTGAGCCTGCCCCGCTTCCTGCAGGCCAGCAGTGATGAGGCGGCGGCGCGCGGAACCGCGACACACCTGATCCTGCAACATCTGGATCTGCATCAGGTTGATGGCCCAACAGATATTGATGAGCAGATCAGCCGGATGCTCGATCAACAACTGATCAGCCCAGAACAGGCGAGGCAGGTCGATCGGGTTGGTATTCAATGGTTTTGTCAAAGCGAACTGGGTCGGATGATGTCCAGCCCCGAAGTTCGGCTGATCCGCGAGCAACCATTTTATCTGACTACTGACCACGACAATACAACCAATCCATCGAATGATCCGCTGGATCGGTTGATGATCCGCGGGCGCATTGATTTGCTGCTGGTGGAAAGCGACGGATGTACGATTGTGGATTACAAAACAGACCGGGTTGACGCGCAGACGGTTGAGCAGCGGCGCGAGTATTATCGGGGACAGATGGAGCTATACCGGCAGGCGGTCAATCGCGCCACGGGTCAGCCGATCAAGGCGATCCACATCGTCTTCCTGACGCCGCATCTGATCCTCAAACTGTAATCGAAACGACTGGAGCGACCATCGCGCAACCATTACGGCGCTGGGGCCGAGGCGGGCATCGAGGCAGGTGCGGAGATCGGTGCGGTCGGGGCGGTGGCTGGAGCAGGCGACACAACAGACATGTCAGGCGCAGCCGGAAAGCGCAAATGTGGCTGCATCTGGTTCATCAATGCCCTGCCGATACCGCGCACCTGCAGCAAATCCTGAGCGCTCATAAAGACCGGCGATGATGGATTGGATTGCAAAACACGCTGGCGATAAGCAACGATCTCCCGGGCACGACCAAGCCCGATTTGTGGAAGCATCATCAGCTCGTAAACCGATGCAGCGTTGGGATCGATCCCGACCAGCAGGAAATCCGTACGCGAACCTTCCTGCGTATAGGGAGCTGGAATATAGGCGCGGTGGGAGATGGCAAGGATTACTGCGGCAATGAGCAACCCCAGCGCCAACACAATCAGCACCAGACGCTGCGAGGGCGAGAAGCCCCAGGGCGTTGGTTGATCTGATCTGGCCTGTGGCATAGGCGACCCGCGTTAAGCACGCGCCAGTCTGCGGAGATTCAGCACCAGCTCCTAGACGTTGGCGCGACGATTGGAAGTATACGTGGCGAAATTTTTGCGCATTTCCTGCAAGCGGACAAACGCCGGCTTGGGCTGGAGCAGATCATCCAACAAACCACCGGCTGGCATCGACTGATGAATATCGGCCAGGTTCGACCAGGCAATGCTTTCAACACAGGGCTTGCTCAGCGCCAGTTGATAGACCGCTTCCATCCATTCGGCCTGCAACGCCGGATCCCACTGACGATGCCAGCGCCCGGCAAGCTGGGGATCAAGCTGGCCACGGCTGCGATCACCCGGATCGGCGTTATTACGGCCGGGTACGCAGACTGCGGTCAGAAACACCGGTCGGCCCAGGGTATTGAACTTGTCCAGCAGGCAGGAAAGCTGGAACAAATCACGGGTGAAATAACCGGTCTGCGGCACGCCCATCTCAATTTCCAGTCCAAAGGCTTCAAAATTGATGCCCGTCTGGGAGACCATGTCGGCATAGAGCAGCGGCGCGACGGTATGGGCGCGCTCGGCATGATATTCGCCAAATGGATGCGCGATCGTCACCAGGGTCCGCGCTTCGGGCAGAACATTTTTGATCTGGGTGACAAGCATGCGCGTCAGTTCGATCATCTGATCAAAGTTCAGACGGAATGTTCGATTGGCGCTCAATCCGGCAGCCACATTCCAAATCGAAACAATGCGGTGGTAGCGTTTGGCGACGCGGGTCACATAACTGTAGACCAGTTCGCGAAACGCTTCGTAATCCTCCTCGTAGAGCACCATCCAATCCGGCACGGAATTGTCATCCAGACGCACCAGCGGCCCGGCAATAACCGGCATGCGCAAACGGCGCAGGTTTTCCAGCCAGCCATCGGCAGCGGTTGTTTCAAAACGATCGGCCTGGGGCTGGATATCGCGCCACGGCATGGGAACAACGGCATAATCGAAGTTTTTACCCAGTATTTCGCGGTAGCGCTCGTTTTGAATGCCCGGATCAATCTGACAACCAAAAATATGACGGACAAACTGCCCGCGCGTACGACGCTGGCGGATCAGCAACTCCGAGTGGGTCAATGCCAGTTTTTCACTGAGGTCGATCGCCATTGCCAGCGCCTGATCGGCCAGCCGCGCAGCTTCAGCGGGCTGGTGCAGATTCGCCAGGGCCTCAGCAAACAGCGCCTGGGCCTGGTTGAAAGCCCGGAAATGATCCTCCAATCCCGGAAAATCAAACAGATTCCAGTCCTCATATTTCTGCATGATTTTCATCAGGCGGAACCGTGCCAGCTCCACGTTGAGGATGTACGGCTGGGCACGGTGGCTCAGGCGGGTGGTTTCAAGACAAAACATCCCAATATCGCCGGCATCCCACAGCAGGCTGATGCCGATCGCGCTGTCTTCGGTGCGCTGGGCGCTGAGAACACCGTTGGTAAAAGTGATTTTCCCCGGAATGATGACCGATTCGGCCCCCACGACAACAACACCGTCGATCTTGAACTCCCGTACCTGCTGACCGTCGCGATAAATCTCAAATTTAACTGCCATTGATTCGATCCCGCTGCGGCAAAATTACTTCGCTCAGTGACGTGGGGATATTAACCGAGCAGACCGGTCACTCACAAGCCAGCGACCATCAAGCTGATCACGATTTTCAGCAGGCGATACTGTCTTGGCTGGCGGAAATACTTGAGGTGACATCACCCGCCAAGCCGCCATCACTGTTTGGGCAATCCCTGACGGGCATATTCGTCGGTGACGATCACGTGAATATAAGCCTGAAAGCGCTGGTCGATCTGATTCAGCGGCATTTGCAGATAATGTTCCAGTAACGGCTGAACCGTGCGCGGATCAAATCCCTGCTCGTGCGACGATGAGACCAGATGCGCGGGCAGACGCCCGCGGGCGGCATCATCCAGGAGCGCCAGTAGCGCTGGCCGATAGCGGGCATCATCGGCTTGCCATAAAAATTTGGCAAAGGCCCAGTTTTGCGCGTAAAACGCCTCGATCCGCTCCGGTGGCAAATCGACAACCTCGCCGGCGTGCGTCTGCAGCAACTGCGGCAAAGACCACAAATCCCCCGCCTGCACCGCTGTGCGCAGCTTGTTCATGCGGTTGTAGTTGATCGACAGATTCCAGCGTGGCAGGTCATCAACAAACCAGACCGACTCGAACATACAGGCCAGACCTTCCTCCAGAAACGGCGGCAGGCGACTGGCGAAGTGGCGGGAGACAAATTGATGAAAACCTTCATGCGCCACCACGGAATAGGTGGAGGTATCGCCAATAAAATAGACAACCGATCGCTCGTTCAGGGTGTAACCGCCACGAACGATGCGCAGGTAGATCGGGGCATCGTCTCCTGCCGTCGCCTGCGTGAAAAGCGCCCATTCATTGCGATAGCGAAACAGAAACGTCTCCATCGGCCTGACAGTCAGCGTGATATTCGGAACCAGACGGTGATATTGCTGTATCGCACCTTCCATCAACTGGATGATTGAGGATAAAAGCGCATCATCGGACATCGTGGTATAGAGATTGTAATGGGCGGTATCGAACTGGCGGGCTGGTGTTTGTCCAAAGTACCATGGGGAACCCGACACCAGGGCTGGTTGGGCTGGGCCTTGCCACGATCCCAACGGCTTTTGCGCAGCGCCTGTACAGCCACTGACCCAGCCCAGCCCAAGGATCAGCAGGATGACGCGCGCGAATACCCCGCCAAAAAGAATCGACCCGACAGCCTCCGATGGGGCAACAACGGCAGAGATGCGCACGTTCTGCTGCCTGCCCAAGCCAGCCTCATAATGTTCTGATGAATTGCCGTGCATCAGGATGGTTGTACCCGTTAAGTCTGATCGCCGGAAGCCAGATCGTCTGACTGGATGCGCGCAGCACTTGGAGCTAATGTACCGCTTTGAGCCGCTTCACGGTTGAATCATCCGCCGCGAAGCTGGATCATGGAAACTTTATGATGGATCGCGAACCAGAGAAGACGGCTGTTCGACTGATTGCCATCGACCTCGATGGAACATTGTTGACTGACCGCAAGCAGATCAGCCGCAAGACCGGCGCAGCCTTGATGAAACTGCAGGAAAATGGTTGCCGCATTGTCATTGCATCGGCGCGGCCGCCGCGCAGCGTCCGACCGATCTATCAGGCGTTGAAACTGCAAACCTGGCAGATCAACTATAACGGGGCGCTGATCTGGAATGAACCGGACAACAAGGCGGTTTATCATCGACCAATGGCAGCCAGTACCGTCCGGCGGATCATTGACATGGCCCGTGATATGTTTGAAGAAACGCTGGTGAGTTGCGAAATTCTTGACCACTGGCTCACAGACCGTCACGACCCGCTGTTTTCAACCGAAACGGGCAAGGCTTTTCAACCCGACGTGATTGCGCCCATCGAACAGTTCTGCACAATCCCCATCACCAAACTACTCTTGTTGGGGGCGCCGCCGATCATGAGCCGTCTGGAACCGTTGATCGGACAGAAATTCGCCCAGCAAATCACCATCGTGCGCACGGATGAGCATATGCTGCAAATCATGGATCGACGTGTCAGCAAGGCGACAGCGCTGCAGAAAGTTGCCCATGCGTACAAGATCCCAATGAAACAGGTGATGGCGCTTGGCGATGCGCCCAATGACGTGGGGATGCTGCAGACGGCGGGTATTGCCGTGGCGATGGGCAATGCGCATCCGGCGGTTAAAAATGTTGCCGACTGGATTGCCCCAACCAACAACGATCACGGCGTTTATGCGGCTTTGCAAAAATATCACCTGATCGATTGAAGCAGCGGGCTGATCATCGTATTGAATCAGATTGTTGGCTGGTTGGACAATTTTACGAACGTATTCTCATGAGTTTTGATCATCTGTCAGACATTTACGAAGCATTGATTGACTGGCCGAAACGGCTGGCGGCGGAAGAGCCGTTTTTTCGCAACCAGTTCGATGCGGTCAACGCGCGCAAAGTTGCGGATGTGGCTTGTGGCAGCGGTCAACATGCGGATTTATTTCATCGCATGGGTTTGCAGGTCGAGGCGTGCGACATCAGTCCCAACATGATTCAGCGAGCGCAGCGATCTTTCGGGACAGGGCCGAAGCTGCGCTGGACTGTGCGTGGTTTTGGCCAGCCACCACCTGGAGCTGGTGATCTGGATGCAGTGGTGTGTGTGGGAAACTCGCTGGCGCTGGCGGGTGATCTGCCCAGTGCGCAGCATGCACTGGCGACCATGGTACAGGCGGTCCGCCCGGGGGGCGTCGTGATCGTCCAGGTGCTGAATCTGTGGAAACTGGCCGACGGACCGTGCTGGTGGCAAAAGAGTATCCGCCTGAATCTGCCCTCAGGGCCGGCGCTGATTGTCAAGGGCGTCCATCGGTGCGGCAACGGCGGTTTTGTCGATCTGGTTATCGTTCCCGATCAGGGACCATTACAGGGCCACAGCATGCGCTTTCTGAGTTTGCGGCCTGATGATTTGCAAACCGCCATCGGTCAAAAGGCTGACATTCAGTTTTATGGCAATCACAAACTGGCGGTCTACGACGAGCAGACCAGCCCTGATCTGATCATGGTCGCCCATCGCCGCGTTTGACTGCTGTACTGGATTGTACGCTTATTAAATGGCCGTGCTTGGTCAATTGCGCCGGACGGCGATCGAGGCGCAGTCGGACGCAAATCAATCAATAATGAAATCCAATGGCAGCCCCGCCCCAGAGTTGGTCCTCGGCTCTTAAACGATCATCTCCGCTGCCGGTGTAGTTGAGATAACCCACCAGTTCCCAGCGGCCGTAGCGCACGGAGGTATTGAAAAGTTTATTTAACGAATACCGGCCAATCACCCCTGTCTGCCAGTGCTGAAACCCATCATCCTTGCTGGCGGAATAGGCGTACAGTGGATTGTTGTAGACGTACGCCACCTGGCCGTAGAAGGTCAGATCAATGCCGAGGTCTTCAAGTGTCAGTGTATGTTCCACGCCAGCTTCAAAATACCATCCGTTATATAGATCGTAATCGTAGGCTGCCATGACGTACGGCGAGAGCAGCGGGCGCTCGGTGCTCCAGAGCCAGGCATCATCCAGTTTCATTTTGACAAAGATTTCCGATGTATCCATTTCCTTGCGGTCAGGATAGATATAGCTGTTGTGACCGGCGGTGATGGTCAAGGGGCGAATGTCCCAGTCGAAACCAACCGTCGGGCGTATCTCCTGAAACTGGCTCAGCGGATCGTGATCGGCCACATTGGCAAAAAGCCCAATGAACGGATGGGGTAATTTGCCCAAATCCCATGATAATTTACCCGCAAGTTGAAGATTGGGCGAATCTTCAGAGCCTGGGACTTCGAGTATTTCCATCCCGCGGAAGATGTAGTCCGTCATGTAGCGGACTTCCAGATCGATATGAACCCCGCCGGAGTTGACGCCTTCGGTTTCGCTGTTGGGCGAAGGAGGGGCGTAAACGCTGGCGACATCCGGCGTCAATGTTAGTTGTGACGGCTGGTCAAATGAATCAGCCTGCACCATTGCGGCTGTCAGGATAATCGTTGCTGTTCCTATCCATCCACGCATGATTCGATACTCCTTAACCGTTGATCGATTCTGTCGGCACTCTAACCGTGCTGGGACAGGTTGTCACGATGGGGCTTGATCAACCAACAAACCAGTACGGCGATCAGGTATCCGGCATTTATGATTTGACCCGCAGCGTTTCGGGAATCTGGACCACCTTACCCTGACGGTTCAGGCAGGCGATTGTCGTCTGTCCCTCAGCCAGCAACTGTCCATCACGGCGCAGCTCGTAGGTATGCTCAAAACGAACCTCGGTCTGGCGCGTCAAACGTGTTGTCAACTGGAGCAGATCATCGTAGTGGGCGGGTGCGCGGTATTTGACCTGCGCTTGGGTTACGGCAAAACAATATCCCTGACGCTCGATGTCCGCATAACAGTGCCCACGTGCCCGCAATAATTCGGTTCGTCCCAGTTCAAAATATTGCAAAAACCTGCTGTGGTGCAGAAATCCCATGGAATCGACTTCAAAGAAGCGAACGCGAATTTCCAGCATATGTTCATCTAAAATCGTCATAATCGACCTGTTTTCAGTGTGATTCACAGCATGAACGGGGTACGATCGAACTTAAACGCGGATTATCACTATTTTCAGCCGCCTGTATTGAATAATCCCCCCCACTCGGTAGACTTACGCAGGTTTGTTGATTGTCTGAATCGATGCCAACCACAGCGGTTGCCACTATACACAATTGCTCAAACTGAACAAAGCCGAAAGGATTGCAGGAGTATGATCAAGGTTAAGTCGCGCGGTAATGAGACCGCCGAGCAAATGATTCGCCGTTTCAAGAAAATGTGCGAAAAAGAAGGTCTGACCAAGGACATCAAGCGGATTGCTTACTACGAAAAGCCGAGCGAAAAGAAGCGTCGTCTGGAACGCTCCAAACCGAAATTCCGCACGGGCAATCCGAATCGTGGTGGGCAAAGCCGCGCCAGTCGGTCGCGGTAAGTGCCTGCTGCACACATGACACCTGTTAGTTTGCTGATGCGCTGACATAAAACAATAGACATAATTCTTTTGCCGACGTACTGTAATGCCTATGTCAGCCTATTCCTCCAACCCCCCTCACGATCATGGCAGATAACGGCGAGGCGGTTCGTACAAATCATCTGACGAAAGTCTACAAAGACTTCTGGGGCCGGCCCAAGGTAACGGCACTGGATGATCTGAATCTGACGATCCATCGCGGCGAAGTGTTCGGCCTGCTGGGGCCTAACGGATCAGGCAAAAGCACAACGATCAAGTTGCTGCTGAACCTGATCTTCCCCACCAGCGGCGATATTTCGGTACTGGGTTATCGTCCGGACAGTCGTTTGATGAAGGAAAAAATCGGGTTTCTGCCCGAGGAATCCTACCTTCACCGCTTTCTCAACGGTGAAGAAACGCTCGAATTTTACGGGAAAATGTTCCGCCTGGATCGTCGCACGCTCAAGCGTCGCGTTCCCGAGCTTTTGGATATTGTCGGTCTGGATGCCAAGGCGCGCAAGCGCAAACTGCGCGAATATTCCAAGGGCATGGCCCGGCGTATCGGTCTGGCGCAGGCGCTGATCAATAATCCCGAGTTAATCCTGCTGGATGAACCGACGACCGGTCTGGATCCGTTGGGAACCAAGGAGATGAAAGACCTGATTCTTTCGCTCAAGCAGCAGGGAAAGACCGTTCTGCTGTGCAGCCACCTGCTGGCGGACGTGCAGGATGTCTGCGACCGTATCACGATTCTCTTTCGTGGCAAGATGCAGACACTTGGCGAGGTGCGTGATCTTCTTCAGGTGCGCGATATCGCCCAGATTCAGGCCAGGGGTTTAACCGCAGCCCAGCTTGAGGAAGTTCGCCAGTTCATTGCGAAGATGGGCGCACAAGATGCCACCATCACTCATCCGACCACGACGCTGGAAGATTTGTTCGTTCGTGTGGTATTGCAGAAAACCGGCGAAAATATCGGCGCTGGTGGCGTGGGTTATGCCGGCGCCAGCGGTGATAACGCGGCGCGCAGTTAATGCGCCGGATCGCTGTAGCCTGAACCGGGGATCCACGTGCAATAAATGTCGGATTCCAGTCGGAGCGTCTGTTTTGTCGATCGCGCCGCCAGCGCATCGATACGAATGAAATGAAATCAACCCGCTGATTGCTGCGGCGCCTCCTCCAAAGCACTCAGCCCGTTATAATTGTCAGTCAGGTCAGACCAACCATGGAATTGTTCGCTGATAACATCGAATACATATTGGGCGGCGCGATTGTCGTCCTTGGGCTGCTGGTGATCGGACTGAAGGATGTCCTGTGTTTCAGTTTTCGCCGGGTCTGGGCAATTTCGGGGGTGGTGTTTGCTGAATCGATCCGCCGCCGGGTGTTGTGGGTCACCCCGCTGGCGATTATCGGTGTTTTCATCGTCGCGCAGCTGACCAAACCCTTTGACGAACAGGATGCCATTCGTCAGACGCTTAAGTTCAGCATCTTTGCCACCGGCCTGATTGTGACGCTGACGACAATCATCCTGGCAGCCACCAATTTGCCCAAGGAAATAGAAAATCGTGTCATCTACACCGTGGTGACCAAACCAACCACGCGGCTGGAGATCATCGTCGGTAAAGTGATCGGGTTTGCCCGTGTTTCAGCGGCGATTCTGCTGATCATGGGCCTGTTTACCTGGGGATATCTGCACGTTCGAGCCTGGTCGCTGCAAGGGAGCATCAAGGCGGGTCTGGCAGATGCGCAGCTTTCACAGGTACACCGCAATGCCTTGCAGCACTACCGCGAGGCAGGGCTTTTGCGCGTCAACACCTACGCTTGGTCTGGCGAACCGCAAATCTTCAGCCAGCCCCCCGAAGGGGACCGCCGCTGGATTCCCGGCGGCGACCAGGCCAAAGCGCAGTTCTTCTTCGATTATACGTCGGCTGATTTTACTCCCCCGGGTGTGATGCCTGATACGCCCATCGCGATGGCGTTATTGGTTGACCTGAGCTATCAGCAATCGCGCACAATCATGCCTGAAGTCGATCCGCTGTCCGCGTATGGCATACCCCTGCCTTCCAACGCAGCTGCGGAAGAATCGACCGTCCCTTCGACGCCCACACCGCTGCTGCCCCCACGGCCGCGGCTGCAGATCAATATCATTGATTCCCAACACAACCCCATCGCCAGACCAGCCGATCTGGGCGATGCGCGCGGCATCATGCTGCCGGCGACCGACCAATTTGCCACCATGATGATCCCCCTGCCGCCAGCAATTGCCGGAAAACTGGTCACGGCTGGGCAGTTTGCCGTCGATGTGGGCACTTCCGCGTTGGGAACCCAACTATCCTTCCGGCTGCCACAGGATCAGTATCAACCGATTTCCCTGCGTTTGATCAATCCTGAAACAAACCAGATTCTGGGCGATCTCGTGCCGCGCGCCCCCGATCCGCAGACGCTGCCGGTTCGTTTCATCGGCGAGCAAGGAACTTTTGGTCAGCAGTTGCACGGTGATCCACACAACTCAGCCATTGCTGTCTTCGCTTTCCGCAATACCGATCGCGCCGTTTCGTCTGATGGGAAAATCAACTTTGAGATGAACATCGGTATCGAGCGCACCGGCGCTGAACAGAATGTCGATTCTGATGATTACACTGAGCTGGAAATCCGGCTGGCTGATCCTGCAACCGGCGCGACCAGTCCGCCGAACATCATCCAGGCGGAGTCTAATCGCAATGTCTTTTTCACCATGCCGGCGGACTTGGCGCAAAACGGCAATTTTAATTTGCTCGTGCGCAACTTGACCACTGGCCATTGGGTGGGTCTGCAGGCGCGGTCGGTACAACTGGTGACGGGCAATGTGCTGTTTTCCTGGAATCTTTTCAAAAGCCTGTTGATGCTCTGGCTGATGTCGCTATTGGTCATCATCATCGCCATGTTCTGCAGCACGTTTTTATCCTGGCCAATTGCCATTGTGCTGGCGGTGATCATCCTGCTGAGCAACTGGGGCATTCAGCAATTGGGCGACATGGGCAACGAACTGGGCAATCAGGTGGCTCAGCAGATTTTTGGTGGCAATCAGGGTCAGGCTCCGCAATTCCGCGTGGTCAGTTCGTCGGTCAATACGCTGAATAAGGCGTTGCAGGCACTGGCGAAGGTACTACCGGATATTTCACAATTTTCCGCTGGTGAGCAACTGCAGCGCGGCGTCAACATGCCCTGGCGCCAACTGATTGACGCCGCTGCGGTCGCCTTCGGGTTTGGCATCCCGTTGACGGTGCTGGCGTATTTATTCCTGAGAAATAAGGAAGTTGCTCCTTAGCCTGTTTCGCAGAATCGGAGCTGGTCGGGCTTGGTGCCGATTTTTTGTCTTATCATGACTCAAACATCAATGTCATCCTCCAATCAACCCGCTTCATCGGACCAGCCGGAAAAGCGTTCGGTCGCTCGTGGAGCGGTGGTAACAATCCTCATCTGCAGCCTGCTGCTTGTCATGGCGGGGCGCTGGCTGACCGGATGGCAGCGCCAGCGTGTGTTGACCAATGATGGCCGGGTTCCGATGGCCAGTGAAGGCGGCGGATCGAATCTGTCGGGCATGAACAGCTTCGCCCTGGCGTTGCTGCTCGGTGGTCTGCGCGGGCCGCTGGTGATGTTCCTCTGGCAAAATAGTGAATCACAGAAACAGGAGCGCAACCTCGAAACCTTCGATACGCAGGTGGAGTGGATTCGCATGCTCCAGCCCGAATTTGACAGCGTTCACATCTTTCAGATGTGGAACAAGGGATACAATATCTCCGTTCAGAAGGCGAGCCTGGCCAACAAGTACCTCACCATTCTTGACGCTCTGGATTATGGTTACAGCGTTGATAGCGAGCGGCCGCACAACATCAACATCATCGAAACGATCGGGCAACTTTTCTTTGATAAATTCGGAAACAGCGCCGAAAAGGAATACTACCGCCAGCGCGTGCGCACCGAGAGTCAGTGGCGCCAAACCCAGCCCCAGCGGGCAGCGATTACCAGCAGCGTGCGTCTGGAGCCGCGGTTGAATCCCGACGGGTACATCCTGCCGCAGTATCTGACCGCCCCCGGCGGCGATTTGCCGCGCCCCACCGATCTTGCAGCTGACAAACCGTGGAATACCGGTGCTGATCTGCAATATCTCAAACCGTTTGAACCTTTCCCCTATGGCATTTCGCCCCTTGCCTTTGCTTACAATTATTTCAAGCGTGCCCAGGTGCTGCAGGACAGCGCCGGGCAGACGCATGCCCAACTCAGCCACACGGTCATTGATTCGCGCCCGGCTTTGGCGCTGAAGTTCTGGTCCGAAGCCGAGTGGGAACGTGGCCGCAAGATCGAGGGGGGATTATTGCGCGTCCATCTGTTCAGCACCGAGCAGCAGGAGGAGCAAAAGCCATTTGGCAATGAAACGCTCGAACCGCGCGATCAACTTGAGTTATTGACGATTCCGCTGGGATTCAACAGCCAGACGAAGAAACTCAACGATCAACCGTTGGAGGCGGACACCCTGCCGGAACTGCTGTTCAGCTATCAGCGTGCTGCGGATCTTGCGGCAGCAGCCATCCAGGAATATGAACGTTATCTGAATGAAACCGACTTCCTCGCCAATATTTCAACCTATGAGTCGCACGTGGAACACATGCGCAGCGTACACGCAGCGGCGCTGGCGGATCTGGCGTATGTTCGTGGATTGATGCTCCCGGCCGGCGCCCAGCGTCAGGAGCAGTTCAAGCAGGCGGCAGAACACTATCACCAGTCGATCCGCATCAACGAGTTTATCCAGTTGCGTTATTTCACCGATGTCCGGCTTTTGCAACTGCTCGGTGCTGACCGGCAATCGCTGCGCAAGCTGCCTCAATCTCGTTTGGACCAATTAGCCCAGCAGGCGCGCGACGCCATTTACGCCGGGGCTGCCAATCCCGATGCCATTGATCGCAACGAATATGAACGGTACGCCACTCGCGCTCACCAGCGCCTGACGCTGATGGGCCTGTAGATCGGGCATGGTTCGGCCTGAATGCCAGACCTCTCGTTGCGCCGCCCGTTCCATGGTCAAACCGATTCTTACGCCCATCAAAAACTTATTGACGGATCGGCACCGTATCTCACTTTTACCCTGATTTACGCTGAAAATTGTGCTGGTTGGCAAAAAACTCCCCCGCCTGCCTTGTATCTTGATCTGATAGTCTCTAAACATAGGCGCATGTCTCCTCTGGCTTTTACGTTGTGGTCATTTTTGGCTTCGTTGTTTGCCGGCGTACTTGGATCACTATTGGGATTAGGTGGCGGAATCATCGTGATTCCCGTTCTGACCCTCATTCTTGGTGTGGATATCCGCTATGCCATCGGCACTTCCATCGTCTGCATCATTGCCACCAGCAGTGGCGCCGCCGCTGGCTATGTGCGCGAACGCATGACCAATCTGCGGGTCGCCATGCTGCTGCAGATCGGCACGACGACTGGCGCGATCACCGGCGCGATCGTCGCAGGTCTGATCTCGCCGGGCTGGCTGTATATTATTTTCGGCATAGTCATGGGTTACTCCGCCATCGCCATGTTTCGTAAACGCCACGAAGTTGCGGGCGTCGCGGTTCCGGCGGATCGTTGGTCCGACCGTTTGAAACTGCACGGCAGTTACCATGACGACGCCCTGGGAGAAGACATTTCTTATCGCGTCACCCGCGCTCCGCTGGGTCTGGTTCTGATGTACATTGCCGGTGTCGTCAGCGGGCTGCTGGGTATTGGTTCGGGCGCACTGAAAGTCCCCGCCATGGATCTGGGCATGCGCCTGCCGATCAAGGTTTCAACCGCCACCAGCAACCTGATGATCGGTGTCACCGGCGCCGCCAGTGCTGGCGTTTACTTCGTCCGTGGTGATATCAACCCCTTTATTGCCGCCCCGGTCGCGGTTGGTGTGCTGATCGGCGCCTGGGGCGGATCGCACCTGCTTGGCCGTCTGCACGGCAAGTGGATTCGGTTGTTGTTTGTCGTCGTCCTGCTTTGGGTATCGCTGCAGATGTTCTGGAAAGGACTGCATTAAAATCATGAGCAAGCATGAAAATTCCCTCACCACCGAGCAGCACGACCATCGCGTGCGTCAGGCGGAGCTGATCAGCAGCTACCTGCTGCGCATCGGGGTGCTGGTCAGCTTTGTTGTCATTCTTTTCGGCACGGTGGTCAGTTTTACCCACCATACAAACTACCGCCATTCACACGAACAACTGCAAACGCTGGTCAGCGACAAAGCGGAGTTTCCGCGCACGCTGACGGATATCTGGCAGGGGCTGGGCGCATTTCAGGGTCGCGCCATCATCAGCCTGGGGCTGCTGATCCTGATCGCGACACCGGTGATGCGGGTCGGGATCTCCATCTTTACGTTTGGCTATGAACACGATCCAATCTTCGTGCTCATCAGCAGTGTGGTGCTGCTGATGCTTCTGCTCTCCTTTTTATTGGGCAAAGTGGAATAAACGGCGGGCGATATGCGATAAGCCACAGGCTGGATCAATCCGCTGGCAGCGGCTGATGACAATGCTGTGTCTGACTTGGCCAACATCATCAACCCGGTCTACAGCGAGTTTTCCTGCTTTTCAATGATGTCGAACATTTCCTGAGGTGTGGTCGCGGCAAAAAGCGCCTGACGGAATTTATCCATCGTCATCAGGCGGCTGATCCGCGCCAGGGCATGGATGTGCGGCCCGGTCTTCTCCGGCGGACTGCTGAGCAGCCAGATCAGACTGACAGGTTTACCGTCAATCGACTGAAAATCGATCGGTTCAGCCGCTTTGCCAATCGCCATCACCAGATTGGTCGCCCCGGCACACTTACCATGCGGAATCGCCAGACCGTTGCCGATGCCCGTGGTGCGCGTCGCTTCACGATCCAGCACCGCCTCGAGCACGCGCTTGGGATCGGTCACTTCTCCGCTGGCAGCCAGCAGATCGATCAGCTCCTTGATCGCATCAGCTTTGCTGGTCGCAACAAGAGGCACTTTGATATTCTGAGGTTTTAGAATCTCAGTCAAACGCATTGTGTAATGACTCCGAACAGCCAAGCCCGTTTACAAACCGCAGCTTGGCAAGATCAAGCCCAGAATCGTACTATGTTGCGTCAGACGGATCAACCAAACGGGCGGGTTCCAATCCTTAAATTCGCGCACCTTCATCGAAAGATAATGTCCGCTCGCCGCCTGCCGATTGCCCGAATCCCAGTCGGCCAATCGACGCCAGCAATTCCCATTCAGGCCGTCAATTCCCATCACTCCTCCGTGAGTTGAATTACACTGGTTTTACGGGAATTATCGTCACATCAAATTAAATTGAAAGTTCCTGCTTTATAACAACTTACCATTTTATTTTCCGAGCTAATAGGTGTATCCTGTCAAGCTATGAACCGTGAACGCAGCTCTATCGTTACTGAAGGTGATCAACGCGCGCCACAGCGTGCTTTTTTTCGTGCCATGGGTCTGGGTGACAAGGAAATCCACCGCCCGTGGGTGGGCGTTGCCAGCACTTGGAATGAAGCCACCCCCTGCAACACCACCCTTGACCGCCAAGCCAAAGCCGCCAAAAAAGGTGTTGAAGAAGCTGGCGGAACTCCACGGGAATTCGTCACAATCGCAGTCTCCGATGGTATCGCCATGGGCCACGAAGGTATGAAGGCCTCGTTAACCTCGCGCGAAGTCATCGCCGACTCCATCGAGCTGATGATGATGGCTCACGGTTATGACGCCCTGGTCGGTTTTGCCGGTTGTGACAAAAGCCTGCCGGGCACATTGATGGCCATGGCCCGTTTGAATGTCCCCAGCGTATTCATGTATGGCGGCACGATCATGCCGGGTAATTTTCACGGCAAGGAAGTCACCATTCAGGACGTTTATGAAGCCGTCGGCGCGCATGCGGCTGGCAAGATGAGCGACGCCGATCTGCTGGAAATGGAAAAAGTTGCCTGCCCCAGCGATGGTTCGTGCGGCGGGCAGTTTACCGCCAACACCATGGCCTGCGTGGCTGAAGCCATTGGAATGGCGCTGCCCATGAGTGGTTCGCCACCGGCCATCGAGGTTCTGCGCGATGCCTACGCGCAAAAGTCAGGCCAGCAGGTTATGAAGTTGCTCGAAGCCAATATCCGCCCGCGCGACATTATGACCTTCGCCGCGTTTGAAAATGCCATGACGGTTGTAGCAGCCACCGGCGGTTCAACCAACGTTGCCCTGCATCTACCAGCCCTGGCGCACGAGTGTAAGATTCAGTTTACATTTGACGATATCGAGCGGATTGCCAAGCGCACGCCGATCATCGCTGATCTCAAGCCCTTTGGCCGCTACGCCGCGCTGGATGTTTATCAAGCGGGCGGTATTCCCGCCATTTTGAAAGTGCTGCTGGATGCTGGTTTGCTCAACGGCGATTGCCTCACCTGTACGGGTAAGACGATTGCGGAAAATCTTGCGCATGTGAAATTGAAAAAGGATCAGGACGTTATCGTCCCCGCCGACCGGGCCTACTTCCCCAGTGGCGGCATGCACATTCTGCGTGGCAATCTCGCGCCCGAGGGATGCGTCATCAAGACGGCTGGCGTCAAACGCCTTAGCCACCGCGGGCCGGTCAAGTGCTTTAACGGTGAAGAAGCGTGCATGGCAGCCGTTCAGGCCCGCAAGATTCAATCCGGCGACTGCGTTGTGATCCGTTATGAAGGACCCAAGGGTGGTCCGGGCATGCGCGAAATGCTGGCTGTCACTGCGGCCATCGTCGGTCAGGGTCTGGGTTATGATGTCTGTCTGATGACGGATGGCCGCTTCAGCGGGGCAACGCGCGGGCTGATGATCGGCCACATTGGCCCTGAAGCCCAGGTCGGCGGGCCGATCGCACTGGTTCGTGATGGCGATATGATCAGCATCGATGTTGCCACCAACTCCATCAATCTGGAAGTCTCTGACGAAGAGCTGGCCAAGCGTCGCGCCCAGTGGAAAGCCCCGGAGCCGCAGTATCCCAATGGCGTGCTGGCCAAATATGCCAAATTGGTCGGCCCAGCCTGCTACGGCGCGGTGACCCACTAACACGCTAATACTTCGGTTATTTGCTGAACGGGAATCGATTTCACCACGTATGGAGCCGCTCTGTGGCACTGCGCGCAATCGGCGTCGTGATGATCGGCGTAATTAGCTGGACCGGGTGGAGATCACGATCTGAATCGAAGTTTCGTCAACGCTCGTTGCTTTTACAATCGACTGAACTTTAATGTGCGGCCGACGGTTCAAAATCAGGAACAATGGGCTGATAATCCTCGCCAGAGCATGGAACAAAATCTTCTGGCCAGCAGCCGTTCATTCGACAAAGCACCCGCTGTTGCAGCGGCGCATCGTTATTGAGGCGATCAACGACCAACCCCATCGAATCGATTGGGCACGCTCCGCCCAATTTATGCACGTCGGCAGCCAGATATCGCGGCACATATCCGATCCGCACCGCACCGCCATGCTCTGATGCAAAGACTGCCACTGCATTGGTATCAAATCTATTCTCCGGCTCAGCCCGCAACGTCAGCTCTTCACAGCGTTGCAGCATTCCGATCCTCCGCAGGCTTTCCGGCGGCATCCGCTGCACGCCGTGCAGGAAGAATTTGTTGATGTATCCGCCGTACCCGTCCGGCTGTGGGCAAGGAAACAATTCCAGCGCATCAGTCGCCCGCCGTCCCTCGGTCACACCCAGAATCATGATCGGATCCGGTGGATTGTTCGGATCAAATCCACCCCAGGTCAGGAACGCCTCGTATTCCGGTCGTGACCTGGCCAGCAATCGATTGGCAAAGACTGGAAACAGCTCCGTGGATTCATAAGCCTGATCCAGGTCGGGCATTCCGGACAGTAGTTGAAATCCCTCCAGCCTTCGCGCGCCTCGTGTGTACACAAAGCGATATCCGCCATCGACACGAGCAAGCCGGCCAACCGGTCCCCATCGAATATCTGGCTCAACCCCGCCGCGGGATGCCACAAAAAGCATGTTCATGGTGCGTCTCCTTCAAGCAGTCGTCGGCGATTTTCCATCAAAAGTCGCAAGGTAAACTCGCGCCCAACATCCGATATACGATCATTCGGCACCGTCTCCAGCAGTTGTCGGACCGATGCCTCGCTAACGCCGCTTAGTCGTCGTAACCAAATCATAGTCGCCTCGGACGAGAATTGCGAAAAGGCGTGCCAGGCATCAAAGGTGCTCATCGGTTTTTTTGATACATCATCCTTATAAAAGGCCGATCGCGCCCGGCGGGCAAAATACGCGATCTGTCGCTTTCCGTCCCGCGTCGTCAAACGCTCTTGGCGCTCCTCATCCATCAAATTACGCGCCATCCCCGCCGCATGATCGAATGTTGGTGCGAGATAAAGATTCTCTCCATCCGTCAGCGCCCCCCAGTTCTCGTGGTGGCGATCCTGATTGCCAATCCACGCATCCAGCATCACATAGCCAAGGAATACATCCAATGCTGTGCACTTAGTACCCGATATGTCTGTGGCGTATGGTGTCGGAGGAGGCTTCAGCGTCCGCACCACATCCCTGACAGCCTCGACAGTATGCTGATGTACCTTATATTTTCTGCCATGATCGCGGGGATAATTGGCGTCGAGTGCAAATAGTAACTGGTTGCCAAGGACAAGCGACATCGGAGGTGGCGCACAGGTCTGGCATACGACGCCGCGCTTGTCCTCTTCCGTCTCGACCGCCAACTCGTAATGCACATGCGGCAAGTCCAGCAGCCGGCACAGTTCACACGCGATTTTTTCTGACCAGTCCTCCCCTGTATCCCCCTTGACCGCTTTGAAGAGCATTTGCCGGTTGTCATCGTCCGTGAACCAGTATTTGCTCTTGGTCCCCAGTTGCTCCAGCTTCTCACGCCGGAGGGATGAAACCTTGATGATGTCAAACGGTGTCATGAAATTTCCGTAGCAGCGGTTCAATCATTCTGCAAATTACCCCTGCCACCTGAGCGCTCATCTCATGCGCGGTGTCCAAGCCCCTTTGGCGTCCCAGTTCGCAGTATTAAAATGTGAGGCCGCGTTAATGGATTTGGGCTGCGTGGTTCTCATCGCATCTGGATTCGCTCTCAGGCGTGGATCGACGCCGCGCTGCCACGCAGATTGCCTGCCCACGCACGCAGACCGCATTTGACCAAGCTGATGGGTCTGCGACGGCTTGCTCATCCAGCCCTAGCGTGTCGCCAGATTATAATATCCGATGAAATACAGGAAGCGGTTCTGATTCAGCACGGGAACGCCCAGTTCGCGCGCCTTCTGGACGACATCCTGATAAGCGTCCACTTCACGCTGCGCTGCGTCGAGCTTGGCGACATTCAGCACATCCTGCAGTTCTTCGCGGCTGAATTGCGGCAGCTCTGGTTCACTACCGAGCACCACAAAATCCGTGCTGACCGACACATCATTACTCACCTTGCCGCCCCACTGAGTAATCAGGCGCTTGATCACTTCAGCATCGGTCTGCGTCGGCTTTTCGTTCTGATCCAGATCGAACTTTCCGTAAACCACGAAGTTGTACTTGGTATTCTGATCGTAAACGAGATTGGCGATCAGATCGCCCTGAGCCAGAATCGTCCCCGTATCCTGGCGAATAATGCGAGCCTCGCTGCTCGATCCGCCCACGCGCACGACTTCGATCGCGGCTTTGCCCTTGGGCAGAACCGGATCGCCGGTTTCATCCACTTCCGTCTTGCGCGGCATGCCGATACCCTGGTCGTACACTTCAAAGGTCAGGCCCGGAACAACCTGTTTGCCGCTGCCCAGATTGATGTAGACCATCCCATTACCGGGGATGCTGACAATCTGACCATCGGTTTGCACCAACGTCGCATCGCCAGGATTCACGCGATATTTGTCCAACCGATTCTGTAATCCATCAGCCACTTTCTGAGCATTTTCAAACTTGCTGTTCAGACCCGCCACCGTCGCCGATTGCTGATCCATCGCGGCCTGCACTTTGGCGCGCTCATCAGCGCGGGCCTGTTCAACGGTCTGAACCGTCTGGCGGGCATCGTTGCTGGCGGAATTGGCTGCGGCCATGCTCTTGTCCGCCTGGGCGCGAACATCGGCCACTTCCTTACGCATGGCGCTCAGCTCGGCGGCATTGGTGTCAATTGCCGCCTTATGGGCAGCTTGTTCATTGGCCAGTTTCGAGGCACTTTGCGCCAATTGGTCGTTCAGCGTGTTGATCTGATTGGCCATCGCCGTCACCGCGCCAGCCAGGCTATCGCCGCTGTACGTTTTGGTGGATTTGGCGGACTCTATCGCTGCTTGCGCCTGCTCACGGGCAACAGCGAAGCTGGCGGCACTGCTGCCACCAATCGCCTGCGCCAATTGATCGCGCTGAGCCAGCGCCACATTGATCAGCGGCGTTCCACCGGCACTGCCTCCCCGTGACGCCGCGACAACACCGGGGATTTTCCCCGAATCACGCGCGGCGCGCAGGTCTGTCAAGCTGGGATCATTAACACTTTGAACAATCTCAGGCTGAATCTTTTCGCGCTCGTCCGCCAGATCCTTTTCCGCCTTACTGGCACGGGTGCCATAATAAATTGCGAAAACAGTCGCCGTTACGAACAAAATTGCGAAGATCACCACCGTGGTTAGCAGCGTGCCTTGGGAACGTTGGTTGACCGAAGCCATGAAAAAAACCTCCAGTGCTGATAATTCTCTTAGGGTGCAGACTCTTGCGCAAAACAGCGCGAGGTTGATACCAGTATCACAACGCCGGACGCCATGTGCGTCCAGCCACGATCCGAAAACGTAAATCTACCTGCCATCAGTAGGTACGGTCAAGAATTGCCTTGGCTGACGACGGCGCTACGCGACAGTCTCCGCCAGTCAGCCTAACCGCAATCATGCTAGCAATTCTGATCCATCGGACAATTGTTTGAAATAACACCTCTGTCAGAACTATTGCCCAACCCATGTCGATCCAACTCAAATACCCATAAAAACACTTTCATCGCCGTCGATTCCCCCGCGCGATTCCACGACCGCTGCACTGTAAAAACAAAACGCCCCAATACCGAACATTATAATAACATCTTCTCGGTCAATAGTCCAATAATACCTTGAAAAATTTTCGCCGCCCCATTCCAGCCACGCCGGATTGATTGCCTCATTCTGTACGATGATGAAATCCGGTTATGATTGACGGCAGGATGACCCAGACAAGCGACCCAACCTTCGAGTTGCTCACTCCTCAGTTCATCGCCCGGCTGGATCAGTTGGACATTCTCTCGCGAAAATTGCTGGCGGGTAAATTGCGCGGCGAGCGGCGATCCAAACGTCTGGGGCAGTCCGTTGAATTTGCCGATTTTCGCAACTATTCCGTTGGCGATGATTTACGTTTCATCGACTGGAACATTTACGCCCGTCTGGAAAAGCTGCTGCTCAAACTTTTTTTGGAGGAGGAAGATCTGGCGGTCTATCTGCTGCTGGATGTCAGCAGCAGCCTGGACTACGGCAACCCCAATAAAATCCACTACCTCAAACAGGTCGCCGCTGCCCTGGGTTATATTGGTCTGATCAATTTTAATCGCGTCACCGTCGTTGGAATGAGCCAAGACCTTGTTGCCCAGGGCGGCCCCATGCGCAGCCGGCGCAATGTCTCGCGCCTGATGGAATTCATCACCAATCTGAAGCCCGCCGGTTCCGGTCATTTCACCCAGGCTTGCCGCCACTTTGCCCTGGCGCATCGTCCCAAGGGCGTGCTGATTGTCCTCTCCGATTTTTTTGTCAAGGAGGGTTTTCAGGAAGGGCTGAAATATCTGGCCAGCGGGCGTTATGACCTGTTTTGCATCCAATGCCTCAGTCCGCAGGAAATTGATCCCGATCTTCAAGGCGATTTGAAATTGCGCGATATGGAAGATGGCGACACCACCGAAGTGAGCATCACCCAGCCGCTATTAAAAAAATACCGCGCCAATCTCGATACTTATTGTCAAAGCCTCAAAACCTATCTCATCCAGCGCGGTGCCACCTACCTGCGCACCAGCACGGCTGTCCCATTTGATCGGTTGATCCTCACCTACTTACGTCATCGCGGTCTGCTGGGGTAGAATCAACGCAATTGGAGTAAAATCGATGCGTCCGGGGCAGAATCCGATGATGTGCCGCGTGTTGCCCGGGTGTTTGAGCTTCGTCCAGGATCTGCTGCATGAGCTGGTTTCCCACCTTCCTCAACGCGCCTGCTGCCATGATCAGCGCCGCCATTCTGGCACCGGTGCTTCTGGCACTTTATTTTCTGAAGCTGCATCGTCAGGAAACACTCATTTCCTCCACGCTGCTCTGGAAAAAAAGCATCGAAGATCTGCAGGCCAATACGCCGTTTCAAAAGTTGCGCCGCAACTTGCTGCTGATCCTGCAGATGCTGGCACTGATGCTGGTACTGCTGGCCATTGCCCAGCCGGTATTGAACCTGCCGGCCTCCAGCGGCAAGGCATTGATCATCCTGATCGACCGCTCTGCGTCCATGCAGGCAACCGATACGCCCAGCCAATCGCGCCTGCAACAGGCTAAAATCCGTGCCCGGCAGTTGCTTGACCATCTGGATCGCAACGCGCTGGCCGCCGTAATCGCGTTCGACGATCAGGCGCTGGTCGTGCAGTCATTCACCTCTGATGTTTCGGCCCTGCGCCAAGCCGTTGATTCGATCAAGCCGACCGACCGCCCCTCCCGTCTTAGACCGGCCTACCTGCTCGCCCAGGCGCAGTCGGCCTCCCTGACCAACTCATCACAACCTGATTCACAACCGCAAATCCGGTTGCTCAGCGATGGCAAAATACTCGATGCAGACAACCTGCCGCCTCTGCCCAATGTTGCGTTTGAACCGATCGGTCAGCCCGGCACTGCCAACACCGCCATTGTCGCGCTCAGCGCTCGCCGCAATTACCAGAACCCTGCGCAAGTGCAGATTTTCGCCCGTCTGGCCAATTTCGGCACTCAGGCTGTAGACTGCGACGTACAGCTCAGCATCGCACCGATCGATCCTGCTGAATCCGCCACCGTTCGATGGATTAAAACGCGCCTGGCCAGTGTCACACTCGCGCCGCAACATGCCCCACCGGATCAACCCGAATCTGATCTCCCGCCCAAACAGCGTGCGCGCGACAGCGTTGAATTCACCATCGACCTGCCCACTGCGGCGCTGATTCGCCTGGAACTGCTCCACCGTGATGATGCCCTGCCGACGGATGACAGCGCTCAGCTTGTGATCCCCGCGCCGCATCGGATGCGAGTGGCGCTGGTGACACCCGGCAATTTTTTCCTGGAAAAAGCCGTCAAGGCCCTGAACCTGCAAAGTTTGGCGCTGCTGACGCCCGAACAATATGAAACGGCGATGGCTGGCCGGCAGGTGGATTCATTCGATGTGATTATTTTCGACCGCTATTCGCCACCCGTGCTGGCGGCGACCAATCAACCACTTCTGCCGACAACCGGTAATTTTCTCTGGTTCGGCGCTGCACCGGCCGGAATCGGTCTGCACTGGGCACAAACGGACAACCGCCCCATCACCGTGGAAAATGTCGGCGTGCTCGACTGGAAGCGCGATCATCCCATCCTCCGATCCCTCCAGCTCAGCCACCTTTTTTTCGCCACTGCCTGGCAGCTTCAATCTGATCAACAATCAGACGTATTGATCGACGGTCTTAAAGGACCGCTGCTGCTTCTGCATCATCAAGGCGATCAGACGCACATCGTGGCTGGTTTTGATTTGCTGCAAAGCAACTGGCCATTGCATGTCAGCTTTCCGATTTTCATTCAAAACGCCTTGAACTACCTGGCCATGGGTGCATCCATGGATATTCATCAGTCTTATGCTGCCGGTACAGCTCTTGTCATCCCTCGCACAGCTCTATCTTCCGCTTCACTGGCAGCCGGTGATACCATCCACCTTATCGGCCCCGACCAGAACCGCACCATCACGATCCCCGCGACAGGTGACTTCGCGTTGCCTGCTCTGGATCGTGTCGGCATTTATACGCTTGATCCCCCCATTGACCGCTTTGAACATCTGGCTGTGAATCTTCTCGATGCCAATGAAAGCGACTTGGCCCCGGCGCAACTTCCTCCGGGCAACATCGGCCAGACCATCAGCGCCTTGGCCCGTCCGAACCGCGTTGACCTGTGGTGGTGGATCATCGCGCTGGCCGTCTTGCCGCTGCTGCTGATCGAATGGTGGGTTTACATGCGCCGGGTGCATCTATAAACATTTGACGCACCAGACATCTGGTCCATCCCTACCACTGCGCTTCTTCAAATGCGCCCAGTGAACCTTTTTTGGGTTTGGGCACAAGATTAAGCATGGCTTTGACGATGGCAGTATCACCCGGGCCATTCAATCGCACATTCAACGCAGACCCGGAGATAAGTTTGAACTCCGAAGCGTGTGCTTCGTGTTTCGATTGCGCCATCTGTTCAAAACGTTGGCGCGTGAAAATCTGCGGCGTCAGCAACTGGCCGAAGGCGCGGGGATGATGAAACGCCATCGGATTATTCCCCTCATCCAGCTCGATCAAGCGCGCAGGTATTGCGCTGGTTAAAGCGGTGGCTGGCACTGTCGCCGCCTGCTCGATGGCTTCGATATCGGTATACGGCACGACGACACGCGCAGCATCATGCACGATGACATGCGTAATTTCCGGTTTGAGATTCACCACGGCTGCGGCGATCTGGTCGATCCATTTCGGCCCGCCGGTGGCCACTTTCACGCCGCTGAAACTGAAATGCGCGCCGTGGCGCTGTTTGGTCTGTTCGGCGATTTCCGGCAGCAGCACCAGTTGAATCTGCTTCACCTCATCCCGGTTAAGAAACAGCTCGATACTGCGCAGCACCGCTTCGCGCCCGTCGATTTTGATCAACCCCGGCACATCGCAATTAGTCGCCCCATTGGGATCCGCCGTCAGCAGTACCACGCCAAATAGACTCATCGCTCACCTTTCTCATCTGACTTTTCGCCGCATGATTAACGCCGTGGCAGGCTGCGTCAACTGTTGATCAATCAATACCTCCATCGACACCTCATCACCAGGCAAACAAGCGCGCACACTTAACGTATATACACCGCCACGGCGATCAGCCCGCCGATCATACCGCAGATAATTCCACTGATCGCCATAATCCGCCCGCCGACACTGGCATCACGCCCGCTGATGCGCAGCAACCCAATCACACCGAAAATAATCGCCAGCAGCGGCAGGATCACGGTACAGAAGGCAAAAATACCAATAATTCCCAGCACCAATGCGGCGATACAAAAACCGTCGGTTGCGCCGCCCGCCCGCGCTGTCGTGCCTTCCATGGTGAACGGCAGGCTGCATGCCCTGCAATTATTGGCGGTAATCAGCGACAACGTACCGCAGCGCGGACACCGGATATTCTTCACACCGTCAGGCCCGGTCACAATGATGGGCGCCCGGTCACCGGCAGCGGCATAAGCATGCACAGGATGCGGATCGGGTTTGATGATCTTTCCCGTCATGGGATCGATCAATCTTCCCACGCGATCCAGACGCGGGACAATAATCGTGTTCCCGCAGGTCGGGCACTGACCCTGCTGACCAGCCATCGACTCGGTCGCCTCCAGCCGACTGGAACAATAGCTGCAGTTAAACCCGAAATGCCTCCCCGCCCTCTGCCCCAATCCTGCCTGAACCGGTGATCCAGCCACGGTGGTTCCGGCTGGGATGATATTGACCGTTGGCGCCGCTGATGATGACACCACTGACGATGACGCGGGGCCAGCCACATTTCTGTCCGTGGCAATCGGTTTCTGCTCCGAAACGGCGGGGGAACTTGTCGCCTTCTGCAATGCAGGTACATGCAGATGGGTCAGGCAGGTCGGGCAACGCACGAGCTGGCCAGCCTGATCCTCCCGGGCCGACAACTGGCAATGGCAGACCTGACACTGAAAATTGATCATGCGCTTGTGGCAGTATCGCCTTAGAATCCAACAGTTCAATCGCAAGCCAACCATTTTTGATCGGCAACGTTACTGACAAATCGGCACTATAAGACTACAGACTGCCAGCACGGCGAGCTATACTGGGGCGCGCATGAAGATTCTTAAAGGTCTGGAAGGACTGTGCAGCCTGCCGACGGGTACAGCCATGACCATCGGTAATTTCGACGGCCTGCACATTGGTCATCAACATCTGATCAGCCAGTGCCAGTCGCTGGCCGCCCCAACATCAGCCCCGGTGGCTGTAGTGACGTTTGAACCACATCCACTGACCGTTCTAAACCCGCAACACGCACCGCGCCGCCTTTCAACTGCGGCGTTAAAGCGCCGCTGGCTCGAACAGGCGGGGGTCGATTTTCTGGTGGAACTGCCGCCAAGCCCCGAAATCCTGAATTTGTCAGCGCTGGCGTTCTGGCAATTATTGTGCAATCGGGTGCGACCGACCGACCTGGTGGAAGGACTTAAGTTTACCTTTGGCAAAAATCGCGGCGGCGATGTGACCATCCTGCGTCAGTGGGCGGAAAATAGCCCGATCCGCCTGCACGTCATTCAGCCTGTCTCCGTGGTACTGCTGGATCTGCACGTGGTGGCTGGCAGCAGCTCGTTCATTCGCTGGTTATTGACCTACGGACGGGTGCGCGATGCAGCCATCGCTCTGGGGCGCCCCTATACGATCCTGGGACAGGTCATCCGCGGGCACCAGCGCGGCCGAACGCTGGGTTTCCCCACAGCCAACTTTGATTGCGGCGATCAGCTTATCCCCATCGATGGCGTCTATGCCGCCCGTGGACGGGTTGGCGATCGACTCATCCCGGCAGCGGTCAGCATAGGAACCATGCCAACCTTCGGACAGTTGCAGCGGCAGGTCGAGGCTCATTTCATCGATTTCAGCGGTGATCTGTACGGACAAACCCTCAGCATCGAAATTATTGACTGGTTGCGCGATCAGCACCGATTCGACAGCCCGCAGTCGCTAATTCAGCAGATGCACCGTGATGTCGATCTGGCGCGACAACTGGCCAATATGGACCCCGCCCGCGCCATCGCAAGCCTGTAAACCATCAACGGGAAGGCCGGTACATCGTCGCTGGTGCAAAAGCGTGGTAGCCACAAAAACAGACGGTCGGTACACTGGAAACCAATGCCACGCACGCGCATCAAAATTTGCGGTATAACCCGTCCGACGGATGCCCAGAAAGCAGCCCAACTGGGCGCTGATGCCCTCGGCATGGTTTTTTATCCCAAGGTCCGGCGCTGTATTACGATTGAAACCGCGCGTCAGATTCTGTCGGTGCTTCCTCCTTTTACGACGCCGGTGGCGCTGTTTGTCGATCAAACCCTTGACGCGATCCGCAGCGTGATCGATCCACTGGGCATCGAACATGTGCAATTGCATGGCGATGAGACTCCCGAACTGGTCAGTGCCTTGCGCGATCGTATCGTGCTCAAGGCAATCAAGGTCAACCGTGAGACGTTTGAAGACGGTCTCAATCACTGGCGACGGGCCATTACCGACGCGAAACTGTCAAACCTGCGCGGGCTGGTGCTTGAGACGGCGGCAGGTCATGCCGGTGGCAATGGCATGGCCAACGACTGGGAATATCTGATCCAGTGCCGTCAGCGCGAGTTGTTCGATGGATTGCCTCCCCTGATCGCTGCCGGTGGTCTAACCGCCCAGAGCGTGGCTGGCGTGATTAAAACCTTGCAGCCGGTGGCGGTGGATGTCAGTTCCGGTGTGGAAATCACGCCGGGCTGTAAAGATGAGCAACTGCTGCGCGATTTCATCGCTGCCGTAAATAGCACATCCACTTCCCTGGACTGACCCGCCTGACATCACCAACAAAATAATCAGCCAGCCACAGCAACGCCCCCGTTGATCTGGCCGACAGGCGTTGCCCAATCATTGGCCAACTAGAACGGCAGGGCCTGATCCATCCACTCATCGCTCTTGAGCACTTGACGGCGATTAAACCGGGCAAACCGTTCAGCCTTGGCCTGAGCCAGCTTGCGCAAGCGTTCAAAGCCAATCGTCCGCCAGGCTCGACGCAAGCGCGGAGCGTAACGAACAAACAGATCGTCCTCGCTGCTGGCAAACATCTGAGCGCAACCCGGATCACCCTGACGCGCCGCCCGGCCAAACAACTGACGATCAACGCGGTGGCTGGCATGCGGTTCCGTCGCAATCACATGCAGCCCGCCCAGCTCAACTACACCCTGACCCAGCTTAATGTCCGTACCACGGCCAGCCATATTGGTTGCCACCGTAATTCGTCCGGGCAGACCCGCTTCAGCAATAATCGTCGCCTCCTGCGCGTTCTGAGCGGCGTTAAGAACGCGATGGTGACGCCCCGCCTTGAAAAGTCGCCGACTCACTTCTTCCGACGCCCCCACGCTGCGCGTACCCACCAGCACCGGAACGCCGCGATCATGAAGCTCGATCACCCGGGTGATAACTGCCTCCCACTTCTGTTCCGCCGTGTCGAACATGCGCGCTGGAAGCTGTTTGCGAATGCACGGTTTATTGGTCGGAATACGAACCACGGGCCGTTGGTATATCTGCCACAACTCCGCAGCTGATTCCCACGCGGTACCGGTCATGCCCGACATATCAGGATATTGGCGGAAAAACCGTTGGAAACTCTGGCGCGCCAGGTTTTCCTTATCGGCTGTAACCGTCACACCCTCCTTGATTTCAATCGCCTGATGCAGCCCATGACGCCAGGTGCGATCCGCCATGACGCGGCCGGTCGATTCATCAATAATCTGAATCTTGCCTTCACGATCAATCAGATAATGTTCATCACGCAAAAAGCAATGACGGGCCACCAACGCCTGCTGCACCAGTTCTTCACGCCGGCGCACACCGGCGAAAAAACTGCTTTTGCTGTCATCCAGTTGTTGCTGCATCTGATCCGCCAGTTCATCCAGGCGGCGTTGGCCCCGACCCGTCAGATCGACGTTACGCACCGTTCGATCGACGGTGAAATCGCGTCCTTCGACCAGCATCGCTGCCAGTTGCGCCGCCAGCGAGTAGAGTTCACTATTGGGATTGTCATCCGGCGAATTGCTGATGATCAGCGGTGTCACCGCTTCGTCGATGAGCAGTGAATCAGCCTCATCCACCACCACACGCCACAATCCCGGCACCAGCACGCCATTGCGCATCGGCCCGCGCTCCAGCACCTGGATCATCTGCTCAGCACCGCTGCGCACATGTCCCAGGCGAATCTGATCGCGCAGGAAATCCGCCACCAGTTCCTTGCTGGTGACATAGACGACATTCTTGCGATATTCGTGATAGCGCACCTCCGCCGGACAGTCATGCACAACATGACCGCACGAGTGGCCCAGCATTTTGTACAGCGGTTCCATCTCCTGGGCGTCGCGGGCCACCAGATAATCGTTCACGGTAATGACATGCACCGGCCGACCGGCGAAGGCATGCAGGGCAGCCACCATCGCCGCAATGATCGTCTTGCCTTCACCCGTCGCCATTTCTGCAATGACGCCGTCGAACATCGCGCCGGCCCCCATGATCTGTACCGGATAAGGGCGCTTGCCCAGGCTGCGCCAGCACGCCTGACGCGCCAGCGCCAGACCGCGATCCAGCACCTCCCCTTCCATCCGCCCCAGTCGCGCCTGCTGGCGCACCTGCTCCACTTGCTCGCCAAACCGCGCTGACCCCAGATCACGAATCTGCGGTTCCAGTTGTTCGACCCGCATCGCCAAGTCACGATAGCGCGCCAGACTCGGCAGGCGGTTTTTCACCCACCCCTTCAGACCGTTGACCATCAAATCCAATCCGCGCAGCTCCGGCACTTTAACGCGCCGGGCGTTAAACACATCAAAGAGTTCAGCAGTGGCAAGATTCGACATGATCAAAAAATAACGACCTGAAATCCCGATTCATCCCGCCGCAAAGCGACCCGTTCATCCTCACAACACCTTCTGCTGCTTTTCACGATTGATGAGCTGCCAGAAACGAATACTCCATTGCCAAATCAACGGTTTTTTCTCGTTCAGTTCAAATCGAACATGCGCCCGCTGACCAATTCGGTATCCAATCGAATGATCATCGGCCTGGTTTTTCAGATGCACCCGCACTTCCTGCAACGGAATCAGCGAACGCGATGGTTCCTTGGGATCCGTCGGGATCCCGCCTGCACCGCGCAAGGCAACGGGCACTTCATATTGCGACGCATTAAGCACCAGCGGATCAAAACCGCTGATCGTATGCGATAAATCACCCGCCAGCCGGATTTCCGGATGAGGATCAAAACCCAGGTGCGCCCGCTGGCCATCTTTTTCCGTCAACAGCGTACGAACCACCAGATCATCCAGCGTGGCAATGGTGCAGACTTCCTGACCCGGCTGAAGATATCGGCCCGGCAGGTCATCCAGCCGGGCAGCGACCAGCTCTCCGGCAAAGGGGGCACGAATCGTCAAATCAGCCTTATCCTGAAGCGACTTGTTCAATTGCTTCTGCAACGAAACCAGATACTGCTGATCGGCTTCCATCTGTGCCTGATTTTCGACCCGATTTTTGGTAATGCTGATCTGCTGGGCAGCAACCTTGGATTGCAGCTCAATAATTTCCTGATCGAGCTTTTCATTGGTTCCAACCAGAATGACCTGCCCCTGTTTGACCAGATCGCCCGGCTGAAGCGGCGAACCATCAACATCGCGCCCAATTTCTGCGACAAACCCCTCGGTGCGGGCACGAAGCACCTGCCGTTGCTGAGCTTCCAGCACCCCCACTGCCTCATAATGAACCGGGAAACGAATCAACCCGATCAGGATCAGCACCGCAGCCACCACACCCAGGGTAAAACCGGCGGCGGCAGCGCGTTTGCGCTGCAATTCCGGATCGAGCAGCACATAGCGCGTGATCTTGACCACCGGCATCAGCACCCACGTCGCCACCCCGCCCAGCGCCATCAGCGCGCCAAGCACCGGTACTTTGAACGCCACCATCAGGATGATCATGATCCCGATAAACACCCGATAAATCGACGAACAAATTGCATAAACCAGCAACCACAGACGCTGGCTGATCGGCGGCAGCGGGCGCTGCAGTTTGACCCGGAACACATGGCGCTTGATCAACCCCAGGGCATACTCGCTGCTCTTTTGCTGAAGGTTGGGGATTTCCAGCCAGTCTGACAGCATGTAATAACCGTCATACCGCAAAAGCGGGTTGGCATTGAACAGCAACGTCGAGATGCTGGCCACCATCATTGAGTTGAACGCGAGCTGGGCGATGGCTGAATTACTGTCCTTGGTGATCACCCAGATCGCCGCCATGAAACTGGCGAAAAACAACTCGAAAATCATCCCGGCCGCGCCCACGAACAGGCGATGCCATTTGTTGCGAAAACTCCAGGCCGATGAGGCATCGACATAGGGCGTTGGAATCAACACCAGCAGCATAATGCCCATCTCGTGACATTCGCCCCCGAAACGTCGCGTGGAAAATGCGTGACCTAATTCGTGTATGAATTTGGTCAGAACAAACATGCCCCACAGGGGTATCCAGTTGGTTACGGCAAACGTATCAGATCCGTAGGAAAGCAGTTGATCCGTATGCGGAGCAATCAGGGCAACGGCGGCGGTGATAACGATGATCCAGAGAATCGCCCCGGCCTTGCTTAAAAGTCGGCCAACAACCGGCATCCAGCGCTGAAGAAATTGATCGGGATCCCACAGCGGAAAGCGTGGGAACAACGCACTCATCATCCGCTGCTGCCACTGCTGTTTGACCAGTTGCTTATGACGGCGCAGCAGCACCTGGGCATCAGGCGTGATGTTGGCTTCGACAAGATTCGCCGCCCATAACTGGCTGATCAGTTGGATCACTTCCGGCTGGGTCGGGGCGGCATCGGCATATTGTCCCCCCACCTGCTCCCACGCCTGGGCGATGGTACGCTGGCCATCGAGCAGCGCCACAAAGTGATAGGCGGAGTCGGACAGGCGGTGATACTGATTACCGGCAGGATCGCGCACCACATACCAGCGTTCGCCGCGATAAAACTGGCGCGTAATCTGCGCCGCCGGGCGCAGACGCACCTTCAAGTCCGCGATGCGGTACCACGATTCAGAAAAAGTCGGACGGATAGCCAGTGTCATTGCAAAATCATCGCCAACAGTGTCAATCGTCGGGAATATCGCCCGCCCCCACCAGCGCCGAGAAACAATTTTACCCTGCCGTTGCGAAGATCATCTTCGGCGCGCGTCCGGCCGGGCGACTCAGTTTTTACAACCAGAATTTCAACTGAATCCACTCAACCAGCCGGTGTGTCCAGTGATAAACCAGCGGACGTTTTTCAATCTCAACGCGGGCTTCGCCGCTGCGCCCCGGCGCCCAGCTACCATCCTCTTTTTGCATGGTGGCGTAAACCTTGAATACATTGTCGCCCCCACCAGGGCTCGGTTCGCCCACCGGAACGACGCGCGTAACCACGAATGGATATTCCTGATTCGGCAGCGAAGTCGTCGCCAGGTAGCCCTTCTGACCAACCTTGACTTGCTGAATGTCGCGCTCCGCCACTTCCAGCTCGGCTTCCAGGGGCGTCTGCTGACCGATCTCAAACATCACATCACCCATCTTGACCGGCGAACCGATCTTATCCTTCAGATCGCCGCGCAGAACTTCGCCGTCAATCGGGGCGGTGATGGTATGCTTGTCGATCTGCCGCTGAAAATAATCCATCTTGATCAGCGCCAGCTTGCGTCGTTCCATCGCCAGATCAGCATCGGCCTGTTTGGCCTGATTCCGGGCGGCGTTGGCTTCGATCAGGTAGGCGTTGGCCTGGGTCTGGGCTTCATATTTCTGGGCTTCCAGCTCCGTCACCTTGAGCTTGGCCAGCACCTGACCGGCTGTCACCTTATCACCCGGGCGCACAAAATATTCTGAAATATACCCCTCCACCGGCGCAGCGACATCACGCTTGACCAGCGGGACAAAATTGAACGGGGCACTGACCTTGTACATCGGCGAATAGATGCAGATAAAAATCAGCGCCAGCACAACCGCGCCAACGATCACCTTGGTGATCATGTATTTGGGGCCAACCGTCGCATGGCCAAGGTTTTTCAAACTCAAACCGGCTTTGGTGATCAGCCAGCGATCATTCTGATAGCGATCCCACAACGACGGCGCAACCAGATCCGCAGCCACCGACAAGGCCGCCGCGGCATCCTCATCAAGGTTGACCGATGGATCAAACTCCAGCGTCATAATCCCGACGACTTCACTTTTACGCCGCAACGGCAGGGAAATAATCGCCTGGCCGCCATTCATGCGCGACAGCGCCTGCGCCTGACGGGTAACGGTGGCACTGCCTTCGGCACTGGGATGAAACCGGACCAGTTGTTCCTGATCCAGACATTCATCCATCACATGCTCGAGCTGAACCACCAGCTCCTGTTTCTTATCAAACTTTTCGGTATGGCTGATCGCCTTAAGCCTGACATTTTCCCCCTTCAACCAACCGATGGACACGCGGTTGGCGCCGGTTCGCTGCGCCATTTCATTGCACAAACCCGCCGCCGCTGCCTGGAAACCATCGCTGTCCGCCACCGAGTTGACCAGTTGCAGTGCCCGTGTCTGACGCTGAATGGTGTGCTTGGTCGTTTCGTTCTGACGCCGCATGCCGTACAGCTCGAAATATCCCGCGACCAGTTGCATACTCATCAGGCGCTGACGGGCGCGCTCATCATCGGCGCAGCGCGTAATCGCGGCTGTCACCGCCACGGAACTGCCTTCGCTTTTCAACAGGGTAATCAGGCAGAACTGACGCTCAGGGCCTGCCTCTTCCGGCACGGAAATTTCCACCGCCCCGTCCTTATCCTGCTCGACGCACGCGACAATCAACTCCTTGAACGCTTCCAGCGCCTGCTGACGAACATCATCGGAGCTGTCATCCGGCCGCATGTGTGCAATCGGGCGCAAACTGAACGGCAGCACCTGCCCCTGCGGGCCTTTGCTGGTCTGGTTGCGTTCAATGACAAAGGCTGCTGCTTCCGTGCCCACGACACTGACCGCCTGCGTGGTCAGCAGATCGTTGATGAACCCGGGCAGTGAGTCCTGCGCCGCGGTCAGGCGCGCCACCAGTTGCGAGCGCGATGCCTTGGTCGGCGTGGTGCGGATCACTTCGCCGGAGGAACCCTGATTGGTTTGAGATTCGACAACTTGAGAAGAACTCATGGCTAACTACCTTCTCATTTTCCAGCTTCGCTAACGGCTGCTGGCAATTCAATAATCATCTGCAGCCCCGACGGACGATTTTCCGGATTGGGCAGTTCCAACCGCACCAGGCGCTTATCGCTGGCGGCATCAACAACCGGCGAAATAAAGATCACCTTGGCTGGCTTGGCCTGTTCGGGCGTTTGATCGTGGTATCGTACCGGCAGAGTCTGAATCTTTTCCATCGCCGCCGCTTGCGCTGAAGGCAGACTCACCTCGATCCACAACGGATCATTACTCACCACCACCGCCGCCGGTTCGCGTGGATCAACGATTTCACCCGGATGCACATCGATTTTGGCCACCACACCATCCAGCGGCGAATCAACCCGCATCAAATCGATCTGACGCAACTGCTTGTCACGTTCAACCTTTTTCTTGTTCAGCTCCTCGCGGGCCTGACGAACTTTCACATCACTGATATCGGCTTCGACCTTGGCCCGCAGATATTCCGTTTCGCTGGCGGCCCGCTTCTGATAAAGCTCCGACACCCGCCGCAATTCGACCTTCGCCTGTTCCAGCCCCTTTTCGGCTGCTTCGACCAGCAATTCGCTGCTGGCCTCGATATCCAGAATTTCCAGCGTTTTGCGCTCCACCGTATCATCAAGCTGAATCAGTGTGTCTCCCTTGGAGACGTGCTGACCTTCCGTCACAGGAATGCTGGCCACAATACCGGTAATGACAAACGAACGCTTGGACTCCTGCGATGGCTTGGTGATACCAATCTCCTCACCCGACCCGCTTTGCCCATAGACGGTCAGACCCGACATTAGAACGCTGGCAATCGCGATTATACAGATTCTTGCCTTACATTTCACGCGACAGACTCCTGATCAAAACCCTGCTGCAATTTTATGTTGAAGGATATACCCTTGCTCACAGGCTGGAGCAAGCGTGCGCCAAGGCCATTTATATCGGACGTTGCCAGCAAATGACAACCTGAACAATAAAATAGACCCCGCCGACAACGGCGCTATCTATGAACGATTATCGGCAAAGCGAAGCCCGTTCAAGGAAGTTTACGATGGCTGGGTCTGATCAGTTCGCCGAATTTTTACTTTTTTGTGAGTTGATCGAGAAACTCCCCGAGAAGCCGAATTTTTCATATATTTGTTCAATTGTCTCACCTCGAGATGATCTATCGTTAAAACCGCAATACTTTCAAACCAGACCGAACTCTGTCGTATAGCATTGCCAAAAACGGCAGGTGCAAACTGGCGACTGTCGAAATGACATGCGATTGCGCGCTGATCCCTGCTTGCTGTATGCATATAAATCTTTATTTATCAGGCACTTAAAAATGAAGAAAAAGTTGTTCGGCAACGGCATCAATTTTGCCTTGGATACTTCACAACGATTTATATTGAGTGTCTGCACGTTTAATTTAATTTTGAAGTCAAGGAGTTAAAAATGGCAAAAATCATCGGTATCGACTTGGGAACGACCAACAGCGTGGTGGCGATCATGGAAGGCGACCAGCCCAAAGTGCTGATCAACAGTCAAGGTTCGCGACTGACCTCGTCGGTCGTTGGCTTCACCGAAAAAGGGGAGCGTCTGGTTGGTCAGACCGCCAAACATCAGCAGGTGACCAACCCCAAGAACACCGTTTTCAGCATCAAGCGCTTCGTGGGCCGCCGTCACAATGAAGTGGCGCAGGAAGAAAAGATGGTTCCGTACGAAATTCTCGGCGGTCCCAATGATTATGTGAAGGTGAAAGCGCGCGGCAAGGAATATACGCCGGAAGAGATCAGCAGCTTTATTCTGCAGGATCTGAAAAAGACCGCTGAAGACTACCTCGGTGAAAAAGTGACCGAAGCGGTGATTACCGTTCCGGCCTACTTCAACGACGCCCAGCGCCAAGCCACCAAAAACGCCGGTGAAATCGCCGGTCTGAAAGTCTTGCGCGTGCTGCCGGAACCAACCGCTGCCGCCCTGGCGTATGGTCTGGATAAAAAGAAAAATGAAAAAATCTGCGTCTTCGACCTCGGTGGCGGTACGTTCGACGTATCGGTGCTGGATGTCGGCGACGGCGTGTTTGAAGTGCTGAGCATCAATGGTGATACCCATCTGGGCGGTGACGACTTCGATGAGGAGTTGATCAACTACCTGGCGGAGGAATTCCGCAAGCAGGAAGGAATCGACCTGCGCAAAGATCCAATGGCGCTTCAGCGTCTGAAGGAAGCAGCGGAAAAGGCCAAAATCGAGTTGTCGGGCGCGCAGGAGACCACCATCAATCTGCCGTTTATCACGGCCGATCAAAATGGGCCTAAGCACCTGCAAATGACGCTGACCCGCGCCAAATTCGAGCAGTTGATTGATCGCCTGGTCAACAAGTGCCGCCAGCCTCTGCTTGATGCCCTGAAAGACGCCAACCTGAAACCTGATCAGATCGATGAAGTTGTGCTGGTCGGCGGTTCCACCCGCGTGCCGGTGGTTCAGCGGATGGTCAAAGATCTGTTCGGCGGCAAGGAACCCAACAAGAGCGTCAACCCCGATGAAGTGGTCGCCATTGGCGCTGCCATTCAGGGCGCCATCGCCAAGGGGGATGTGAAGGATATTCTGGTTCTCGACGCCACCCCGCTTTCGCTGGGCGTGGAGACCTACGGCGGCGTGATGACGGTGCTGATCCCGCGTAACACCACCATCCCCACCAGCAAGAAGGAAACCTTCTCCACCGCCAGCGACAACCAGAACGCGGTGACGATCAACGTCCTGCAGGGCGAGCGCGAGTTTGCCCGCGACAACCGCCTGCTGGGTACGTTCAACCTGACGGATATTCCCGCTGCCCCGCGCGGCGTGCCGCAGATCGAGGTGGAGTTCAATATCGATGTCAACGGCATTCTCAATGTCAAAGCCAAGGACCTTGGCACGAGCAAGGAAGCCAAGATCGAGATTCAGAACTCCGGCGGTCTGTCCAAGGATGAAATCGAGAAGATGAAACAGGACGCCGAAGCGCACGCCGCTGACGACAAGAAGCGCCGCGAGCTGGTCGATCTGAAAAACCAGGGCGACGCCCTTGTCTATCAGACCGAAAAACAGATGAAGGAACATGGCGAAAAGGTTCCGGCTGATGTGCGCGGCCAGATTGAAAGTGCTGTCAACAGCCTCAAGGATGCGCTCAAGGGTGACGACGGCGATGCCATCAAGAAGACGATCGAATCGCTGAATGCCGTTCAGCACAAGCTGGCTGAGGAAATTTACAAAAACACCGCCGCCAGCGGTGCCCAGGCCGGCCAGGCGACGGCTGATACTCAGTCAGCCGATCAGTCGTCCAGTACCAAGAAGGACGAGGACGTGATTGATGCGGAATACGAGGTCAAGGATAACAAGTAACCCGTTTTGACCGCCCGACCGATGCAGCATCGGTTCGCAACGCTCACTGAATCCAAAAGCCCACACACGATCAAACGTGCGTGGGTTTTTCTTTGGCCGGACAATAAGTGCCTTCTTGGTTGGTTGGTTGGTTGGTTGGTTGGTTGGTTGGTTGGTTGGTTGGTTGGTTGATTGGTTGATTGGTTGATTGGTCAACCGATGTGTTGCGCAAACGACTGGGGCACGCTGTTGCGTCAGCCAATCGTTGCCGTGCATTGAATCTTTGTCTTTAACCGCGACCCGAACCCGAACGCAGCGCCAGATAGCTGTTGCGCAGTTTGGCACTGGTCTGCGCCAATTTTTCGTTGATGCTCAGCGCTTCTGCCGGTCGCTGTGCCGCCGAATCAGGCTGGTTGCCGGGTTTGGATACTGTCGTTGACGCTTCGGTCTGTTGTGGAGGCTCTGAAGCTTTCATCGCCGCTTGCGTCGTCTGCTCGGCCGGCTCATGGGGTACCGCCGATGATAACTGACTGTCAGAGTCATCCACATCGCCTGTTGGCTGGATCAGCATTTGCGCTGTCTCTGTCGCAGTGTCGGGCGTATCTGCGGCCTGTTCGCATTCACACGCCAGCCCATCGGCAGAAGCTACGGCAGATTCTTCAACAACCGCGGCTAATGGCGGATCAACTGAATTGTCTTGCCCGGATGTCAACTCCGCCGCCGGCTCGACAGGTTGTTCAACTGGCTCAATTGGCATGTCGGCCAGGTGCTCATTCTCGTTCCCGGCATTGGTTGATGAATAATCCAGCGCTGGCGATGCAATTGCCGGTGGCGGATAATCAGCTTGGCTTACGCGCTCATCCACCTCAAACGGTGTATCCGCCAGTTCATCGTTTGCCACAACATCGCCATAGGCTGGCGATTCTGAATTAAACAGCGACCGCGATTGCAGCGGCAGCGTCGATGAATCAGGAAAATCCGGGGACTCGTAAGCGCTGGCGTGGGGGAATGAGTCGGATGATTCCGGCGATTCAGCCTGCCCTGATAAACCCGCCGGTTGGGTCAACTGCGCCGGGTCTGAAATACCGGTTCGTCCAGTCTGTTCCATCTGCTCGGCCGGTTTGACTCGCTGGGATGATTTGCGATCTGCACCAGGCACTACGGCTGGTTCTGCTGCGGGTGAAAAATCATTCATCGCAGCGGCCTGCGTCGATTCTTCCTGCTCCAGCACCTGATGCTCACCCAGCGCCAGACCCTCGGCAAAATGATGTTGGCGTGAATCGGGATTGATTTCGTTGATCATCGTACCGATCAGGTTGGCTCCCACCGCCATCAGCCCCTGACGCGCCATTTCCGCCAGCTTGCGCTGGGCACGATCCGCCTGCAAAACCAGCACGGTGGC
>JADLCB010000003.1 GCA_020847375.1 Phycisphaerales bacterium | reverse complement strand
GGCACCTCTGTCTTACCGCGGCTGCTGGCACAGAGTTAGCCGTGCCTTCCTCTGGGGTTGATCAGAACTTTCTAACCCCTGACAGGAGTTTACACCCCGAAGGGCTTCTCCTCCACGCGGCGTCGCTCCGTCACACTTTCGTGCATTGCGGAAGATTCGTTACTGCAGCCCCCCGTAGGAGTCTGGGCAGTGTCTCAGTCCCAATGTGGCCGGCCAACCTCTCAGTCCGGCTACGCGTCGTCGCCTTGGTAAGCCTTTACCTCACCAACTAGCTGATACGAAATCGCCTGATCCCAGACCGGCGGACCTTTGAGCACAACAGGATGCCCTGCCGTGGTCTCATCTGGTATTACCCAGCCTTTCGGCTGGCTATCCCAGAGTCCGGGGTACATTAGCGATTCATTACTCACCCGTTCGCCACTGTGTATTGCTACACCGTACGACTTGCATGTCTTAGCCACGCCGCCAGCGTTCAGGCTGAGCCAGGATCAAACTCTTCAATTGAATTTCTTGGCACGAATCATTCCTCCAACCTGATGTAACATCAGGGTTTACGGTTTCATGACCCGCGTTTATCCTCGAAACGAGTTTGTCCATTTCCACCCCGGTTAGACTAACCAAGGTAGAATGTTACTGCCTCTTTTATCGGCTTGATAAAAAAGGTCAGGCGACACTATCGGGCATGGAAAAACCATACCCTCGCATCACTTGCAAGGCTCAATCATCTTCTGGCTGCTCGAACCCGATAAATCGAGTTCTCGCGACCGCTTTCAAAAATTGATCAAGGAAGATCACTTTCTTGCGTGCACCACGAAGATGTTGAGTTATCCACCGAATTATAAATCCGGCAGAAGGATTCTTTGTGTCCAAACCATGCTGTACACAGCACGTACTGGACTCACATCCTCGCGGCTTCCGACTATTCATTTGTCAAAGAGCTGATAAAATAACTTCAAACAAATCCGTGTGAACCTGTTATCGGCTAATTCACCTAATTCCCGACAGCAACTTTCGTTACGATCGTTTTTTTATTCCGTCAACTGGCTGCCAGTCAACTGGGGAGGCGAATCATATCGTCACTTAGCCTTGTGTCAAGTCAGTCGAACAAAATAAATTTTTATTCACTGATTTTCATGATGACTGGTCACTGAGACAGCTCGTTAATCGTCAAAAAAGACCGAGCCAAAACCGTGTGACCGAACCCATGCAATCCGCATCGGTTCATCATCAACGCTACGCCAGCCGTCAATAACGGTTCGCCAAAATGTTTCAAATTTATCAAAAGAGCATCTAGCGGACTCACCTTCGTCAGCCGCTGCAGTTTCAAGCACCGCAGCCGAAGGCGATCCGGTGGAGTGAACCAGCGAGAGCAATTATGTCAGGGCACAATCGAGATGTCAAGCCCACCAAATATTTATTCCCATTCGCTGGCGTGAAAATCCCTTCTTTCCGCGCAAATTCCGCATTTTCCCACTGGCATTCGCGGTTTTCCACTTTTTTATTTTATCCGTGCCAATCATCGGCAACCCTGTCGATTAACGTCCCGCTGGTGCATTTTCGACGCTGTTGTCCAACACCTGAACGATGCGTTCCTGCAGTTGTTTCATGATCGCGTTACTCGTGGTCACGTTGTTCATGATGATATTGATCGCATACCACTGACCATCGCGCGCCTTGAGATAGGCTGAAAAACTGCTGACGCCGCGTACATACCCGCTTTTACCGAATACCCTGCCGCGTAAATTGGTTCCGCTGAACCGCGTGGCAAACGTGCCATCGACATCCGCAATCGCCAGACTTTGTATGTACATTTCGCGCGTTGATTTATGAAAATTATCAATCAGCACCTGCGACAAGGCATTGGGACTGATCCGGTTTTCCTTCGACAAACCACTGCCATCATCCAGTTTGAACTGTTCGGCGGGAACGCCGATTTTTTCCAGATACCGCCCGACCGCCACCGTGCCATTGGCCCAGGTTCCGCTCTCCCGGCTGGCCAGATGCCCCATGCGTTTGAGCAACGATTCTGCATACATGTTCATGCTGTCTTTGTTGGTTCGCGCCAGCACGACCGGCAGCGGCGTTTCATGAATGGCCAGTACCGTCCACGTCTGTTGCGCCTGTTCACCCGCCTGCTGCCACGCCGCTTGGTCGCTGCGATCGCGTCGCACCTGCCCTGCCACGTTAATACCGGATTTCTGCAGCGTTTCAGCCAGCACCGTACCCGCAAACATCGGCGGGTCATCAATCGTCACACTCACCGGGAAACCGCTACTGGCATTGGTCTGACCGCCCAGCGTAATGTCGTTGGTTCCCAACTTGCGCGTCAGCCAAATCGCGTTCTCTTTCCCCTGCACACAGGTATTGCGAATGGTCACATATTTCGTCGGCGGGTCGGTCACATAGCTGACCGTCTGCCCCAGACCATGGATCGTCAGCATGAAGTCCAGCGCATTGGCATTCAGATTGATCCCTCCCACGCCCGCGGAATAGCGAAAATGAAGCTGATTCGCCGGCCAGTGCGGATGCACAAATTCCGTGTCAAAAACGCTGTCATCAACCACAATATCGCCAACAGAACTGATCCCGCGACCTTTAAGCTGCTGCGCCCAGTTCTCAAAGACCGTCGTCGTACCCCAACCCACTTTGCGCAGCAGCTCCGCATCGCCAAGGGTGGGATCACCATCTCCCCAGATCACCAGATCCTGGCGCCCATCCGGGCGCTGACGCAAGACCAATTTCGTCTGAAACTTGAAATTCTCCCCCAGTTGATCCAGCGCCGCAGCCGTTGTCACCAATTTAAGATTACTGGCAGGAATCAACGGAATATCGCTATCATTGCGAAAAAGTACCTGATCCTCGCTGGCGCGTTCCCCCAGGCGCACCAGCACCACGCCAACATCCACTTTCTGTAGCTCTTTTGAACGCAGCACCTCGGTCACAGAGCGATTCAGATCACCACTGGCCCCAACCGACACTCCCACCAGCAAAGCCAACAAAATCAGCCCGACACTCCAGAAATGTTTCATCCGTGAAACCTCAATCTAAAAACAGAACTATTTAAGCTTCCTTAACTTAACACCAGATTACCACCATCGTCCCTCAAGACAACCTCTATAAAACAGCATTGACCTCATTTTTCTCCTTCAGCGCGCTAATCCTGCCAGGGTTGATGTAAAGAAAATTGAATTGAAATATCACAACCTCTTTGCCTCGGCGCTGTTTGGCTTTACCCTTGAGCAACAATGTCCATTCTTGGCCACGGCATTGATATTGTCGAAACCGCCCGTATCCGCCATCTGGTGGAAATTCACGGTCAGCGGTTTCTGGATCGATGCTTCACACCCAGCGAACAAGCCTACTGCAACCGCAACCCCAAGCGGCGTTTTGAACATTACGCCGGCCGCTTTGCTGCCAAAGAGGCGATTCTCAAGGTCCTGGGAACCGGCTGGAGCGGCGGTATTCAGTGGATTGACATCGAACTCATCCGTGAACCCTCCGGCCAGCCACGTGTCATCCTGAGCGGCGAAGCGCTCAAAATCGCCCTGTCACGCGGAATCACCGCCTGGCACGTCTCCATGTCGCATATCGAAACGCATGCCACCGCCAGCGCCATCGGACTGGCTGGGGAAAACATCTGATCGCTGATCAATCCTGCGCCGCTCGTTTCGTCCCCTCCAAACCAAATATCCGATCCAAACTAACCAAAGCGCTATTTGTTTGTCCTATAACCATAAAAAGGCGACGAAAAGCCGCATTGTGCGCTAAGCTCCTCCTCTTTCCCGCCGATGCACTCAAAGGTTAGTTCGCTAACACTGGTCAGTGCCTGATCACAAATCTGGGCATTCACTATAGGAAATTGGGAGAAAGTGAGGCGTTGAGATGGGACTATTTCGCAAAGCTGTCGCCGACGGCGGCAACGAACATGATTTAATAGCCATGGGCAGGATCTCCGGCGGTATCTCCGGTGAACTATTGACGCCGTCGCGGACGGCCGTCACCCGCGAGGAGCTGTTAGACCGCCTTGGTCAACAGCAATCGGCCTCATCAGTCCTGTTGTTTACCCTGGCCTGTGTCATCGTCATCCGGGCGCTGATCTTCATCGTCGGGGTGATCTCCACGGACACCGCCACCTCCTTCGGCATGTATGCCACCGGTCATGCTTGGATCGCCTTTGACAGTGAGCATTACCTGAAGATTTTGCGCGATGGATATCCCAGCACCGCCATCCCGCCCGAAATTGCCTTTTTCCCGCTCCTGCCCATCCTGGGGCGCGCACTAACGGTATACCTCAGCCCCGAAACATCGCTGGTGGTTATTTCCAACCTCGCCACCATCATCGGTTTTGGTTTCTTCTTTGAATGGACCCGAAGCATCACCAACCGCCGGACCGCCTTCTGGGCGTGCCTGCTGCTGGCGACGTTCCCCACATCCGCCTTTTTCAGTGGCGCATTGACCGAAGGCCCGTTCATGATGTGTGTGGCAATCGTGCTACTGATGCTGCAACGCCAAAGCTATTTCATCGCAGCGCTGGTTTGCGGTCTGGCAACCGCTCTGCGCCCCACGGCGCTTCCGCTGGCGATCACACTCCTGCTCTGGGTCTGGTTACAACATTTGCGCTATACCCACCCGCAGCTTTTTGAGCGCGGCGGTTGCCCAGGCTGGACAGCCCGGTTGCGCCAGGCGATCCAAGGTAGCGCTAACTGGCCCTTGATCCGCCGACTGATCCTGCTGGGCGCGATCAGCACCGCCGGAATCAGCACCTACCAGTATTACCTCTGGCAGCGTTACGATCGGTTTGATGTCTATTTCCAAGCCCAGACCTACTGGCAACCCGGAGGCCTGCGGACGGCTGAGCAGCTTCGTCTGGAAGCAGCTCAGGAAGCGCACGCTGCCTGGGAGGCATCGGTCCAGCGCCAATCCGCACAGACCTCTGCATTCGCCCAGCAATTCAGCCATCTGGCTGGCAAAGCCCTGACCCCGCAAGCCTGGAATCGCGGCATGATGTGGGGCATTGTCGCCTTGACCATCCTTGGTCTGGCGCGCACCACCCGCGTGCGGCGGGAACTGTTCGCCTTGTCAGGGTTCATTTTCCTCATGGCTTACCTGCCCGCCTGGGGTGAACGCGCCAGCTCGGTGGCACGGTACGAAACTGCGGCACTACCGTGTTTTGCCCTGTTGGCTATAATGTTGCTGTCACTGAAACGCCCGGCCGTGCTGAGCGTAATTGTTGCCGCGCAACTGTTGATGCAGGTTTATTACGCAATACTCTTTTCTCGCGGGGTGTGGATTGGCTGACGAAACATACAATCTTCTGACGAACAACGAACTGGCTGCCCCGAACAACAAACAGAGTGTCCATCAAATGCCCGAGGTCAGTCCAACTGCTGAAAAACGCACCGTTTGCGTGGTCGTGCCGATGCACAATGAATCGGCCAACCTCGATGCCTTGGTCGAGCGCCTCAAGGCGGTCGCCAGCCAGTTGGAACATTGGGATTTGCGCCTTTTGCTGGTGGATGACGGCAGCCGCGATGATTCGCTGTTGAAAGTCAAATCCATTCGCGCTGGTGGAACACCGGTAGGCTATTTGCAATTTTCGCGTAATTTTGGACATCAGGCTGCATTGCAGGCTGGACTCAATAACGCCCCCGGCGAGGCTGTCATCAGCATGGATGCCGATCTCCAGCACCCACCGGAGATGATCCCGAAAATGCTCGAACAGTTTGACGCCGGCTACGACGTGGTGCAGATGGTTCGCCAGCATCAGGCTGGCGGCAGCAAAGGGCTGCTTTCATCCGGTTTTTATCGCGTATTCAATGCCCTGGCCGATACGCGCATCACGCCGGACGCCTCTGATTTCCGGCTGCTGTCGCGCCGGTTTTTGGAAGTGCTGAATCATATTCCCGAGCGCGAGAAATTTTTGCGCGGTTTGATCCCCGCCCTGGGTTTTCGGCAGATTTCCCTGCCCTATGAACAGGCAGAGCGACTGCACGGCACACCCAGTTACACCTTCCGCAAGTCGTTGCAACTGGCCAGCAAGGCGTTGTTTGATTTCAGCACAGTTCCCCTGCGGGTGGTCTTCGCCTGCGGGTGTCTGCTGGCTGCTGGCAGCATGATTTTTGGCGTCGCGTCAATCCTGAACAAACTGCTATCGTGGCATCAGATCACTTCCGGTTACACCGACATCATCGTGGCCATCTGCTTCCTGTGCGGTTGCATTCTGGCATCGGTGGGTGTCCTCGGTCGCTACCTGATGATGATCGTGGAACAGACACGCGGCCGCCCGGGTTATATCGTGATGGATCAGGCAGCCCCTGGTGCGCTGTCACCCCAGGTGAATGTGTACGCCGCCGTCTCGTAAACCGTTTATTTGACTTAAGAGTCTGGCCGGTTGAGTGCTGATTGACCTCAGCCCCAGCCGGATTGGATCAATGATTGAATGTCCACCGTACTGGTTAATGCTGACGATTTCGGATTGCACGCGGATATCGACCGCGGCATTCTGCAGTGCATCGACGCCGGGGTGGTGCAAAGCATCTCCTTTTCACCCCAAGGTGTCAGCCTGGACTGGACCCTGCTCGCCCAACTTGCCCGCAGGGGTGTCAAGGTTGGGTTGCACCTGACCTTGGTCGGTGAACCGTGGGGTACTGATGGACGGGTCTTTACCAAGTGGCCACAACTGGTGCGCTGGGTCACGCTGGGTGGATCAAATGCCCGCCGGGCGTTGGATGCTGAGGCTGACTGGCAGATGCGTCAGTGCCTTGAGCATAATATCCATCTGGATCACATCGACAGCCACCAGCATGTGCATGTATTTCCCGCCATCTGGTCAACAGCCCGGCGGCTGCAACGTCAACACGCCATCGCCCGTATCCGCACGCCATTTTGCCCCGGTCTGAAGCTGATCAAGAAAAACATTCCCGGCTTGGCACTGCAAACTCTGGCGCGATGGCGCGCGGCCGGCGTGGATCAGCCTCTGCCCTGCCTCGGCCTGTCGTGGGCTGGCCACAACGACATCGACATTCTGACTCGTGAACTGACCAGTCTTGACACCGCCAGCCCGTTAAAACCAGCCAAACCCTCAACCAGCCCCATTGTCGAACTCGTCATGCACCCGGGGGTGAATACGCCTGCCCTGGAAGCACGTTACGACGATTGGCATTTCGACTGGACCGGCGAGCGCGATGCCCTGCTTGATCCGCGCCTGCGCGTTGCCCTAAAATCTGCGGGGCTTTCGCTGTTTCGCCCTGATTTGAATCTCGCCGCCTGATTCAATCACAGTCATCGATCAGGCGATTAAAACCGGCCCGCAATTTAACCGCCACCCCCTCTGCCTGATGCGATTGCCTCACGCACTGTTTGTTTACGTACCGACCCAGCTATAATCGTTGCCCGTGTACAGGCCACGAAGCAGCCGGGCACTGATGCATCATCAGACCAGATCAAATTATCGTTAAACGGATCTTCACCGGAAATTTTCGGCGGAATAACCCATGGCTACCCATACCCTGCGCATGCCCGCCCATTGCCTTGAGCAACCCGAACACTGGCAGACGTGCAGCCAATGCCTGCGTCAACGTCTTGGCCAAATGCCCGGCATTCGCAAAATCGACCTGCAACGAACCGACACCAACGATCAGGCGATTGTCCATCTTGATTATGACCCGCGCCTTTTGTCGCTGAATCAGCTCGATGCCCAGGTTCGTCATGCTTCGCTGTGCCTGCATCCGCAGCGTCGGCAGATCGTCATGGGCATTGACGGCATGATCGCGCCGCGCAATGAGCAGCAGATCGAATCGGCACTGGCCAAATTGCCGGGGGTCGTCGCCTCAGCCAGCTTTGCCTCGCGGTCGTTGCGTATTGAGTTTGACCGCACCACCTGCGCGATGGCTGACATTGCCATGCGGCTCAGCCAGTTGGGTTATCGACTGCGCCCCCTTGATCCGGATGAAAAGGACGGACTGCTGATCAGCCCAATCGCGACCAGTCAAACCCACGCACCCGGGCCAACGCAATCAGCAACCTCATCTCGTTCGTGGCGGATGTGGCTGACCGATTATCACAAACTGTTGATGGGGTTGATCGGCGGCGTCTTGTGCGCCATCGCTTTTGTCATCCATCGTCAGGCCGGGCCGGAGACCGCGCGCTATGCGATCATCACGGCCAGCTTCATAATTGCTGGCTGGTACACCGCGATTGATACATTCCAGGTCTTGCGTCGTCTGCGCTTTGATATTGATGTGCTGATGTTCGCCGCTGCGTTCGGGGCTGCCACTCTCGGGCATTTTGAAGAAGGCGCTTTTCTGCTGGTTCTTTTTGCCTTGGGTAGCGCTGGTGAAGAACTGGCGATGGGCAAGGCCCGGCGCGCCATTGAAGCGCTGGCGCAACTGGCGCCGGAAACGGCGACCCGCCTCGACCCCGACGGAACGCAGGAGCTGGTTCGCGTTGAAACACTGAATAAGGACGATCAGGTCATCATCAAACCATTTGAGCGTGTACCAACCGACGCCGCCGTCGTGCGCGGCAATTCCGCCCTCGATGAATCACCGCTTACCGGCGAATCCATGCCGGTTGAAAAAACGCCCGGCCAAAATATCTACGCTGGCACCATCAACGGTCAGGGATTGCTGGTCGCCCGCGTCACCAAACAAGCCAGCCAGTCAACCCTGGCGCGCATCATCCGTCTGGTCAATGAAGCGCAGACCACCAAAAGCCCCACGCAAGTTTTCACCGGCAAGGTTGAACACTACTACGTCCCCCTGGTATTGATCGCAACGCTCGGCCTGGCGCTGATTCCCCCGCTCATCGGTCTGACGCCACGATCGATCCCGGAATCGATCTGGTCGGGCTGGTTTTATCAGGCGATGGCTTTTCTCACCGCTGCCTCGCCGTGCGCGCTGGCCATTGGAACACCCGCCGCCGTCCTCAGCGGCATCGCCCGGGCGGCGCGCATCGGCGTGTTGGTCAAAGGGGGTGTGCATCTGGAAAACCTCGGCAAAGTGCGCGTCATCGCGTTTGACAAAACCGGCACACTCACCCGCGGCAAACCAGTCGTTACCGATATTATTCCGCTGGGGAAACTGGATGAATCAACCTGTCTGTCGCTGGCAGCCGCTGTCGAGCGCAGCAGCTCCCACCCACTGGCCAGCGCCATCGTCAATGAGGCAGCCAACCGCCACCTGCCCGTGCTCAATGCCACTCAAATAACACAGCTCCCCGGTCTGGGTGTGCGCGGTCAGGTTGACGGCCAAACCATCACCGCCGGACGGGCGGAGATGCTCAACGACACCCCGGATCACCCCGAAAATCGCAACTGGCCTGGCATCATCACCCCCCAGCTTGATCGGCTGGGGCAAGAGGGAAAAAGTACGGTGTTGATCGCCGTTGATGATCAGCCCATTGCCCTGATCGCTCTGGCGGACCGGCCGCGTGACAATGCCGCTGCCACCATCGCCCGGTTGCGCCAGATTGGGCTGCGCCGCCTGATTATGCTTACCGGCGACAAAACCGCGGTCGCCCGGCAGATCGCCGCTGATCTGGATATTGATGAGTTTCATGCCCAGCTCATGCCCGAAGACAAGCTGAACCTTGTCAGCCAATTACGTCAAAAATACGGTGAAATTGCCATGGTCGGCGATGGTGTCAACGACGCGCCGGCCCTGGCGGCAGCGGGGGTTGGTATCGCCATGGGCGGAGCCGGTACGGACGTGGCGCTGGAGACGGCGGATGTGGCGCTGATGGCTGATGATCTGGCGAAACTGCCTGATGCCATTGGTCTATCGCGATTCAGCCGGCGCATTATTGCTCAGAATCTGATCATTGCCTTGGGTGTTATCGCGGTTCTCGCCCCGCTGGCGGCGCTTGGGCTGGCTTTTCTGGGAGTGGCGGTCCTTTTCCATGAAGGCTCTACAATTGTTGTCGTTCTCAACTCGCTCAGGCTGCTGTTTTATCAGCCCAAAGGATGAAGGCGCCTACGATTCAGACAGTGGTTTTACACCAGGAGCCAGGACGCTGGCGTTGACGGGTCGCGGCTCTGCCCCGATCATTCAATCACCGAGGCTCGTCAAGATAAATAAAATGCGACTGTTTCCAGCAAGAGATGGATGATATGACTCAGGAACCAACCAGCCCAACCGACAACGCCCTTCCGCCATCAACAGTATTGATCGTCGATGACAATGCTCAGAATGTGGAACTGCTCCAGGCTTTTCTCGAATCCCTGCCGGTCAGGATCATCACCGCCAGCGACGGAGTTGAGGCGCTGGAGCAGGTTGCCCATCACAACCCGGATCTGATCCTGCTGGATATCATGATGCCTAAAATGAGCGGATTTCAGGTCTGCCGCAAACTCAAGGCCGATCCTGCCACGCGCGATATCCAGATTCTGATGGTCACCGCGCTGAATGAACTGGGCGACATTGAACAAGCCAGCGAGTGCGGCACGGATGATTTTGTTTCCAAACCGGTGAATAAATTTGAACTTCTGACGCGCGTCAAAAGCCTGCTGCGCGTTCGTCACCTCAAAAGCGAGCTGGAACGCGCCCTGACCTACCTCAATGAAATCGAACAGGATGACACCACCAGCTCCTGATCGCGTGCCAGATCAAGAAATTGCTGGCTTGATGCAGACACTCCTGATGTTGTTTTTTCAATCTTTGCAGGTGCGTTTTTTCTGTGGTTGATTGAACCGTAGATACGCGCTGCTACCATGGGTGCAATTCATTCGTCACAATCACTGTTTTGTTGGAGCAGTGAAACGAATCTGATTTTTTGAAAGGTCGTTATGTCTCGTATTCGTTGGGGCATCATTGGGGCAGGCGGCATTGCCCAGGCATTTGCGCGCGGGATCGTCGGTTCGCAAACCGGTTCGCTGGTGGCGGTGGCTTCGCGCGACAAGGCCCGGGCGCAGGCGTTTGTTGACCAATACGTCACCGGTGCTTGTCGCAGCTACGGCAGTTATGACGAACTGCTGGCTGATCGGGATGTTCACGCCGTCTACATCGCCACGCCCCACCCCATGCACGCCAAATGGGCGATTCTCGCCGCCCAAGCCGGCAAGCATGTGCTGGTCGAAAAGCCCGCTGGGATCAACCAAGCCCAGGCAATGGCGATGATCGAAGCCTGCCGGCTCAACCAGGTTTTGTTCATGGAAGCGTTCATGTATCGCTGCCACGGCCAAACCCTGAAGTTGATTGAACTGCTGAAGGCAAAGGCCATCGGTCAGGTGCAACTGATCCGGGCCAGCTTCGGTTTTTTCATGGGTTTCAACGCCACCAGCCGCGTGTATGCCAATGATCTGGCCGGCGGTGGCCTGATGGATGTCGGCTGCTACCCGATTTCCATGGCGCGCCTCATCGCCGGCGCTGCGACGGGAAAAAACGCTCCGGCTGAACCCCTTCACGTCAAGGCGGTTGCTCATCTCGGCCCGACCGGCGTCGATCATTACACTGCCGCAGTCGCGGAATTTCCTGGCGCCATCATCGCCGAGCTTTCCACCGCAGTTCAGCAGAATCTGGAAAACGCTGTTCATATCTACGGCGACCAGGGGCGCATCACGCTGACCAATCCCTGGCTGGCGGATCGTACGAACCCCAGCACCGGCACGATCAGCGTCTACAAAAATGACGTAAAAGAACCACAGCAATATACGCTCACCGCTGACAACAACACCTATGGCCTGGAAATCGATTACGCCGGCCGGGCGATTCTGGCGGGTAAAACTCAGGCCGACTACCCCGCCATGACACCGGCTGACACCCTCGGCAATCTGCGGGCGATGGATCAGTGGCGCCAGTCAATCGGCATGACTTTTGACATGGAAAAGCCGGGCAATATCACCACAATCACCGGCCAGCCCCTGAACGTCGCGCCGCAAAATAACATGCGCTATGGCCAGGTGCCGCATTTGGAAAAACGCATCAGCCGTCTGATCATGGGTTGCGACAATCAACCTTCCCTGCCCCACGCTGCCGTCATGTTCGATGACTGGTTCGAGCGCGGCGGCAATACTTTTGACACCGCCTATATTTACGGTGGCGGCCGGCATGAACTGTTTCTCGGCCAGTGGATCAAAACGCGCGGCGTGCGCGATCAGGTCACGGTCATCACCAAAGGTGCTCATACACCCTTTTGCAACCCCGCCGACCTGACCCGCCAGCTTCTGACCAGCCTCGAGCGGTTGCAGTTTGATCATGCGGATATTTACATCATGCACCGTGACAACCCCGAAGTTCCGGTGGGTGAGTTTGTCGATGTGCTTAATGAGCACGTCAAGGCTGGCCGAATCAAAACGTTCGGAGGCAGCAACTGGAGTATCGAGCGCTTCACCGCAGCCAACGAATATGCCCGGCAAAAGGGGTTGCAGCCATTTTCCATCCTGAACAACAACTTCAGCCTCGCCCGCATGGTCGATCCCATCTGGCCCGGTTGTGTCGCCGCCAGTGACCCCGCCAGTCGAAAATGGTTGACGCAAAGTCAGACAACCCTGCTCTCCTGGTCCAGTCAGGCGCGCGGATTTTTTGTCCCTGAAATATCCGCCCCGGACAAAACCGACGACGCCGAACGTGTGCGCTGCTGGTACAGCGACGATAATTTCCGCCGCCAAGCCCGTGCGATTGAACTGGCTGACAAATACAAGGTGCTGCCCATCAATATCGCCCTGGCGTATGTGCTGTGTCAGCCCTTCCCGACCTTCGCACTCGTCGGGCCGCGGATGCTTTCCGAAACCCATACCACCCTGCCGGGCTTGGATATCCAGCTCAGCCACGAGGAGCTGAAATATCTGAATCTGGAAGACTGATCCTTGATTATAAAGCTCGCTCTCAGCGGCGGTTTATCCGCACTTGCGCGGCTGCAATCTTGATCTGCGCACCAGTCCGCCCGTCGGGCTGGTTTTTTTATGTCGGCCAATAATTCGAGCGATCAGCCATGCGAATTGTCATCTGATCTGGTGTAGGATAATGCCACTGACGATGGTCGCCGACAACACGATCCAACCTGAACCCATCGACGATGCCTCCAATCCTGATGCCAATCGCATGAGCCTGGGCGAGCATCTGGATGAGCTGCGCCGGCGGATGATCTACGGGCTGATCGGATTTTTTTTGGTTCTTGTGGTCTGTCTGATTTTTGGCAAGGAAATGATGTCGATCTTCAGCGCTCCGTTGATCAACACGCTGGAAAGCCACGATCTCAGCCCCCAGCTTTTTGTCACTGACCTGCCCGATAGCTTCATGGTCTTCCTGAAGATCAGCCTGATCTGCGCCACGGCGGTTTCCTCACCCTGGATTTTGTATCAGCTCTGGAAGTTCATTGCCGCCGGGCTTTATCCACACGAACGTCGGTGGGTACACATCATCGCACCCTCCAGCATCGGCCTGCTGCTGGCAGGTATGGCGATGGTCTACTGGCTGGTGCTGCCATGGACCATCGTATTTTTCATTGATTTCGGCGCTGGCATCCCCCTGCCGGGAATGAACAGCCCGGCGCAGGTCACCATCGATCAGCCGGGAACCGCCATTGCCGCGATTAAGGGCGACCCCGCCACGCTCCATCCCGGCCAGCCGATGGTCTGGTTCAATCTCATGGAAAATCGATTGAAGGTTTTCACCGGCAACGGCAGCGATGTGCGGGTCATCCCCTTTGGCCCCAGCAACCTGCTGGCGATGCAGTTCACCCTGCCCAACTACATCAGTCTGGTCATGGGCATGTTGCTGACCTTTGGGCTGTGCTTCCAGATGCCCCTGGTGGTGATGGCGATTGTGCGCCTTGGTTTTGTCAAACTCGACGCGCTCAAGCGCGGGCGCAAGTACGTCTATTTCATCATGTCGATCGTCGCCGCCGTCATCACCCCCGGCGATGTTATCACGGTTACCATCGCCCTGATGATACCGTTAATCCTGCTCTATGAATTTGGTTTGTGGCTGGCCATGCTCGGCCCGCAGCGGAGCAGCGTCGAAGCCGAAAAAACGGCCGATTGATTATTCCACAAAAATTTTTCCCGCTGCAGCGCTGCCCAGGGTTAGATGTTCCTTCCCATCACCCACCGTAATGGTAATTGCATCGGCCGCGTTGTTGTGAGCCAGCACATGAACCACCGCGCCGGGTGTCAAACCACTGTCGGCCGCAAATCGTAAAAACTCCTGATCCTGGTCGTCCACCCGCGCAATCGACACCTGCCGGCCCGCTTCACAGGCACTCAGGCGCAGCATCGGTCGCTGAATGATCTGGCCGCTGGCCGTGGGAATCGGATCACCATGCGGATCAAACTGCGGATAACCCAGCACCTGATCGATTCGATCCAGCAACCGATCGCTGATGGCATGTTCCAATTCTTCTGCTTCGTCGTGAACCTGCGACCAGTCCAGACCCAGCAGGCGCACCAACAGCAGCTCCACCAGGCGATGCCGACGCAACACCAGCAGCGCCAGTTGCTCGCCACCAGGCGTCAGACGCGCACCTGTGCGCGGTTCGTAAAAAACCAGCCCCGAATCTGCCAGGGTTTTGATCATGGTTGTCACCGTGCCCGGCGTCACCCCCAGCACCGTCGCCAGTCGTCCCAGCGGCACCAGCGCCTGCGCGTCATGGTTCTGCTGAACGTACAGATGCTTGAGATAATTTTCGACGGTACTGGTGGGCATTTTATCTCGCCTGCATTTTTTGTTGGATCACAATCTGAAATCCGTGCGACCGCCCGCCGCTGGCAGCACCCGTGGTGTTGGCGGGCTGTCTTCAATCACGGCTGACTAGGGCTGGAACAACCGCAGTATACCATCACCCAGCAGATACCAGCCCAGAATAAACGTCACCGCGTAAATAATGACGGAAAAATGGCGGTCGTTCAATCGCTTGAGCACCCAGTAACCCAGTGCCGCACCCACCAGCACCAGCGGCGCAAACTGAATCGTAAACCCAAGCTCCGCCTGGGCAAACATCCCACTGGCATAATAGGCTGGCAGTTTGGCGCTGTTGAGCAGGAAAAAATAGAGCGCACTGGTTCCGACAAACAGCTTACGATCCAGCTTCATTGGCAGGAGATACATCGCAATCACCGGCCCGGCGGCATGGGCCAGGGTCGAACTGACAGCCGCGAAACAACCTGTCACCCAACTGCGCAGCGGTTCAGGTAATAGATGCGTCTGCACCCCCTTGTACTGCCGCCACCAATGCAGCCCAACCATCACAATACATTCCAGCCCGATCTCCAGACGGATGATCGTTCCCACCATGGCGTGATACTGATGAAACCACCACAACAATACGCCACCAATCACCACGCCCAGCGCTGTTCCAGGCAAGAGCGCCTTGATTAGTTGCGGGCCGGTATGCAGCGGCGCCGATTGTGGTGGCAACACAGGCTGCACTTGATCCAGCTTCTGCTCAGGATCCTGGGTACGATCGTTTTGGGTAGTCGCCACGGACGAAAGTCCACCCGGTTTGAACAGCCGCCGATATTGCCAAACCGCTAATAAATCCCCCAGAATCAGCAGCGGCAACATCAACCCCAGCGCCGCCTGCGAACCCCGATCCGTATGACCCATCGCCAGCACGATGATCGGGATATTCAGCAGCCCCATACCGCTGCCAAACCCGCTCTTGGTCACGCCAATCAACAGCACCGCCATACAAACAATCAACCACGGCCACATGAGCGACAAAGAATAACGATCGCAGACGGACATGGAAACTCTCCGCCAGTGATTGTCGCGCTGACCGCTGATCAAATTGCAGCCCGTTGTCGCTACGGCATCTGACGGCGTAATTGCTTGACCTGACCCCGCTGCTTCTTTGTATCCAGCCGGCGCTGGCGGGCAGCACGCGATGGTTTGGTCTTTTTGCGCACTTTGGGCGGACGACATGCTTCAACGATCAAATCGCGCAATCGTTGCATCACGATCTGACGATTACTCTCCTGGCTGCGCGTTTCGTCGCTGGTCAGATGAATTTCATCGCTGCGCGTCAGGCGCGCCCCCGCCAGCTTGCGCAGCCTCTGCTTGGCCCAGAAATTCATCCCTGTCATCGCTTCAACCGCGACCCATAATTCCGCTTTACTGGAAACTTTGTTGACATTCTGCCCGCCCGGACCCGAACTACGTGCATACTTAAATCGCAACATCATCGCAGCGACATAAACCCCCGGCGCCAACTCAAGACCTGATGCTTCTTGATCCATTGGCCAGCAGTATAACCATAACCGGATGGACTTGTATCGCTGTTGCACGCCTTCACCTCGCGTGAAACCGCGCCTTGGACAATCAATTGCTTTCTGATTCTGTTAGAATTGATTGTCGATGTTGCCCAACCGGACTGTCCATCTGCCGCATGATTACCCTTTTGATCCGACCCATGGGTACGATCTGCATGCGCTATTGAATGTCAGCGCTCCACCGGCGCCCGCCGGCCTGTCCACCTTTTGGCAACGCCGGTATCTGCAAACCATCGCAACACCGCCACGCCCGCTGCTGCATCCCACCGATTTGTCCAACGAACACTATGACGTGTCGGAAATCGAGTTCGATTCATTTGACGGCTTTCGCGTCGGCGGGTGGATTTCCATCCCGCGCCATCAACCGGCGAAAATCGGTCTGATCATGGGGCACGGTTACGGTGGTCGCCCGCACCCGGACGTATGGGACAAACCGTGCAACGCCGCGACAATCTTTCCGTGTGCGCGCGGATTTCATCGCTCCGCCCGACCGGACTGGCCGGACGATGCTCAGGCGCACGTGCTCAAAGGAATCGAATCCATCCAGACCTACAGCCACGGACTTTGTGCTGCCGACTTGTGGGCGGCGGGCAGTGCCTTGTCGGCGGTGGTGAATGATGTCAGCGGCAATCTGCGCTACTGGGGAGGCAGCTTCGGCGGGGGTATTGGCGCGATGGCCGTACCGTGGGATCAGCGTATCCGCCGTGCGTTTCTCGACGTACCCAGCTTTGGCAACCACCGCTTGCGCGTAACGCTCCCATGCACCGGCAGCGGCGCCGCCGTGCGCACCTATTATCAGCACGATCCATCCGTGCTGAATGTATTATCCTTTTTTGATGCAGCCATTCATGCCCATGCAAGCAGAACGCCAACCATGGTGGCTGCTGCCATGTTCGATCCAGCCGTACCACCGCCAGGGCAATTCGCCGTTTACAACGCACTGCACACGCAAAAGAAGTTGTTCGTCCGCACCGCCGGTCACCACACATACCCCGAAGAAGCCGTCCAAACGTCCAGTTTATGGCGTGAATCGTGGAGCTGGCTGGGGATCACGCTATGAAGCTGATTCAACCGTTCTGATTTTCCCGCGTCAGGCAGTGCAAAATACCACGGTCATTCCGACTGATTTCAGTTGATTGGTTGCTTGAGTGATTTGGATTATTGATGCTTCGGATCACCGCCATCCGGCGCTTCATCGGCGTTGTCATCCAGATCGTCATCCTTATCGCGGGGGTCGCCGGTGGGATAATCCGCCACATACGTGAAAACCGGACGCAGGTACTGCACGCAGGGCAGTTTTTCCAGCGCATGCAGATTCTTTGAATCAATACTCCCGTGCATGACTCCGTTATCGTGATCTTCCGAGTCGATCGTCATTCCCGCTTCTTCCAGCATCTGACGGGCCTGCGTCAGTTGGTTGGCGAACTGCTGATTGAGTACCACCACCACCTCGGTTATTTCAGCATCATGATGATCCATGGCTTGGTTTATACCTGAATCAGCCTTGGCTGAAAATAGCGATCGCTTCTTGTGTTTGCGTCAGTGCCGTCGGATGAATCAGCATTTTTTGGTCTGTGCTGACGGAAGGAATCGCATCGGAAAACGAGATTATTTTGGCTGAAAGGGGCGCACGTCAGTCGATGAACATGGCATCGCCGTAACTGAAAAAGCGATATTCCTGCTGAATGGCCAGTTGATACAGGCGGCGCTGCTCGGCCAATCCGATGAAACCCGCCACCAGCGCAATGAGTGTGCTGCGGGGCAGATGAAAATTGGTGATCAACCCATCCACATGTTTCCAGTCATAGGGTGGATGAATAAAAATTGATGTACTGGCGACGCGTGGCTCGAACGCAGCCTGCGGCTGAGATTCCAGCACGCGGGCAGCGGTGGTGCCGACAGCGATGATCCGGCGCTTCTGTTGACGCGCGGCGTTCAGGTCGGCAGCGGCCTGTGGGGTGATGGTGTAATGCTCGGTGTGCATGAGGTGCTGATCAAGCCTGTCAGCCGTAACCGGTTTGAACGTGCCCAGGCCAACATCAAGTGTGACAAATGTTTTGTTAATGCCGCGTTGTTCCAACGTTTGGAAAAGCTCAGGCGTGAAGTGCAAACCCGCTGTGGGCGCGGCAACCGACTGGCCATCACGAGCGTAAATTGTCTGGTAACGCTGCTGGTCAAGCGGATCACGCTGATCATGCTCGCGCTGACGTTTGATATAGGGAGGCAGGGGCATACGGCCTAGTCGCTTGAGCAACTCTGTTGCCGGGGCTGGGACGGATAACTGAAGTTCATATTCACCGTTGTCGTAGACGCTGATGATGCTGGCGGTGATGGCAGGATCGCTGGCAAAGTGCAGCCCGGCGCGACTTCGGCCCATGCCGCGAAGCATGACACGCCACGAACCGGGCGCTGTTTCATGCAGGAACAACCCCTCGATGTGCCCGCCAGTTGCCTTGCGCAGATCCAGCCGCGCCGGCACAACGCGGGTATCATTGAGCACCAGCAGATCACCAGCGCGAAGCAAGTCCGGTAAATCAGCAAAAACACGATGCGCCACCTCACCGGTTGCGCGGTGATAGTGCAGCAGGCGTGAAGCCTCGCGCCGATCCGCCGGAGTCTGCGCAATCAGTTGCGGGGGAAGAAAGAAATCGAGGTCGCTGGTCAGCATGACATATCAAACCGGTGGATCGCCGTTGCGCGATCTCCATCAAAGCTTCGCAAGTGTACGACGCAATACTCCCGCGCAAAAGAGGTTGGCTGATACACCCAACCGGAGGCGCAACCAGATGCACGGGTGAGGCACACACGCGAAGATCAAACAACCCGCAGGAATTGGACAGCAGAGGCTGGAAGTGAACATCCATCAGCGTCTGATAAATCAGTCGATGACAGCATCGCCAGATGGGATGACCAATGCGCGACGTTGCGCAACGGCAACACCAATGTTGCGAAATTACATCATCCGGCATAACCGGACTAATTTAATTTTCGGTGCGAAAAATTGGATGCCCATTTTTGCCCGTAAAAACAGGGCTTGAATCAGTCTGAAAAACAATTCGTTATTTCTGTCGCTGCCGTTTGCTCTGCCCTGAGTGTGGCTATCTCCGCAACCGCCAGCCTGATTATCGCAAGCATGGACCTGAAGCTGGTTCAGTTGCTCCGTGCTGCGATGCAGCCTGGTCTGGCTGGTGGCGCTGGTGGTGTGTTGCATTCCCCCTCGCGCCTCGAACCGTCAAAGCTGACCCACGCCAATTCGCCCGCCAATGCGCCACGACATATTCAACCCGCCGCCATTTTTGAACCACGCCGCGTGCACCATCCTGAACCGATTTTTGCTCCACCGGGGCAGATCCCCGTAACCGCCCCGGCGAGCTATCACGGTAAAAGTGCATTGGTGCCGCCATGGAAAACCGTGCCCGTTCAGCAACTGCCGCCGTTGCGGCCGGTGATTAAGCCGGTGGTTTATAAGGTCGATACAATCTGTAAGGGCAATTTGCTCGATATTTTTATGTGAATTTTTTTCGTTATGCACTAACGAATCACGGTGCAATGCGTCATAATTCGTACGAGGGCAGAACTATGCTGGCCAGCGAGCAAGTCGAAGAAATCATCTGCGCCGTTGCGGCCATGAATCGCCAGGAACTGATCCGCCAGTTCAATCGGTGGCAAGGCCGGTTTCCTGTCGATTTCACCCCTGACTTTCTCAATAAGACCCCCGTCGAGCGCCTGCAACACATTTTTGTCGCCCTGTGCCTACAAAATCAGCACATCCCGCAAAGCGCCAGCGCGGTCGCCTGAAGCAAACCTGCACTCAATACGCTGCTTGTATCGGGTCGGTCTTATGCGCTGATTACAGCAGCAGTTGGAACTGGCTGCGCACAACAAACTGCACGTCGTCGCCCTGATAAAAACCCAGACCTTTTTGATCGGATGGCGAACCATTGGGCAGGCAGGTCAGGTCGATGCTGAACTTGGCGGAATGGCCAAAGAAATAGCGATTGGCACCGAAAGTCAGCTCGTGAAATGTATCTTCGCTGCCGCTGGCGAAAGTAACCGCCTGATCCAGAATGCTCACACCGTAGCGGCCGAATAATTCCCACTGATCGTTTATGGCGTACGCTGCCTGCACCATGAACCCCAAATCATAATCATTGCCACCGCCGTATAGCTTGCGGTAGTTGCCGATATAGGCAGCAAACAAACCCCACTGGCCGGCATCCTTGTACTGCACATCAGCAGTGTGGCGGTAATAAACTGCGTCAGGCCCGTCGGTGATATCCAGCCCCCCACCAACAACCATCAACGGATCACGATTGCCGCGCGCGGTGAATTCACTCGCCTGCTTGATCGATCCATCGAGCACATAATCCGCCCGGACGAAAACGTTCCAGTTGCCGGGTGTCGCCCAGTCGGTATCAGCACTGACGAACCCATCGCCATATCCCCCTTCGATGTAAAACGGATTATCCTGATAGGCCAGCGTGACAGCCTGCAACTGCGCCTCGTTGGAACCGGTGACCACGACGTTGGCCAGCGAGCGATCCACCGCCAGCGACCGACGCGAACTGGTCGATTGTTCCTTGAAAACCGGGTTGCCCATTTGTCCCCCGCGCACCGCCCAGTTGTCGTTCAGCGCATACTTGACCCAGGCATGTTCCAGAAACAAATTGCCGCCGTTGGTCTGGCTGGACCAAAGGAAAAAATAAGTCAGCCGTTTGGACATGAAGTTGCCGTCGATGGAAAACTTCACCCGTTTCATTTCAAAACCGTGGTCGGTTTCCTGGCCATGATCGGTATCGCGGGAATTGATGACATGCCGGAATTGCAACTGCAGACCCGGCCGCAATGAATAGTTGCCATCATCACTCTGCACAACAAATCGTTCGTTGTTCCAGCCTGCGGTAAAACCCTGCACCTGCAACAACTGGCTGCGGGCGGCTGCGTCGCGCATGACCTGATCGACGGTGAGGTCAACATCGGCTGTGTTGAGTACCTGCGCCTGCTGGTTTTTCAGCTCATCCACCTGAGCCTGCAACTGCTGAATCTGCGCCTGCAGCGCCTGAATTTCAGGCGCAGAGGTCTGGGCGCAGGCGTAACCCGCTCCAAGGGCTATTACTGCCATGACGTTGATCCAGTCAATCCTGCCCATAAAACGGCCTTTCCCAGAGTCAGCAAATTTGTCGTCAATCGTCCATCCCGCGTGCTGCGCGAGCGATGCTTTGTCAGATGATGACTTTTTTCATCGACGATGCAATTCAAGCTGGTTTTTTCGCACACTGGATATGCCGAAAATAATACCTCTGATTAGCAAAACGATGAGGGAACAAACGAATTCATGGAGCCGCCGGACTGGCTGGCTGCGTGGCCGGGCCGATCTTGATCTGGATAGGCTCCGCACCCTCGGCAGGGGCGGTCGTGGGCTGGGAGGTCGGGACTGAATCCGTTATCACTGGCTGGGTGGTGGTGGGTGCAGGCGTCACCAAAATGGGATTTATCTGTGGGTTTACCACCGGCGCTGATTCCGCGCCCATGATCTGCTGTACCCCCGTAAAGGGCGGTTGCGGTAATTGCCGGCGCGCATCATGCGCCTGAGTCTGCAGCCGCTGCAGCTCATTTTTCGCCTGTTTCTGCAACGAACTCAGACGATTGTTTTCACGTTGAATCTCGTAATAAACCGGAGGAAGTGACAGGCGAAACAAACGTCCCTCTTCATCACGTCGCCACGAATCAGACTCGATCTGCCGCAAGGTGCGGGTGTTGCGCTCAATGGTAAGCCCCATCTGCTGGATATCCGCCTCGACACGGTTAAACCGGTCGGCCATGTCGTTGAGCTGTTCTTCGATCTCCTTTGTCTGAGCGTCAATCTGCGCCTTTTCCTGATTGGTGATATAGCGGCTGCCCCATTTGTACAGATTCTTCTCCGCCATAACGCGGCTGAGCTGCTGATCCTGTTCGACGTAGCGCTGAAACAGGCGCTGGGCGAGTGGCGTTTGCAGTTGATCATCAGACAGGCTGTTAATCGCTTCGGCGCAGTTAGCGATGATCGTTTCGTTGACGGGCAGGGCATCCAGAGCTTGACGGTAAAACGTCAGCGCCTCGGTCAGGCGGTTTTGCCGCCAGGCGATGACCGCCAGATTATTCAGCGTCGGACCGTGGGCCGGCAAGGCCTGTATCACTCCGTCCCACGCCCGCCGCGCCCCGTTGAGATCATCCCCCCGGTAGACCAGCACGCCTTTGAGATACAGCGCCAGTGCGTCGGCTGGTTCCAGCTTCAACGCTGATTCCACCGCTGCGCTGGCTTGGGTCATTTGATTGTTCACGAGCAGTTCGCGCGCCTGCTGACTGAGCAAACCAGCCTGCCTCCGCATCTGCGCCGCCTGTTCACGAGTCACCCACTGATCGGCCTGTTTCACCAGTTTCTGGTCGAGGCGTGATTGCCACAACGTCAGTTGCTCCCTGGCTGACTCGCCAACAGGTGTATCACCATATTGACGAATAAAATCCTGATATCGCTGCACGACGGTCGCTGCGTCGCTTTGCGCATCGACGCTGCGCTGCAATGAGTCCAGCCGCGACTGGATCACCTGAACCTGCACTGACTCTCCGCTGCGCGGTTTTATTTCGATACGTTTGATCTGGTCGGTGCTCAGTGTTGTTTTAATGCCGTCGGTTGTCGTCAGCACCCACCCTTGCGATGTTTTGGTCAGCTCCCCCTCCAATTGCCGCCCGTCGCGCAGTTCCACAACATCAGCGCGCAGCGCGCTGGCTGCCATCAGAATGATGATTGTCAGCAACCAGTCCTGGCGGATCATACAACACCTCGTTGGCGTGCTGCGATGCGTTTTTTGATCAAATCGATACTTTTACCCGAACGTCAACCCCCCTATTGTACCTCATCCAGCCGCGCCAGGTTCAACCAGAGGCCCGGACGATCCAGCCGGCGGTAGGCTGATAAGACCCGTCCATCGTACAGGATCAGCCAGGCCATTGTCTGTCCATTCAAGCCGGTCGTCGCCGATCGACTTCCCCCACTCGCTGATCAGCACCGTTGCCCGGACTGGCGGGGCAGCCCAACGCGCATGATGCGACAACCAGAATAGTGGACAGGAGATAAGATCGGCTCATGGCGACTTCATTTATATCCATATCGTGAATAAAATCGCGTCAAGGATTCGGGGCACCGGCAGGTGATGGTCCGTGAGGGACTCGAACCCCCGACCTTAGCTGTGTAAAAGCTCTGCTCTAGCCAACTGAGCTAACGGACCGAAACCGCCAGTTTATCGTCAAGGGATGCGGCGCTCAACTACAGCACCTCCGACAAATAATTGCGGTTATCCGGCTTTTTCCTGATCGGTATTCTGATCGCTGGCATCAGGGATGGTTGATGGTTCGATCGGCCCGGCTTTCATCGCTTCATCCCACGCTTGGCGCAGATGTTCAGCAATTCGGATCACCGCCAGCGCCTGCAATTCCGCCTTTTTCTCCGCCAGGCTGACGCTCACTCCGTTTTGGGTCATCCGGTAGTTGTAGAAGGCTGTCGTATCGATCACCCACGGCGTCGATGGATTATCCGAACCCTCTGCGCGTTTCCATGCAGCCGCGGCGGCGGCTCCGACCAGCTCCAGTGCATCGTAAGCACGCAACGAAGTCTGCACCGAACCGACCCATAAATCGTCCATCGTCGCTTCATCGTTCACACTGGTGAGCTTTTGCTGCAACAACTGCCAGAACTGTTCGCGCAGCTCAGGAAAATCAGCACGCTCATCATCCACCAGAATATATTCCATCTGGGCATGGACATTGGGAACGTGCGCCCCGGGTGGAAAAAACACGCGGCTTTTATAATCCACGGATGAATGCTGGGGCTGGGTGTTATCGGCGATGTAGTGTGACAAAAACCCGGCCCAATGCGCAGCATGTTCGTCACGCGGAAACTGCCCCGGCGCATCGGTCAACCTTCCCGCCCGGATCGACCGCACGAGCTTGCCATAAACCTGCTCGATGCGAAACGGCAGCATACCGGCCTGCTTGTAGCGCCCATCAGCGGGATCGCGCGGAATCTGGCTCAGCTCGGGTTTGGCTGCCCCGCCGAGTTTGTACTGCGGCTTGGAGCTGGGCGTCTGCTGCGCGGGGTCAAAATATTCCAGATCGATAAAGTGCAGCAGGCGTTCGCCGACTGGCCAGGGGGCGACGGTTTCCTGCGGCCAGGAAGTCAGCGCCTTCAGATCAGGCACAACCGCCCAGAACGGGGCGCCATCTTCGCCGCGCGGAAAAACCCCCTGTCGCGAATCCATATACCACTGATGCAGGCTCGGCTCATCCAGAGGTCCGGGCGTAATGCGACGCAACCAGTCTTTCATGGCTGGCGGGGTTTGTTCCTCCGCCAGCAAGCGCATCACCGCCAGGCGTGTCAGCAAAATATGTTCCTTGGTACTCCACGCCGAGGCAATGCTGGTCAATGACATCAGCAGCACGATCATCAGAGCAATCAGGCGCTTGGGCATGGGCGTAACCATACCACCAATCCGCCTGATCGTCGCTGCATTTTATATTCTTTTTCACCGCTATCGTCGCAACCGTCGGATGGCTATCCTACACTTGATTCAGTTAGTTGAAGTTCTATTCCAGGAGCTGATTGACCATGATTGACCCACGTATGACCCGTCTGGCGAATGTTCTGATCAACTATTCCTGTGCTGTCAAAGCCGGTGATAATCTGCTGATCGAAGCCATTGATATCCCCCATGAATTCACCAGCGAACTGGTGCGACTTTGTGCGCAAGCAGGTGGGCGGCCACTGGTGCTGCTTAAGAGTAATCAGATCAATCGCGCGCTAATGCTCAACGGCTCGGCGGAACAGTGGAACATCATCACGGATGTCGAGCGCCGGCAGATGGAGCAGATGCAGTGCTATCTGGGCGTGCGCGGCAGCGCCAACACCAGCGAATTAAGCGATGTCCCGGCGGAAAAACAGCGGTTATATGAACAATCCGTCTGGCACCGGGTACATCACGAAATTCGGGTGAAAAAGACGCGCTGGTGTGTCCTGCGCTGGCCGACGCCCAGTATGGCGCAGATGGCGGAGATGAGCACACCCGCGTTTGAGGATTTTTATTTCAATGTCTGCACGCTCGACTACGCGCGGATGAGCAAGGCGATGCAGCCACTCATCGAATTGATGAACCGGACTGATCGCGTACACCTCAAAGGGCCAGGTGACACGGACCTGCGATTCAGCATCAAGGATATTCCTGCTGTTGGTTGCGACGGGCAGCGCAATATCCCCGATGGCGAAGTCTACACCGCGCCGGTGCGTGAAAGTGTCAACGGTGTGATCCACTTCAACTGCCCCACCATCTATCGCGGCGTGACCCACAGCGATGTGCGGCTGACCTTCCGTAATGGTAAAATTATTGAAGCAACCAGCACCCAGACACAGAAGCTCAATGAAGTGCTCGATGCCGATGAAGGGGGCCGTTATGTCGGCGAATTCGCCATTGGTTTCAACCCGTACTGCCTCAAACCGATGAAAGATATCCTCTTTGATGAGAAAATCGCCGGCAGCATCCACTTCACTCCCGGCGCCTGTTACGACGAGGCGAGCAATGGTAATCACAGCCAGATTCACTGGGATCTGGTGATGATTCAGCGCCCGGATTACGGTGGTGGTCAGATTTATTTTGATGATCAGCTCGTGCGTGCTGATGGCCAGTTTGTTCTGCCCCAGCTCAACGGGTTGAACCCCGATCAATTGAAATAATTGATGTGATCCCCTCGGCCAGCCAGGTGCGCACCATTGGTTCAGGCGCGCACCGCACGCAGACGGAGCATGTCACGAATCAGCACCTCGGCGGATTGTGGTGTCTCATGACCCGCCTTGGCGCGCTGCAGGAGCGCTTCGGCAGCATCACGCCGTTCGCCAAGCTGCATCAGCGCCTGCAGGGCGTCTTCCTCCTCCGTGCGCAGATGACCCCGGCCCGCCGGCGCAGCCTTACGGGCTGAGGCAACCAGCACAAACTGCTGCACCTTACCGGACAATTCCGCGATGACCTGTTCAGCCATGCGCTTGCCGATGGCTGGCAACTGCATGAGAAAACGCACATCCTTATTTTCAATTGCCGCGGCGATCTCGCCGGCGGGAACCGCCAGCGCGCGCAGCGCCTTTTTTGGCCCGATTCCCTTGACCGTGATGAATTTCTCAAAAAAACGCTTGTCCGCCAGTTGCGAAAAACCCAGCAGGCGCGGTTGCATGTTTCCGCCGCTGGTGTCGCCTTCCAGATATAAAAGCGTGTGGAATATGATTTCCTGACCGATTTGCCCCTGCAACAGCGCCTGATCAGACGATGGTATCAGCAGTTCGTAGACAACCGCCCCGACCGCCAGATGCACGCGGTCTTCTTCAACCTGTTTCAACTCACCAGAAATGGCGCAAATCATGTCGGGTCGTTTTTCTTTGGTAAAAACACGTTAATTGATCTCCGCCACAACGACATTGAACAACCAATGTCGTATTGCCCTGTCATGATAGATATTCCACGAATCGCAGGCAATGCAACGGCACTACGCCCCATCGATTGATCCCGATGATTGGCGGATCGTCAGCGGATCAACGCCATGTTTGCTCAGGTTCGCCGGGTTCGGGTTGATTTGGTTACGGTTCGATTGGTCGCCTTGTCCAACCCGCAGGCATAGGCAATGGCCAGTGCATCAGCCACGTCGGGCGGTTGAGGCAACTGGGGCAGATTCCAGATTGATTGCACCGCCCGCTGCATCTGCAACTTGGCTGCATGACCGTGGCCGGCAACCGCCTGCTTGATCCGGTTGGCGGCCAGCTCCTGCAACTGGCAATCATGGCGGGCTGCCACCAGTAAAATAACGCCGCGGGCGTGGCCCATGATGATGGCGGTGCGCGGATGGGCATAGTGCGCGTACAACTGTTCCACCGCGACGATCTGCGGTTGGTGTTCCGTGATGATCTGCTCCAGCGCCGCCTCCAGCTCCACCAGTCGCTGCGCCACGCTGGCGGTTGTTTTCAGGCGCACCACGCCAGCATCGATCACCTGACTGCGGCGGATCGACGTGAAATCAATCACGCCGTAACCGGTCAGGCGAAGTCCGGGATCGATTCCTAAGATGCGCATGGCTTGGCGACCCTCTGTTGTGTGGTGGCGGTGAAAATGCCGGGTTGTATCCGCTTACCATCCGGTACTGTCTTTGCGCCCCGCCCGAATCAATAGCGCGCGCCGATTAAGGCGCTGGTGATCAGATAAAGGGCGTAAAGCATGATCAGCGCCATTCCTTCGCGGCGGCCCAGCGGCAATTTATTGGTGGCTACAGGCAACGCGGCGACAGCGAGAATCAGCAGCACAACGCTATCAACGCGCCATGTCGCCAGCGGAAACGACGGCGGGTAAGGCAAATGCCACGATGAAACGGCTTGCCCTGCTGCAATCGCGTCACGGCTGCCCGTCAACCAATGATTTATCCGAAACAACAGCGGTTGAAAATAACACAGCGTAATCACCAGCGGGAGGATGACACACAGGTTGATAATCGCCAGTAAAACGGCTGCGTGAGCGGTAACAATATTGCGCCCCTTGTGGATCAAGACCATGCCCGTACCCAGCATTGGCAGTAGCAGGACAGGTGTAAATACGCCCACCGCGAGCAATGAATCGCTGAAACGCACCAGCGGGCTGGAGGCGGCTGTGGAGGAGACGTTCACAAGATAGGTCGCGATAAGTACGGTCAATCCGACCAGCACCAGCTCGGTGACACGCCATGACGGTTTGGCTGAAGTCGCTGGCAGATCATCCAGTAAAACCGGCGCCAATTCATTTTTCAACGATGCGCTCGGATCAGTGCGCACATAGTAAATAAACAGACCCTGCAAGGCGAAAACAACCGCGTGGGTCAGGGAAAGATGCCCGCTGAAACCCGTCAGTATCGCCAGCAGCGCCAAGGGAATCAAAAATAACCCGATGCGCCCGACGCAAGCCGGCACCTGTTTGACCGGCGAGAGGAAGGCACACAAACCACTGACAAGTGACAGCGCCGCGACGGAGCTGGCAAAGAGCAGCGCAATGGCTAGATCAGCCCGATCCATGAATACCGCCAATCCCGCCACCAGACTGATCGGCAATGCCATGGTCCAGGCCAGACGCCCGGAAGTGTCCGTGCGCGGATCAAACGCCGCGTTCAGGGCTGAGCGCGTGGCGATGTACAACAGCACCAGCGCCGCCAGGATGCGGTACGTCGGATTATTCTGCCAGAGTTCTATTATCGATCCGATCATTGGGCATGGACGAGTTTGCCTTGAAGATGAGAAGATGTAAAGCGATCCATCGCCGGCGGTTCATCATCCGGTGGCCATCGTTATCCAGTGCCCGGTAAGGGGCCGGAGATCCAACAAAGGAATGTCTTTCAAGTTCGACGTTGTCTACCGCGGTTCATCTGGGCGGGGTTGAGCATGACAGCAATCTGCAGCAGCACCGACTGCAGGCGGCGGCGCTGCGCCATTTGCAGGCTGGCCTGTCCATAGCGGATACGGTAATAAATGCGCGTCAGCCGACGCACATCGTCATACGCCTGCGAGGGCAGGAAGCTGAGTGACCGGGCGAATTCCAGCGGGGTCAGATGCGGCTGGCGCACAATTTGATATCGATCCAGAAGACGCAGGAGATCATCGTAAAAACCGAGCTGCCTCACCATGCGCAACCGATCCGAACCAGCCAGCCCCGCCAGCCCGATACGCTGGGCCCGCCGCTGCAGTTTCCAGCGTTCGTAGACAAACCATCCAATGGCAACAAGAGCGCAGCCCGTCATGCCCCAAAGCAGCGCACCGAGCAGTCGCGAGGAGACCGTCCAGAACAATTTTTCATCCAGCCAGCTTTTCAGATCCGCATACCACTGGCTGGTCGAGGTCACGGCCGTGCTCATTTGAATATCAGCATTGACCAGCAAATTCGTCCGGCTTTGCGCATCATACGCCACCACATTGCTGTCCCATTTCTGTTCAAAATAATCATAGAGATGCTTCAAACGGCTCCAGAGGGTGACCGGTTTTTCAAAGCGCGGATCATTGCCGCTGGTTGGGTCAAACGTAACCCAGACGCCGTCGGTTCCCAGCACCTCCACCCAGGCATGGGCATAGGTTTGGCGAACCACGAACCGCTTTTCAAATTCGTTGTACTCATCTGTTTTATATCCCCCCACCACGCGCGCCTGCATGCCCAGGCTCTGGCACATGAGCGTCATGGCGCCAGCGAAATATTCACAGTGACCTTTTTTGAACTTGAGCAAGAACCCGACGAGCGGATCTTCGCCCGCCTGGCGCTGGGTGTCCGTCAGGTCAAGCGTATAGGCAAAGGTCGTACGCAGATGGTTTTCAATCGCACCGGCAATGGCCATATCCAGCGGATGGGTCACCGCATCAACAGGACGTTGCTGCGCCAAAGCGCCATCCTGGTTACTGCCCGATACTTCCGGCCGGCGGGCATATTCCGCAATTTCCGGCGCAATCTGCGATGAATGTGGCTGACCGGCATCACTGATCAGAAACCGCCGCAGTAAGCGGGGTTGGGTCAACACTCCGCTGCTGACCACGGTGTATTGCTGCGGTTCGGCTTCGCCATCGACCAACCCCAATGTCTGGCTGTTCGGCCAGTAGCGCACCTTCAGGTCACGATCCACCTGGATCGACTGCGCTCCGCCCATGGCAAATAAAACACCGGCACTCAATGGCCGCACCAGCGACCACTGCTGGGTGATCTGGCGCCCGGCTGGTTGCTGGTTGCCAAAGGGGGTTTGTCGGCCCTCAACCGCTGTTACGGTGACGGGTTGGGACGCGGCTGCCTCATGCCATTGCCACGGCCCGCCACGATCATCGGCAGCGCCCGAATAACGATCATAGACCAACCCCCGCAGATACAGTGGTCCCTGGCGTAATGGTTCATCACCATCGCGCACCTCCAGATAGGCGACCAACTCATTATTCTGACTGATTCGGGCAATCTGATTGTAACCCAGTTGCTTGCTGAAGCCGGTCACCGGCTGGCCAGCGTGTATTTGCAGCGGATCGAGCAGTCCCGCGCCGGTGCCACGCGGAAACAGCAGAAACACCCCCACCGCGCACACCATGGCTGCCGTTGCCACCAGCAATGTCAATCGGCGCATGGATCGGGGCAGAAAATGTTGGTCCTGACGAATGGTGGCGCTGTTGCCCGAGGCCTTTTGGCCAAGCATCAACTGCCTGGCGTAATCGGCTTCCACTTTCAGATGAAACAGCAGACAACAAAACAGTGAACCAAACAGGTATGCAATGAACAGCAATCCAAACAGCAGGCTGGCGGTGTTCAATGCAGCGGCCACCATCAGCAGCAGACTGAGAACCAGCAACTGGGCGTAATCCCGGTTGCTGCGTTGTTCGTAAAACTTGATCAGTTGCAGGATCACCAAAAATGTGCCAATGGCAATAATGGGGATCGTACCCGTGCGGACGCTGTAAAAGGCCCAGACAAAGGCGGCAAACGTGCAGATATTAGCCAGTATCCGGGGAAGGGGCGTGAAACGGCCCGTCTTGATCAACCAGGCATTGAAGGCGATTACTGCAGCCGCGCACACTCCCAAAACCGGCGAATGCACTGACATGGCAAAACCGATAATGCCCATCAGCACCACCAGGTAGAGCGTCGGCTTGAATTGGCGAATGTCGTACATATTTCAATCCAATTGCAATCCATTGCTGCGGCGCACGCGGCGGCATCAACACCGGAACCAGCCATTATAGCGCGATACGTTCTGATTCTGCCGCTGCAACACCGCCGGGTGAAAAATCATTGGCGCGCCAGCGTCACACACAAACCGGTTCCTGATCAAAGGGCATACAGTGGGCAAAATCAATCTCCGGGGCAAACTCAAACCACTGCCGCAATTGTTCGTGAGGATCGTTGAAAATCACCAACCCGCTCCGCAAGGCGTCCGTTTTGCTCACGGCAAACTCCCGTGGCGTAAACAGCACCGGCGTCGTATTACTTTCCAGCACCCCAAAACCCGCATCGATCAGCGCCGGTGTGGGACCCTCGGTATTCAACGGCAATCGCGCCAGACTCGTCAGAATATCCCGTCGCTGGCGTTTGCCGCGATTCGGTGCAACCGCCTGCCACCCATGATTCCAGCACAGCAGACCCACCAGCAGCCCCTGTTCCAGCGCAACGCCAGCCAGAGCGCCTGCCCGGGCAATTGTGCGCTCCACGGCGGCATGAGTATCACCGGTGCGCTGTTCAATGAACGTATCGACCAATAGCAGCAGCCGTGGCGGAGAGACGCGCGTCATCTCACGCACCACCAGTTGCCCCGTGCGGGCGGAGCGACGCCAGTGAATCCAGCGCGGGTTGTCGCCATCACGATATTCCTTGACACCGTAAATCTCATCCATACCGCCCCGCCGCGGTCGCATCATCGCCCCTGTTTTCTCGGCGGCCCGGCACTGGCTGAGCACCCGCGAATCGACCCGGGCGGTGGCTGGATAAATCAGCAGTGCCTCCGGCGCATGGCGGACCGTGGCGCGCTTGATAAAACCAAACGGAAAACTGGTGGATAATTGATATTGATCCAACCGCGTCAGACCCCGGCGCTGCGGAACAATGGTGGCCGAAACTTGCGCTGTCTGGCCGGCTGCGGCATGCAGCATGTAACTGAACATCTGTTTATCAAACGCCTCATTACCGTCCAGTTCCGCCAGTCCGACCGACAGACTTGGCCAGAAGCGTTTGGTGTTGGTAAATCGATAGGTAATCGCGCCCGCCTTGGCTACGACCAGATTTTCGGGCAGTTCACGCTGCACAACCAATCGATGCAGCATGATACGGCTGATCCAGCTCGTGATCAGCAACACCCCAACCATCAACCCAAAAACACCGAACAGCAGACTGGCTTGCGAGTTGATCGCCGCCAGCGCCATGATCATCATCAACGTGGTGTAAATCAGCCCGGCAAAGGAAAAATCCAACGAGGGGCGTTTGCGTACCAGCACGCCCAATGCTTGATGTTGTCGGCTGGACTTAGCCATGAACCACCTCATGCCGGCGTGGCGAGTTGTTCCATGATCTGCTTGAGAACACGGGCTGTGGCATGGACATCGCCGTCGTGCAGATAGGTCTTGCTGATCACACGATGAGCACAAACCGGAACGACCAGTTGTTTGACATCATCAGGAATCACATAATCGCGCCCCTGCACCAGCGCTGCCGCCTGACTGGCCTGGGTCAGCGCCAGAGCGCCGCGCGGCGAAACGCCCAGATGCAGTTGTTCATCATGGCGCGTGGCATCAACCACATCCAGAATATAGTCGATGATCGCGCGATCCATCCGCACCTGGCTGGCCTGCTGCTGAAGCTCGATAACCTCCTGGGCATTGAGCACCGGCTGAAGATTGGTCAGCGGCAGTTGCCCGGGCTGGGTGGTGATGATCTGGTGTTCAGCCTGACGATCAGGATAACCAACATTGATGCGCAGCAGAAACCGGTCAAGCTGATTTTCCGGCAGGAAATAAGTGCCCTCGAACTCAAAAGGGTTCTGCGTGGCCACGAGCATGAAGGGCTGGGAAAGCGGCAGGGTTTTGTTGTCCACGCTGACGGTCGCCTCGGCCATCGCTTCGAGCAACGCCGACTGCGTGCGCGGTGTGGTACGATTGATTTCATCCGCCAGAACGATATTGGCGAAAATAGGCCCGGGTTTAAAGTCGAAATTCTGCGTGGTGTTATTGTAGATGCTCACACCCAGTACATCGCTGGGCAAGAGATCAGGCGTGAGCTGGATACGGGTAAAGCGGCAGTCGATACTTCGGGCCAAGGCGCGGGCCAGCACGGTCTTGCCGACACCCGGGACATCTTCGATCAAAATATGTCCCCTGGCCAGCAGCGCGGTCAGGAGCAGGTCCACCGCGTGGGAATGGCCTAGAAAAACGGAGCGGATATTGTCACGAAGTCTGTCAATGCGTGAGTCAGCCACGGTGTTGTTCTCTGCGGTTGAAACGACAAGGCCACGACCCCAAACATCCCGATTCTATCAGTTTTAATAAAAGCTGCATCTGCAATCTTACCGCCAGGCGCGCAATCCTCAATTTTCTCCCTGGTCAATTCACGAGTTTCGGCCCGTTGCCCCCGTGCCGTGCCGTATCCAACAGACGGTCAACATCCGCCTTTCAATGCGTATGAACCGACTTGCGTCGGCGCAATTCCGCGTCGATAAACTCATCCAGCTCGCCGCGATCCAGCACACTTTCGACATTGCTGGTTTCAACGCCGGTACGCACATCCTTCACGCGCCGATCATCCAGAACATAGCTGCGGATTTGGCTGCCAAAACTGACCGCCTTGGGATCGCCGACGACTTCCTTCAGTTCCGCGTCGCGCTTGGCCTGTTCCAGCGCCTCGATCTTGCTGGTCAAAATCGCCATGGCCAGGCGCCGGTTCTGCTGCTGGCTGCGCTCGACGGAACACGTCACGGTGATCCCCGTCGGTTTATGGGTGATGCGCACCGCTGACGCCACCTTGTTGACGTTCTGCCCGCCTGGCCCGCTGGCACGGACAAACGCAACGATATCCAGCTCGGTTTCAGGAATTTCAAAAGCGCCTTCGGCTGCTTCAAATTCAGGCACGACCGTTACGGCGGCAAAACTGGTCTGGCGTTTGCCCTGGGCATTGAACGGGCTGGGGCGCACCAGTCGATGGACGCCAGCTTCAGCCTTGAGATAACCAAAGGCATAATCACCCTTGATATGCAGCGTGACGGTTTTAATTCCCGCCTGCTCACCAAATTGACGATCAATTTCGCTGACATCCCAGCGCCGGCGCTCAAAAAAGTAGAGATACATGCGCAGGAGCATTTCCGCCCAGTCTTGAGCTTCGGTTCCGCCGGCCCCGGATTGAATGGTGAAAAAACAGTCGCGGGCATCGTTCGGCCCGTCAAGCAATGACTGCAATTCAATGCGCCTGCCCTTGCGCTCCAGATCAGCCAGGGTCTGGTCCGCCTCGGTCAGAAGCTCGGTATCGCCGGCTTCGCTGGCCAGTTCAAACATGGCTTTGACATCGGCAATTTCAGCCAGAAGCGCGATGATCGGTTCGGTCTGAGCCTTGATGATTTTTAGTTCTGCCACGACTTTTTTGGCATTTTCCGGATTATTCCAGAAATCGCCCTCGCCCATCTGTTGTTCCAATTCGGTTCGTCGAACCTGTCGGGCGGGCAAGTCAAAGAGAGTCCCGGATCGTTAAAATCCGGGCCTCGAGATCATCGATGGCTTGTTGAAGGTGTTCGTGAATCATCACCGGCACTCTAACTGTACGAGCAGCAAAGGGAAAGAGTTCGCCGACGGGACAGAAAATAAATTGCCCCACCAGCACCCGGCAATCACGCCTTGATCACGCCCGGGCAGCGCGCCGGATCGTTGCGGATTTTGCCTTGGATTTCGTTTTGGCCCCGGCTTTGGCTTTGGTTGTGACTTTGGATTTTGCTTTGGTGCGGGCTTTTTGATCCGCTACGCGCCGGCGCTGCTCGAGAATGCGCGGGCCAGTGGGGCAATGGACAAAAATGGGGCACGTTTCACACTTGGGATTGCGCGCGGTGCAGATGGCCCGGCCATGAAGAATCAGCAAATGGCTGAAATGAGTCCATTGCTCCTGGGGGACAACCCGTATCAGGTCCTGCTCGATTTTCACCGCGTCGCTGGGGTGCCCAGTCAGTTCAAGGCGATTGGCAACACGCAGAACATGCGTATCAACCACCACGCCGACATTCTGGTTAAAGGCATTACCCAGAACGACGTTGGCGGTCTTGCGCCCCACGCCGGGCAGTTTGACCAGTGCCGCCATCTCCGGCGGAACCTGGCCATGATGTTCGTCGATGAGCTGCTGCGTCATCGCCCGAATGGCTCTGGCTTTATTGCGGAAAAAATTGATCGACTTGATGTCGTTTTCCAGCGCTGCCTGGCTGGCGCTGGCGTAGTCACCAGCCGATCGGTATTTCTGAAACAACTCGCGGCAGACCAGATTCACACGTTCATCGGTACACTGGGCCGAAAGAATGGTCGCCACAAGCAATTCCAGCGGATTGGAAAAATAGAGCGCGCAGCGGGCATCAGGATAAACCTGGTTCAGTATCGGCAGGATCAACTGAACGCGCCGGCGGCGCGTCGTCAGAAGGCGTGAGGATGGTTTTTTCGCTTGAACCACGGCATGTCACCTGGCAACACCCAACTGATCCACCCGGCGGGTACGACGGTGCCATTCTACTTTTGGCTGGCAGCGGTTGTCCCGGAAGTACCGGCGCTGTCTTGCGTGGTTGGCGCGGGCGATGCTTCCATCGGTGCTGTAAAACGACTGGCCAGCGGCGGATCCATTTTCTTCACCGCAGCAATCAACGCCTGAACGGCATCGGTCTGGCCGGCTTGTTTCAACCGTTCGACTTCATCACGAATCATAGGCCCAAGCACTTCCTGCGCGCCGGGGTTGTCGGCAATCATTTCCGCGGCAAAGACCGTCGCTTCGGTGTAGTGCGCCGCTTTGAGATGGGCCGCCAGAAGTTGGGAGATCAACTGGTTGGCCACCACCTGTCCGTGTGCCCGCCAGTATTCCAGGGCGGCGCTGAACTCGGTGACTGCCTTTTCCGGTTGATTCAACTCCATGTAGGTATTGCCCAGATCCTGTCGGGCGAAGGCCAGGTCTTCGGGTTGATTGGCTTTGATCAACAAATCGCGGCGTTTTTCCTGAATACTGACGCGCCGTGCGGCGTTCTCGGCAAACCGATCCGCCAGATTTTTAAGTTGATCGGGTGTCATTTCCGGCAGCAGGCTTTCCATCGCGCGCCAGATGGCATTACGGATCGATTCGTTGGGTTCCACCTGGGGATCCAGGCGCGGCAGAAGGTTGACGGCATCAACCGGCGAGGCGGTATATTGCAGCGCCGCAGCCGCCTCCCCGCGAATACCATCATCCGGGTCATCCAACTGCGCCAGGATCGTGGCGGCGAAATTGCGATCACGCAGACCGGCGATTCCCCGCAGCGCCGCCTTGCGCACACCAACACTTTCACCCGGACGGATCAATTTCAGGAAGGTCTGACCGAGCTGGGGTTCGCGCATGGCAGCCATGGCGTTGACCACCACCTCCCGAAAGCGGGGCGAAGCGGATCGTTGTGTACCCGAATCGAGCAGTTGCGCCAGATGCAGCGCGATTTCCGTCGCCAGTTGAGGATTATTCTGCCGGAGATTCCGACCAAAATCCTTCAGGGCATCGGCCGCCACTTCCACCACGCGAAGCGAGGGATCATCGAGCAGATGTTCCAGCGCCCCAATCGCGCGCGGCTCGCCGATCTTGGCCAGCGTGCGGGCGAATTCCATTTTCACCTGCGGATCATTCTCCTGATCGAGCTGAGTGAGCAAACCATCGACTGCGGCGGTATCCACCATGGCAAACAGCGCCTGTGCCACGGCGATGCGCACACCCGGGTCGCTGTCGCCGATCATCGAACGAACCTGCTGCTGCACCATGGGGACAATGCGCGAACCTTGAACCATGTCGGCATAGAGGCGCATCGCCCCCTGCGCGCGCACGGTCGGGCTGGATGAGCGCAACAAGCGCATCGCCAGAATCGCGCGGCGCTCGGGATCAGCCAATTGATACTGTTGACCAATCAGGGCATCCAACTCATCGGCCAGCAACTGGTAACGCTGCTGCAACCGATCGAGGCGGGCCGCACGATCTTCCAGAACCTGCTGGTTCCAGGCAGCCTCGTCCAGCGCTTGACTGGTCTGCCACCACTGACGCCAGCGATAGGAACTGCCGCCAAAATCATCCAGACCGGTCAGGTAAACCAGGGCGTCCATCGCGGCAGAGTGAATTGCGTCGGATTCGCCAGCCGTTTCCAGAAGGCTGATCAAAGCCGCAGCGGCGCGTCGCTCGGTAAACATCCCCAGAGCGCGGATGGCTGCCAACCGAACCGCTTCCGGGCCGCTGGCTTGGGCAAGATCGGTCAACCGGCGGATTACCTCCGCATCCCCCTTGTATCCCGCCAGCGCCATTGTGGCTGCATCGGATTGCTGGCGCGAACGGCCAATCAAGGCGAAAAGCGGGTCGCGAAAGTCCTCTTCGGGGCGACGCCCGATCAACGCCCGTGCCACCGCCAGCTGGCCGCCGGGGTCGGCTGCGGAAATCAACGTATCAAGAAGGATTTTACGTGTTTGCGGTGTCTGGCGATCTTCCAATCGGCGTGCAGCCTCATCGCGATCTTCCTGACGGGCGCCAGCGTCCGATAAAATACGGGATAACTGCTCTACATCCGCTTGTGCTGAGGTCGTCGGTGGAAAAACAGGTTGGGTGGACGCCGGAGCCAGAGGAACCGAATCCTGGGCCAACAACAACCCTGGCGCGGCCAGGAATATCGTCATGACCAGTCGGATTGATGTTCTATCCTGCCCCATTGCCGATCAATTCCATAGGCATCGCGTTGATCGACTTACCGGAGAGTGATCAACGCTTGTAGTGTGCTAACGTTTTATTGCGATGCTCGTCAGCCGACGAACCCGGCTTACCGCAAGCCAGTTGTAAGACTTATCGACCAACCATCGCTTATCCTAAGAACAAAGTGCAAAAACAACCCGTCAGCCAAGCCTTTACAGAGCCTGATTTTACTGCGTAATTTCGCTGTCGTCGACATCCTGCTGACTTTGTGCGTCGAATTATGCCGGTGCTGCCGAAACTTTCGATTGAATTACCGGTTCAGGCTTGCCAATCGGGCAGACAGACGGCAACATTTGTGGTATTATTGGGTGTGAGGCATTGTTTCGATATCATGGTCGGCCAGTGTCCTTACGCAACGTGTTCTCGCAGCTTATATCGTTGACCCAGGAAAGTGGCGAGATATGAATGACTGGCAGGATGCAGAACGGCGTGTTGAAAAGGCCCGCCAATTCTTTGAACGGCAGCAGTGGGCCTTGGCTTTGGAGGAGCTGCGCGCTGCCATCGGTCTGAATCCCTACAACAACGGATGGTTTTTTAATATCGGACTGATCCTTGACGAAATGGGTCGCTACGACGAAGCCATCGAAGCCTACCAGCAGGCGCTGGAGATCGATGAGAACGATCTGCAGTCGCTGGATCATCTGGGCTTGGATTTATTCCGCACCACCCGGCACGAACAGGCGATCAAAACCTTTGAGCGCGTCGAGGCGCTGGATCCATCCTACGAACCCTCCTACTGTCATCGGATCATCGCATACTGCGCACTGGGCGACCATGAAAAAGCCGAGGAGATGTTTTATCTCGCCCGGCTTTACAAGGATGAATGTCCGCTTTGCTACTACAACATGGGTTGCTCGCTGGCGCAGCGTGGTCAGTATGATCGCGCCATTGCCTGCTGGCGCAAGACGCTCGATCTGGATCACGATCATCTGGAAGTCCATGTGCGCATCGCTGAGGCGCTGCACGCCAAGGGCGAGCTGGAGCAGTCGCGACGTCATTATCTGACGGCACTGCGGCAGGAGCCGGGCAATACGCAAACATTGCTGGATCTGGGCGAATTGCTGGTGGAGATGGGGCGGCTGGATGAAGCAGGGGAAAAATTTCGCCGGGCCATTGAGCTGTCGCCGGAAACACCCAGCCCGCATTACTGTTATGGTCAGTGGCAGTTACAGCGCGGCCACGAACAGCAGGCAGTTCAGTCGATGCTCCGCACGTTGCAGCTCGATCCGACCTTCGCTGGCGCCCATGTCAGTCTGGCGCGAATTTGCCTGAAACGCAATGAAATTCACCTGGCGCGCAAACATCTGCGCAGTGAGATTCTATTGCACCCGGAAGAACCGCGAACGCTTCTGGAAATGGCGAATCTGTTGATGGACATCGATGAAGCCCGTTCCGCCGTGGCGTGTCTGAAGCGCCTGGTGCAGCTTGATCCGCGCAACGTGGCAGGCTGGCAGAATCTGGCGGTGGCGTTGTTCGCCTATGCGCGTTTTGACGAGGGTATCAGCGCCTGTCAGCAGGTGCTGGAACTCGATCCCACCAACACCCCCACTTTGTACAATCTAGCCCTGGCGTACGAGCGCACCGGCGACTATGAGCAGGCGCTGCACTGGGTGAACAAGGGGCTGGCGATCGATGCCGGCGATGCGTGGTTGCAGAAGCTGGGGTTCCGCATCAAGTTTTTTGAATTCCGTAATCGAGTGATGCAGGCCGTTCGGACATTTCTGCATCTGCGTCTGCCCTCTCGCTGACGGCATGGTTCAAATAAACCCTGTTTTGACGACTGGCTGACACGGATACCATGCTGTGTTGGCACTGATGTTTCGCCGCCAATTTTCTGCGCGGTTCGATCGTTTGTATCGGTATGGTCAGATCGCTGGAACGGGTCGAGCCGTTTCCAGAAAATAGTGGACCATCCGCGTCGTGGCAGGATCATCGATGACTTGATTATGGTCCTTGCGCGGCACGGGTAGAAACAGAAACGGCTGGGCTGCATGTTCAGCCAGTTGCTCGCCTTGCTCGTAGGGGATGATTTCATCATTCATCCCATGAATGATCATCACCGGTCGGGGCCAGATATCAGCAATCAACCGCTGCGGTGAAAACTGCGTGAGTCGCTGACCGGTCTGCGCTTCAGCCATGGGAACGGCCAGATACCGCACCAGTAAATTCAACGGCCAGATAAACTGGCGATCAGCAACCGTTTTGGCCAGACTGTTAAAGTCAGCGTAACTGGCGTAGAGCACAACCGCATCAATCGCCTGTCCCTGCGGTGAAGGGTCCGCCGCTGCTGCAAGCAGCGCGGCTGCGCCCATACTGGCGCCCACGCCAAAAATTTTTCGGCTTTGCCCGGGCCTGTTCTGCTGCAACCACCCCACCGCCGCCAGAACATCCAACCGTTCCAACTCGCCGAATGTAGCAAGTTGCCCCTGACTCTGCCCATGAGCACGAAAATCAAAACTCAGCAGATTATACCCCGCGGCAAGTCCCCACTGGCCCAGACTGAGCTGGGTTGACTTGTTGGCACCCAGACCATGACACAACAGCAGTGTCCGCTGCCCCCAATCAGCCGGAGCATCCGGCGGGGCAGGATCAGCCGGTATCCACCATCCGCTGAGCTGGGTCTGGTCCGAGGCGACAAACGTAATTTGTTCAAATGGACGGGCCAGGGCATTAACCGGATCAACGCGCAGCCGATAGGTCATGACCGCTGCCATCACATACGGCAAGCCGATCGTCGTCAGCAGGACAATCCGTAATACGAATGCGCCCGTGCGGCGAATCAATGCCGGTGACGGCGGCGGCTGAACCGGCGAACCATCCGAATTATCTGACAATCGCGGCGGCTGGCGGGTCAGTCCGAATAATCGGCGAGCCAACCAGCGCAGTAGATAATCCAACCCCTTGAGCAGGTACAACATTCCCGCACCAAAATAGGCGACCAGCGCCATCTGGCTGATCATCACCCGCCCACCGATCAACTGGGCATAAATGAAACTCAGAAATCCGCCGATGACTGCGGCGGAAATCGCCGTCATCAACCAGCTCAAAACGGGTATGGGGCGACGAAGATAGATCGACCGACCGATGGCCAGCGCCAGGGCAATCACCGGCCCGACGAAGTACCACTGCATGATCAGTTGATGCGCTATTCGCAGCATGGCCGGAAGTATAACGGTCAATGCCACAAATAGGGGTAACAGAATAATAAAAGATGCGCGACTATTTCTATTTTATAGATTACTTTGCCCGCCTCTGAGCCGGCGATCACCCTGAGTCATCATTCGAACTTATCTGCGCGCCAGGCCAGCCACAGGTTACTTTGATCTGGCGTTGACCCTTGCCTGGAGGTCAGAATCAATGCGAACTGCATCACGCTCCCCTTGTTATCAGGCAGCGCAGAATCGTACGAACGTACAATGGCAATAATAAATATATAATTGTTAATTAATCCATAAGTTATTATCAGACATCGCCTTATAATGTGTATTCTTGCTCGCAGATTTGACCATTTGCCGGTTTGGTGCTATATTTCTGATGGCGTAGAATGCGGTTTTATATCCAACTTGTTACGGCTTAATCGTTTAGGTGAAAATCACGCAACTTCCCGTGCGTCTGTCGGGCGGGTGGAAGTTGTGTATTAACTTTCGCGAAACAATGCAATTTCGTCTGTAAAAATGCACGGACGTTTTGTTGCAGTGGAACGGTTCAAACGTAACTGGCAAGCGGGTTTTTAGCGGACGGGTTCTCACGGACGTACTTGTGATGATGATGGCAGGCGACGATTTTCGATCACAGGTGCTACAGGCAACGGACATTGTCCAGTTGATCTCTGAAAGTGTCGCGTTGAAGCGCCGCGGCAAGGATTATGTCGGTCTTTGTCCGTTTCACTCAGAAAAAACCCCTTCTTTTCACGTCAGCCTCAGCAAGCAGTTTTTCCACTGTTACGGTTGCAAAGAAAGCGGAAACGCGATTGATTTCGTAATCAAGCGCGACCGGATGGATTTTATTGAGGCCATGAAATGGCTGGGGGATCGGGCCGGTCTGGAAATGCCGCGACGTAATGCGGCTGGAGGCAGAGAACAAGCCAGCCAGCGCCAGCTCCTGCTGGATGCACACAGCGTCGCCAGCAGTTTTTTTCAGAAATTACTTAAAACCTCCTCGCAGGGTCAAAAGGCCAAAACCTATCTGGCTGAGCGCGGATTCAATCAGCAGTCCATCCAGCAATTTCAACTGGGTGTTTCGCCTGATGCGTGGGATGAATTGTTCCGGGAATTGGGGCGCAAATTTCCGATGGATCTGCTGGCCATCGCTGGGCTGGTTAAACGGCGGGAAAGCGGCGATGGTTGCTACGATACTTTTCGCAATCGCCTGATTTTTCCCATTCGTGATGAGCGCGGGCGTGTCATTGCTTTTGGTGGTCGGGTCATGCCTGGTTCGGATGATCCTGCCAAATACCTTAACAGCCCGGAAACACCGCTGTTCAATAAGAGCCAGTCTATTTTTGGGCTGGACCTGGCGCGGCAGCGAATTGTTGAAACGCGCACGGCGGTGGTGGTTGAAGGTTACGCCGATGTGGTCATGGCGCATCAGCATGGGCTGAGCAATGTGGTGTCGGTGCTGGGCACGGCGCTGACGGAGCAGCATGTGACCGTGCTGAGCCGGTTTGCGGACAAAATTATTCTGCTTTTTGATGGTGATACCGCCGGCGATAAGGCGGTTGATAAAGCCGTCAACCTGTTCCTGCATCAGCCCATTGAAATTGCCATCGCTTCCCTGCCCCAGGGGGTCGATCCCGACGAATTTCTGCTGGAGCGTGGCGCCGAAGCATTCAACGTCATTTTATCCAAAGCCAAAGATGCACTGGATTACAAATGGCACCGGCTTCAGCAACAACTGGGCGATCAGGCCAGCACGCTGACCGGCCGCCAGCGGGCGGTCAATGATTATCTCAGCGCCATCGCCTCAGCCCGCGGCAGTGGGCCGGTTGATGCGGTGCGATGGGGCCAGATTTTAATTCAACTGCGCAATCGAACCGGATTGACCGCAACCGAACTGAACCAGCGTTTTGGTATTAAAGCAGCCTCGGCTTCAGCAGGCCGTCGCCATCCCCAGCCGATCCGCCATGATGACACGCGCCAGCTTCAATCTGGATCGCATCAGCCACGAACCGCGCAAGATCGCGCCCAGCGCTGGCTTTTGGGTACTTTACTGATTCATCCGCACTACTGGCAGCAGGTTCAGCAGCAGGTTCAGGCGGCGGATTTTACCGACCAGCACTGTCAGCAACTGGCGGATGTTTACTGGGCCTATCAGCGTAACGAAGGCGAGCCGGTGTTTAATGAATTGCTGGCGCTGCTCGATTCGTCAGCGTTGAAGCAACTGGCGGTGGAACTGGTTGATGAAGCCGAAACCCTGCCCGATCCGCAGACCACCGTGCGGGATGCGCTGCAGCATTTTGTGCTGATGAAAAATCGCCGTCAGGAGCAGGAACTTCTGGCTGCACTACACCGTAATGAACAAGGCGGTCAGGCGACAGAATCGCCATCGATCGGATTGGATATGGAACTGACGCTGCTCAGACAGCTTCAGGAAAAAGCCCGCCAGCCGGATTTGCGCCGGGTGGGATTTTCCTGAAACTGCGCTCCAGCCGGGGATGATGTCCGGCCAGGAGTAGGTGGCTGAAATTGAGGTGTTTGGACAATTAAATAGTGTCCGGGCTTATCAGACCCGGGCAGGCGGGTTGTCGAAAGCGTTCGTTGCAGGGATCGGAAACGGATCCGAGATCCTTGGCCAGCGGTCGGCAGCAGCAGGAACGTATTGTGAAGGTTGCACAGATGACTATCGAAACCCCGTTAATCGGGTCAGGTTCGCAGGAAGAAGTGGAAAATCGCGTCAATGCCCTTATCGAAATAGGGACATCGCGCGGTTACATCACCTACGAGGAATTGAACGAGCGTCTTCCCGATGAGCTGGTCTCACCGGAAAAACTCGACACGCTGTTGATGATGATCGACGAGATGGGCATCCGGCTCATCGACGAGGATGACATCAACCAGGTGCAGGCCAAACCAGCAGCCAAGGCTGCCAAGGTCAGCCTGGGGGCGCGGGCGGTTCCCCCACCGACCACCCCACGCCAGCAGGAGAAAGCCGCTGCTGATGCAGACCGTCTGCTGGCGCAGTTCGCTGCTGAGGAGGAGGAAGACCTTGACCTCAATCTGGAAAAGGAGCTGGCTGAAGCCCAGACCAAGCGCATCGATGATCCAGTGCGCATGTATCTGACGCAGATGGGCGAAATACCGCTTTTGACGCGCGAACAGGAAATTTTCCTGGCCAAACGAATCGAAATCTTCCGCAAGATTTTCCGTTCCAAGGTGATGGAAAGCGATTACTGCCTGCAAAGCGCGGTCGAGATTCTTCAGCAGGTCGATGAAGGTGATCTGCCGTTTGACCGCACCATGAAAATCAGCACGGCTGAGGGTCAGGCGGACAAAGGCACCATCGGGTTGCGTATTCCGCTGAACCTGGGAACCGTCCGCAAGATGCTGGATCGCAACCGCCAGGAATGGGAACAGTTGCGCGATGGTAAAAACAAGAAAGAGCTGTCAGAACTCGCCATGGCGATTCGCCGCCGCCGTCGGCGCTGCGTGAAACTGCTGGAGGAATTATCGCTGCGCACGGGCAAGGTCACGCCGCTGATGAAAAAGCTGACCAGCATTTCCGTCAAAATGGTGGAGCTGGAACAGCGCATCGGCGAATTGTCGCGCCTGAAAAATCCCGGTGAAGATCTGGAAGTCTGCCAGCAGGAGCTGGAAGGTCTGGAAGACCTGGTGCTGGAAAAAGCGGGCGACCTGCATGATCGTGTCACGGCGATTCGCAAGATTTTCTATAAGTACGAGGACGCCAAGCGCAAACTTTCCGGTGGCAACCTCCGGCTGGTGGTCTCCATCGCCAAGAAATATCGCAACCGTGGTTTGTCGTTCCTGGACATTATTCAGGAAGGCAACACCGGTTTGATGCGCGCGGTTGACAAATACGAATATCGCCGCGGTTACAAGTTCAGCACCTACGCCACCTGGTGGATCCGCCAGGCCATCACCCGCGCCATCGCCGACCATGCCCGCACCATCCGCATCCCGGTGCACATGATCGAAACGATGAGCAAGCTGCGCAATATTTCCAAGCAGATCATGCAGGAAGTCGGGCGTGAACCGACGATCGAGGAAATTGCCAAGCGTGCCCATATGAGCGTGGTGGAAACGCGGCGGGTGCTGAAGATTTCCCGTCATCCCATTTCGCTGGATCGGCCGGTCGGCGAATCGGAAGACAGCTATTTCGGCGATTTCATCGAGGATGAAAAAGCGGAAAACCCGGTGGAAAGCGCCACCCAGGAAATGCTCAAGGACAAGATCGAACAGGTTCTCAAGACCCTGACGTACCGCGAGCGGGAAATCATCAAGCTGCGTTATGGCATCGGCGACGGTTACACCTACACGCTGGAAGAAGTGGGACGAATCTTCAAAGTGACGCGCGAACGTGTGCGCCAGGTGGAAGCCAAGGCGATTCGCAAGTTGCAGCATCCGGTTCGTGCCCGCAAGCTCGAAGGGTTTTTACCCGGCCCGGCCAATCAGCCGTAAAGCCGCCACCTTTTTTATCATACTGACCTACGTGGCCACCCCTGCGGTGGCCACGTTCTTTTTTTACTGTCCGTAATAATTTATTGCGCATCCCCAAAAAGTTCCGCGCGTGTCCGATCGATGCCGAACACCGTGCTCGTTATCGCGTCATGCTTCTGGCGGGGCTGCCCATTCAAGGGTGCCAACGACCAATTCATATCTGCGGCACGATCAGCGGCCGACCGTTGTGGTCGATGCGCTGCAGCGGCGTTGCGTAAACGCGGCTGAGCAGTTGCGGATCAAGCGCCTGTTGTGGCGAACCGGCAGCGGCCGTTTTACCTTCGTGCAGAAGCACCAGGCGATCGACATAAGTGGCTGCCAGATTCAAATCATGAATGGCCATGACCACCGCGATTTTCTGTTGCCGGGCCAGTCGCACCAGCCACTGACACAGCTCGATCTGATAGCGCAGATCGAGAAATGTATTGGGTTCATCCAGCAATAGCGCCTGCGGTTCCTGCGCCAGACAGCGCCCAATAAAAACGCGCTGACGCTGCCCGCCGGACAATTCCTCCACCGGTCGATGCAGCAGGTCGGTCAACTCCAGCGACTGGGCCACCTGCGCAACCACCTGCACATCATGTTGCGATTCCAGCCCGAAGGCGCGCAGATATGGCGCGCGACCCAGTTTCAATACTTCCAGCACGGTCTGCGACAGTTCCGCCTGGGGCGATTGCGGCAAATAGGCGGCCACTTTCGCCAGTTTACGCCGCGGCCAGCGTCCCAGCGGTTGATCCAACCACATCACCGAACCTGAAATCGGAAGCAGATGGCCCAGCAGCAGTTTGATCAGCGTGCTTTTACCCGAACCGTTTGGCCCGAGCAGGCCGATGATTTCACCGGCTTGAACCGACAACGACACACCATCAACCACGTTACGGCGGTCGTAAGCAAAGTGAAGATCCTCAGCGTGCAGCAGCATCATCCCATCCCTTCGCTACGGGCGATGCTGCGCCGATTCTGATACAGCAGCAGCAGAAAAAATGGCCCGCCCAGCAGGCTGGTGAGAATGCCCACCGGCAAAACCGTACCCCAGCTCGTGAGCGAAAATCCGCGTGACAGGGCATCGGCCACCGCCAGCAGGGCTGCGCCAGCCGCGGTGGCGGCGGGCAGCAGGCGTCTCTGGTCATTGCCGACCAGCGTGCGCGCCAGATGCGGGCAGATCAAACCGACGAATCCAATCGGCCCGGAAATGGCCACGGCACTGGCGGTTACCAGCGATGCGACAATCAAACCAATCCAGCGCAATCGATGAATCCGCACGCCCAGCGCCTGCGCCTCCGCCTCAGAGAGCATCGCCACGTTCAGGGCTGACGCGATTCCCAGCAGAATCAACCAACCAACCGCGGTCATCAGGGCAACGGTCAAAAGTTGCTGGGTGCTGCTGTCACGAATGGCCCCGACCAGGAACGCTGACTGCTGGGTCTGATCTTTGATCAGTTCGCTGATCAATAAGAAGACGGCGGCATTGACCACATTGACGATCACGCCGACCAGCAAAAGCGTCAGCGGTTCGAGTCTTCCCCGGCGGGTTGAAACCACAAACACAATCGATATCGCGACCAGCGCCCCGACAAAACTGAACAACTGCTGGCTGATCGCAGCGTGGCCAAGCCCCATCGCCACCAGCAGGCCTGCCACCACTGGCCGCTGCCAGATATAGCTGAACAGCGCCGCGCCGCTGCTGATACCCAGTAGATAGGGATCCGCCAGGGGGTTGCGCAAAATCGCCTGATAGACCACGCCCGCCGCAGCCAGCGCCGCCCCCACCAACGAAGCTGTCAGCACGCGCGGAAAGCGCACCTGCCATTGAAACTCATCCGGCCAGCCGATTCCGGTGGACCCCACCAGCAGGCACAAGCCGGCAATCACCGCCCACACGAGCACGGACAGACCGATCAGCCCCAACATCCGCTGCGCGCTCCAGCGTCGAAGCATCGTGCCCGTAGTTGCAAGATTATTTTCCGCCGCAGCGCGACCCATCATCGATCCGATCTCCATGAACAGCACTACGGTTGTGATCCTGGCTGATGTACCGGGGCGGTGTCGGTTGCCGCACGCCGAGGGTGCAGCGCCTGCGCCATCTGTTCAGCCAGATCAACGATACACGAACCCGAGAGATGGGTGTACCACTGATTGATTACATAGACACGACCATTGACCACGGCGGGCAGTTCCTTCATCGCCAGGACCTGATCCAGCGCCTGCTGCTGAACGTGTTGGGGAACACCAGACAGAAGAATAAAAATCGCCTGCGGTGCCAGCGCACGGATTTGCTCACGATCGATCTCAGGCCAGCCTTGTGTCTGCACGACATTGACGCCACCTGCCAGTTGCAGCACTTCGTTGATAAAATTACCGCGCCCCACCACCGCGCCAGCGCTGGCCCCCATGAAAACAAGGGTCGGAACCGGCGTCTGATGATCAAATTGCCGGCGCAGAACATCGATGCGCCGACGCATGTCGGCTACCAGGGTTTGTGCTTTTGGCTCCTGATCGAGCAATTGACCCAGACGCAGCGTTTCGGAGTAGATATCCGTCAATGTTTCGGTGCGCACATTGATCAATTCGATATTCAGCGCCTGCGCCCGCTGTTTCCAGCCCGGGCTGACGCGACTTGGTTCCTGAAAAATAACCATGATATCCGGCCGAAGCTGCTGGATGCGCTCCCAATCGGCTGTCTGATAATCCCCCACGCGCGGCAACGACGTAATATCCGGATCAGCATCGTAGTTGCTGGTGGCGACCAGTTGGTCGCCTGCACCCATCGCCAGAATCAGTTGCGAAGCAGCCGGAACCAACGAGGCAATGGTGATACGATGCGGTTGTGGTTCAGAACGGTCAGAATCACCGGCGGTTTTCGTCGATGCTGATACAGTCGCCCGCGGCGCCTGATCGGTTGATGGTTCATGGCGGGCGTCACAGCCAGCCACGATGAGGGCTGACAGGAGGATCGTGAAAATGAAATTGGCTGATCTGGGCAACACCGCGTCTCATCACCTGAAGAACTATTTTGTTCTCATTTTCCGGGCTGGCAGCATAATTGGACAAATTATCACGTTGACCAGCGTAGCGCGGATGGTAAAGTTGCAAAGGGTACGTGTCAAAAAGATCAGCAAGGAGGTCTGACGTGAGTCAAAGCAGTTTGATGGGTCGGCTGGGTCGGATTTTTCGCCGGCAATCCAATGATGAATTGCCGCTGGAACGCGAGATTATGGATGATGAGACCGCACCGGCGGTTGTCACGCGCAGCACCTTTTTGCGGCCATGGGCGAAGCGCGATCAAGCCATTTCCAATCTTCAGCACGGGTTTGATGCGCTGAGCGACCTGCTCACCAGCGTGCGCGATAATCTGCAGCGCCAAGGCCAGCGTCAGGATGAGTTGCTGCAATACATGTCGCATTTGCCCCAGGCGCTGGAGTCGCTGCCCGAGAGCAACCGCGTGCAAAGCGAAACCCTCAAAGCCATTCACATGCAACTGGCCAGCCAGAGTGGTCAGGCCAGCAAACTTGGGGAGATTCTCGACAAGCTATCACAGAGTTCGACCGGATCGCGCCAGGCACTGGATGAATTGAATCAGCGCGTGCAAGACATGAGCCGGCAGGATGAGCATATCAGCCAGGTGCTGGGCAGTGTCGGAACGGCAATTCAGGATGTCAGCAGGACCAATCAGACCAGTGCTGGTGTTCTCCAGCAGATGCGTGACAACCTCGACCAGCGTGACGGCCAACTGGAGCGAATTTTGCTCAAGCAAAACACGCGGTTTACCACCCTGCTGAGCATTGCCATTGTGCTGTCGATGGCGGCGATTGCCGCCGTGGCAGCGCTGGGGTATCTGCTGTGGCAGCGCGGATCCACCCTGTAGACTTTTGCCTGTAAACGCTGGTCAAGGTTCATCGCTCCGTACAGCAACTGGCCCGACCAATCGCCGGGACGGTAAACAAACAACCCGCAAGTTGTTAAACCTGCGGGCTGGGTACGTATTTAAGATCGTGCAACCAAACCGCGGTCGCGCGATCTGAGCTATAGATCAGTTACTGGCCCTTGACCACTTCAATGATCGACTGAGTCTTCATGACCATCAGATTTTCATCGAACAGATGGAAACTCTGCACCAGCAGCTCGTGGCTGCGACGCTCGATATCGAGCACGCTCAATACGGCTCCGCGCTCGTTGTGCGCCGGCACTTCCGCCGCCATCAGCTCGCGCTTGATGGCATAGGAGCGAATCTCCTGCTTGGTGGCATCGAACAGGGTCTGGGTCAACTGTTCTTCCTGGGTGGAGATCATATAACGGATATTGCCGCCATAGGTCTCCTCGTGGTATTTTTCACCACGGCAGGGAATGGTCTGAATCAAACCGCGATCGGTGAGCGGTTCGTTACGGGTGACAATGACTTCGGTGAGCGAGTTCTTACCCGCATTCAGACCGATGACATGTCCGCCTTCAACCAACCAGACATCGGCATCATAAGCGCGACGGCTGATCTTTTCCGAAGCGAGAATCCGGAACAGCTCGGGATGGAGCATCCGCTGATAAATCATTAGCGTCAGTCCACCACTGCGACGTTGTTTCGTACGATGACTACTCATTGGCGTCCATGCTCTTATAAAAAGAGACATTCTCCGCTGCGACTACGGGGAACGAAAAACGAACCCTACAAGTCTGTGTCAATTACGGTGCCCTAAGGTACTCGTGCCCGCTCATTCCGTACGAGTCATTATTCTGAAAGTTCATACTTCCGTGTATTTGCTCTCAGCCACCGTAAATCCAAGGCCGGGCTATTCGCACTCTGCGAATAACTATTTCGGCGATTATACACAATAAACCGGTGTTTTGCCTAGAAAAAAATTGAATTTACCCCGAAAACCACGCTGCCAGCCCAATAATCCAGATGTCGTAAGCTGCGTGAGAACCAGCAGTTACGCCAAAGCCTCTGGCCATGAAAATCACCCCGAAATAAAGACCGGCCAGACAGCGAAATATGAAACTTCCCACGGCAAAATGCTCATCGCCCAGATAGTGATATCCGGAAAAAAGCAATGCCGGAACCAGCACAATCACTACAACCGCTACAGAATGGCGCAATTTGAGCACGTCCACCAGCAGCAGGCTCAGCAGTGTCATGGCGAAGAGGCGAAAAATCATCTCCTCATAAATGCCTGCGCCCAAAGAAATTATAATGCCGGCCTGCATTTCCCCCTTGAGACCCGCCAGAGGAAGATAATGCGCCAGCGCCAGACAGGCCAGAATCAATGGCATGCCCAGGAGGATTGATTCGATTGTCATACCGACCAACGTGCCGGGTCGCACCTTCCAGCCATCTTTTCGGGCGATATGCCAGGTGAGCAGAACGCCAACCACCGCCAGCGCCGGGATAAATCGTCCGGTAGCGCCAAAAAATAGAAAAAATTGACGCGCCAACCGAAAGGCCACCAATTCAAATCTTATCTGATCCAGTTGAAAAACATGGGAACCCAGTTCATAGATCAGCAGGAACGGCAGGACAAAAAACAAACTCGCCAGCGGTCGTTCGGACGCCCGAAAATATGATGCCGGGATCAGCAAATTCTGTCGGCCGGTGGATGAGGCTGATTTTGAAGATGACTGGCGGGCAGTTTGAGTCATAATCTGATCGGTGCGATCATTTTGCGCACATCATCCGGCGGCCGGCGATGATGAGTTTGATTCGCTCCCCGCCATCGATTGAAGTGAATTCTCACACAGGCGCGTTACGCGCACCGCCAGTTTACCCCGATATTGTCCGAGTTGACCACGAAATTTATTGCGCCCTTCTACCTGCATCAGCACATCGCCGGTTGCCGGCTTGTCCGTGGTGATAATGTCCCCCACCTGCAAGCCCATCAGCTCACTGAGACGAATGGCGGTTTGCGCCAGGAAAGCCCGTCCTTCGACCTGGGCACTGCCGAGGTTGTACGTCAACCGGCGCTGGCTGTCTTCCTGACCACCTTTTTTCTGATAGCTGAACCAGTTCTGGGCGGCCAGAACACTCATAAACGGCTCGATCACGTTATAGGGTATGCACAAGCTCATCGTACCGGCACGGCTGCCCAGTTTGAGTTCAAAACTGACAACCACCACGGTTTCGTTCGGCGGGACAATCTGCACCAGTTGAGGGTTGCTCTCAAAATCATGCAACTCAAAGGTGACGGGCAGCAGGTTTGTCCAGGCCTCGCTGAGGTGGTGCATTGCCCGGTCGGTGATGCGCTGAACCAGCCGCTGCTCGATTTGTGTCAGCGGCCGCTGGGGAATAAACAGATCAGCGTTGGAACCTCCCAGCAGACGATCAATGATCGGATAGATGATCAGCGGGCTGATTTCCAGACACAACTGCCCATCCCACTGTTCGCTTTTAAGCAGATTAAAACACGTCGGGTTGGGCAGGGAGTGGATAAACTCGGCATAGGTCAACTGCTCGATATGCGCGACGGACACTTCAACAATCGTCCGCAGGTAACCGGACAACGCAGCCCCAAAATTCCGGCCAAAACCTTCGTGCAGGGCTTCCAGAGCGCGCATCTGATCCTTGGAAACACGCTCAGGACGTTTGAAATCGTAGGTATGGACTTCAGCACTGACTTTCCCCCGCGCCCCAAAGACGCGCTGAGGCGCACCGCGGGCGGGCGATTCAGCGTGAACCTGTCCGCTATCCACTGCTGCCAGCAAAGCATCTACTTCGGATTGATCCAGTACGTCACTCAACACGGCCTCCGTGCCACTAACCCATTATCGGACCTGTGACGTGAAATGCTAGAGTTTTCTCCTGATCGGAATTGCCCGCACCTGAAATTAACAACCCCACCCGATGCTTGGCGCACGCGCTCAAACCAGCCTCAGCAGAACGATTCGTTCAGCCTTGATCCTGTTTTTCCGGGAGTTTTTTGGCAGGTTGATCGTCAGCCGGCATTTCTTCAATTTCGCGCATCCCTTTTTTGAACTCAACAATCGTCTTGCCGATGCTGCGTCCAACCTCGGGCAGGCGGCGGCCGAAAATAAGCAGCCCGATCCCCGCAATCACAAACATTTCAAACGGGCCAGGCCAGGAGATCAGTGCGAGCATTGATTGCATGGGAATCATTATAGACTTCGCCACAGCGGCTGAGAAGTATCAACCCACCACTTTCTCAAAAAAGTGACCGAATACGGCTGAATCTGCTTGCATCGCGTCCAAGGGCATTAGAACGAACGATACCACCCATGCACCCGTGATGCGGTTAGTTGCCAGCCGTCGGGGCCTTGGGCAGTTGCAATACCATGCCCACCTTCAGTTTGGCAGGATCAGCCCCGATGGTCTGACGATTGGTCTGATACAGTTCATCCGCCATCTGGCCGTTGCCATAAAGTTTCTGGGCAATGCGATAGAGGCTATCGCCCGACTGAACACGGTACTGACGGCTGGCGTCGATTGTCGCAGGCGCGGCAGCTTCGCGGGTGGCCAGAGGTTTATTCGACAGGGTCGTCTGGGCGGGCAGTTGCAGCACCTGTCCAATTTTCAGGTGATTGGAATCCACGCCGGGATTGGCAGCAGCGATGCTGGCATGATAGCTGCCATCGCCGTAGGTCTTCTGGGCAATCGTCCAGAGACTGTCGCCGGACTGCACCGTGTACGTCTGGTTCGCGGCGGCAGCAGGTTGGTTGACCGGCGCAGCGGGCAGCACCGGCGCACTGTCAACAGCAGGTTGATTGGCCAGGGGAAAATTATTCTGATCCACGACCGGAGTCTGGGCAGGCGTGGGGGCTGCAGCGTTGTTGTCCGCTTTGCGCGTCTCGACGGCAGCCGCCTGATTACGATAGAGCAATGACGCCCAGTCCACGTCAGAGGATGCTTCAGCTTGCGGTGTACGGGTTAATTGTGGCGAGGTGGTCTGATCTGCCTGCTGCGCCGGCTGGGCAGTTTGGTCGGCAATCGGTCCGGGCGCAGGAGTTTGGCTGGTGGCGCCCGCCGTATCGGCATCGCCCGGTGCATCCACCGAAGCGGCAACCGAACCATCGGGATTCAACGTCTCCAGCGTCACCCCCTTGGGGCGATCGGAAGGGACAACCAGAATATAAACAACGATAACCGCCAGCAGTATGGCGCCGATGGTCAAACCGAATCGCACGTCCTTGCGCATGGGAGGGACTCCTTCCCTGCAGGTATCAACCCATCAGCACCTTGAGTTTAAGCCCATTGCCAACCCAAGTGCCTGCAGAATTTATTGCCCGCTGATTGAACCAACCTGCATAGGTTCAGCCGCAGGGCCAGATGAACGATCCCGGGCACTATCGCTAATACCGTACATCAAAGCCGGGGAAGCGATGGCCACAGACGAATAGGTGCCACCGATAATGCCAACAAGCATCACAAAAGTAAAGCCATGAATCCCCGGACCGCCAAAAACATACATCACAAAAATACTGAGGATGGTTGTACCGCCCGTGAGCAGGGTGCGCGGCATGGTCTGGTTGATCGAATCATTAACGACCTGGCGGCTGAGATGACCGTACTTGCCGCGGTTTTCACGGATGCGGTCAAAAATAACCACGGTGTCATTCATCGACCAGCCCAGCACGGTCAGAACCGCTGCCACCATGTTCAAATCAACCCGGAACGGTTCGACCATCATCCAGTCGCCTATGGCGGTATTGGCCAGCACATGGGCAAAACCCACCGCTGCCAGCGAAAAGCCCACGTCATGCGCCAGCGAAACAATGGTGGCGGTGGCGTAACGCAGATCGCCGAAACGGAACCAGATGTACGCCATGATGACCAGGATCGACAGCACAACCGCCAACACGGCGTCGCGCGCGGTTTCACCGGCCACCTGCGGATCAAAGTTGGTCACACGCTGAAGATCTGATTGCCAGTGCGAGGCATCAACCGTCAACCGCCACATCGGGGCGACGATCTCATTCAACCAGCGCTCGGGATTGGCGTTGTACGTCAATGATGGATCGGAAACGAGCACCACTGCGGTACCTTCGGGCGAAACATCCACATCAAACTCGCGGAAGGTTTCAGCCTCGCCGGCACTGCCGGGCAGCAGACGGAAGCGATTCAAGCGCGACTCCATCGCCTGGGCGCTGAGTTGCGGCTGAAGGTTCTGAAGAATAATGGCTGCCCCGCCGATATGGTCAGCCAGATCAGCCGGGACAAAACCGGCAATCTCCTGAGTTTCACTTTCGATGGGAACAATCGTCCCGCGCGTCATCGCCTCCTGCGGCGTCTGATCCATGCCCGTGAAACTGAGCTTGGGTGTCGTCGTCAGATGTTCGCGCATCGCGGTGCGGATCACATCCTGAACTTGCGCGGAATTGGGATTGGGGGTGACGACTTCGTAGCTGCGCTTATCGCTTCCCACCGACACAACACTGGGGCTGGGCAGAACGTTGGGATGTTCGCTGCTGGCCTGATTGATGATCTTGCGCACCGCGGACTGATCCATGGGCTGATTCAGATCAAACGTCACGCTGGTTCCCGAGGCGAACTCGATATCAAACATGTTGCCCTGTTTGAACTGCCAGCCCAAGGCTGCGCAGCCACCGATGATGAACAACAGGCTGAACGTGACGAAATAGCGGGTCTTGGCCAGCCAGTCGATGCGCGGGGTGATCAGCCGATCCCAGCGCGGGAATGTCACCGGCAACGAACTGAGATTCTGCAGCTTGGTGTACTTGAGAAGGAAGGCGAAAATTGTTTTGGTGACATACAGCGCGGTGAACATCGAGGTGGTCAGACCGATCACCAGGGTCAGACCAAACCCGCGAACTTCCTCGCTGCCAAAATACCAGAGCACCAGCGCGGTAATCAGGGTCGTCACGTTGGAGTCAACAATCGCCGACCAGGCGCGGTCGTAGCCGTTGCGCAGTGCCTGGCGAATCGACAACCCCAGCTTCTGCTCCTCGCGCAATCGTTCATAAATCAGCACATTGGCATCGACAGACATGCCCAGTGTCAGGACCACACCCGCCACGCCGGGCAGGGTGAAGGTCGCATCGAAGGCTGCCATCACGCCCAACAGCAGGATCAGGTTCAGCACAATCGCCAGCGTTGCGACCAATCCGCTGAGATAGTAATAACCAATCAGAAATATCGCCGTCAGGGCCAGACCGGCAATACAGGCAATAAACCCAGCCCGGAGGTTGTCGGCGCCCAACTGCGGGCCGACAGTGCGCTCGCTGATTGGTTCATCGCTAAGCTGGGCTGGCAGGGAACCGGCGCTGAGGGTGTTGACCAGATAATTCAATTCCGTCGGGCTGAAACCGTTGTTGCCCCCCTCGATATAACCCTGCCCGCCGGTAATGGCGTTGCGGATGTTGGGGGCACTGATCACGCCGCTGTCCAGCACAATCGCCAAAGCGCGACCTTGATTGCGGCCCGTCAGATCAGCAAACCGCTTGGCCCCCACCGCATCAAAACGGAAGTTGACCACGCGCGACACACCGATGCTGCCTTCGCGCCCGGTCCAGGCGCGTTCCAGTGCCCAGCGTGGTTCGCCCTCGCGGTTGACCATTGATTTATCCGCGGACAGATAAAGCAGCACATACTGCTTGCCGCCGTAGGTCTGCGTCAGCGCGCCGCGGTCAAACTGCTGGGGATTGTCCACCTCAAACCAGCGCAGGTCATCGGTTGCAGAAGCCACCGGCCCGCGCTCCTCCAGACGGCGCGCCATCTCCGCGCGCCGATCCGATGAAATGTCATCGGCCAGAATATGGAACGACAAGACGCCCGAACCGCGCAACAAGCGCTTGAGTTCAGCGCCGGCGTCCAGGTTGTCGCGCACCTTTTCGTACTTGTCCCAAGCTGCGACATAACCGGTGATCGCCTGCTGCATCGACGGGAAATCCGCCAGTTGTTCCTGACGGGCTTGAAGCTGCTTCTGCCGTTCGGCCGCGGGCAGATCAAGAATGGTCTCCAGCGTTCCCGGCATCAGGTTGGTCGATTCAACCTGCTGCAGCAGTTTGGTTTCCTGCGCCGCCAGCGGCACGTCTTTCTTGAACGCCTGCGGATCAGCTCCTGACTCAAATGCCTGCTTCGCCTCCTGTCGCTGACGCGCCACGTCCAGCAACTCGGTGAATAGTTTCTGGCGACTCTGGCTGTCATGCGCCAGCGCCATCAGATGCTGCTGGCGCTGCTCGGGACTAAGCCGCGCATCCTTGAGGATGGCCTGCACGCGGATCACACGCACATTCAACCGTTCGAGCTGCTGACGGGCAGCCAGGTACTGCTGACGAATTTCCTCCGCGCCTTCGCTGCTGGCGGTCAGCGGTAGTTGGATTTCCAGCCTCGTGGTGCCCTGCGGTCGCCAGACCAGGTTTTTCGTGCCATCAGGATCGACGCGCCGCTTGAGCGATTGCATCACATCCTTGACGACACTTTCGCTGGACTGCGCCCCATCGGGCATTTTGATCTCATACAGCAGGCTGGTGCCGCCCACCATATCAATGCCCGGCTTGAGATTGACCTTTTGCGCCCAGGGGATGCTGCTATCCAGCAGGTGGCCGATCGGGAAAATGCCGCCCCCGATAAAGGGCAGCCCGAACAGCGCCACCAGGGTTAGGATGGCGATTAACGTAAAACGGCCGGAAAGTTTGGTCGGCATGGGAAATACTCGTCAGGCACTACACGGTTGACAGATCATGGGTCAACCCACCAGCGGATGACCTGACCTGCTGCAATCAAGCGACAACACCGGCCAACACAATAGCAGGTGATGTCATCCAACGCAGCCAGACAACTGCATCAATCATTTTTTCTTCACTCGTTCCGCCGGCGGCTGGCTGGCCGTTTTACCCTCCGCGCGTTCACTTGGCGTCGGTCTTTTCCTCGGTCATCACACGATGCACGGCTGAACGCGAAAATCGAATCTTGGCATTGGAGCTTTCGTCCACCTTCAGCAGCACGCTGGTCTCATTGGCTTCGACCACGCTGCCCAGAATACCGCCGATGGTCTGCACCCGGTCGCCGCGCTTGAGCTGCGCGAGCATGTCCTTGCGCTTGCGGTCTTCGTTGCGCTTGGAACGGAAGACAAAGAAGTAGAGCACGACGATGCCCAGCAGCAGAGGAACCCACGGCCCGCTGAACAGACTGGGTGGTTCGGTCTTGGGCGCAGGCGGCGGCGTCGTGCCATCAGCCTGGGTGATGGACTGCTGCTGATCCGCCGCATGTTCTTGAACGGCATTTTGCACCTGCTGAGCAGCCGGTGCTGCCGCATCCGCCGCAGTTGGCGGGGTTGCCGTGGGGGCGGCGGCTGGTGCCGCAGCCGGCGCATCCGTGGAGGTGGCTGCCGGGGCAGCATCTTGAGCCGTTGCCTGAGCCACAAATAAGATCGAATTCAATTCATGCTCCTTCAATAAAGAAATTTACAAAACTTTTTGACGCGCCCTGCGCCATCTTTATACGCACTGCGTCACATCAACCCAACGATCAACACCCGAACCATTAAACCTGATCCGCCTGCTCCGACGGACCGAAATGCGCCCGCGGATCATTTTTCCTAAACTGATCGAATCTGCCAGATGCTATCGACTGACGGATATCCGCCATCAGCCGCTGGTAGAAGCGGATATTATGCAGGGAAACGAGGATGGGGCCAAGCATCTCGCCGGCGAAAAAGTAATGACGGATCGCCCCACGGGAAAAATGGCGACAGGCGTAACAGTCGCACGCGGCCTCAATGGGTTGGTCATCCCGGGTAAATAGGCTGTTGCGCAGGCGCATGGGGCCGGTGTTGGTAAAGGCGTAGGCGTTGCGCCCGTTGCGGGTGGGCAGGACACAATCAAACATATCAATCCCCGACGCCACCGCTGCCACAATATCGCGCGGAAACCCGACACCCATCAAATATCGCGGTTTTTCCGCCGGCAATAAGACGGTTGTATGATCCAACACTTGAAGCATCGTCCCAAACCCCTCCCCCACTGCCAGACCACCAAGGGCATAGCCGGGCAGATCAAGATCGATCAATTCGGCTGCACATTTGGCGCGCAAATCCAGATCGCCCCCGCCTTGAACGATACCGAACAACCCTTGTTCATCCGCTCGGGCATGCGCCTTGACACACTGCCTGGCCCAGTGCAGCGTCCGCACCACCGCCTGCTGCTGGTAGGCTGGTGGAGCATCGCCGGGCGGACACTCGTCAAACATCATAATGATGTCCGCCCCCAGTTTGTTTTGCACAAACATGCTCTGCTGCGGCGTCAGCTCGATCATAGCCCCGTCAATATGGCTCTTAAAAATGACCCCCTCATCCGTAATTTTGTTGATGTCGGCCAGAGAAAAGACTTGAAATCCGCCCGAATCGGTCAAAATCGGCCCGTCCCATGCCATAAATCGATGCAAATCCCCCAATTCTGCCACCGTCTGCGGCCCGGGGCGGAGCATCAGATGATAGGTATTGGCCAATATGCACTGTGAACCGGTCGCGCGGACATGATCGGGCAATAGCCCCTTGATCGTGCCTTGAGTGCCAACGGGCATGAAGGCGGGCGTATCAAAACTACCATGAGGCGTATGCACCTGACCCAGCCGGGCTCGCGTCTGGGAATCAACTTTCAGGGATTGATAAACAACCGGTACAGGCATTGATAGAGGGTCAATCGTAAAAGACAGGCGGCTGGCTGTACAATTCGCCCGATCGAATTGGATTGATGGCGACCGATCAGGCCTGCGCCATTCAGGTCAAGACATGCTTCAGCGGCAGCGGATCAACTGATCATCAGGAATGCCCAGTTGGTTGCGCTTATCGCTGATCTGAGCCAAAAAGCGCGTCCCGTCGCTGTAATAACCCGCTGTCGGCGTCAACGATGGCAATAGCCCGCACCAGTAGGCGTTGAACCGGCGCATCAGAACTTCGCGCAGATATTTGCTGAGCATCGACGCCAGGGCAACCGGCAGACATTTGGCCTCGGCTTTTTCGCTGAAGATGATGCGTACAAGATGGCCGTCGCGCAGCAGACAGTATTCGCTACGGCCGTCGGTTTCGCTGATGATCTGCAACGACCATCGGTCAAACATCATTCGCAACAATGCCCCATAATGAGCACGTCCTCCCTGACGATCGCAGAAAATCGTCAGATTCTGCCGACCATACGTGCGCAGGAGGTGGTCGATGTGCATGGCTGCGGTGGAAAAAAGCGTGCTTGCTTTATTGCGTGTCTGGCTGAGCAGGCGATTGAGCTGTTTTTCCAGCACAATCCGGGCATTCAAGTGCACGCAGCGAACCTGCTGGCGCTGCATCTCCGCCGCCAGCCCGCGCGCCATCAGCTTGATCGGCATGGCTTGGTGTTCACATGGAAACGTTTCATTCTCAAACGGCGCATACCAGGGATAATCGGTCAGATACTGCCCGCTGGTTCGGCGCGAGGTTTCGCGCTGAGATGGCAACGAACCATCGATCACTTCCGGGGCAACGTGCTGGAGCAATTGTTCCAGACTGTCCGACCAATCACCGCTGGCTGCCGCGATACACAAAACGCTTCGCTCCAGCTCTTTCAAACCAGCTGAAGGTGAGTAAACCTGTTTGGAATCATTGATATGCAGCTTCTGGCCTGATCTTGACCGCTGACGGGAGACCAGTTTGCGCAACCGCTGCCACAGACACGGAATGAACACTTCGGCATGATTGTTTTCATCATGGCGCGAAGGATCGTCGCTGGAGACGGTTTCGGCGGAGTTTTCATGCGCACTGACATCGCCTGGTTGCCCCGGCGCATCGGCGCCAATTTCCCACGCGCTGCAACCGACCACCAACGGCCCCAGCAGCGGCCCGTAACCCGCTTCATCAATCCCTGCCACGATCATGACCCCAATCATAACCGACTTGGACAAACCAACAAAAAAGCCTCCCAACCCGTGGCTGGAAGGCTTGTTATTTTCGCGGAATCAGGGTGAAAGGATTTGAACCTTCGACCCCTAGCACCCCATGCTAGTGCTCTACCAAACTGAGCTACACCCTGGCTTGCGAACGCACCATCCTAGCACGCCAGGCGCCGGCTCACAAGTCAGACCCGATTGATTTTTCTGATCCCGCGCCACCCACACGACAACCCATTGGCACCCAATCAACCGAATTTTCGCGCATCGCACCAGGATAAAACCTCCTGCTTTCGTGTCGGGGCGAGCTGCGGTAGTCTAGGGCTGTGATGACTCAACTATGTGTGGCGATTTTCGCGCGTGATGTGCAGCAGGTGCAGGCCCAGGTGGCTGCCGCGGCGGAGGCCGGGGCGGATATGATCGAACTGCGCGTGGATAACATCACCGACAGCGCCACCGTCAGCCAGATGATCCAGACGTCCAGCCTGCCGGCCATCGTGACCTGCCGCCCCACCTGGGAGGGCGGGCATTGCCAGTTGGAGGAATCCCAGCGGCTGACGCTGCTGTCTGAGGCTGCCCATCGCAGCGCCTATATCGATATCGAACTCAAGGCCCTGGCAAGCATTGCGGGCCTGTCAACCGAACCGCGCACCCGGCGCAGCGGCATCATCTGTTCCAGCCATGACTTTACCACCCGGCCGGCCAAGCTGTATCAACTGCTGTCTGAACTCAACGATACCAACGCCGATGTTGCCAAAATCGTCTGGACGGCGCGCAGCATCCGCGACAATCTCGAAGCCTTTGAAATTCTGCTCAACCGCGCCAAACCGACCATCGCGCTGTGCATGGGCGAAGCGGGGGTTATTTCCCGTATCTTAGCCAAAAAATTCGGCGCGTTTTTAACCTTCGCCTCGCTCGGCGGCGATCAGGCAACTGCCCCCGGGCAGGTGAGCCTGCAGGACATGAAGCGCCTGTATCGCTGGGATACGATCGGGCCGGAAACCCGCGTGTATGGTGTCGTCGCGCAACCCGTGATGCACTCCATGTCGCCCGCCATTCACAATGCTGCTTTTGATGCGGTAAACCATGACGGCGTTTACCTGCCGCTGCTGGTGGAAGGCAGCTATGAAAGTTTCAAGGCCTTCATGGAAACATTCACCGCCATGACCGCGCTGGATCTGTCCGGGTTAAGCATCACCCTGCCCCACAAGGAGAACGCGCTGCGCTACCTGGGGGAAAAAGGGGCGCACATCGAACCACTGGCCAAGTCGATCGGAGCAGTAAACACCATCGCGATCGATCGCGGTCAATCGGCCGATGGCAATCAACAAATGCAGTTGCGCGGTTTGAACACCGACTATGCAGCCATTCTTGACTGCATCACTGAACGTCTGAACATTCAGCGCCAGGATTTACGCAAATATCAGGTGGCGGTGATCGGGGCAGGCGGCACTGGTCGCACGGCCGTGGCCGGGCTGGCGCACTACGGCGCGCAGGTGACAATCTACAACCGCAACCTTGACCGCGCGCAGGCGCTGGCTGATGAATTTGATCAAAAAATCGGTTCGGTTAAAGCTGCGCCGTTGACCGAGTTGAAACATTCGCGTTGTCAAATCTATTTTCATGCGACCAGCGTGGGAATGTACCCCAAGCCCGAAGGCTGTGTCTTTGACGGGAATTGTCCAGCACTGAATGGCCAGTCGCTGGTGTTCGACAGCATTTATAATCCGATCGAAACCCGACTGCTGAAACTGGCCAGCAGCAAAGGAGCCAAAACGATCAGTGGGGTTGAAATGTTTGTGCGCCAGGCAGTCAGCCAGTTTGAAACATGGACAGGACAGACCGCGCCGATGCAGATCATGCGGCAAGTTGTCATTTCCCGACTGGCCGGCCCGCAATTTGAATCCCGATAAAGCCGCCTGAACATGTGCAGTTTAATTCCTGCCCCATTTATCACAGAAATGTGGCATTTCCACATAACACAGGGGTTTTTTAAGATTATTCAGCAATTTTGCGGTCGCAATCGAGACGATGGATTCATACAATAAGATAAAATTGTCCGATTGGTTTGTCTCCAGAATGGTCTACTCGTATAATGTCACGAGAAATGTTAACCCAAACTGGCGAATATGCATTAAGAGCCTTGGTCTACATGGCTCGCAAGGGCAATGGTGCTTACTGCGGCGTGAAAGAAATCGCGCAGGAAACCGGCGTGCCGGCTAATTACCTGGCCAAGATACTTCAGCAACTGGCGCGCGCCAAAGTGCTGGAAAGCCAGAAAGGTTTTGGCGGAGGCTTTAAGGTCGCGCGTCGTCTGGACAAGGTGACGCTGTTCGACATTATCGATCCGCTGGAACGAATCGAAAAATTCAAGCAGTGCGTGCTGGGTCAGCGTCTGTGCAACGACGCCGTCGCCTGTCCGCTGCACCATACTTGGAAAGCCATATCCGGGCAGTATCTCGGAAGCCTGCGTAGTACGACGCTGCAGGACATTGCTGATTTTCGCAGCGTGGCTGACCGCATTGAACATCCCGAAGATGCTGCGCAGGCCCCGTAGGATTGAACACTCCCGCTGCCATGCCTGGCATTAGCGCACCACTCGCTTTACCGTCGCTGCGCGCAGTTGATACCTTTACACCACAAGCCTTTCGGCGCATTCATTCCAGATAGGTATAACCTTCCAGACCCTGTTCATAGAACTTGAGAAGCAACCGGCTTTCATCGATGCTGAGCTTTTGATCCTTCAGCGCTTTTTCGATGATCTTACGCATCGACCGCTGCATCTCCTCGCCGTTGAACTGCACATATTGCAGCACTTCGCGCACGGTGTCGCCTTCGATCACTTCGTCAATACTGGGCAATCCATTATCATCGATCGTCACATGCACGGCGTTGGTGTCGCCCAGCAGATTATGCAGATCGCCCAGAATTTCCTGATACGCCCCCACTAAAAAGGCTGCCAGATAATACGGTTCACCCTTGAACGGATGCAGCTCCAGAACACTTTTCACATCGCGTTGATCGATGAAATGATCGACCTTGCCGTCAGAGTCGCAGGTGATATCCGCCAGCACGCCACGGCAGTACGGTTCCTCCTTCAGCCGGTGGATTGGCATGATGGGAAAAAGCTGATCGATCGCCCAGGAGTCAGGAATCGACTGGAAAATCGACAAATTGCAGAAATACGTATCGGAAAGTGTCTGTTCCAGACCTTCAAATTCCTCGGGGATAAACTCGAGCTTGCGGACAAAGGTGAGGATTTTGCTGCAGATGCCGAAATACAACCGCTCGGCCAGCGAACGATGTTCCAGCGTGCAGTAACCCAGGTTGAACAGGTTCAGCACCGCTTCGCGCGCCAGTTGCGCATCATGATAGTATTCGTGACAGTTGGCTTCATTGACACCGGCGAAGGTGTCGAACAAATTCACCACCGGCGCGGGCATGTCCTGCCGCTGCTCATCGGTGAGTTGCTGGGGAAGATCAAACCGCTTGAAACCGCTCCACCCAATGACATTGAAAACCAGCACACTGTGATACGCCACCATCGCCCGGCCTGATTCGCTGATGATCGTCGGATGTTCCACGCCGTTTTGATCGCAGATTTCCTTGATATGGAAAACAACGTCATTGGCGTATTCCTGCAGGGCATAGTTGATGCTGCTGTCAAAGTTGGTCTTGGAACCGTCGTAATCGACCCCAAGCCCGCCGCCGACATCGATATATTCCAGCCCCGCGCCCAGCCGTTGCAATTCGGTATAAACGCGCGTCAGCTCGACAATGGCATTCTTGACGTTGCGGATATTGTTGATCTGGCTGCCCAGATGAAAGTGGAGCAGATTCAGGCAGTCGCCCATCCCCTGGGCGCGCAGATATTCCAGGGCCTCGATCACCTCATGGACGAACAGCCCGAATTTGCTGCGCACACCGCCGGACTGTTCCCAACGTCCCGCCCCACGGGCGGACAATTTCACCCGCACACCGATGCTCGGCGAAACATTGTACTGTTTGGCGTATTTGACGATCAGCTCCAGCTCGCTGAACTTTTCCACCACGGGAATGATTTTGCGCCCGATCTTGGTGGCCAGAATCACCGCCTCGATAAACTCATCATCCTTAAACCCGTTGCAGATGATCGGCGTCTGGTCGTCATCCACAATCGCCATCACCGCCAGCAGCTCCGGTTTGCTGCCGGCCTCCAGACCGAAACCATATTTTTTCCCGAAATGATGGATCTCCTCCACCACATGGCGCTGCTGGTTCACCTTGATCGGATAGACGCAGCGATACTGCCCCTTATATTCCTGTTCGTTGATGGCTTTGGAAAAAGCATCGTAAATCTGCGCCAACCGATGTTCCAGAATATCGGTAAAGCGGATCAGCACCGGCAACTGGATATCGCGGCCGATCAATTCATCAACGAGTATCTTCAGATCAAGACCCTGGGCTGGGTCTGCCTTGGGATGAACCGCAACATGCCCGGCATTATTGATGTCGAAGTAACCCTGCCCCCAGTTGCGCACAAAGTAAAGCTGGCGCGAATCTTCGATCGTCCAGTCTCCGTTACCCTGATCATCAGTACAACTGCTGCCATTGGTTGGCGCATCGGTCGTCACCGCGTTTGGTACTGTCAGCCGCAAATGCGGTAGATTCTGCAACTGCCCCGTCTCCGCCGTCATTTCCATCGCAAATGCCTTTTGTTAACCGAGAAGCAGACGCCGGTACAACCGTCGCGCCGTTACCTCTGCGCACAATCGTATCACGTTGGCAGCAAAGTCAAGATCGAAATACATATTTTTTGACTTTGCCCGTCGTCGTCGCCAGCCGCCTGAACGTACGATTCTGGTCTCTAGCCCCATCGGTGGCTGTGGCTTTGCCCGATGATTCAGACTGCGGGTTGCTGTTGCGACAGGCAATGGATCGCGCCCAGCCCCCAGATCAGCTCCACACAGTCCACACCGATCACGCGATGCCGCGGAAGATGCTGCTGCAGGATTTTCAACGCCACCCGATCATGACGATGCCGGAATGTCGGAACCAGCACCGCCCCGTTGATGAATAAAAAATTGATGTAGGTGGCGGGCAGACGCTGGTTGTCATATTCCACCCGGCCGGGCATGGGGATTTCGACGATCTCAAACGGCCGTCCGTCCTGATCGCGCAAATCGGTCAGTTGCCGGCGCACCTCACGCAGCACCCGGTAGTTGCTGTCACGCCGATTTTCTTCGATGCCAATCACGATTTTCCGCGGGCTGATAAAACGGGCCAGATCGTCGATGTGCCCATCGGTATCATCGCCGGCAATGCCGCCGGTCAACCAGCAGACATGCTTCTGACCGTAATAATCGCATAGGTATTGTCCGATCTGCTGCTGGGACAGACTCGGATTGCGATTGGGGTTCAAAAGACAATCCGTGGTTGTCAGCACCGTGCCCCGGCCGTTGAAATCAACCGCTCCACCTTCCATCACAATCCCGGGTTGCCACAGCGGCAAATCCAGCCGCTCGGCGATGCGCTGCGGTACGGCGTCATCCGCATCATACGGTGGATATTTACCCCCCCAGGCATTGTACCCCCAGTCAACCACGCCCAGCCGCGACTGCTTTGGTTTGACAATTTTGCGAACCGGCGATTTCGCGCGGCCACTGATTTTTGCGCCACTGCCCTGGATGACAAACGCCGGCCCGTGATCGCGGCACCAGCTCTCATTGGTGGCAATATGATGAAAGCGCACCTGCGCCAGTTCCACGCGATATTTCGTCAACTCCTGACGCACGATCCGCTCCCAGTTGCCGTTGGGCACATTGATATGCACCAGTTGAACCGGCGTGATCTGCCTGATAATGGCTGCCAGATTTTTGGGGACGGTATGATATTTATCAGGAAACGAAATTCCTTCCGGGCGCGGCCAACTGAACCATGTTCCCGTCTGGCGATGCCACTCCGCCGGAAATGTATATCCCAGCTCGCGCGGTGTGCGTTTCATCAACTTCTGCTTCATCCGGGCCATCGTTTCCCTTTTTCCACAAATTGATCCCGTAAAAAAACCGACTCTTGCGAGCAACCCTCAGCGCCGGTTATCGCGCATCATCAAACCGCTTGACGAGCTGGCCATAGGCGTCAATGCGCCGGTCGCGTAAAAAGGGCCAGTGCGTCCGGCTGAACTCCACCCGCGTCAGGTCGCACTCCTGCAGGAGTATCTCCTGGCGATCAACGGATGCCCGCTGCAGGATTCGCCCATCGGGCGCACTGACAAACGACTGGCCCCAGAACTGAATCCCATCTGGGTTGACGGGTTTGCCATCGACACCGTTGACGTGCTCCAGCCCGATGCGATTGGGCGCTGCCACAAAGCACCCGTTGGCAATGGCGTGGGAACGCATCACGGTTTCCCAACTGTCATGCTGGGCGGCGCCGTATTCTTTTTTCTCACTGGGATGCCAGCCAATGGCTGTCGGATAAAACAGAATCTGCGCCCCCTGCATCGCGGTCAGGCGTGCGGCTTCGGGAAACCACTGGTCCCAGCAGATCAGCGTGCCGATGATCCCATGCGCTGTCCGCCAGGAACGGAACCCCGTATCGCCCGGCGTAAAATAAAATTTTTCGTAGAACAGCGGATCATCGGGGATGTGCATCTTGCGATACACGCCGAGCAACTCGCCGGTGGCGTCGATGATGGCTGCGGTGTTGTGGTACAGCCCGGCCGCCCGCCGCTCAAACAGACTGGCAACAATCACCGTCTTGTATTTACGGGCGATTTTGCTCATCGCCTCGGTACTGGGGCCGGGAATGGTTTCAGCCAGATTAAAAAAGCGATGATCCTCGGACTGGCAGAAATACTGGCTGGCAAACAGCTCCTGCGTACAGAGAATCTGCCCGCCATCTTTGGCGGCCTGTTCCAGCAATTTGAGCTGGCGATTGCGGTTATCGCGCACATCCTCCCCACACGCCATCTGGGTGATACCGATCGTGACCGATTGGCGGTCAGCTGATGCCGGATTGATTTTCTGATGGATTTTTCTTTTCGCTTTGGCCATGACACCGCCAAGGATACCGCATAAATCCCGTGGCGTGAAACGATGCTGACCCGGGCACTGCTGCGGCTACTTCATCCCCAGCAACATGATGTAACTTTCGATGTTGGTCGCGGGCTGGCCGATGCCCGATTTGTTGTGTTTATCGATCATCGCCAGCAGGTTGATCGCCCGGGCGGTGCCGGCGTAACCCATGGCTTTGGCAACAGCCACGAACTGGGTTTTCACCCGGAAATCACGATACTTGAAGGCTGGCAGCGCCGCTTGTGGATTCTGTCCGGCGCGATCGGCATCAAGCACCTTGCGCACATCTTCCAGCCACATGCTGATCCAGGTCGTCGCGCGAAACTCGGCGCTGGAATCCAGTTGCACCAGCCGACGCCAGCGGCGCAGGGCCTCGGTCGTCTGCCCTGTCGCCATGGCGTTGGTCAAATCCCACATTTCCTGTTCGCGCTGAAAGGCGGTATCACCTTCGACATCGCGCACCAGAACACGATCACCCTGCACTTTCAGCGCCAGCTTGGCCAGCTCATTGTCGATCCTGCCCAGATTATCCCCGAGCATTTCTGCCAGAAGCTGGGCGGCCGCCGGTTCCATCGTCAGTTGATGCGCCGCCCTGGCGTGCTGGATAATCCACGCCGGCAGCGCCCCGTACCGCGGCGGATCACACAATACAATCTGGCCATTTTTTTCGATCAGCTTGGCGATGCGTTCTGTTTTTTTCAGGCTGTTTAAGCGCAGAATCAGTACGCCGCTGGGCGATGGATTTTCGACATATTTTTCCAGGGCAGCCCGGCCGCGCGCGATCAATTCATCGCCATTGCGCACAATGACGATTTTGCTATCGCTGCCGAACATGGCAAAACTGCGCAGCTCGTCCAGGACTTCGGAAATTTCGGCTGATTCGCCGTCGAACTGCACCCGCTGAGTCTGGGGCGCCAGTTTTGATGCGATATTCTCCACCTCGCGCAGCTGCAAAAACGCATCGGAACCAACCAGAGCTTGTACCGGTTTGATTTTCACAACTGGTTATTCTTGATCGTCACCGACATGGCGTCAAACCTGACGATTCATCCGGGCTGGCCGGATTACCGGCGCGGCATGTGCGCTGCGACGAACTCATCCACCCATTGCGGCTTTTTACGCACGCCCAATTTCCAGGACCACTGTTCATATCGGCTGGTCACGAAACACCAAAGGCGCTGTTGCAGCGATTGATTCTGCTGGACGACCTGCTGTAACTGCTGGTTCTGCTGCTCCAGTTGCTGCTGGGTCTGTTTCAACTGATCGCTGGAGGCGCGCAACCACAACTGGGTCTGGTGCAGGTTCCGGGCGGTCTGTTCATGCGCCTGTTCGCTGTTGGTCGCGCGCTCGAGGTTGATGGCGCTGAGCTTTTCCAGCCCGGCGCAGCGGCGGCGCAGATCCTCGGTTTCCAATGCAGCCTGACCCGCCTGAGTGCGGCGTAGAATCTCATCGGCGATGCGCTGATGTTCAACCGGCGCCTGCGCGATGCGGTCATTCGCCCCAGCCAGATCACGCACCGCAAACAGGTTTTCGTAACCGATCTCCTGCGTCACCGTCACCGGTATCAATTCCCGTTTTTGACTGTCAAAGCGGCACAGATGATAGCCGCTCTCCTGCACCGCCTGGGCTAGCTGCATGGTTGAAAAGCCAGCCTTGTGCAGATTCGCCTCGGTAAACTCAATCATGACCAGCGCCACCTTGCGCTGCGCAATCGTTTGGCTGGCTCCACGCCACGCCAGAACTTCAAAACCCTCCACATCGAGTTTCAGAAATGCCACCTCGCCCAACTGCTGTTTTTCAACCAGCGCATCAACAGTGGTCACCTGCACCGGCACGGCTGGTCCATCGTCGTCGCCGGACAAACTGTTGTAGGCGGAACGGCCATCGGTATTGCGATGCAGGTTCATCGCGCCTTCATGATCGGCCAGCGCCGCCTCGATCACCAGCGCCTGATCGATTCCGTTGGTTTGCAGATTGTGTCGCAGCAGTTGGGCGGTTGTCGGCGCCGGTTCAATGGAAATAACACACCCGCCCGCCCCGACCGCCCGACCGGCGAGTAAACTGAACAGGCCAACATGGGCGCCGCCATCAATGAACACATCGCCGGGGCGCAGATACAACCACGCCAGCGCCTGTTCGGTTCCTTCAAACCATCCCTGACGCAAAAACAGCGCCACTTCGTCATCGGCATCATGCCTCAACCAACCGGCGTGGGGGACGAAGATTTCAGGTGGCCGAGTCATGCAAAACCTGTAAAAGTGGACCCATTAGCAAACCAACCTTGCAGCGCGATCGGATACTGACTGAATTACTTCTGATTATGCTGGTACCAGTGGATTGTTTCGCTCAGGCCATCTTCCAGCGTCGTCTGGGCTGACCAGCCCAGATTCTGGCGGGCGCGCGTGACATCCAGACAACGGCGCGGCTGGCCGTCGGGCTTGGTGGCATCCCATTCAATGCGCCCTTTGAATCCGGATCGATCCGCAACCAGTTCGGTCAAATCCTTGATGGTGATTTCGCGCCCGCTGCCCAGGTTCATCGGTTCATCACTCTCATACGTTTCCATCGCCCGGATCAGTCCATCAGCGCAATCACGGGCATGGAGAAATTCGCGCGAGGCGCTGCCCGTACCCCAGGCAATAATTCTATCGTCGCCACGATCGCGCGCTTCAACACATTTGCGGATCAGGGCGGGAATCACATGCGAAGAATGAGGATCAAAATTATCGCGCGGGCCGTAAAGATTCACCGGCAGCAGATAAATCCCATTCAGCCCATACTGCTGACGATAGCTTTGCAGCATCACCAGCAGGGCTTTTTTGGCCACGCCATACGGCGCGTTGGTCTCCTCAGGATAACCATTCCAGATATCCTGTTCCTTGAACGGCACGGGCGTAAACTTGGGATAGGCGCAAATCGTCCCGACTTGCACAAACTTTTTCACCCGCCCGGACTGACGGGCGTATTCGATCAGGTGCAGGCCCATGGCCATATTGGCAAAAAAGAACCGGCCGGGGTTGTCACGGTTGGCCCCGATTCCGCCGACCTCGGCAGCCAGGTGCATCACGACATCGGGCTGGGTGTCGGTATATAACCGCGCAGCATCAGCCTCATGGGTCAGGTCATAATCGCGTCGGCGCGGCACGACAATGTTGGTGTAACCGCGTTGCTTGAGCTGTTCGATAACAAACGAACCCAGGAATCCCGCCCCGCCGGTTATAACGATACGATCTTCCTTCAATATCCTCATACGTACGCTTTCGGCTGAATGACAATCGACCCACAGCGCAGGCATAGTGGATGAAGGGCAACGTGTGGTCAAGGGCATCAACGGATAAACCTTGCGGCCCGGTCAAACATTTGATCAATCGTGATTCCACAATCCACGGCAATTGATTGGCTGATCCCCCAGCGCGCAACCGGTGGAATTAGACCGGTGCAACCGATCGGCGTACCCAACCCAACTGATGCAATCAATCCGGCGCAATCAACTGATGGCCACCGCCGGCGATATTTCCGACGGGGTGTGATGATCCGCCTCATCGTCCATGGGGGCGGTGACATATACTGAATCGATCTCCTCCAGGCGCGGTCTGACATATCCCGGTTGGCGCGAACGGGCCAGCTCCTGCTGGTAGGCCTGCAGCACGCGCCCTTCCAGGTCCAGCCGTCCGGCAGCGTGGATCGGATGAGCAATGTCAGCATGCAGTTTCAGGCGCGGCCGTCCATTGCCGGACTGAAAATGCAGATAACGCTGGTCATCCAGACGACACCCGCACTGATTGCAAAAACGGGCGCGCAGATGATTTTTTTCCCGGCAACGCGGGCAATGGTCGCAAATCTTGCGCGAAGGCATGGCGACAAACAGGCCGCTGTTGCCTTCGATCAATTTCACATCCCGAATCACCAGACTGTCATCAAAAATAAGGGAACAAAACGCCTTGAGCCGGTTGGCCGGCTCGGAGCACAAACTGATGCGAATCTCTGTCAGTTGCATACTCATACCCCTCGGCACTGGGCCGAAAAAAAGAAACGAAATGAATCAAACGACATCCGCCCGACCGGTTGAGGGTTGTTGAAGTGAAGATTAAACCATCAACCAGTCGTCTATCCCTGCCTGTCAATTCCACCCACCAAAACCACCCGCACTGGATCACCTACACGGGCTCGTCCAGCCGCGGGCACAGTTCAACCGCCTGCACCTTCAGATCCGGCTGCACCGTGCGGATCCGGCTGGCGGCCTGTTCCGCCTGGTTCTGCGTGTCAAACAACGTGAACAAGGTACTTCCGCTGCCACTCATTCGCACGATCTGCCCCAGGTGCTGCTGCAGACGATCGTGAATCTGGCCCAGCTCTGGCTGTACCACAAAAGCCGCCGGTTCAAGGTCGTTCACCAACCGGGGCAAAAGCTGGGCAGCATTCAGCTTCGCCCACTTAACCCAGTCCGGCGGATCGTCCATCGGCGCGGCTGATCGCAATTGATCGAAAGCGCGATAAACGGCTGGTGTCGAACAACCAAACGGCGGACTGATCAGCACCAGCCACGACACAGCAGGTTTGGCGATGGGTTGCACAATTTCGCCGCGCCCCGAGCAAATGGCAGAAGGTTGATCGAGAAAAAACGCGACATCGCTTCCCAATTCGCCAGCCAATTGCGCCAGTCGAGACTTCGGCAAACCCAGACGCCACCAGTGATTCAGCGCCACCAGCGTCCGGGCAGCATCAGAACTGCCGCCACCCAATCCGGCGCCAACCGGAATTTGTTTGGTCAACCGGATGGACACCCCACCCCGCGCCAATACCTGATCAGCGATCTCCTCCGGTCGCTGACCAAGTTCGCGCAGGCGGGTTGCGGCACGCCAGACGAGATTGTCGGCACCGGCGGACAGCTCCGGCGGGTCGCACTGCAAATGAATCGCCCCCTGCTGCCCGGGCGAAAACTCCAGCTTGTCAAAGAGCCCGATCGTCGTCATCCAGCTCAAAACCGGATGAAAACCATCCGCACGCGCAGGGCCGACACGCAAATGCAGGTTCACTTTCGCCGGTGCTGAAATACGCATGTGCCAAAGAGTACAGACCTGCCTGCGTCGGGCAACGCGCAATCTATAAATCGAACGCCGCCGGCAACGCTTATGTCAAAATGAACAAGACCTGCGGAATTGTTCTCATAACGGATACTGCCTGAATCAGACGTGCAGTTGATTCGTGTTTTACATTACCGCACGTCCAATAATCGGTCAAATAAATTCTGGGTTTTGGCACAACAATAAACCCATTTGACCTGCCCAGACGGATCTTTTAGTGGTTCAACCTACTTGAAACGTCTACAATGCGGCCTGTTTTAACGCGGAGATAGAGCCTTGAGCGATGCCCTGACACTACTGCAAAATCATGGCCAGGCCACGATCACTTATCTGCAAGAGGCACTAGTGCGCCAGACTGACGCCCCGCCACGATTACTGCAGGCGATGGACTACAGCCTGCGGGCTGGTGGCAAGCGACTCCGACCAGCGCTGGTACTGGAATGTTTCAACGCCTGCGGTGGATCGGCGGTTGGCAGTTATCCATCGGCGCTGGCGGCAGCGGGCGCCATGGAGTTGATTCATACCTTCAGCCTTGTGCATGACGATCTGCCGGCGATGGATGATGATGACCTGCGCCGCGGGCGGCCGACCAATCATAAGGTATTTGGCGAGGCAATGGCGATTCTGGCGGGTGACGCCATGACGACTTTGGCCTTTGAGTTGATTGCCGTCGATGCAGAAGCACGGCTGGTCGGGCCGATGGTGGCGGAGCTGGCGCGTCAAACCGGGCCGGTCGGAATGATCGGTGGACAGGTTCTGGATATGGACAGCGAAAATCAAGCGCTAGCCCTGCCGGACCTGCAGCGTATTCATCGAATGAAAACCGGCGCTCTGCTGATGGCCTCCTGCCGCTTGGGGGCACTGGCTGGCGGTGCCGATCAGAACAAGGTGCAGGCGATGGGAGATTTCGGGCGTTATCTGGGCTTGGCGTTTCAGATCGTCGATGATTTGCTGGATGTGATCAGTACCGCTGAGCAGATGGGCAAAGCAACCGGTAAAGACGCCGACCGGGGGAAAAACACCTATCCGATTCTGCTCGGTCTGGAACCAGCCCGGCTGCAGGCTCAGCAGCAACTGGCGACGGCGCTGAAAATCCTGGATTCCTTCGGTTCGCCAGCCGATGGGTTACGCAGCCTGGCTAAATTTGTGGTTGAACGAAGCAATTGAATTACCCTGAGTTTGCTGGATAAACGGCTGCGATTTTTCCCCCGACCCAGCCAACAATCAGCCCGGAAACGGGCAGCACTGGAAACCCAGCGGCTGATCCGATAGGATGTTCGCGTTCATCGGCGGTATACAGCGGTATCAAATGATATCTGCACTGCCGGATGACATGAGCGGCTGTGGCGGAATTGGCAGACGCGCTAGATTCAGGTTCTAGTGGCCGTAAGGTCGTGGAGGTTCAAGTCCTCTCAGCCGCATGACCCCGAAACTTCACCCGTTTCGGGGTTTTTCGTTTTCCAGCCCGACGGCGCGATGACGGTGATGATTCGCTGATTACTCATCGTCAACCATTTCATCAATACGGGCCAGTTGGCGGCGGCTGAAAAAGCGCAAAACCATTGCGACAATGCCGAACGCCAACATCAACCCGGTAAACAAACCGATCAACCAACGCGGGCGCGGATCCTGCCCGGAACTGGTGCGAACGATCAGCTCCGCTGCGACCAGCGCATCAAAAAAGGCATAGGCAACCAGCCAGCTAAAGGCCAGCGCCACGCCCATCAACGTCGCCAGCACCGCCAGCGTTCGCGGACGCGGATTGGGGTTGCAATTATCGTCGGTGTTCGAGTCCATGAGATTATTCACAACCAGCGCACAATCGCCTGAGCAAAGACCTACGATATGCTGACAAATGAGGCAAATTATGGAATTAAGGCGGGGTTTTACGCTTTTGCAACCCCGGCACAGCTCGTTGCAGTTGGCGCAGGCGTTACAGTCGGTCGAATTGATCGGTCTGATCAGGAAAATTGCCACTCGGCGGTGGTCAGTTCATGGATGGGTCGTCTGGAATGCGGCGGGCGTCGATCATCTTGCCAAGCGTGGACTGAATGACCAGCTTATCCCAGAGACTGTCGGCGGGAGCAAAAAGCAGTTCGGATGAGGCCGGCAGGGTCAGCCACGAACCTTCTTCGAGCTCGGCTTCGAGCTGGCCGATACCCCAACCGGAATAATTGGTGATGAAACGGACTGGCTGAGGCGCATCGCGCAGCAGTTGTTCCATCTGCGGCACGGCCATTGTCAGGCGCACATCCCCGATCACTTGCTGCCCCGATACCTCCGCGGAAGTATGCAGGCTCACAAGCGGGCCGTCACAAGGGCCGCCAAGGTAGAGCGGTTCTTGAGTCTGGCATTCAACATCGATTGATTGGGAACAGACCTCACGTACAGTGACCGACAGCGGGCGATTGATAATCACACCCATCGCGCCATCGTCATCATGTTTGAGAATCAGGACGACGGCACGACAAAAATTGGGATCGATCAGTTGTCGTGAGGCAATGAGAAAATGGCCGGTAAGGCTTGCCATGAGTGCCAGTTTACCACGAATCCGCGACCGGGGCACGGCCATTTCCGACACACCGTCCGTATGAACACCAACAGGTCTGATCCGGTGGAAAATTAGCAGGCGTAATTTTGGGTACGGCAAAAACGTGCCTATGCTTTGACTGGTCAGGAGCTTATCATGGCTGAGTCAGTTTTAACTGGAGTAAGTCGTATGGTGGGTTTTGCGGGCAGTCAATCGTTTCGAAGCATGTCCCGGGAGATGAACAAAATGATCGACCAGTTGCAACGCGGCTATTTCGGGTTTGCCCCGGGTGAAACCTGGCAACCGGCCGTTAATCTGTACGAAACGGACAGCGCCTACCTTGTCTGTGTTGATCTGGCTGGTGTTGACAAGGACAAGATCGATCTGGAGCTGACGAATCAGCGTCTGACCATTCGCGGTACCCGGCAAGTACCAACCCATGAATTGACCGAAGGCTGCCAGGATGACGCCAACCCGCGCAAGTGCCGGATCCACCTGATGGAAATCGATCATGGCGCTTTTACCCGGCAGGTGGAAGTTCCGGTCGATGTATCGCACGAACAAATCGCCGCCAGTTATCGCAACGGTATGTTGTGGATTGAGCTGCCCAAAAAATAACCCTGCGCCTTACGCGGCCGCAACCCTTGATCCATTTATTTTCTGCAACTTTACGATTTCAAAGCAAACATGGCAGAAGCAACGATCATCGAAAAAACACCCGACCGCACGATCATCCGCGCCGGCGCCAATGGCCAGCAGTTGTCTGTCCCCGACCTGCTGCCGATCCTGCCGATCCGCAATATCGTCGTTTTCCCTGGTACGGTCATGCCGCTGAATGTGGGGCGTGCCAAGAGCAAAGCGCTGCTCGATGAGGTCATGCCGGGGGAAAAACTCATCGGCGTGATCGCGCAGCGCAATGCCGACAACGAAGATCCGCAGCAGGCTGACCTTTACCCCGTCGGTGTGATCTGCGCCATTCTCAAGCTCTTCAAGCTGCCTGACGGCAACCAGTCGATCATCGTTCATGGTCTGGCGCGGTTTCGCCTGGCGAGTATCGTGCAAAGCGACCCGTTCACGCGCGGCATGATCGAGATCCTGGAGGAAGTCCAGCCGCAGGGGCCTGGTGTCGATGCGCTGGTCGCCAGCGTGCGCCAGCAAGCCAACCGGGTGATCGAACTATCGCCCAACACCCCCGATGAAGCCGCCCAGGTGCTGGCCAATATCACCAGCCCCAATGCGCTGGCGGATTTTCTGGCCGCCAACCTGCAGGCGGAAGTGCCGGAAAAACAGGCGATGCTCGCGGAGTTGAATGTGGAAACCCGCCTGCGTCTGATCGCGGCCCGATTGGGCACTCAGCTCGATGTGTTGGAACTGCAGAATAAAATCCAGTCGCAGGTCAAGGAAAATATCGACAAGAGTCAGCGGCGCTACTATCTGCAGGAACAACTCAAAGCCATCCGCAAGGAACTGGGCGAACACGACGGAACCGGCGGAAGCGAAATTGACAATCTGCGGAGCAAGATCGAGCAGGCTGGTCTGCCCGAGCTGGTCATGAAGGAGGCGCAGCGCGAACTGGATCGGCTGGAGACAATTCCCTCGGCCAGCCCTGAATTCGGCGTGACACGCACCTGGTTGCAGATCATCAGCGAGCTGCCCTGGAACAAAGCCAGCGTCGATCAACTGGATCTGAAACATGCCCGTGAAATTCTTGACCGCGACCACCACGACCTGGATAAGGTCAAACGGCGCATCATCGAATTTCTGGCGGTTCTCAAACTCAAGCAGACCAAGGCGCTGGGTAAAAATAAATCGCGCACGGCGGCGAAAAAAGCATCGACCCCTGCCGCGGCATTAACAAGCACCACCGGCAACAACGGTGACGGAAAAAGCAATGGCCGGACAGAACCGGCTGACGGCAACACCGGTGAAGCCAGCGTCAGCGGCGCAGGGGCGATTCTTTGTTTTGTCGGGCCTCCGGGTGTCGGTAAAACCAGTCTGGGCAAGAGCGTGGCCGAAGCGATGGGCCGACAATTCATCCGCGTGGCACTGGGGGGTGTGCGCGACGAAGCGGATATCCGCGGCCATCGCCGGACGTACATCGGTTCCATGCCCGGCCGGTTGATCGCGGAGTTGCGCAAGGCCGGCACGCGCAATCCGGTGATGATGCTGGACGAAATCGACAAAATGAGCAGCGATTTCCGCGGCGACCCCGCCAGCGCCATGCTCGAAGTGCTCGACCCAGCCCAGAATCACACGTTTACCGACCACTATCTGGACGTGCCGTTCGATCTGTCCAAGGTTTTGTTCATCGCCACGGCCAACACGATGGATACGGTCCCCGGGCCTCTGCGCGATCGTATGGAAGTGATCGAGATTCCCGGTTACACCAACAGCGACAAGCGCTCCATCGCCAGGCAGTTTCTGGTTCCACGCCAACTCAAAGCCAACGGGCTGACCGCCCGGCAGGCCAAATTTCGCGATGATGCCATTGGCTGGATCATCGAAGCCTATACGCGCGAAGCCGGCGTGCGCAATCTTGAGCGCAACATCGGTTCGGTTTGTCGGGCACTGGCAGCAGAACTCGTCGCCAACGGCGGCAAGGGTTGCTTCACGGTCAACCGCGATGAAGTGTCGCGCATTCTTGGCCCGCGCAAATTTGAACCGGAGCTGGCCCAGCGGACCAGCGTGCCGGGCGTGGCTACTGGTATGGCCTACACCCCCTACGGCGGGGAAATTCTGTTTATCGAAGCAACGCGAATGGCGGGCAAGGGTGCGATTATCCTCACCGGTCAGATCGGTGATGTGATGAAGGAATCCGCCACGGCGGCATTTTCGCTGATCCGCAGCCGGGCGGAAACGCTGGGAATCGACGCCAAGCAACTGGCTGAAAGCGATATCCATATCCATGTCCCGGCCGGCGCAATTCCCAAGGACGGCCCCAGCGCAGGCACGGCGATGTTCACAGCACTGGCGTCACTTTTGCTGGACAAACCTGTGCGGCATGATGTGGCGATGACGGGTGAAATTACGTTGCGCGGGCTGGTGCTGCCCATCGGCGGGTTAAAGGAGAAAACACTGGCTGCCAAGCGCGCGGGCATTAAACAGGTGATCGTGCCCAAGCGTAACGAAAAAGATCTGCCCGATATTCCCCAGGAAGTACGGGATTCGTTGCAGTTCAGTTTCGTGGAAAATGTTGATCAGGTTCTGGAAATTGCCCTGAGACATTCCGATGGCAATAAAGCGGCTCACCGTGCCAAGACGAGCGGCAAAGCCAATGCCAAAACCGGCGGCAATGCACGCCGCGCTGCCGTGCGTTCAGCCAGCGCCAAACATCCGGCCGCCAAACAAGGCAAGCGCCGGCGCTAAAGACACGGGCCTGGCGCGGTGAGCCGTTCTGGCCTTGTCTGATGCGGGACAACATGATCCGTTGATTATCCGGACGGGGTGGGGCAATTGCTGGTTGGCAGGCCCGCCCCTATCATGCCGCTGGTAAAACAATGAGCTTATCCCTGATTGAAACCCTTGGTCACAGCACCAACGATGCCCTGGCGGCATTTGGTGATTTCTGGCGTTTTGTCGGCCGCACGTTGAGCTGGACGATTCGCGGGATGTTTTCGTGGCGGAATTTGCGCCTGCTACTGCCGCAGATGTACGAAATCGGCGTGCGCTCCGTGCCGGTGATCGCCATTACCGGCGCCTTTATCGGCATGGTGATGGCGATTGAAACGTACACGCAATTCAAGACGATCGGTCAGGAGCAGCGACTGGGAAGCATCATCAATTTATCGGTGGTGAAACAGATCGGGCCGGTGCTGGCAGCTGTTATGCTGGCCGGCCGGGTGGGTGGGGCGCTGACTGCGGAACTGGGGACGATGAACGTCACCGAACAGCTTGACGCAATGCGCGTGATGGGGGCTGATCCAATCCGTTATCTGGTGGCCCCGCGATTCATTGCCTGTTTGATTCTGACGCCGATCCTGACGATCTACAGCGATTTGCTGGGCGTACTGGGTGGCTGGCTGGTTTCCGTTAAATCACTGGGCATACCCAATGAGCCGTATTGGATTTTCTCGGCCCAGGGGGTGGATACCTGGGAGATCATGGAAGGGCTGGTTAAAAGCCTGTTTTTTGGCGGAGCCATTGGGTTGATCAGTTGCTACAAAGGCTTTAACAGCGGAGCCGGTGCTGCGGGCGTGGGTCGGGCGTGCACCGAATCATTCGTCGCGAGTTTCATTGCCATTATTGTGCTGAACTTTTTCTTCGCCAAATTGCTGCGTGACTGGTACGAGGCGATTTACGGCATTGTGGGCATCTTCGGTTAAAACCGGGGAAGCATGGCGATGATGGCCAGCCCACACGGTGCTACAGACCCAGCCACACCAACCGGGAATGACAGGTTGAATTATTTTCATGGCGCTCATTGAACTGAAAAACCTGCACAAACGTTTTGGCCGCCTGGTGGTGCTGGACGGGGTTGATCTGTCGATCGAGGCTGGTCAGTCGCTGGTCATTCTCGGCGCATCGGGTTCGGGCAAGAGCGTCATGCTTAAACACATCGTTGGCCTGCTGCGCCCCGATGAGGGGGAGGTCTGGTTCAGCGGAATCCGCATTGACACATTGCCCGAACGACAACTCATGCCGATTCGTCAGCGTTTCGGTTTTTTGTTTCAGATGGGCGCTTTATTCGACTCGCTGACCGTGGCGGAAAATATCGCATTCCCGCTGATCGAACACACCCACAAAAGCGCCAGCGAAATCCGGCAGATCGTGGCGGAGCGATTGCGCATGATCGGCCTGCCGGGGATCGGGCAGAAAATGCCGGCGGATCTGTCCGGTGGTCAGCGCAAACGTGTTGCCCTGGCCCGGGCGATTGCGCTGGAACCGGAAGTCATCCTGTACGATGAACCAACGACCGGGCTTGACCCGATTCGTTCGGATGTGATCAACGAATTGATTCTGCGCCTGAAGCGTCAGCTCAAAATCACCAGCATCGTTGTCACGCACGACATGCAAAGCGCCTTTAAAGTGGCCGATCGCATTGTCATGCTGGCCGATGGCAAGTTGATTGCCGATGGTACGCCGCAGCAGATTCGGCAGTCCGATAATCCGGCAGTTCAGCGTTTTGTAACAGGCGAAGCCAGCCCCGAAGAACTCAGCGTCCTGCGCGATATTGACTGATTCACCCCCGCCCGCCGTACAAATTGCGTGTTTTTGATTAAATTCGCGCTGCAAATTACCCGACAAAACCCATAGCCGTGCGCGATTCTGCCGGGCAGTTTGCGCCGGTCAAATAATAAACGCCTTACTGGCTGATCGGATCATGACGCTGTGGTGCGCTGTGATCATGACGGCAACATCGGGAGTCTTGATCGCAGTGGAACATTTCTGATCCGAGCGCGCAATGTCATCCATCCGACCAACCGATTCAATCATCCATCCCACCACTCTTTCGCAAGCCGACGAGTTGCTGTCGGCGCAGACGGAGCTGGCGGATCTGATGGAAAATCTGTCCGGCGCCACGGAAGAAATGGCGCAGGTGGTTGATCGTCAGAGCGAGCGCATCGGCGAACTGGAAGCTGAAATCGAAACGTTGCGGGCGGAATTGTCGCTGCGACACAAGCGCGACGAATCCATGAAGTATTTCATGCAGCAGTTCGACGAGGAGCAGCGGCTGGCTGCCCGCCTGCAGCGTGATTTTCTGCCCAAATCCATGCCGCAGGTCGATGCAGTTCATATCAACTGCCTGTTCCGCCCCGCCAGTTATGTCAGCGGCGATTTTTATGATGTCATGCGCCTGGATGAAAACCACATCGGGTTTTTCATCGCCGACGCGGTGGGCCACGGCATGCCCGCGGCGCTGTTGTCGATGTATATCAAGCGTGCCCTGGTCACCAAGGAGATCAGCGCCAACCATTACCGCTTGATGCCGCCCGGCGAATCGCTGCGCCGGATCAATGAATCACTGATCGAACAGGAACTTTCCGCCGCCACGTTCGCCACGGCGTTGTACGGCTATATCAACACGAAAACCCTGGAAGTGACCTTCGCCCGCGCCGGCCATCCCGCGCCGCTGGTGATCCGCGCCGACGGACAACTGGATCCGCTGGACTGCGACGGCGCGCTGCTGGGCGTCTTTCCGGATGAACAGTTCACCAACGTGCAAACGGTGCTCCGCCCGGGCGACCGGTTGTTCACCTTTACCGATGGCATTGAAGTCGCCTTCAGCACCCAGCCGCCGATCGATACCGAGCTGTGGCGCAGCGAAGTGCAGAAACGCGCTCATCTCGGCGGGCAGGAGCTGCTGGCGGATCTGGCCCGTACGCTGGATCAGGAATCGGGATCGCTGACACCGAAGGATGATCTGACAATCATTGTCATCGAATCGCGGTAATACCTGCCTGATGCTGACACCACACACCACGTTGCGCAAAACAGCCGCCTTCCTCCGCGCCTGTCCGGGCGCAATCTGCTACCATCAGCACCGTGCCATCGCGTGATGAAATAGTTCTCCAGTATCTTGAGCAACTCACCTTTACGCCTTATCCGGTGCAGGAGGAGGCGTTGTACGCCTGGGCGTCAGCGGATCAGGGCATGCTGCTTTGCGCCCCGACCGGCACGGGCAAGACGCTGGTGGCTGAAGCGGCGCTCTTTGAAGCCCTGCGCAGCGGCACGCACTTGTATTATTCCACACCACTCATTGCCCTGACCGACCAGAAGCTGCAGGAATTCCAACAAACGGTCAGCCGCTGGGGCTATCCGGCTGATACGGTCGGTTTGATCACCGGCAATCGTGCGGTCAACCCGCAGGCGCCGATCAAAGTGGTGGTGGCGGAGGTGCTGCTGAACCGGCTGCTGCAGGCGGACAGTTATGATTTTGCCCAAGTCGGCGCGGTGGTCATGGATGAGTTCCATAATTTTAATGACCCGCAACGGGGGCTGGTGTGGGAGCTGGCTTTGACACTCATGCCCGCGCACATCCGCGTGATGTTGCTGTCAGCCACGGTCGGAGCCGCCCCGGAGTTCATCAGTTGGATGAACCGCAGCCTCAATCGTCAATTGACACTGGTTCAGAGCGATCAGCGCAAAGTTCCGCTGCACTTTCACTGGATCGGCGATGAGCTGCTGCCTGATTTCATCGAGCAGATGGCGCAGGCTGCCGGCGAGACGCGCAAGACGCCGGCGCTGATTTTTTGCTTTGATCGGCAAATCTGCTGGGACACGGCTGATGTTCTTAAAGGCCGCGATTTATTTGCTGAGGGTCAGCGCAAGGCGCTGTTGGACCGGCTGGAAGATTTTGATTTCAAGATCGGGGCTGGGGGAAAATTGCGTACTTTTTTGACGCGCGGCATTGGCCTGCACCATGCCGGATTGCTGCCGCGTTATCGCCGCATTGTCGAAACCCTGTTTCAGGAAAAATTGCTGAGCGTATGCGTTTGTACGGAAACGCTGGCAGCGGGGATCAACCTCCCCGCCCGTTCGGTCGTACTGACAACGCTGGTCAAAGGCCCGCGCGATCGCAAGCGGTTGATCGATCCCAGCTCCGCCCAGCAAATGTTCGGTCGGGCGGGTCGTCCGCAGTTTGATGATCAGGGACATGTCTTTGCCCTGGCGCATGAAGATGATGTGAAACTTGCCCGCTGGAAAAAGCGCTACGATTCCATCCCGGAGGAAAGCAAAGACCCCAAACTGATGGCAGCCAAGAAAGCGCTGCTGAAGAAAAAGCCCACCCGCCGGGCTGGTTTCACCTATTGGAATCCGGAGCAGTTCACCAAGTTGCAGATTGCCCCGCCGGCGCGGCTGGCCAGCCGGGGGCGATTGAGCTGGCGCTGGCTGGCGTATCTGTTGGAAGCCGGCCCGTCTGTCGCGCCGATCCGCCAGGTCATCGAACGCCGATTGATGGATGGGCCGGGTGTACAAGCTGAGCTGAAGCGGCTGACCAAAATGCTGGTGACGCTGCATCAGCTTGAGCTGGTCAAACTCGATCCCGCCCCGCCACCAGCGTGGATCAACGCTGCCAGACCAGTTGCGATTCCAACCAATTTGTCACCACTGCAAGCATCGGATTCTGTTGCGACTGATTCAGACGATGAAGGCACACCAGATGATGAACCAGCATCAAATCGAAATATTAAAATCGAGCCTGATGTTCAAGCTGGGCATGATGACAACAACCAGCCGGTCGATTTAAGCCAGTTGCTCGGTCAGCTTAAACTAGGCGAGGAGATTGCCCAGATCAGCCAGTCAGGACGCAATAAAACTTCGCCCGTTGAACCGGTGCTGCAAAACTATGAACCCCTAACGGCGACCCCCACGGCGCGGTTGCATGATCTGACGGTTTTTCGCGCAGTGCATCCGCTGTATGGCCTGTTTCTGATGAACTATCTGAGTCAGGCGCAGGATCATGAGCTGCTGCAGATTCTGGAGAGTTTGCTGGAAATACCCGGCACGGTGGCGCGGTCGTTGCGCGTGCCCTGGCCGGATGTGCTGATACCCGGCCCGTTGACTTTGGAACAAGTCGATCCACTCTTGCTGCAGCGTGGTCTGCTCACGCACGAGCAACTGTATCCGCCGCAGGATCAGTCTGATTTACCACCGGAATTGCGCCTGTATCCGATTCCGCTGGCTGAGAAAATGCGCTTGATTTTTGAGAGTGAAATTGACCACGCTGGCGGATTATCCGTTACGCCGGTCTGGGCCGCCGGCGATCTGTTGGCGCACGGCGGCGATTTTGACAAGTACATTCGCAGCCGCGATCTGGTCAAGCAGGAAGGAATTATTTTCAAGCATCTGCTGCGGCTGGTGCTTTTGTGCGGGGAGTTTACGCAGCTCACACCGCCGAACACACCCAGCGATGTATGGCAGGCGCGGCTGAACACAATCGCCACCACGTTGACAGCCACGTGCCGCGCTGTCGATGAACAATCAACCGATCAGGCGCTTGAACAAGCTGAGGGTAATTTGTGAAAATGGCTGGCTGGCGGCAGCTCAACAGCATCGACTGTGCTTATGATGGCGCGACGACCCCGAAGTGAAACACCCGCCCATTGGCTTTTACGGTTTCGGCCCTGCCGCTTCTTTTAGTTTGTTCTATCCCTGATGATGGGCATGCTGCCAGGCGCTGAGGGCTGCACCCAGGCAACCCGCCTGATCGCCGCTGCGGGCCACTTCAAACTTAACCCCCGCAGCATAGGCCTTGAATGTAATTTTGGCGAATTCAGACCGGATAACGCCCATGATCCGCTCGGTTAAAGCCGCTCCGCCTTCGATAAACCCACCACCGATGACAAGGCGATCTGGATCAATGACACAGGCAACCTGATGGCAGAGTCGAGCCAGGGCAGCGCTCTGCCAGTCAAAAATCGCCAGACAAAGCTCATCGCCCGCCGCAGCCAGACCGCGCACTGCGTAGGCGCGTTTTTTCCAAGTCTGTGCCTCATCAGCCTCTTTGACCTGATTGAGCGGATGGTTGCGATATTTTTCCTGCGCCAGCGCGAAACGTAAAATCCTGGCCAGGGCTGCCATCGAAGCATACGCCTCGGCGCAGTGAATTCGCCCGCAACCGCATTGGGGCTGCCATCCATCCATAAATGGCGGATGCACAATTTCCAGGTGGCCAAGCTCTGCGCCCATGCCGCGCGTCCCGCGCAGCAACCGTCCCTTGATCACAATGCCGCCACCCAGACCCGTGCCCGGCGCCAATAACGCCATCACCTCCGTGCCCTGGGGATCACCGACAAAACTTTCCCACAAACCGGCTGAATTACAGTCGTTCTCGTAGCTGACATGAATCGGCTTGGCCAGTGCGGCACTGAGCTGAGTTTGAACATTTTCGCGCAGTTCAAAACCTTCCCAGTTGCTGTTCATGTTGGACGATCGCTCGATGCGGCCGTTGATATTCGCCGGCCCGGGACTATCCACACCTGCGCCGGCGATACTGGCTGCGGCGATATTCTGTCGCTGCATAAACGCCTGCACCGCAGCGACGATCTGGCTGACGGTCGCGGACGGGCCAATATGCGAATTCGATGGCATTTCCAGCCACTGGGGCGAAATGGGCTGACGGTTTTCGTCAATCCCGTTGACTGCAACCTTGGTTCCGCCAACATCCACACCGATAAAAACCTGACCCGAAGCCATACTGACCTTTCACAAATTCAACAACGACCGGACTGGCAGGGAAAAATCTGCACTGAGTCGAAGTGTATCGGCTAACCCTCTCAGGAGGCAACTACAGGCGATGCGGCGCCGATGGAGCAACATGCAATCAGCAACGATCAACGCTGAGCTGGGGAAATAGCGTCAAACTCATCACCCCGGAATGTATTGCCCAGATATGCCGCCCGCACCTGCGGGTCATTGATGATGTTGCGCGGCGTGCCTTCGTGAATGACAACGCCATCATTGATGATCAACGCCCGATCGCAGACTTTCAGCGTCTGGGCGACATTGTGATCGGTAATCAAGACCGACTTGCCAAATTCCTGACGCAAACGCACGACCTCGCGTTGCAAGTCTTCAACGGCGATCGGATCGACGCCGGAAAAAGGTTCATCCAGAAGAATCAATAGCGGATCGGTTACCAGGGCGCGGGCGATTTCCAATTTACGCCGCTCGCCGCCGGAAAGCGTCTCAGCCCGCTGGCGGCGCGTTTTGGTCAGACCGTAGTGATCGAGCAGCTCTTCGGCCCGTTTGATCCGCTGGGGGCGGGTGAGATCGCGCGTTTCCAGAATCGCCATGAGGTTGTCCCAGACGCTCAGGCGGCGAAAATCGCTGCGCTCCTGCGGCAGATACCCGATTCCCTTGAGCGCCCGCTGATACATGGGCAGATGTGTTATGTCCTGGCCGTTAAACGCAACAGCGCCGCTGTCCGGTGTCACCATTCCAAGAATCATGCGGAAGGTTGTCGTCTTGCCGGCACCGTTACGCCCCAGCAAACCGACAATTTCCTGCTGTTGCAGCACAAAACTGATCTGGTTGACCACCGTGCGGGAGTCATACGTTTTGACAAGTTTGGTGGTTTCCAGCAGGTTCATAGATTCAAGTCGTTTAGTCTCATCAGAACGGTGAAGAAATCAAGCTGACCGCGGTTCGATTTCTCGACCAGCACCGACGCATGCCGCCACTGCCAAATTGTGACGAATAGCCAATAATTATCGCTCTGGACAAGACTTACCAGCGCGGTCAATTATTGTGCATAAGTGCTTGAAATTCATCATCATTTCTTTGCAATTCACCATAAATACAGGAGTTGCGAAGAATTATCAGACGTTTTACAGGATCTACCCAAAAAACTGATTGGCGTGGACGCATTTTATTTTTTATTCTAACCTATCTATAAACAATAAGTTAGAACTCAGCTCTTTGAATTTCCAGTTAAAATCTTACATTTCAGTAAAGCGGATCAATATATCCGATGACAATACCGCGAATTTAAGAAAAATTGTCTGTCGCGTGTGCATGAATTGTGGATAACTCGACATTCCATATCCCATACTTTTTTGATCGGAAATTGTCGTGAACTATAACAATCTTTCTTTTTATCTGATGTTTGGGTTATCGTTTGCACAGATTTGGTTTTGGCCCATTGGCAGGTAAACACAACTGAGGTCTTCAAATCACTCACTCTTCGGACCACGGCAAGTTTCTGTCAGACTGGTCTCGCAGGAAAGGAACGTTTCAGATGGCGACGGGAAAAGTCAAGTGGTTCAACGACCGCAAGGGGTACGGGTTTATCTCCTCCGACGATGGCGCGGATGTCTTCGTACATCATACGGTCATCGAGGGGGAAGGTTTTAAGACGCTCAGCGATGGGGAAATCGTGGACTACGACGCTGAGTCGAGTGGCAAGGGTCTTAAAGCTACGCGCGTACGACGCAATGAAGCTGCGCCGATCACCGCCTGATATTCTTGGTCGAGACTCTGACGGGGTAATGTAAGTATCGCGCTGCTGCGTCATCGTTCATCACGTCACGCTTGATCGGTCGTTGGATTGCCTGCCTGATTCATCCAATTAAAAAACCATCGGGCGCAGATCATTCAAGATCCGCGCCCGAGGTATGTCAACTTAACTGATTACAGCTTCTGAAATCGAGTGGCTGCGATCAGAGCACCAACTGGAACTGGCTGCGCAGGACAACCTGGTCCTTGTCACCACTGGCGACATAACCAACGCCCACGTCACCCGTACCAGCGCCATTGGGCAGGTAGGTTACGTCAACCGTAATCTTGGCATTGTGATTGCGCAGATAGTGGTTGAAACCGACTGCGATTTCGTGCAGGTCTTTGCTGACGTTATCGTAGTCAACCAGCGAGTAGCGACCGAAGACTTCCCACTGGCTATCAGGAATCAGGTACGCCGCCTGGGCCACCAGACCCCAGTCATAGGTGCTGCCGCTGCTGTAGTCGCCGTAGGCACCGAGATACGCACCGTACAACGCCAGCCCGCCAGCACTTTCATACTGGGCATCAACCGTATGATACAGCACATTGGTGCTGCCGTATTCGGTCCAGTTGGCGCCGCCACCGATGACCAGCATGTCTTCCTTCGTGCCCAGCGCACTGAAGCTGTTGTAGTTGGCCCGATCACCCATGACCAGCCATTCCAGTCGTCCGGTGATCCCGAAATCCGGCCCGTTATCCAGAGCCATCGTATTCATCTGGCGATTGCCATCGGTGTAGGCAACCGTCCCCTTGATGACATCATTTTCATAGGTCAGACCAATACCCTGGGTGCGGCCGGTCCCGCCACCGCCGATGTATTCGTCGGCCATGGAACGATCCACCGCCAGTTGCGTTGCATCGTCCATCATGCGTTCATGGTGCACCGGATCCTTGAACTGACCACCAAAGACCGTCCAGCCGGAATCATCAAACTTGTATTTGATGATGGCGTCTTCCAGGTACATATCGCCACCGTCATAGTCGGTATTCCAGACGATGGTGTAACCCAGATTCTTCGTGATGACATTACCATTCATCCCGAACTTCAGACGGCGAATTTCAAAACCGTGATCCGAATCACTCTTGCCACTGGGCGAGGTTGAATCGGCGTAGTTCAGCACATGACGAAACTGCATCATCATGTACGGGCTGAACGAGTAATTGCCGTCAGCACTTTGCAGCAGGAACTTACCATTGGAATAACCAGCGGTAAAACCTTCGAGCTGCAGGAGCTGGCTGCGCTTGTGGGCATCGGCCAGAACCTTCTCAACCGTCAGGTCCACGTCACGCGCGCTGAGCTGTGACTGCTGGGTTGCCTGCAACTGGCTGAGCTGAGCCTGCAACGCCTCAATCTGTTTCTGCATATCCTGAACGGTCGGTTCCGCCGCCGACGCCACCGCGCCGGTGGCGCCGATCGCAGCGGCGATGACCGCCGACAAAAGCATGCGCTTCTGATTCTTCATACCTTCTCCTTGAACTTGAATAGATGGCACTTGGCCACGCCTTGAAAAAATCACCGGCCAGGCCGGCAACGCTTATTGACATGACCTGGTCAAACAAATCTCCGGCAGTTACAGGAAATGTTGATCAGACATTTCGTTTTCATGCACCAGTGAAGTTTGCTTCAGTCATACCGCGGCTTGTCAACTCGCCGCAGGAATGACTATCGGAACCAACTATTCCATTTCTTCGATAAATCCCGCGTAAAACAACCACTTGCAATCACAATCGCACGCCACACTTCATGATGCACAGAATTATCAGACCCCGCGCGAAAATTATTCAGCTCAACGATGCTTTTTTGCGCCGTTTCCTTGCCTGATAATTCAAATAATCACGTTGCGCCAGAAGAAAATCCCCGGCCGATAATGTCGCAGGCGCTGGCCATAAAATCGCACTTGGTCCATATTCATCGCGCCACCTGCGACCAACTGACTTCAAATCCACTGGAAAGAGTCTGCGACAAGAGCTAATATGCGGTTGCTGACTGACGGGCGGCACTGAAGTTTCGTGAGATTTCACCCGACTGTTTTACAAGACGATTCCAGCAGGTTCGGTGGTGTACCCAAGTGGTTTAAGGGGACGGATTGCAAATCCGTTATTCGCCGGTTCGAATCCGGCCACCACCTTTCAATCCCTCTGCTCATCAAATAATTTTCGCGGGCGGCGGCGTCTGCGATGAACCCGCCTTTTTAGCATGATGCCCGCTATATTGTGCGCACGACGGACAGCCCGGCGGATGATCCAGGGCAATCGCAAGTAGCCCGCGAGGGTCGATGTATTAACGAGCCGCGACCGTCAGGGAGCGGGGATCGGCTCAAAAACCGCTCCCTGACGGTCGCGGCTCGTAAGAGATTGCCTATCGGACGCCTACTGGCGTTTGCCCTGACGGGTGATCCGTGCGATTGCCTAATGAGTCGATTCAGCAAAATCCACCGGTTATCATGAATCCATAACACCAACACTGAGGAGATCCTGTGACGCAATTTGCCCAGGCTATTGCACTGATCGATCAGACCAATGCTGCTGATCCGGATGGTTATGAGCTGAGTTATTCACAGCGGATGACCCACTGGCTGGATCGTCTTGCGCCCGGCGCCAGCCAGACACTGCATCTGGCAGGGCGTCTGCTGCATGTGCGCCGATGGGATATTTCGCGCCAATCATTCCCGATGAATCGCGATGGCTATCTCGCGTATCGCAAGCGTCTGGCTGATCATCATGCCCAAGTAGCTGGCGCGCTGTTACAGCAGACAGGTTATGACTCCAGCACGATTGAGCAGGTGCAGGCGCTTTTATATCGAAAAAATCTCAAGAGCGATCCTCAGGCGCAGGTTCTTGAAGATGCGGCTTGCCTGATCTTTTTTGAACGGGAACTCGAACCGCTGCTGGCTCGCCCGGAATACAAGGAGTATCCACAGTCAAAGTGGCTGAACATTCTGCGTCGTACCTGGGTCAAGATGTCGCCACAAGGGCAGGAACTGGTTCTGACCCTGCCCCTTTCCCCATCCATCCGCAGCCTCGTGCAACAGGTTATCGACGAAATCTCCCAGCGCAAAAACGCCCGATAAAATCATCATTGTCAGCCTGATCCTCCTGTTATTCAGCCTGAGCCGGCACCACCAGCGCCTGCATCGAACCGACACTGGCCAGTAGAAGCTCGTCAGCGCCATAGCGATGAATCTGGTCGCGCTTCAGCTCCGCCAGCTCCTTATGCGCCGTAAAAATAATCGCCCGGCCCTGTTTATCCACGGTGCGCGCCAGCGCCCATCCGCGGTCGCGCGAATAGGAAAACAAGTCGCGCATCATGCTGACAACGTATTCATAGGTATGCTCATCATCATCCAGCAAAATGACATGAAACGGCGGCAGCGGTTTTTTCTGCTGCTTCTGATCGGACATCGTGCGATGTGCCACAGCCGTGCCACCCGAGGCTGATTGCGATGATGATTCACTATATTTGCTCGACATGAGTTCAGCCTTGAATTGCGTTATTTTGCCGAATCGCCAGTCCGTTTAGCAAAAAAATTCGTTTGAACCAACATGACATGCTGTCACAACAAGCTCTGCCGTACGTCGATCGATCTAAACCCGCAGCCAGCGATAAGGTGTACTCCAGAGCCACCCCCGGAGTCGATAGTCAACAAACTCTGCAACGTCGCGCTTGACGAATCGACGGCGTTACTTAGCATTTCAGAGTACTTTGCGTCACACGGGCATTTACTGAAAGGAGTCTGCGATGCACGGGATCAAACTGGCTGCGGTAGTTACAGCACTGCTGGCACTTGGTGTAACGGGTTGTCAAAACAGCGTCAAAAAACAGAATGATGCGCTTTGGGCACAAAATCGTGAAGCTCAGGCGCGCCTGAGCAGCAGCGAGGCTGAGAAACAGGCACTGGCGGCGGAGAATCAGCGCCTGCAGGCTGAAAATCAACGTCTGCAGTCTGAAGCGGCTTCATTGCAAGCCAGCCTGCGGACCCAGACAACCGCCGGCCCGGAGGAACCGGGCCTGGAGGGAATCGATGCGGTTTACGACGCCAAGGCGGGAACGGTAACGGTTACTCTGCCCGGCGATGTGCTTTTCGCCAGCGGGTCGGCCGACCTCAAACCGACTGCCATGGCGACGCTGGATAAAATCATCAAAGCCGTCAAAAAAGATTACGCCAGCAAAAAAGTTCTGGTTCGTGGTCATACCGATACCGACCCGATCCGGAAAACGCGCGACAAGTGGACGGACAACTGGGACTTGGGTTTTGCCCGCGCTCACGCGGTTCAGCAATACCTCGTCAAGAACGGGATCGACGAAAAGAATATCAGCGATGTCGCCAGTGCCGGCCCGAACACCCCCAAGGGTTCCAAGGCGGCCAGCCGTCGGGTCGAGATCGTGGTATCAACCCGCTAGTTGATCGCCACCTGTTGGCTTGAACGAATCAGATAGATCTATTGCCATTGAACCTTTGTCCACCTGTTCGAGAAACAAGCTCGGGCAGGTGGACAAAATGCTTTGATCGGCCAAGTAGTGTGATGGTTGAAGCGGACGAATCCGCCGCACATGGGCAGTAACCCAAATGATCAGCATTCTTGATTATGGCATGGGCAATCTCCGCTCGGTGGGCAAAGCCTTCGAGCAGCAGGGGATTGCTGCGCAGATCATCAATACCGCCGAACAGACTGCCGCAGCCGACAAACTCATCCTGCCCGGCGTCGGCGCCTTTGCTGATGCCATGGAGCATCTGCGCCGACAGAAACTGGTCGAACCGATTCGTCACCACGTCCAACAGGGAAAACTGCTGCTGGGTATCTGCCTGGGCCTGCAACTGCTGTTCGAGGTGGGTTATGAAGATGGCACGCATGAAGGGCTGGGGCTGCTGCGTGGTGCGTGCGTTCGTTTTGATGTTGACAAAACGATGAAATTGAAAATCCCGCACATGGGTTGGAACCAGTTGAATATCCAAAAACCGTCTCCCCTGCTGGCTGGTCTGGATGACCAGTGCAATGTCTATTTTGTTCATTCCTACCACGTTCAACCGCAGGACAAGGGCATCATCGCCACCACGACTGATTATGGCCGACCGTTTGTCAGCAGTATCGCGTCGAAGAACATCTACGCCTGCCAGTTTCACCCGGAAAAAAGCCAGGCTGTCGGATTGCGTATTCTTCGTAATTTCGCTGAGATCAACCCCTGACACGGGTGGCTTATCCGGCGTCGTCGGGATCAGAAATGATCTCCTGCATGAATTGACCCTCTTTGTCGCGTGCCTTAGGATCGCACCACTTGGGCTGAACTCATCGACAGACTGCTGGTTTTCAGACCCCCGAAGTAGAGATTATCCAGAGCATGAATGGCTATGTACGCGATCATCAGTGATGTCCACGCCAACCTCGAAGCACTCACCGCCGTCATCGCCGAGATCGATCGACGCAAGATCGAGCGCGTTGTCTGCCTCGGTGATACCGTCGGTTACGGGCCTAATCCCATGGAATGCCTGGACGTTGTGGCCAATCGCTGCCAGGTCTGCCTGATGGGCAATCATGATTTCGCCGTGCTCTACGAACCATACAACTTCAACAGCAGCGCCGAATCCGCCTGTTTCTGGACGCGCCAGCAGTTTGAGTCGGATACCGATGCCCAGCGCCGGACGCATCGTTGGAAACATCTGGGCAATCTTCCCGTGCGCTACCGCACCGACGACTTTATCGCTGTTCACGCCAGCCCGCGCCGCCCGATCAACGAGTACATTTTCCCTGATGAGGTTTACACCAATCCGGGTAAATTCGTCAGTATCTTTGACCGCGTGGAAAAACTCTGCTTCGTGGGTCATACCCATGTACCCGGTGTCTTTCTGGAAGGGCCGGATTTTTTCAGCCCGGATGAGCTGGATTATCGATTTGATCTGGCCGGCGAGAAAGCGATTATCAACGTCGGCAGCGTCGGTCAGCCGCGCGACCGCGACCCGCGCAGCAGTTTTGTTGTTGTTCATGACACCCATGTTGAATTTGTGCGCGTCCCTTACGATGTGCAAAGCACGTTGAAAAAAGTTGAAGCGATTAACGAACTTGATAACTTCCTGGGTACACGATTGATCGATGGTCGATAGGAAACAAACCCCCAACACCCCCTACTTTGAACCGTAACTAATGGACACAAAGCGACTGATTCTCGCCATGGTAATCATGACCGGCCTGATCCTGGGCTGGCAGGTTGTGGTCAATTACCTCTCGGACACCTACGGCTGGCGCAAACCCGGCGAACCGCGCCATGTCGCAACGGACACCACCACCCAGCCCGCCACCGCGGAACACGCCGCCGCAACATCTGCGACCTCGGCAGCGGCCACCAACTCGACCGCCACCATCACCGCCAATCCAACCTCCCAGCCCGCCACGGCGACGGCTGCTTATCTCGCGGTGAATCAGGAAAATCGCACCATCACCATCGGTTCGGATCAGCGCAGCACCACCGATCCCTTCAAAATGCGTGTCGATTTGTCCAGCCAGGGGGCTGGCATTGAACAAGTCACGCTCAACGAGTTTGACGCTTCGGATCAATCCAAACGCAAACCCGATCAGCGCCAACACTACACCTATCAGCAGCCCTTTGTCGGACTGGAAAATCTCACCCGCCCGCTGGCCAGCACGGGCGTCACCATCAACGGCCAGGCGATCAATCTGGCAGCCGTCAACTGGCTCGTGTCGCAAAGCACCGACAATTCCGTCACGTTCTCCCTCGACATCAGCTCCGGTCAGAAAGTGGTTGCCCGTTTATATAAAACATTCACGCTCACCCGCCGCGATGACACCAGCCTTGGTTACGAAGTGAAAATTGAACAGCGGGCGGAAAATCTGACTGATCAACCGTTGAATATCGCGTATGAATTCAACGGGCCGGTCTCGCCGCTGCGCGAATTGTTGACGATGGACGACCGGCAGATTCTGGCTGCGTATCAAGTTGACAACAAACTGCAGATTCAGCCTCATGTCGGTCGGTCGTTCAACGAAAAAACGCCCAAGTTCGATTTGACCCGCGACAGCAAGGACAACCGTTTTGTCTGGTTCGGTGCCAGCAGCGTCTATTTCAACGCCCTGGTACGCCCGCAGGACGCCGCGCAGATCAAAGACATCAGCGCCGGCGCGATCAATCCCACCAGCGACCCCGATGATCGGCTGGTCACGATTGATTTCACCACCAACACCCAGACCATCGCCGCCGGTCAGACCCAGCAGATCGATCTCACCGCTTTTTTCGGCCCCAAGAAGCGCGAAATTCTCAACACGCCCTATTACGCCGCACCGAATATCAATTACGGTCTGACCCTCACCACCCTCAACAGCGGCTGCGCCAACTGGTGCACCGCCCAGTGGATCATTGACGGGCTGGTCTGGCTGCTCGGTATCTTTCATTGGGTCTTCCGCGACTGGGGTATCGCCATCATCTGCCTTGTGGTTGTCGTGCGCACAATCCTGCACCCGATCACCAAACGCTCCACCATCTCCATGCACAAAATGGGGAAAATGGGCCCGGAGATGGAACGGCTGAAGAAAAAGCATGGCGACAACAAGGAGGAACTCAACAAAGCCATGATGCAGATGTACAAACAGCAGGGCGCCACCCCGATCCTGGGTTGCCTGCCCATGTTTTTGCAGATGCCGATCTGGATCGCCCTGTGGAGCACGCTGCAAAACACGATGGAGCTGCGTCAGGCACCATTTCTCTATGGTTGGTTGTGGATCAATGATCTGAGCAAACCCGACGCCCTGCTGAGTTGGTCGCCCGTGCCACTGATGTTCGGATGGAAACTCGGTGCCATCAACATCCTGCCGATTCTGATGGCCGTGGTCTTTTACCTGCAACAAAAATTCACGCCAAAACCTGCGACGGCCTCGCCCGAACAGGCCAAGCAGCAGAAGATGATGCTCTGGATGACGGTGCTGCTGTTCCCGCTGTTTCTTTACAACGGCCCCAGCGGATTGAACCTGTACATCCTGACCAGCACGACCATCGGCATCATTGAAATGCGGCGTATTCGCAACCATATTCAGGCTCAGGAGGAAAAGGAAAAACTGGAAGGCCCGGTTCGCGTCGAAGCCGGCCCGACCCGCATGGGCAAGCAAATGGCCAAACGGCGCGATACCCAGGAAGCCCCCAAAAAAGGTCTGGCCAAATGGCTGGCTGATCTGCAGCAAAAAGCCGAGGAAATGCGCAGCGAGCAACAGAAACGAAAGGATCGCAACTGAACCTGGGCAACACCTGGCCCGTATCCGATCAGCCCGTGCAGTTGATCGATTTCACCGCCAGCAACGTTGCCATTAACCGGTTCTACAAACCCAGTCGTTTTTCCCACGTCTGGAGTTGCTGTAGAAAGGGTTCACCGCCGCCGGCGCCCGCGCTGCGATAACGTCGTGCCACGTTGGCCGCGCCAAGGCAGGTATAAACCTCCTGCGTGATCCGCACTTTGGTTTCGTGACCGGCCATCACCTCATTGATCGCGTCCAGGTCGAGCTGATCCAGCCCGACCTTGCCCTCCTTCTCGCAGCGCGCCACCAAGGTGCCGACAATATGATGGGCCGTACGGAACGCGACGCCCTGCGTCACCAGATATTCCGCCAGCGAAGTCGCATCGAGAAACCCGCGCTCCAGCGTCGGTTCGATGCGCTGCTGATCAAAATGAGCACAATCCACAATCGCCGCTGCCATCGTCAGGCACTGGCTGACCGTGTCATACGCCCGGAAAACAAGGCGTTTATCCTCCTGCAGATCACGGTTGTAACCAATCGGCAACCCCTTGAGGATTGTCATCAAACCAAACAAATCGCCGTACACATTTCCGCATCGCCCGCGCATCAGCTCCAGCATGTCCGGGTTACGTTTCTGCGGCATCATCGAACTGCCCGTCGTATACCGATCCGCAATCCGGATAAATCCAAACTCGCTGGACATGTAAATGATCCACTGCTCCGCCCAGCGCGACAGATGTTGCGCCACCATCGCCAGGGCAAATACAAAATCGACCGCCTGATCCCGGCTGGCCGTACGCTCGATACTGCTGGCCGGTGCAAACAGTCCAAATGCCGCCGCCGTCTGCTGCGGATCGATCGGCAATGAACTGCCGGCAATCGCCCCGCTGCCCAGCGGCAATTCTGGCTGGTCATTGAATGCACCACGGGCAATATGCGCCAATCGATCCTGATCGCCGCTGAACATCTGCGCCCACGCCAGCGCTTCGGCCCCGGCGATAATCGGCTGCGCCCGCTGCAGATGGGTGTAGGAGGGCATGACAATTTCACTGCTGCGCCTGGCCAGACTCACATACGCCTTGAGCAGATGATCGATCTGGCTGATGATCTCCTTGGCGCTGTCGCAAATCCACAGCATCAAATCCGTCGCCACCTGGTCATTGCGGCTGCGCCCTGTGTGCAGCTTGCGCCCCGGTTCGCCGATCCGCTGCGTCAACGCCGCTTCGATCACCATGTGAATATCTTCCAGACTTTCATCAAACACGAACTGACCGGATTCGATCTCCCGTTCAATTTCGCGCAGACCCTTTTCAATCGCGCTGCGCTCGGCCTGGTTGATCAACCCAACGTGCGCCAGCATATTCGCATGCGCGATCGAACCGGCAATGTCCTGTTTGTACATTCGCCGGTCGTAACTGATTGATTCAACAAAACGCTGGGCGATGGCGTCGGTCGCTTCGCTGATCCGTGCCTGCCATGATTTATTGGGACTCGTCATAGTTCCGCCCATTATTCCGATGCGCGCGCTTCTTGCCACATCCTACCCCCGTCGCAAACACAATACCGATGGACGCCGCACCGCATCCACGCGCCCGTCATTATTCGTATCCAGCTCGATGGCGCACCCCTCCAGCTCCCGTCGATACATTTTTTGATAGCGATCCGCCCGCTCCTGCAGCAGCTCCGGGTCATCCGCCGCCCCAGCCAGGGCGCTGTAGATCATATGCAATGTCCCCAGGGCATTGGCCCGCTGCAACGCCTGCGGGTTGACAATCTGGCTGGGCACTATTTCCGCATCGGATGAATGAATCCCAACCGACCGACGCAACAGATCCGCCACCAGACGCCGCTGCGGATAAAACGTGCGTATCGCATAATTCAATCCCACCGCACTGCCCACCCGGCTCGCCGTTCGTCCCTGGCCACTATCCCACCATCCTTCATACACAATGCTGATCGTGAGCTTCGTCGCCGAATCCACCGACACAATCGGAAAGCAACCGCTGATCGATCCACGCAGCACCACCACCTGATCCGCTGCCACATGACTATTCAGCAGATTTCCCGATGCAATCGTCAACGTCGTATCCGACAAATCCGCCGTACCGCTGATCAGTGTCTGGCTGATAAATGCGGCATCAGCAAGTAAATCCGTTTCCCACACCAATAAATCACAATCACTGCAAAAAGTCATAACGCCTCCTGATCTTCTCCGAAACCCCGACAAAATAATTTCGCCTGACGTGCGCAACCAGCCGGCAGGTACGACGCTGGAACAACTCACCCAGCGCCGCACCCGCCTGACCACATCACCCCCGCGCCATCAACACAACCCCCATCGCATCGGGCTTTACGCCAGACCTTCGATCACGCCATGCGCGTTTTCGTTGCGCAGCTCCAGCGTATATTCCCCCACCAGTTGCCCCGACTCCCGATCACCACTTCGCCCCAGGGCCTTGTAATGAAAATGACGACCCGCCAGCGGCAATACCTCGATTCGCGCGCTGTCCAGCAGCAACACCGTGCCGGCTGGAACCGCCCGCGCCAGGACAATCCGGCAAACCCCGTAATCACTTTCGTACGTGCTCAGCAGATCCTTGTAATTTTCATTCTGGCTGCTGAAACGACGGTTCGACGCGACAAACCCGTTGATCGACCGCTTCTGCTTGCCGCCGACCACGATCAGATCCACCCGCGCCGAGCTGTTCTGCCAGATCGTTCGCAGCGCCAAATTAAGCTGGGCCTCGGTCAGTGTGGTGTCGCTGGGAAATCCATTGACCCCGGGTTTGAACACATTGCTGCTCAGATAACTGCGAATCCCGCGCATCGATCGTCGCACACTGGCGGATCCTTCAGGATAACTGGCCGGGGCCACGCCATTGATGACTGTGCTCTCCAGGCTGCGCAGCAATTCCCGCAGCCGCAGATGCTTCTGATATTCCAACTCATCCGCCACCGCGATTTGCCGCACCGCCAGCTCCGATCCGCTCACTTCCACGCTGGCAGAAAAGATCTGCGTATAGTTGGTCTTGCGCCAGCGCGACGTAAAGCGTGGCGCTGCGGCATCGGCCCCTTCCAGCGCCGCATTGCCGAAGATGTTCAGCACACTCCCATCGATCAACGCCACACGCGACGTACCACCATAACTGCGCACAACGCTGATCGCTCCGTTGGACAGATCCACGTCTGTCACCAGCATCCGCTCACCACTGCCGGCCGCAGCAATGATATCCCCCACCACGAACCGCGCTGCGTGCGCCACGCCAAACGTTGTCGCGTCCAAACCATCGGGTGAAAAGGAACCCTCGTCAATCGCGTCGCTGTCCGGTAACAGCTCATCTTCCAACCACTCATGCACCGTCGATCGCGCCACCCGCGAACCATCCCCCAGGGCATCGAGCAATGGCGTCTCGTAAGGCGAACTGATCGCCACCAGATCGCTGACATCTTCGGCGATCTCCGGCAAGGTTGATCCGGCTGTATACGTTGCTTTTCCTGTAAAAGACATGGCCAACTCCTTCAAAAAATGAAATAAAAAACTCGCAAATCCTAAAAACGACCCACTGACATGAACTGGCGTTTATTGCCCCCTGCGGTTGCCCGCTGCCCTCTGCGGTTACTGCAGCATTCGCCGCACGCGCAGGTATTTCTGCATGAGCTGTCGGCTGTACCGCCGCGCCAATTCCCCAGCCATCTGCTCCAGCTCCCGGCGCCGCTCCGGTTGACCCCGATCAACCGGCCGCTGCGCCAGTGGCGGCGTATCGACAATATGGACACCCTCCACTACATCTGTAGAAGAACCATTCACCATGACTCTGCTCCTTTCTTGATAAACCTTTTTTCCGCTGCCACCCATTCACGAACGACCTGTTCAATACCCCAGCTCACGCAGCACCACCTGCCGATCAATCCCCAGCCGCACTTTCGCCCTGGCTTCCTGCAATTTCTCCAACACATTCTCCGGCAATGGACTGGGCCAGTTGATATTCACCCCACGCTCATCCGGACGTGTCGCCAACACCTTCATCACATCCAGCCACTGCAGCGCCAGCTCACACATCTGCTCGATGGCGCGCCCGTAGGCGGTTCGCTTGCGATCGTTCTTGGCCAGCAACGACAACAGCGTAATTCGCAGCGCTGCAGCGCTGGTCAAACGCCCGATCCGCCCTTTAATAGCGCCGGCGGCAATGGGGCTGACGCCTGATGATTTATCCATCGCTTCACGCACATCGTTGATATGCGCTTCTTCACTGGGCACGGCATCATCACCACCGAAGGTGATAATCTCCGCTTCGGGATTGTCCGTCTTCCACATCCGCCCCGGCGCAATCGTCTGGCTGGTAAAATCCTCAATCCCCTTGCCCAGATACATGCGAAAGCATTGCAATGTGATCCGGTTGGCGCGGTCGCACAGGCGCGTATTCAACTCATCCTGCAACGGAATCAACCCCTCGACATCGCCGGCGCCGCTATATTCAAACGGCATGGCCAGATTTTGAATATGCACCAGCGGAATCCGGCCCAGCCGATTGTTGCCTCCGCTTTGCAACTGCCCATCGACGAACCGCCCCCAATGTTGTGCTGTTAAAACATCGACCACCTGCTGCGCCGCTTGCCTCGGCCGGCTGCTGGTCATCGTCGTCAACCACATCGCCGTTGTCCGCTGCAATCGCCGCCACAATCCGCGCCGCTGAAGCGCCACCGGCGGCGTTATCTCCCCTCGTTGCTGCGGTTCATCTTCGCCCGGCCGATCATAAACCTGGGCATACAACCTGACCTGACGCATGTCCGCGTCATCCAGGAGGGGCAGGGCCCGCGCCGGCTCGACGATTTCCAGACGGATCATTCGGGCAATACCCTGCAGCCAGTCCATTTCTGAACTGCTGACCAGGGCATCGCGGGCACAATCGTGCGTTGATCGATCGGCTGGTGGTTCATCCAGCGACGGCGTGACAGGACAGGCGGGCGCCGCCATCGGCGCAGGCCCCACATGACAAGTGCTCCCGGAACTCAAGCCATTCTCGTGAAAGCACTCGGAAGGACTGATATTATTCGTACTTTCTTCATTTGATGTTTTCGATGCTGCAATATCCGCCGGCTGAGCTGCTGCCGGAACGAATTTCACCAGCACATCGACAAACCCATAAACACTGCCGATCAGCGCCAGTTGCTGAAAAAACTGAATCCCGCCGTTGGCTGTGAAAATCTCGCGCAGCACCCGCGTAAGCAGTTGAGCCTGATTTTTATCCGCTGCCGTTGAATCAATGTTGATCGCCTTGCCGAACAGGTAGTCAACCATTGTGTCCACCCGCCAGCCAATATCGTTTTCAATCACGACTTCCTTGCGCAAATGCTCCGGGCCATCGCTGCTTAATTCATCCGTGCCAAAACCGTTGTCCGCTGCGCCGGTGATACGGGCGGGCAATCCCCATTCCTGTCCCTGGCGATACGGCCGATCATTCTCCGCCCGCCGCGAACCCGACCGCAGGCGCAGTGGATTACGGTAATAATCCCACAAGCGCCGATAGTGCGGCTGGCATTGGTGCACCAACCGTTGGATCTGCGCTAAAAATGTCTGCGGCGCGATGGCGTTGATTTCCTGTATGTTCATAATGGTCTTCATCACGAGCTATTGCCTGCTCGCTGGCCTCCACCATCCACCCCCGCAATTGCGCCGCTGTTTTCAGGAGCGCGCCCTGAACCCTTGGCCACAACAGGAAAACGCGCAGCCAGTGAAAATAAAATTTACGATGTTCTTATTTTGTTAGGTATTTTAGCTGCGCCCCGTCCTCCCCACCGGCGCATGGGCACGCGCGCAGCCCGGCGCGATGAACTCAAACTACACGATGATCCTTGTTCTGTTATTTAACCGGCGCGCACTTGTAGACCGGCGTCATCTCACCGACACTAACCAGCCATGCGGAAAACCTATCTCAAAGACGCCCGCGCCGGGGATATTGTCGAGGATGTTTTCGTCATCACCCAGGCTCAGCTTGCCTCCACCACCACCGGCAAGTTTTACATCAAAGCCTTCGTGGCTGACCGCACCACCCAGATCACCGCCCGCATCTGGAACGCCACGCGCGAAATGTTCGATGCCCTTCCCGATCCGGGTTTTATCAAGCTGCGCGGACGCATTGAAAATTATCAGAACAATCTTCAGCTCATCATCGACCAGCTTTGGGCTGCCCCCGCCGGCAGTTTCGATACGGCTGATCTGATCCCGCACACAACCTGCAACATCGATGAAATGATGGCGCAGGTCATCGAACTCTGTCAGTCCGTGCAAAACCGCCATCTGGCCGCGCTCCTGCAGGCGTACCTTGATGACCAGCAACTGATGGACAACTTCCGGCGCAGCCCCGCCGCCATGAGTTTCCATCACGCCTACATCGGCGGCTTGCTCGAACATACGCTCAGCGCCATGCGCGTGGCTGAAGCGGTTGTCCCCTTCTATCCCAAACTGAATCGTGATCTCGTGCTGGCTGGTATTTTTCTGCACGACCTGGCCAAGACCTGGGAGCTGCGCTACGACTGCGCCTTTGACTATTCCGACGGCGGGCGGCTGGTTGGCCATGTCGTCAAAGGGGCGATCTGGCTCGAGGAAAAAGCTACCCAAGCCGCAACCCTGCTGGGCGAACCGATCCCTCGCGAGCTGATCGATGTCCTCCAGCACATTATCCTGTCGCATCATGGGCAGACCAACCTCGACTTCGGTTCGGCCCGCAATCCCAGCACGCCCGAAGCCATCGCCGTCCACATGATCGAAAATCTTGACGCCAAGATGATGATGTCCCTGCATTATTGTCGCGACGATAACGCCAGCGCTTCAGGTAACTGGACGGAGTATCTCAAAGCCTTTGATGGCCGGTTGTATCGTCCTGATGTTGCCCCACAGGATTGACCAGCCTGCGGGCAACAGGCTGGCGCGCGTCTGATAATTATCGTTCTTATAAACAGGAAACTGTGTTTGTTGGAAAATTTCGCACTCTTGCTGTTTGCTGCCTGTCGCTTCACTTGACAGATTTAGCTGGTTCTCACGAAGATACGTCCTGATCAAATGAACAAAGTCATTGTCCTACAACATGTTGCCCACATGGGCCCCGGGCGGATTGTCCCCATCTTCCGTGATTTCGGTATTCCCGTGGAGGTGCGCCTGCTGCACGCCGGCGATGAAGTGCCCGACGATATCGACGAACTCCGCGCTCTGGTCGTGCTCGACGGCCCTGCCGATTTACCCGCTGCGGCTGAAAAATCACCCGCACTGGCCAGCGAGCTGGCCTTGCTGAAGCGCCTGGTCGCGATTGATCGGCCTGTTCTGGGTATTGGTCTGGGCGCTCAACTGCTAGCCATGGCCGGTGGCGCCAAGGTCTACCCCAACGCCAAACCCGGCGCAACACCCGAACAACCCGCCACGCCGCTGCCTGAACTCGGCTGGTTGCCCGTCAAGTTCCCTTTCCCCGGTGGAACCGATCCGCTGGTGGGTGGCTTGCACGATGGCGCCATGATGTTTCATTGGCATCACAACACTTTTGATTTACCCAAACTGGTTCATCCCAATCCACCGGCCCCGCCGGCACCGCCACCGCCCACGGGCAACTCCCTGCTGGCTTCGTCCGCCAAATGTCGCAATCAGGTTTTCCGGTTCAAAGATCGTTTGCTCGGATTTCAGTTCCATTTTGAATTGACCCAGGAGGATATCCAGGCCGTCGTAACCCATGCCACACCAGCCGACAAGCAGGCACTGGGCGGTTCTGCCCTGGCTGACATTGCCCAGCAGACGAAACAGTATTATCCCGCTTATCAGCGTCTGGGTGACTTGATCATTCGTAACGTCGTACAATATCTGCGCTTGTATTGATTGGCCCTGCGTAACGCTAATACAGGGGCCTGTTCATATTGAATTGACCGACCGTGTCATGGCCAGACTGAATCAGTTGATCTGACCTGACAAAGGGTTGGACAACAATCGCCTCAGATGGCTGGCGGTGAAGAATCTCACCATCAGCCCCTGACGCGAGCAAGCGACAAACAGGCGGAATGTTTCCGCCTTCGGCGCATGGATAAACTGACCAACTACTTTCGCACATTCACGGCCCGGCCCATGGTTCGCCCCTGGGCTTTGGCCGTGCCGATTCTGGTTCTGGTTCTGGCCTGCCCCCTGCTGCGCCCTTTGCGCCATCCCCACCCCTCGGAAATTTCCAGCGATGAAGTAATGCGCCTGGCGACCATCCAGGCGATTGTCGAACACCGCAGCCTTGATGTTCACACAGCGGGCACCGCGTCTGGCCCGTATGGTTTTGCTGCCCCCAGCATCGACGGAATACGCCAGCCTCCGATGTTGTCGATCCTGCTCAGTCCGACCTACTGGCTGATGTATCGCAGCGGCATCACCATGGATTCCAACGCCACCACCGTCGCGTACATCCTCACCCTGCTCGGTGTCACCCTGCCCGTGGCGCTGGCCGGCGGGCTGGTCTACCGGATGGGTCGATTTTTTGAACTGCGCCGACCTTGGCGCACCCTTCTGGCGTTCATGGTCGTCTTCGGTTCCGGTCTGTTCAGCTACAGCACCGTACTCAACGCCCACGCCCCCGCCGCCACCCTCATACTCGCCGGCAGTGCCGCCCTGATTCACACCGCCATGCGCGCCCGTTCGCCGCGACTGCTGCTGTTTGTCATGCTGGCCGGTTTCTGTTTTTCGCTGGCGGCCACGATTGATCCACCCGCCCTGATTTTCCTGCCGTTGATGGCGTTCGTGTTGCTGGCATTTCGCTGGCGGGCCAATTACCGGCTGGTTGGTCTGGCTTGCTATGCCCTGGGTGCGGCGGTCGTTCTGCTGACCCATGTCTACATCACCGGAACGGTCACCGATTATTTCCTTCCCGCAGAACTGCGCGGCCAGCAGGCGGTCTTCCCCATCGGATCGCTCCCGCCGTCACCGGCCCCCAGCCTCGAACAAACACTCCTGGCAACCAGCCCCGATGAACTGGTCTCGACAACCTCCGGGCTTGGCAGTGACATGACCAATTTACTGATCGCGCTCCTCGGCGATCATGGCCTGCTCACCCATTTTCCCATCCTGATTATGGGGCTGTTTGGCATCGCCGCCGTCATGCACCGCCACTGGGCGCTGGCCACCAAGATTTTCGCCACCGCCACCATCAGTGCCACCGTCGTGATTATCATCGGTTGCGTTGTCTGGCTTGCGGACTGGTCCGACGCCATGTTTGCGGTGCGCTGGTTTATTGTCTTCACGCCGCTGCTTTTATTCTGGTCCGGTGCCTGGCTGCGACGCCACCATCGCCCTGCCACCTGGTCGCTGGTCGCCGCTTTGGCGCTGTTCAGCGTCAGCGTTTCGTTGATCGGCGCAACCTACCCCCTGCCACGCCACGGTCACGCCGGTTACACCGCCGCCAGTGCTGTACACCTCATGAGCCAACCTCTCCCTGCCGACAACTCCGCCCTGGCTGTTGGCGTCAGATAAATAGCAGCGCTTGGCCTGAGCTACCTTGTTGCAACCGTCTTGTCTTAAAACCTCAGTAATTCCGCTTGCTCGCGCTTCGACGACTCGCGCAGGCTTGCTTCATCGCGCCAATAGACCAAAAAGATGCAATATCTCCACTAACTGCCTACACTATATCAATCGATGACCACCGACAGTAATATCATCCCGAGTCTTCATCGCCGCACGCCCCCTGCGCGCCTTCAGCACACGCCCTTTGAGCCGGTCTGCGCTATTTTTCGCCAGTACCTGCGCGGGCAAAAGCAGAAGTTCACCCCGGAACGCGCAATGATTCTCGACGCCGTTCTGCGCAAACAGGGGCTGTTTGAGGCTGAAATACTCGTCGATGATCTGAAAAAACTCGGTTATCGCGCTTCCCGCGCCACCGTCTATCGAACGTTGAACCATCTGCAGGATGCGGGTATCCTCAAGCAGGTCTTTTTTGACAACAAACAAAGCTATTTTGAAGTGATCGTCGGCGGACAGAGCAATGACTATCTGATCTGCATCGCCAGCGGCAAGGTGATCGAATTTTCCAGCCAGCGCTTGAAAAAACTGCGTGATGAAATCTGCGCCGAACATGGCTTTGAACCCATCGGCCACCAGTTTCATATTTATGGCCTGTGCGCCGAAGGCCGTTGCAAAAACGACAAAAAATAACGAGATTTGACCCGGCCCCCCCGCTCGTTTTAACCCCGTGTATCGCTTGACCGACAACAACAACAACACGATCGTGAAGTGAGCTACAATAACCGCCTGATGACCAGTCCCCGGCTGATTGGTTTAGCACAGCGCCGCGAACGTGGCCAGCGTAAGAACGATGATTTTGACCTTCTTTTCCCAGTACAGCGGGTTGATCAGGCTTATCATGGTATTTTCCTCGTGACGACCATTAACAACCACCGTGCCGCAGTGAGATTGGAAAAGAACTTTATCATTGGTGACCGGAAATCGAGAAAAAACACAAAAAGTCACAACATGCCGTTTTTCGCTTTATGCGGAATGATTCAAAAAATAAACAGGATCAACGCCGCCAGGCTGTTTGACGTTGCTAAAACGCAACAATGTCGCGAAAAATGACGCCGCCTACCATTACGGCCGATGAACAATAAAATTAACACCTTTAATGTCCATTATTAAAAAAATTGAGGTATTTGGTTCGTTGAATTTGCCAAATTCAGATAACAATCCTAAACTTTTTCAGCTTTGATTCGTATTAGTAATTAGTACCATGAACAACACTACCTATATCCCGTCTGAACCCGTTGCAGCCGCTTCGACGACTTCGCACAAGTCATTTCAGCAATTATTCGATGATTTGCGCCGGCGTGTCTCTTTTGATCTGATCGTGCTGGTCTCGACCATGCCGCGCGGTGGCCTGCAGATTCTTCAACCGCAAAACATCTCGGAAGATTTTTTCAAGGTATACACCCGTGAGTTCAGTCAGGAAGATCGTCTCTCCTGGCAGGCGATCATCCAACAAAAAGCCCTGTCCGATACGCAGATCGAGCTGCCGCATGAGTATCGCAGCCACTTTCTTCAGTCCTTCAAATTTCAGCATGTGGCTGCCGCCCCCATGGAAGCTCCGCTGCTGCGCGGCTTCGCGGGTGTGCTGCAGATTTATCGCTCAGCCAAGCATGGCCCGTTTACGCCGGCCGACTTGTACGAACTGTCACAACTAGCCAGCCAGATCGATCAAGCCGCTGCCCAGCGCCGCAGGCCGTTGCTTCAGGCACTGACGCATGACATCAGCGCTCACAATGTTAATGCGCGTCAATTTATTTTTGACGTCAGCGCTCAGCAACTCCTGCCCCAGTCAAACTTGAATGAACTGGACAGCCAGCTTCTGGAACGTCTGCGCAACCAGGTACAAATCCTTCTTAAATCCATCGAAGAAGAACCGGAAGACCGCTCACTGCGCATGAGTCTGCCCGATAGCGTCGGTCAGCGATGGAACTTCCGCGCCGTCGCGACCAGCCGTTACCCTGCCTTATCGCAAGGCCCGGTGATCTTTTTCAACCTGCTGCCTGAATACAGCGAATGGTTGACCTTTGACACCGCTGATTTCGCTGCCGATACGGAAATGTCGCGCATGGTTCCCGCTTTGCGCTTCCTGCACGACAACTTCTCGCAAGGGCCAACCCTGGTGGAAACCGCCCGGCTGGTGCAGCTTTCCCCGTTTCATTTTCATCGTCGATTTACCGAGTTGTTTGGGCTGACCCCCAAGCACTATCTACTGGATGTGCAGGTCGCCACGGCCAAGCGAGATCTGGCCAGCCGGAAGAAAAAACTGGTTGATATCGCCCGTGAGTGTGGTTTTGCTCATCAAAGCCATTTCACCAGCCGTTTCAAGCAGATTGTCGGCCTGACCCCCACGCGCTGGCGCCGTACCATCGCCAGCACCTGAGGTCGCTGACATTGGAATTGAACGTAACGAGCCGGAAGCGTTAGCGACGGAATTAAACGTGCGCCATCAGGTGGTATTCCCCATCGCAGTCAGGCCACATCCGCAGCCACCGTATGAAAACGAACCCCTATGGCTCGGGCAACCTTGAGAATGGTCATAAAGCTGGGATTTCCGTTCTTATCCAATGCCCGGTAGAGGCTTTCCCGACTCAGACCGGCATCCCTGGCCACCTGACTCATGCCCTTGGCGCGCGCTATGTCACCGAACGCCCGCGCGATACCCGAAACATCCTCTGGTGCTTCGCTCAGCCAAGCATCGAGATAAGCCGCCATTTCATTGGGCGTGCGGAGATGTTCAGCCACATCATAAGACGTGGTGGCAGGTCGGCCGCTTTTTCGTCGTGGTTTACTGGATGATTTTGCCATGTTGGTTACTCCCTAAAACTTCGATTGAGCGCGATCGCGTTTTGAACATCCCGCCGTTGCGTGGATTTATCACCACCACCGAGCAGGAGCAGAAGTCTGTCTCCCCAAATCGAGTAATAAACGCGATACCCGGGACCAAAGTCGATCTTGAGTTCCGACACGCCTTCAGTCAGATTTCGATGCGTGCCGGGATTACCATGAATCAACCGGTCCACCCGCATCAGAATTCGCGCACGCCCGGGCTTGTCCTTTAGATTGTCAATCCACCGGCCAAACGCCTCGGCCTTCTCGACCCGCATCATTGAATTGTAACCTATAAGCTACACAATTTCAAACGAATTGCCATCGGTACTCTGCGGGCAGCGTGACTTCGACGGAAGAATATGTCGGTCATTCCCCCCATAACTCAGCGAACTATGAACCGGACAACCACGAGCCGTAACATGACGAGCCGTAACGAGCCGGAAGCGTTAGCGACGGGGCGGAGCGCGACGTAACGTAACATGACGAGCCGGAAGCGTTAGCGACGGAATTGAACGCGACAAGACGCCCCCGACCTACGCCCCCTGGCGCGTAATGATCTTGTAATTCTCGCGCTCGCCCACCCCGCGCAACGGATAGTCCTTACGCAACGGATAATTATCAAACCCGTTCCACGTCAGGATACGCCGCAGATCAGGATGGCCGGTGAATACAATCCCCAGCATGTCATACACTTCACGCTCCATCCATTCCGCCCCAGGCCAGACGCTCGTCACGCTCTGGACGCGCAAACCTGGATCACTCTTTTCCATGATCTCCTCATCGCGGATTTTATTCCACTGACTGCCCGGCGCTGTCGGATGCTGCGGATTCAAAAATACCTTCAGCCACAACCGCCGCGTCGACTGCGCGATGGAAACCAACCCGTAATTCACCCCAAATCGATCCTTGGCGCCGGCGTAGTTCAGATAATCCACGCCATTGATCTCGCTCAGAAAATCATAACGCAACTTCGGGTCATCACGCAGAAAGGTGCACGTCTCGACGATATTCTGTCGCGGAACGACCACCGTCACCATGTCGCGGAATTCGCCCACCTGAAACCGCGTATCAGGAAACTGACTTTTCAGCTTGTTCAAAGCCGGATGATTGATCTGTCGTGCCATGGTTAATTTGAATTGTTGTACAGATGGTCCAATGCGTCAAGACACCGCGCCGCCAGCCTCAATAAATTGACACCCAGCGGCCAACACCCGCTTCATTGAAGCAAACCGGCTCCGCGACGGCGAGACGCGGAGCCAGCAAGCTTGCCTGTAAAAGCAATCCCTGATTACCGATAAAATTCGATGATCAGGTTCATATTCACTTCAAACGGAACTTCTTCCGGTGCCGGAACCGTCAACGTCTTGGCTGTCAACTGGGCCGGGTTCCACTCCAGCCAGCCCGGGACATTATGCCCTGCGCCAACTTCCATGTTCTCCCGCAACAGCGCTCCAATACCTTCCTTGAAGGTGATCACCTGACCCGGCTTGACCAGGTAGCTGGGAATATCCGTCTTGCGACCATCCACCAGCACATGACCATGCGACACAATCTGCCGCGCCGCCCAAATCGTCCGCGCCACACCCAACCGGCGCAGCACATTGTCCAGACGACTTTCCAGGATGCTCATCATCACGCTGGCGGTATTATGTTTGGAACGCTTGGCCATCGCCATGTACTTGCGGAACTGCTTCTCCCGCATTCCATAGTGATAGCGCAGCTTCTGCTTTTCAATCAGACGGACGCCATATTCCGTGCTGCGACGACCACGAAAGCCGTGCATCCCCGGAAGATTCAGCTCTTTGGCGGTATGCTTGGGAATGTCAGCAATGGGAACGCCGACACGACGGGAAAGACGTACCTTGGGACCAACGTAGCGGCCCATAACTCAATCACTTTCCACGGGCCATCGATGCGCTCTGCGCACCAATGCTCGCCCGCTCAAAACATGCACGGCGCTGATCTTTTTTCTACCGCCTGAAAACACTCCAGCCGGTGTCAGCGACTTACGCGCCTTTTACCGCTGCCGTGGTTTTGAGGCACGCGCACGCGGTTGATGCATCCCACCAATCAGTGAAATGCAAGTCGGGCAGTATACCCAACTCCTCCCAATGAACAAGCCGTCCAGGCCATGAAATGATGATTTCACCGTCATCATCCCCATCCTCCGCCCCGAAACAGTGAAGTGGACACACCGTCCATCCCCCGGAAACTGTTGCATTATAATCGCTTGTGGCGATTCTGCGGTTGATCCCGCCGCCGAACTGGTCGTCGGGCCAGCCAACTCCACAAAACAATTCGCCGGGTAATATCCGGGCCTGCTAAATCACAAACCGGACACTTCTACTTGGATAAAACCGGACATTTCTACTTGGGTTTGACATACCGCGACACCGCTCATGTACAGCCTGACATTGTCGGCCTATGATGGACAGACAAAGGCGACTATGAACGTATCATTGGATCATCTGGTAATGCCCGGGCAAAAGGTCGGCGAGGGTTGCGGCGGTGGAGGCTCGACCGTTGCGTTCGATGACCCCAATTCCAAGGCTGGACGCAAACCCGCGTGGTTGAAAATGCGCATGCCCGGCGGCGAGCGCTATTCCAATCTTCTCAAACTCGTCAACGACAAACACCTGCATACCGTCTGTCAAAGCGCCAAGTGTCCCAACATGGGTGAATGCTGGAATGCCGGAACCGCCACCCTGATGATCCTGGGTAATGTCTGCACGCGCGCCTGCGGGTTTTGCAACATCGCCACCGGCCGGCCTCCTGAGCTGGATTTGGATGAACCGCGCCGCGTCGGCCAGGCGGTCGCGACGATGAACCTGGGGCATGTTGTCATCACCAGCGTCAATCGTGATGAGCTGCCCGATGGCGGGGCGGGCATCTGGGCTGAGACCATCGCTGAAATTCGCGCCCGCTCGCCCAAGACCAGCGTCGAAGTCCTCATCCCCGATTTCTGCGGCGACTGGCAGGCGCTGCAGAAAGTGCTAGACCAGAAACCCGAGATCGTCGGACATAATCTGGAAACGGTCCCGCGCATGTACAAGACGGTGCGCCCTCAAGCCAAGTTCCAGCGCAGCCTCCAGCTCCTGCAGATCGTCAAACAACAGGGTTTTGTCACCAAGACCAGCATGATGCTTGGTATCGGCGAACAGCAGCATGAGGTCGATTCGGTTCTGGATGATCTGGTCGCCATTGGCTGTGATATTCTTACGCTCGGTCAATATCTACAGCCCACGACCAACCACCTGCCCGTGGATCGGTGGGTGCATCCCGATGAGTTTGCCCTGTGGAAACAACGTGGTCAGGAGCGCGGCATCCGTCATGTGGAATCTGGCCCGATGGTGCGCAGCAGCTATCACGCGGAACGGCAGGTGCGCGATTATGCCCACGCCAGTGGAACCGAATCCCCAAATCACAACAGCGCCGAATGACCCGGTTTAATCCCAATGCCCGCCCCGATCATCAATCTTCTGGCCACGGCTGACTACGCCGCAACGATCGCGCGCGCCGCACAGATGCTCGCTGCGGGCAAGCTGGTCATCATGCCGACCGATACCCTCTACGGTGTCGCCGGTCGGATCGATCTGCCGGTAGCCGTGGCGGGGTTGAAAAAATTACGCGGCGGCGATGAAGCCACCCCCCCCACCATTCATCTGCCCCATCGGGAAGATGCGCTGCAATACATCGATCCGCCCAATGAGCTGGCGCAGCGCTTGCTTGATAAACTCTGGCCCGGGCCGGTGGCGCTGATTTTTAACGTCAGTGCTGAGCGCCGCGCTCAAGTGGCGGAGCATTTCAAGGTTGAGCAAAGTCAGCTCTATGATGATGGCCGGATTCTCCTGCGCTGCCCGGATCATCGCGTTGCGCGCAATGTGCTGGAAGCGGCCGGCGGCCCGGTCGCGGTGGTGCTGGCCTCCATTCAGATGAATAACACCCCGATGCGCCCCGCGGATCTGGCGGATAAACTGAACGACCAAATTCAACTGGTGATCGACGCCGGCCCCACGCCCTACACCCGCGCATCGACCATCCTCCGCGTGCAGGATGATCATTATCAGATCGTGCGCCAGGGCGTCTACGATCAGCGCATCATTGAACGGTTGCTGCAAACCACCATTATTTTTGTCTGCAGCGGCAACACGTGTCGCTCCCCCATGGCTGAGGCAATCGCGCGACATTTGATCAGCCGCAAACTCGGCATCAACCCCGCCGATCTGGAAAAAAGAGGCATCCACGTTCTTTCCGCCGGTGTCATGGCCATGCCCGGTGACCCGGCGGCACCGCAGGCGATTTATGCCCTGCAGCAAAGCAACATCGACCTGACGGCCCACCGCTCCCAACTGCTGACCGTCGAACTCCTGCATCAGGCTGATCTGGTCCTGACGATGAGCAATGCCCATGGCGACGCGGTGCGGGCGATGCTCCCCAGCGATCACGAAAAAATTACGCCCCTCTCGCCCGATGGTGATATTCCCGACCCGATCGGCATGAGTGTGGAAGTCTATAAAAATCTGGCGGCGCAGATGGAAGGTTGGATTCAACAGCGTCTGGAGCAACACGCAATAATCTAAAATCAACCATCCGCAATGATTTTTCTTCCCGAACATCTTCCGTTAAACTGATGCAAAGCTGAACCGTTAATTCATCATGATAATTGCCATTGCCTCCGATCATCGCGGTTTTGCCGCCCGCCAGAGAATCATGCCCGAGCTGAAAAGCCAGGGGCATCAGATCATTGACCTGGGTTGCCCGGATGACAGCGCCTGCGACTATCCCGATTACGCCCTGCCGGTGGCGCTGGCGGTGGCGCGCGGTCAGGCGGAAATTGGCATTCTGCTGGATGGTTCAGGGATCGGCATGACCATCGCCGCCAACAAAATCTGCGGCGTGCGCGCAGCCCTGGCCCAGGATGAAGTCACCGCCCGCCGATCGCGCGAGCATCATCATTGCAATGTGATCTGTCTCGGCACGGAACTGCTCAGCGAGGAGCAGCTTCGCAAAATCATCAGTACATTTATTTCCACCCCGTTCGGCGATGGTCGCCATCTGCGCCGCATCAAGAAAATCGCAGCCATCGAGCGTGATTACGCCTGTCGCCACTCCGGCCCCGCGCCCGCCGACAACGCCAACCACCCCTGAGCGCAGCAACTGTCCGTCAGCGCTCGTTGTGCTGATCAGCATAATTCCTTTGGCCCTGCCAACTGCAACCAGCCCTTAACCCGCCGTGCGCCGCGGCACGTTGGTTCGATTGACATCCGCCGCCTTGGTCTGGCTGCGAACTGCTGCCCCTTGCTGGACATGTTGCGAAGTCGGTGTATGCCCGCTCGTCTTGGGCGCGGTCGCATGGAACAACTTATTTAGCGCCCCGCTTGACTGGGCAATGTCGTGCTTGATTTCATCAACCGTCAGCGTGCTACCGGGCTGATTGGTCATCTTTTTCCGTGCCAGCAGCATCTGCACGGCTGACTGCGCCGCCAGTTTCGTATCAATCTGCGGCAGCATCGGCCCGGACTGACCCACGCCTTGTGCGCTGGCTGATTTGCCTGCGCCCGCCTTGGTCGCCGGTTTGCGCCCAGCCGTTTTACGCGCTGGTGCCTTGGCCGCTGGTGCCTTGCTTTCTTTGGATTCGCTCTTATTCGTTTTTGCCATTCGTAGTTCCTCGAAGATACTATCCTACCGTCAACCGGTGCGTTTTCTCAACTGACCAGACCGCCAACCGCCGGACGACGCAGGGCAAACGCAAGTAGGCGTCCGATAGGCAATCTCTTACGAGCCGCGACCGTGAGGGAGCGGTTTTTGAGCCGATCACCGCTCCCTCACGGTCGCGGCTCGTTAATACATCAACCCTCGCGGGCTACTTGCGATTGCCCTGCCGGACGACGCCGATGCCAGTCGGTCGCCTGTTCGTACATCCGCGCCGCCCGCAGAATGGTCGATTCGCCAAACGCCGGGCCAAGTAGTTGCAAACCAATGGGCAGCGGACGCGGACCATCGGTAAACCCGCACGGCAGGCTGATCCCGCAAATTCCCGCGATGTTGCACGTGACTGTGAACGTATCCGCCAGGTACATCGACAGCGGATCGCTGGTCCGCTCGCCGATCGCGAACGCTGGCGTTGGCGAGGTGGGGCAGATAATGGCGTCGCACCGGCCAAACGCCTGATCGAAATCCTGTTTGATCAAACGTCGCACTTTCAGCGCCCGATTGTAATACGCATCGTAATACCCGCTGGATAGCGCGTAAGTCCCGATCATGATCCGCCGTTTGACTTCTTCGCCAAACCCCTCGGCACGGCTGCGCGAAAAAAGCTCCACAATATCATCCACCGCGTGCGCTGTCCGATGACCAAAATGCACGCCGTCATAGCGCGCCAGATTACTCGAGGCTTCACACGGTGCGATCACATAATAGGCGGCAATGCCATAATCCGTATGCGGCAGCGAAATATCGACCAGTTCCGCACCCATGGCCTGATACTGCTGAATCGCCTGATTCACCGCAGCCTGCACGCGCGGATCGATCCCCTGCGCCGCGGAAAATTCCTTCGCCACGCCCAGGCGCAATCCTTTGATCGGCTGATTCAACTGCGCCAGATAATCCGGCGCGGGCTGATCGATACAGGTACTGTCGCGTCGGTCCGGCCCCACCAGCACATTGAGCAGCGCCGCACAATCGCTGACCGTCCAGGTCAACGGCCCGATCTGATCCAGCGATGAGGCAAACGCCACCAACCCCCATCGACTGACCAGCCCATAGGTTGGTTTCAACCCCACCACGCCGCACAGCGCCGCTGGTTGACGAATCGACCCCCCTGTGTCCGACCCGATCGCCCCGCAGCACAATCCCGCTGCCACCGCCGCAGCACTACCGCCGGATGAACCACCCGGAACGCGCGCCGTATCCCACGGGTTGCGCGTCGCACCAAAGGCGCTGTTCTCCGTTGAACTGCCCATGGCAAACTCATCGAGGTTGGTCTTGCCCAGAAATACCGCCCCGGCTTGTTCCAGTTTCTGGACGACATGTGCGTCGTAGGGCGCGCGAAAATTGGCCAGCATTTTCGATGAACACGTCGTCGTTCCCCAGTTCGTACAAAGATTATCCTTCAGCGCAATGGGCACGCCCGCCAGCGGGCCGGTGCGCTGACCGTCATCCACCAGCGCCGCCTGCTGCAGCGCCCGCTCGACCGCCAGGGAATTAAACGCCTTGATCGTCGGGTCATTTTTTTCAATCCGTGCCAGCGTCGCGCGCGTCAACTCAACAGCGCTGATCTGTTTGGTCGCCACCGCCTCGCGGGCAGCCAGCAAAGTGTCGGGAACATTCATGTCTGTCATCAGGTAAGTGTCAAAAAACAATCACTTCAACCGGCCGAGTCATCTTCGCCCAGAACTTTGGGAACCTTGAAAAACGGCCCGTCCGTCGCGGGTGCATTGCGCAACACCTCTTCCAGCGCCAACGACGGTTCGACGACATCTTCACGCAGCACATTCGTCATCGCCACCGCATGCGCCATCGGCTCGACATGATCCACCTCGAGCTGATTGAGCTTGGCGATATAGTCCAGAATCGACTCCAACTGCGGAGTCAGCCGTTGCAGAACATCTTCATCCAGCGCCAGTCGTGCCAGTTGCCCGACGTGTCGAACCTGCTCCAGCGTGATTTTCGTCTGCTTGCCGTTCATCGTGGCTAGTTTGTATCGCCACGGCTGGGCGGTGTCGAGTTGGCACCTGTTTATCAATTTTTAGCGAATTATGGTGATTTCGCCCGTGTCCGTCAGGCGCTGCCAGACTATTTTCACTGGTTTAGCAGCGTTTTTTAACGGATTGGCGGCAATTCCGGCTCGATAATTGACTCGCCTGTGCGCCAGCCCTGACAATATGTACGAACATGGTCTACCGTCCGTCGCGCAAAGTTCAGCGTTTTGATCTGCCGGTCGGCCGAGTCGTCGCTGGCAAGTACACCGTCGAGCGCTCGCTGGGCAGCGGCTGGGAGGGCGAAGTTTATGTTCTGGTCGAGCGCACCACCGGTATCCGCCGCGCTGCCAAGTTTTACTACCCGCATCGCGATCCCACCGGCAAGGCGGCCATCGCCTACGCCCGCAAACTCGACGCCCTGCGCCATTGTCCAATCCTGATGCAATACCATCATCAGGAGATCGCCTATATTCAAAAACGCAAGGTGGTCGTCGTCATCAGCGAGCTGGTCGAAGGTCAGAAGCTCAGCGAATTTCTCGCAGATCAACCCAACCACTGCCTGAGCACCTTTGAAGCGCTGCACGTTCTCTACGCGCTGGCCCGCGGCATCGCGCCCATTCACGCCCGCGGCGAATATCACGGCGATATTCACGAAGGCAACATCATGATCCGCCGCCAGGGAATCGCTTTTGAATTGAAGCTGCTCGACTTTTTTGACCTGGGCAAACCGACCAAGGCCAAGATTCACAAGGACGTATTGAACCTGATCGAAGTGTTCCATCAGATTGTCGGTGGCCGCCGGCTTTATGCCTCACAACCCCCGGTGGTCAAACACATCATCCGCGGATTGAAGGATCATCTGATCCTGCAGCGGTTCCAATCCGCCGGCGACATCGCCCGTCATCTGGAAACGCTTCAGTGGTCGTAACCGGCGTGCTGGCGATCAGCACGTGCCGCGCATGATTCAGCGCCTGGGGCGCATTGAATCCTCACGGAACGATCAGCGCATCAGGATACTGCGGCGATACCTGCGCCTGAAGCTGATGCGCCGCGGCCCAATTCAGCCGCGGCCCGACTGAAATAACCGTGCGCCCCTGCCCATCGCGTGATTGCAACGGCGTGTGCCCCATGCGCTTCAGCGCGTCAATCGTCGATTGGGCTGAACCGGGCTGACTGAAGACACCCACCTGCACATAGAACTGCCGCGTCCCCTGCTTTTCGCGGGCACGGCGGGCTGGTTCGGTGTTGGCGTACAACTCCTGCACTTGGGCGAAACTCCGGTCGGCCGCCTCAAACTGCCCCAGACGTTGCTGCGACAAACCGATCCGATAAAGAATCCACGGTTTCTGATCCGCTAAATCAGTCTGCTGGTAGGCAACCTGCCACTGCTGCAGCGCCGTGGTGTAGTCTTCCTGATGATACGCCACGTTGGCCACGCTCGTGCGGATGCGCCCCTCCAGTGCCTTGGACGGATGGCGCGAAAGCGCATCGACATACGCACGGCGCGCCGAGGCCAGATAATGCTGTTTTTCCGCTTCATCCCCCGCCTGCAACTGCTCGAACGAACGCCCCTGCAGGTACAGCGCCGCCGCAGCCTGCTCACCACTGCCCCCCGAGTGTTGCGCCAAAACAAGCTGGGTCTGTTGAATCGCCTGATGATATTGACCACGCGCAAATGACGCATTGGCCGAGCCGAGCGTCGCGTTGCCGCCAGCGCACCCCCCCAGCCCCAACAGCGCGACACAACCGAAAATAATCCCGTAAATACGAATGTTGGCCATGATCATCCTTGATCGGTGGTTATTATTCTTCCATCTTCGCTGCTACACTCAAATCACGGCTATACTGAGACAGCCAGTGGCTTGCCAAGCCATCGAAGTCCTGATACTGGTTTTAGGTTACAACAAAACCTCCCCTGACAACAGGAGCCTGCACGATGTTATTGACACATCTGTTCCAACACGCCGCGCAAAACCCGCAAACACTCGCCATGATCGACGACAGTGGTTCGTACACCTACCAGCAACTGGCAGGCATGAGCGCGGGGCTGGGGATGTATCTTTCCCTGCAAACGCAAAAACCGAACGTCGGGTTATTTTTACCCAGTGGGGCAGGATTTGCTGCTTCTTTTTATGGCGCGCAACTGGCGGGCAAAACGCCCGTGCTGATCAATTTCCTGCTCAGCGACCGCGAAATTGCGCACATCATCGCTGACAGCGGCATTGATACGGTCGTGAGTATCCCGCCCCTGACCGGACGACTGGCTGCGGCATCGGTGAACGTGATTGACCTCAAACAACTGCCCAAAACGCCACCAACCGCCATCACCCCGCATTTGCCATCACCCAAACCCGACGACACCGCCGCCCTGCTCTACACCAGCGGTACCAGCGGCCTGCCCAAGGGCGTGATGCTCACCTATCAGAATCTCGATTCCTGCGTCAGCGCCTGCATCCAAGCCGCCCAGCTCAAGGAGCAACACAAATTCCTTGGCATTGTGCCGATGTTTCACTCCCTGGGACTGACCGCCACCTTGCTGGCACCGATTCAACTCGGCGCCAGCAGCGTCTATCTGGCCCGCTTCAGCCCGGTGGCAGCGCTGGAAGCGATTCGCAAATACCAGATCGGGTTGGTTTTCGGCGTGCCCAGCATGTTCGGAGCGATGGCCAATCTGAAAAACATAACGCCGGAAGATTTCGCCTCCATTTACGCGATTATTTCCGGCGGCGAACCCCTGTCGGGCGCGGTGCGCGAAGAATTCGCCCAGCGCACTGGTCAGTCGCTTCACGAAGGTTACGGCCTGACCGAAACATGCGGCCCCATCGCCTTCAACACGCCTCACGCCCACAAACAAGGGAGTGTCGGTCAGCTTCTGCCCGGTTGCTCCGCCCGGTTCGTCGATGATGACGGTCATGATGTCCCCGCCGGCCATAGCGGCGAAATATGGCTGAAAGGGCCACTGGTCTTCAAAGGTTATCACAATCTGCCTGAGCTGACTCAACAGGCGTTGACGGCCGATGGTTATTTCAAAACCGGCGACCTGGGTCGAACCGATGAACAGGGGTTTTTATATATCACCGGTAGAAAGAAAGACCTGATCGCGGTCGCTGGCGAAAAAGTTGCACCGCGCGAAATCGAAGAAGTGCTGATGAAACATCCCGCCGTGGCTGAAGCAGCCGTTGTGGGAAAGAAAGATGCCAGCCGCGGCGAGGTGGTCGTCGCGTTTGTCATCGCCCACGATCAACAGGCGATCGACCCACAAATCCTGCGCGATTTTTGTCGCCAGCATGGTCTGCCCAACTGGAAGTTGCCGCGGGAAATCTTCATCAATTCCGAACTGCCGCGCTCCCCCACCGGCAAGGTGCTCAAACGCGAATTGTCCGCCCGGGCCAACGGCGAACAATGATTGCCGCCGGCGCAACCACCAGCACCCCAGGGCAAACGCAAGTAGGCGTCCGATAGGCAATCTCTTACGCGCTGCGCCTGCCCCGGCAGTTTAGCGCCGCATACCCGGCGCATCGGGTTGGCGCAGATACAACAGGCCGGTGAACTCGTCATCCCGACCAAAATCAACCGGACCAGCCCACGAGGCACTCTGACCGGTCGTATTGTTGTGCTGCGAAAAATTAAACCGCAGCAACCGGGGTTGCGGTTTATCCTTCTCAGCAATGGCACTCCAGGGAATGGCGATTTCGCCGCGCCAGACACCCGTCTCCAACGTCGAAGCATAGCGAATACTCGAACCTTCCAGCACCTGCCACCGATCCGTATTGCGGCGCAGATCGACCTTGCGCTGCACCCAATCCGATCCATTGGGTTTGACCACCACATGCAGCACCGGCCCGAGCGAATTGTCATCATAAATCGGTTGAATCAACACTTCCGCCAGGTCCTCACCCCAGGCGCGGCGGAATTGGTAATCAACAAAATTGCGCGCGTGCATCAAATCCTGCTGACCAACGCCCGTCAGACGAAACGCCAGGTAAAAATGGTCCTCACCCCATCCGGTAAACAACTGGCTCGGTGTATCGGCCAGTTTGATCTGCTGCTTCTGCAACACCGGCCGGCTGAACATCTCCACCATCGGTCCGTCCTGCACTGCATCTTCCGGCGCCCAGTCCTCGATCGAACCATCGATGCGCAGACCACCTTCGCGCCGGTCGCTGGCAGCAACAGGCAGCACAAACCGCAGCGGTGTCTTACTCAGCTTGTGACCTTCGGTAAACGTCAGCTCCAGCGGGGCGGTCGCCTGCCTGCCAAAGCGCGCCTCGCTGAGATTAAACTCCGCATCCAGCTCCTGACAGCGCACCTGAAATGTCAGCAACATGGGAATATCAATCGGCTGCGGACGAACCATCCATCCCGGAGTCAGACCGGAAAACTGCAACAGATTGGAAACCGGCCGATCATCCGAAGCGTTGTATAAATCGATCGCCAGTTTCACATCAACCCAACTGCCACCGGTCCCCGCAGAATTCGGCGACCAACCAAACCGCGCTGCGCGATTGAGCAGAATCGGGCGCTCCTGTGGTTCCAGCCAGCGCAACGTCTGCAGATATAAATCCGATTGACGGGCAGGGTCGGGGGTTTGCCCCGGTTCACGCAGAAGAATCGTCCTCGCCACAAGCTGGCGAACCTGCTTCCACGCCTGCTCATCGGCTGTCCCGCTCATCAGCGCATACGTTGGATCAAGCTCCTGCAACGGTTGAATCTGCACCGGTTTGGTCAGCAGCCGCGCCAGCACCAGGGCATTGACCACTTCCCCACGCTGGCTGGCTAAATACAGATATTCATAATCCTGCTGCGCCCGCCGCAACCACTTGAGCTGAATCGTCGGCACCGGCTGATCCACGCCAAACCATTGCCCGGGGTAAAACCAGATCATCTGATCCGGATCGGCTGGATCTTCCGGCGAATTGCGCTGCGGCAGAACACCATCCCACAAAACCATCCCTGCCTGACGCAAAAACGCCAGCCACGCCCACAACCGAACGTCGCGCTGATCGCCACCAGCGCCCACATACGGCACCAACCCCTGTAAATCCGTGCGCAACCAGCGCTGCGGGCGCCCGACATCCTGCGGCCAGAGCTGCGCCGGCGGGGCAAAGATCAACCCTGGCGCCGAGGCAATCAGGCGGCTGGTATCCTGGCGATCAATTCCCGTGGTGATCTTTTCATCATTCAGCACCAATTGATCCTCCTCCAGCGGCCCGGTCACGCGAATGCGCGGATGGGCATGCAGGATGTTGGCCATCCTGGCACTGAGCTGAACCGCCTGCGTCACACTGGCCCGCCCGGAGGTGTGCTGTTCCAGAAAAACGCTGGTCTGATTCAACCACTGGCGCTGATCAAAATGCGTCGCTGCCGCAGTCCAGTATTCGCCCTGACTGCGAAAATCATAATTTTGCAGGTAATCAATCTCTGGTAATGGCCAATACCCCTGCGGCACGCGGTCGGAAAACATCTGCCCGCTCAGCCACGGCGTCACCACTGAATCAAAATCCCCCCAGTCAACCCGGGGTGGCTGAGCCGCCGGCCATTTCACCGTCGGTTGCAGACGCGGCACAACCACTTCCGCACGGTGTTCATGCGCCAGGCTGATCAATTGATCCATCGTCTTGACCACGCCCTGGTAGCGCGAATCCTTGCGGTTGATCAGGCGTGGTGTAATCGCCTCCAGTTGATCGGGGTAATGCTGAATCAAGCTCTGCCAGTGCAGACGACTGACCATCAGCAGATGACGCTCATCGGGCATGACAAAATCAAAAACCTGCAGACCAACCGGCAGCGACGCCAACACGCGATGATCCCTGGAATCCGTAATCTGAATCGCCCCCTGATACTGACCGGCTGGTGTCTCCAGCGGAACTTTCACATCGACCCACAGCACCGGCGACTCGTGCGAGACCGACCCCGGCGTGGATTGCGCCTTGGTTGGCGCGGCTGGATCGCGCAACGTCTGCACATCAAGCTGGCCTTGGCGCAGTGTCATCGGCAACATCGCACGCGGCAGGCGGCGCGTTGCCCCCGAAAGACCGGTATGGCGGACATAACCGGCGCGGTTGACATCCACCGGCATGGACAGAACCTGCGACAAACGAAAGTTTTCCGCGGAAATCAGCGACGCCGAACCGGTCGCCGGGCGCAGCGGCGTGAGGCTCACCACCCAGTTCTGCCGGCTGGACGCACCGGGCAGATCATCGATCTGAACGGTATAGCTGACCCATTCATTGCGGGCTGCATCCAGGTTGATCGGCTGATTGGCTGATGGGTCTGTCGCAGCCGGCGGTTGTGAATTCGGCGCTGCAATCTGCTGATCCAGGTCAACGCTTACCAGCCGCACGCCACCGGGTTGATAAACGACTTGGGCCGCCGGTTGGTCGCCTGAATCCGCCGGGCGCAACGGTTCTGTCTGGCAACCGGCCAGACCCCAGATCAACGCCACCGCCATCAGCACCTGACAGACCCGGCGGAGCGACAATGTCTTGAACCCATGATCGAGCATTTGCATTGGACTCATCGCGCAACTGTTCCATCCGGGCGCTGCGCCCACTGAATTAACCAATCGACCCGGCCAGACAGCAAGACTCACTTGAACGAAGCACTGAAGTCCATCGAACCGCTGCGCACCTGCTTCTTGAAGGTCGAACCTTCGATGCGCTGCTGCAGTTTTTCGTAGAATAATTTCTCATCGACCGGAACATCAACCCAATCATCCAGCCAGGAAGACAAGTGAATCGCATTGGCCAGTTGTACACCGTTGATCCCCTCCTGGCCCTGAACCATCAAAGGCGTGCTCTTTTGAATCGCATTCACCCAATCCTGGGTGATGCACGCATGCTCCGATTCGCCGGGGGCACCGGGGCAGGGAATCTCGCATTTCCAGGTTTCGGGCAGATCAAAACCCGACTTGGCCACACGAATATGCTCGGAAACCGGCATCGTGGTGCGCCAGAACGTCAAGGTTTCCTGTTGGCCATTGGTTTTGAGTACAATTTTGCCCCGGTCGCCGACAATTTCCATGAACTGCGTCCCCGGCGCTTCGCCGGTGCTGGCGATGAAAATGCCCGATGCACCGTTGGGATATTCAAAATAGGCCGTGCAGTCATCCTCGGTTTCCATCGTGTGGTATTTGCCCCAACTGCAGAACGAGCGCACGCGGCGGGGCATGCCACAGATCCACTGAAACAGATCTATGTTGTGTGGCGACTGATTGACCAGCACCCCGCCCCCTTCACCCGCCCAGGTACCGCGCCACCCACCCGAATCATAATAAATCTGCGTACGCAACCAGTCGGTGACAACATACATGGTGCGCTTAATCGACCCCAATTCGCCTGAGGCAACCAGTTCGTGCAGACGCTGATAACCGAGGCGCGAGCGCTTCATCAGCATGATGCTGAAAACACGATTGCTGGCGGCGGCCACCTCGTTCATTTCCCGCACCTGCCGGGCATACACCCCGGCCGGTTTTTCCACCATGACATGCAACCCGCGATTCAGCGCCGCAATCGCCAGGGCCGGGTGGCTGTAATGCGGCGTAACGACCATCACCGCATCGATAATGTTGGCCGCGAAAAACGCCTCATCGTTATCAAAGTATTGAACTTTTTCCCCGCAATCTTTGCGCGCTGCCTGCCGACGAGCGGCACTGGTATCGCAAATCGCGGTCAGTACCGCGTTGGGCACAAGGCCTTTCATCAAATACGCCGCATGAACGGTTCCCATACCACCATAACCGATGATTCCAAGTCGAATTTTCCCGTTGCCCTGCGTCATGACTTCTCCAGTGCCCTCGAAAAATAATTCGACCTGATCCCTTGCGATCAGCCCGAAAAAACAAAACTTTTCAATCGTCACCGAACCTACTTAGCCCCCGTGGGACTGTCAAATTATCCGGTAAGACTCGAAATTATATCGCTGGGCTGATATTGTGCCTACGCCAATGATGGCAAAAGGAGCAAACTATGCGGATTTTAACGATTAGCGCAGCCTTGGTACTGGCCAGCGCCTGCGCGGTTTCAACACTTCACGCTGATGAAGTGCTATTCAAAAATGGTGATCGTATCAGCGGCACGATTGTCAGCGCTGATGAAGGTGAACTGGTTCTCAAATCTGATGTGGCTGGAAAAATCACCATCAAGATGACGGATGTCGCCACCTTCAGCACCACCGGGCCTGTCACCCTGCAACTGCAGGACAACACCCAGCTCAATCAACCGGTTACGACGGGCGAAAGCGGCCAGGTCAACCTGCAGCAGGGAACCGTGCAAGCCCAGCCTGTTGCCATGGACAACATCAAACGCATCAACCCCGAAGCCCCGAACTGGAAAGGTTCGATTACCGTCGGCGGCATGCTCGAGCGCGGCAACAGCCGCACTGACAGCCTGAACGTGGATATTAACGCCGTGCGCCGCAGCGAGAATGACCGTATCACCCTGGGGGCCGGTTATCGTTTTGGTCGCCAGCGCGAACCGGGCACCGGCGATATTGAAACATCGACCGACAACTGGTTCATGGGCGGAAAATACGATTATTTCCTCGATAAAAAATGGTATGTCTACGCCAGCACCCGTGTCGAACGCGATCGTATCGCCGGTCTGGATCTGCGAATGACACCGGGCGGCGGTGTTGGTTATCAATGGATCGAAACCAAACAAACATCCTTCTCCACGGAAGCTGGTCTGGCGTGGTTGTATGAAGATTACCGCGGCGCCGACAGCACCAGCGCCATCGCTGCCCGTCTGGCCTATTCACTGTCGCACCAGCTCAATGACAAAGTGGCGCTGTTTCACGACGTGGAGTTCTTCCCGTCATTGGAAGACATCCACGACTACCTGATTCTGGCTGACGCCGGTGTTCGTGCGGATCTGACCGAGACCATGTTCAGCGAATTCAAGTTCCAACTGAAACATGACTCCAGCCCCGCTCCCGGCGCTTCACGCTCGGATCTGCGCTACGTGGTCGGTATTGGCTGGCGCTTCTAAATTGCGCCAAGCTGCGCCAATCGAACCCCAGTGCTGAAAAAACTTCCCCCGACAGGCCCTGGACTGACGCCCGATCAACGCGCCAGTTCAGGGCTTGTTTCTTTGCGCCGTGGCCACCCGCGCCGGCGCGCCTCCCTGGCCAGTCTGAGGCAATAAAAAAACCGGCCATGGACAGGAGAAACGTCCACCGCCGGTTTTAAGCGTTTATTGTTATTAAAGATCACTTCGGCCAGCCTCGGCAGCACGCGCCGCCGGCATGAAATCGCAGCGTTGCGCGATCTCATCGCCGCTATGGCAATGGTGCGAACCAAGCCGAACTATGCTGCCAGCGGCTGGGTGCTGAGATACAACCCAAGCATCCCGCGATCGATCTCTTCCATGTCAACCAGACGACCGGCGACTTCCACCTCGTAGTCATTGATCCGGCAGACGCGCGTCACCGCCAACCAGCCAACCCAGTCATTGCGCGGTTCGGGCTTTTCAATGCCGGTATTGATGAACGGGCTGATTCCCGCGTATACCGGCAGTTCCAGGCGCAGACGAATATGCTGATCCGGACGGATAGCCGTATCGCGGGTGCGAATGCGCACACCACCGGCTGACAGATCCACCAACTGACCCAGTGGCGAACCGGCCCGATTGCCACCTTCCCAGCGGCTCACCGTAATTTCGGCGGGTTCCATGTCATGACGGCGATGCTCGCGCCGATCAGCCCCGCCAAGCGTGGGCGTATCTTCGCTGTCAAGCGGTTCGGTCTGACTATCCGAGTGAATTATGATCGTCATGTCGCTGTCTCCTGTTAATCTAGATAAGATACACAGAATACATCGACCATCGCAACCGATAAATTGAGAAAATAGGTAAAATAGTTTGTCTGGGAAGTTTATTCTGCCTGTTCGTTTTGTTTAAATAGTTCGTAACTTGTTGTTAAATCAGTAATTATTGCAGCATCACTTAACGGATGCTGCCTTAGCCAAATCTTCATCTCGACCGGCAACGAGCAGCGTATCTGATTCCTTCAAGGCCGCATCTGGATCAGGCAAAGCGCTCAAGGTGTCAGTCAAAACATCATGCACCGCCACGATCGTTACGCCATAATGTGATCGTAACTCAAGTTGTCGCAATGTTTTACCTTCCCATTCGGTTGGAACAGCCATCTCTTGGACGCTGAAACCAGAACCTAGGCGCACATAATTTAATAGCGCTTTACCGCTCAAACGTGTCGCCAGCGACAGCGCTGTTTCACGTTCGGGGAAAATCGTGTCCGTCACCCCCAGCCGCTGCATCACCCGTCCATGGTCATGGCTGATCACTTTGGCGTAGATGTCACTGATTCCCAAATCGCGCAACATCATGACCGCCAGCACACTGGCTGCGATGTCGTCGCCGGTACTGACGACGCCGGCATCGGCGCCGCGCGCACCCAGACGCTCCAGCATCTTGATATCGCGCCCATCGCCCACAACCGCCCGTGTTGCATGGGCAGCAACGCGGTCCACCGCATCTCCATCTGAATCCATCACCGCCACTTCATGACCCAGCGCGTGCAACGATTCTGCCACGCTGGAACCAAAATTACCCAATCCGATAATGACAAACCGCTTCATCATAATGAACCTCACTTCATGGCAATTGCCACCGGCGGCGCAGAATCCACTCGCCAGCCAGCAGAACGACGATCAACGCCGCTTGCGTCGGTAAATCGTACCGTCGCGGCCACTCCGGTACATACCCCACAACCCCTGCCATCATCCGCAGCAAATTATTCAATGGAATTGACCGCTGCTGACTGGTCACACTCCCTGCATCCTGACGAATCAACTGATCGATCAACACCGGCAGTTGCGCCAGCGAATAATGATAACCGTTGGTATCCGTCGCCATCTCCTGCAGTAATTCTGCGTTGGCAGCAATTTTAAGCATCTCATCCGCCGGGGGAATCACCGTGAATCGCAAGCTCTGGCGACCCAATTCCTGTCCGTCCTTGCTGGCAACCAGCTCCAGTTGCCACTGGCCCTGATCCGGATGCGGCAACGTCAATTCATACAGCCCCATCCGTGAAGCACTGGGCGTCAGTGGCAACTGCAGCGTGGAATTATTCGATCCGGCGGTTGCTGATCCATCGGGCGGATTTGATTGTTCCCGTCCGCCTGCGACACCAGCCGTATCAACCCGACTCAATCGTGCGCTGACCTGCGCATAGCTCGTCGCGTCGCCGCGGGCATCACGCACCATGCTGCGCAGCTGGATCGACTCACCCAACTGGTAGACATTTTTATTGAGCAGGGCCTCGATTCCAGCTCCGCGATCCCGATTTTTTACATCCGCCCCCGCCAACCAGCGGATCAATTGCCCCCACAGACGGTTATAGGGTGAATCCTGCCCCATGCCGCGCAATGGCAAATACCAGAGATAGGTCGTATCGGCGGTAAATGCTGCTGACCGACCGCGCCCGTAGGGCTGGGTCGCTAAAATAATCTGCGGATTACCGTCTGGCCCCGTCACACCGGCATGAATCAGCAGCACCTGGGCGGCGCTCTTGGCTTTTTCGACCACCACATTGCCGCGCAAGGGCGGAAGTCTGGCTGGCTCAACTGGCGCTGCAGTCATACCCTGCGCCGCGACGTTTTGAGTCGAAGCATCATCGCCAGCAACCACCGCCGATGGTTGACTCGTCGGGCCAGCCGAAAACCACCGCGCCAGACCCTGCAAAGCCGGGTGCAACTGCCCCTGTTCGGTCAACTGCGGAACAAACTCCGATTTCTCCTGCGGCGAATCAGCCGGGCCGACAAAAACCGGCAACACCTGCTCGATCGGCGTGCCCTGATAATGACCCGGGCCAAAACTATTTTGCCCGCCGATCATCATCAGCCCCGCCCCATCACCAACCGCCTGCTCAATCGCCCGCTGCTGATCCGGCGTAATAAAACTGACATCCAGATCGCCAATGATGATCACATCAAATTTTTTCCATTCCTCCAGCGTTTGCGGCATTTGGGTAAATGGCTGACCATCAACACTGCCCGATGCGGCAAAACGATCATGCGTGATGCGCAATAACGTGGCGGAATCGATATTGGCATCGCGCCCCAGCGCCCGGTTCAGATCACGATATTCCGGCCGCGCCCGGCCTTCGATATACAAAACGCTCAGGCGCGGATCCAAGGCCAGCCCCTGATATTCCTGGCGATTATCAACCACGCTGCGCTCTCCCGGAACCGGATCAACCCACACCGCCAGACGCTGTACGCCAATCTTTTCCGGTTTGTACGCCAGCTCCACCGTCTGCCCCTGCGGCAGAGGCTGAAGCACCAGCGGTTTGCTCGTCACCGAACCGGTTACCTGCCCCTGCGCGTCAATTTGCGCCAGCTTCACCTCCACCACGCGGTCCGCCAGTGCTGATGATTTGATCGTCGCGCGGATCGCACTTTCATGCCCCACCACAAAATCATCCGTTGTTTCGAGATTATCCACCGCGATGTTGGCCATCGTCGCCGGTTCGCTTTGCGCCGAGCCGACCTGCACCGTATTCACCGCACGCCCCGCTGCCCGCACCAGCGCGCGGACATCGGCGGAGGTATTATCAATCCCGTCACTGATCAGGATCACCCCCGTATCGGTTCGCGGCGTGGTCGCCAGCGCCTGCGCCACGGCGCCGGCAATATCGGTCGATTGACCATCTGCTGCAGCCGTCGCCAAACTCTGCGCATCGGACAGTTCACGCAACCGGCTGTCGAACGTAAAAAAGTGGGGAATAAAGTGGGCGTCGATCTTTTCCAACTGCGGTTGCAGGCTTTGCCAGACGCTTTGCAGGCGCGTCGGGCCATTTTGCACATCAGGGAAGCTCATCGAACCTGATGTATCAACCAGCACCAGCAATGGCCGCGTCGGACGCGGGACGGTCACAAACCTAAGCACCGGCTCGAAAAGCATCGGAACGAGCAGCGCCAGCGCCGCAATCCGCAGCCCCAGCAACAACCCCATGCGCCGCCGGCCTAGTTGCGGCAGCAAATTCAGATAAAACGTGGCTGATAACAGCCCCAGCAGGACAAACGTCCAGACCAATCCGACACCAGCACTGCGCAGCGCCGGCACGGTTAGAACCAATACCGTTCCCGCCAGCCCCGCCAGAATAAAACCGCCGCCCAGCCACCGATTGGCGCTTGACCAGATGCGCCCCACCACCGCATAACTCAGCAGCACCACGCACGCAACAATACAAATCCAGGACCACCAATCCCAGTTTGACTGACGCAAGATATCAAATGACCAGTTGCTCACGAGAAGCTACCAGAAAACCTGACCTCTGGCTTGAACCAGATCACTACCGTCGAATCGCGTTGTCGCAATCGGAAAAGGCGCCGCCAAGCCGGATCGCCTCCATCTGACCATGAATGATCTTACCTTGGAAGATGGATATTGCCCCGTCTATGACCCCGGAATCGGACCTGACGTAGCACGGACGACGCAGCACCATAAAAATACCCCCGGCGCAACCGGGGGTAAGGCGACGATAATGGGCAGGACCGGGATCGAACCGGTGACCCCGGCATTTTCAGTGCCGTGCTCTACCAGCTGAGCTACCTACCCGCGTAGCGCGGGCTATGATAAATGCTCGACAAGAGATTGCAAGCTTGACCGCAAAAACGCCCGGACGGCCTGAGGCTGCCCATCGGCCAACTTGACAGTTGACGCGCTGCACTCTAGTGTTCGATCTTTACGCTTTTACCCGCAAGGGGTTCCTTTTTTATTGAGCTGCTATGGCCCTTTTGGAAGGCAATTCAGTTGTTGTTGGTCTGCAATGGGGCGATGAAGGCAAGGGCAAGATTGTCGATATCTTGTCGCAAGATGCTGAAGTCGTCGTCCGCTACTGCGGCGGTGCCAATGCTGGTCATTCCGTCGTTATCAACGGTAAAAAACATTCGACCCACCTTCTGCCCGTCGGCATCTTCCGACCGGGGGTGATGAACCTCATCGCCAACGGCGTGGTGCTTGATCCCCAGGCGCTATTTAATGAGATCGACGAATTTCAGCGCCAGGGCATTGCCATCACGCCCGCCAACTTGCGCATCAGTTACAAGGCGCATGTTGTCATGCCCTACCACAAGGAAGAAGACGCCCTGCGCGAATCCGCTTCAGCCGATGGTTCAATCGGAACGACCCGGCGGGGCATTGGCCCTGCCTACGCCGACAAAATGCACCGCACCACCGCGATCCGGGTGGCTGATCTGCTCAACGAGCAGCGCCTGCAGGACAAACTCGCCCGCGTCATCACGGACCGCAACAAGGTTTTCAAAGTCCTCTACGATGCCCCGCCCATTGACTGGAAACCGGTCTTTGAAACCTACCGCGATCTGGGCCGACGCATCGCCCCGTTCGTTGATGACACCACCACTGTGCTGATCGATCAATGGCGCGCCGGCAAGCGCATTGTCTTTGAAGGCGCTCACGCAGCCCTTCTCGATATTGACCACGGCACGTTCCCGTATGTCACCAGCTCAAGCTGCTCGTCCCTGGGGCTGTTCCCTGGTGCTGGCTGCCCGCCCCAGGTGGTGCAGAACTACATCGGGATCATGAAAGCCTACTGCACCCGCGTTGGTGGCGGACCATTCCCCACCGAGCAGGATAACAATATCGGCAATTACATCCGCGAACGCGGCAATGAGTACGGTACGACGACGCGCCGCCCGCGTCGTTGTGGATGGTTTGATGCTGTCGCCACGCGCTATTCCGTTCAGCTTCAGGGCATTACCCAAATCGCCCTGACCTTGCTGGATGTGCTCAGCGGGCTGGATCATCTCAATATCTGCACCGCCTATCGATACAAGGGTAATCGCACAGAGGTTTTCCGCGCGGATATGGACTTGCTGGCTGAGGTTGAACCGATTTATGAAACGCTCCCCGGTTTCAACGGCAACATCACCGGCTGTCGCAAATTCGAGGAATTGCCCCCCCAGGCCCAGCAGTATGTGCTGCGCCTCGAACAACTGATGGGCGTACCGATCAAGTTTGTCAGCGTCGGCGCCGACCGCAACGCCACGTTGTTGCGCTGATGGCCTTTAGTCTGGCAATATTCGTTTAACCGGCTCGGGCCGTGTCCGTTGGGCGCATTGTCAGACCGAATGCACAACCGATTACCCTGTCAGCCCGCCCAGACGATCCCCGCGATCAGACTGCCGGCTGCCATAATTGCCAGCGGTACGCAGCACCCCAACGCCCGACCTGCCTTGCGCTGCCGTCCGGTGCGTGTCAGCGGCATGCCTATTTTTCGCGACAATCTGCCTTTAGCGCCGGAAATGCCCGCCGCCCGCTTCCATGAAAATGACAACCCGAGTATGCCGCGCCTACGCCCCATGAGTCAATCTCCTCAATTTCAGTTTTATCACTGCTTGGCAGGAAATTCCCAGCTTCTTCGACTAATCTTACTACAAATACGCTCCGATCAACCAGCCTGAATCATTTGAACAACCATGCAACGTCAACACCGCCGATGAACTGGGACTTTGCGACGATTGCCGATGATCTTGCCCGGGCTTTGCAAACCGCCGAGCAGGATCTGCAACTGCAGCAGGCGGTGTACGGTCTGGATGCGCTGGACGAACGCCAGATGCACGCGCTGCTGGCGGAACAACTCGCCAGCCAATACGACATCGCCCGTGAAGTGCATTATCCCTCCAGCTTTGGGAACAAACTGACGCACCGATTGCGCTGCGATCTGGTTCTTTCACCGCTTGGCCAGCCGCTGCGCCTCGATTCCCGGCTGCCAACACTTTTTGATCCGCCCAATACCTGCCCCGCCGAAAAAGGATTGTGGTTGGAGGTGAAATGCGCTCATCAGTTCCGTGAGGGGGGCGTTGTCCATACCGGTTATGGCGCTCAGTGGCGCAACGGTGTTGTCGAAGATTTGCGCAAAATGGAAGCCGAACCGCGCATTTTGCAGGCTGGTATGGTTCTGATCATTTTTACTGAATCGCCTGAGATTCTCACCCACGATCTGGAACTATTCCAAACCGTGCTGATCAAGGAGGAAGTGCTGGCCGGTACGCATCAGGTTCGCCAGTTTCCGATCTGGCAGCGCAACGAGCATCGCCTGTGCACCATTGCCCTGTGGCCAACCATCCAGCGCAGTTGAACCCGCCCTGCCCATACGCAGCATCTCATCAATTGGCCAATCAGAACCATCATCACTTGATGATATAATGGGAATTGATGTCGCATCCACCTGTCGATCTGAAACCGCGCACGCTCCTCCGCGCCTATGGGCTGGGCCACTTCCCCATGGCTGATAGCGACGGTGTGATCCGCTGGTACAGCGCTGATCCGCGCGGGGTCATTCCGCTTGATCCGAAGGAATTTCACATCCCCAACACCCTCAAAGCCACCATCAACCAAAGACGTTTTCAAATCCGTATCAATACCGCGTTTGAAGTCACAATGCGCGCCTGTGCCCAATTGCGCGCAGAGGGCACGTGGATCAACGAAGAATTGGTCCGTGCCTACACCCGGCTGCATGAACTGGGCTTTGCGCACAGCGTCGAAACCTGGCAGAACGATCAACTCGTTGGCGGGCTGTATGGTGTCAGCCTGGGCGGCGCGTTTTTCGGCGAAAGCATGTTCCACCGCGTAACCGATGCCTCCAAGGTGGCGCTGGTTCACCTCGTTGGGCATCTGCATCAGCGCGGATTTCAACTGCTGGATACCCAGGCTTCCACCAGCCATCTGCGCCGCTTTGGTTGCCGCGAAATCCCCGCTGCGGAGTATTCCCGACTCCTCCAACAGGCGATCCGCATTTCCTGCAGGTTCGTCCCCTGACTGCGCCGCAACCTGCCAATTACGGTTAACGCCCTTCCGCCACCACCGGATTCTCCAACCGGCCGATCTTTTCAATTTCAACCACCACCGTATCCCCCGCTTTCATAAATACCGGCGGTTTACGGGCAAAACCCACACCCTGCGGCGTGCCGGTGAGAATCACGCTGCCCGCCCGTAAACTCATCGTGCTGCTCAGACTCTGGATCAACGTAGGAATATCAAAAATCATGTCCGCCGTCGTATGATCCTGCATCACCTGCCCGTTCAGCAGCGTGCGAATCCGCAGATCATTCGGCTGGGGCACTTCATCGCGCGTCACGATGCACGGGCCGAGCGGGCAGAACCCGTCAAAACTTTTACCACGGGCATACTGACCGCCGCCAAGATCCTTGTTGCGCTGCCAGTCGCGGCTGGACACGTCATTGGCACAGGTGTAACCCAAAACATAATCCATCGCCTGCTCGCGCGGGATATATTTTCCCGACCGGCCGATCACAATCGCCAGCTCGCATTCGTAATCAATCTGGTCGCTTAACCGCGGAATATAAATCGGCGCACCCGGATGGTTCAGCGTATTGGAACCCTTGATAAACAACATTGGATGCTTCGGCACGGTCGAACCCGTTTCGACCGCGTGCTCGCGGTAGTTCATGCCGATGCAAAGAATATCCACCGGAATGATCGGCGCCAGCAGCCGCTGAATCGGCAGCACACGATCCGAAACGCCAAACGCGCCAAACAGATCCCCTTCGATCACCCGCGCTGACCCTTCGTCGGTCAACTCACCGGTGTGGATTTGCCCATGACTCTCAAAACGAACGATCCGCATGAACCAAGCGTAATACCACCGGATAATTTTGTCACCCGCGCCCATCAGCAGACACACGGGCGCCGGCACACTAGCGCGCGGGCATCAACGTCAGCACGGCGTCCAGCACATGGAATCAAATTTCACCCCGATTTACGTCATAAGAACTGGCGGCGGAACGTACTGGCTGCGGATCGTCCCGCCCGGCGCGATACTGCTCTTGAGATCACACGGATGCGCCCCTTCGCCCAGCCCCCAATCGCGCGCGTAATCCGTCGCCAGTTGATCCAATTGAGTCGCAGTGAGGTTCGGTTTCTCCACCGCCTGGCAGACTTCATTGATTTCCTGTTCGCTGGTCAGCGTCGCGGTGATCGTGCTAAGCCCCGGCTGCATCAGCAGCCACTTGCAAGCCAACTGATGAATGCTCATCCCCAGCGACTCGGCAATTGGCCGGATCAATTCCACCTTCTGTGGGCCATAAACCTGCCAGTTACGATCACGAAAGCGCCGGTGATCGTCCGGCGACAATCGGGTGTCCGCCTTGATCACATCCTTCAGAACCCCACTGTTATCCTGCACCCGCGCCATCACCCCCGCATGCGTCGCGCGCGCCACCTGGCAAAACTCAATCCCGGGCGCCTGCTCAAAAAGATTGAACACCGTCTGCAGACCCTTGGCCCCCTTGTCCATCAATGCCGTCATTCCTTCTTCACGCCAGCCAATTGCCGGACCGAGACTGACACCCCACGCCTTGATTTTCCCCTCATCTTTCACCTTCTCCAGCTCGGCAAACAGCTCATCATTGAACTGCCGCAGCTTGATGTTGTGCGCCAGATAAATATCGATGTAATCCGTTTGCAATCGCCGCAACGAATGTTCCAACGCCTTGCGCAAAAACGTCGGCGAAAAATCCTGCCGGCGCTCCTTGTGACTGCCCGCCACACCCGGATCATTATAAAAATCGTAACCAAACTTCCCGCCGATCTGCACCCGATCGCGGGCAATGTTCTTATTCACCAGCCACTGGCCAAACAACGTCTCAGCCCGACCGTTGCCATAGGCATCAGCATTGTCAAAAAAAGTAATCCCCCGTTCCAAAGCATAGCTGCACATGCGGTCGCAATCCGCCTGGTCACGATGCCCCCACCAATCCACCCCGTAAATCCAGCACCCCAGCGCAATAGGCGAAACTTCAACACCGGTATCACCAAATTTTCGTCGTTGCATCACCTCATTGTAAGCCACCACTGCGATCGAGCAACGCACCATCCCCCTCCTGCTTGATAAAGATAAACTTCACCCCGGTTTTTCACTAAAAAAACGCCATGCCCAAGCGTTGGTGCCGGGGCATGGCGCGCTTTAATTTTCAAAATATGGAACGGATTACTTCAGCAGCTCGGCCACCGCCTGGCGTTCTTCGACCAGCTCTTTGTTGGTCTTGGCGATTTTTTCACGGGCAAAATCATCCAGACCCAGGCCCTTGATCACTTCATAGCTGCCCGGCGCCGTGGTCTTGACCGGCAGACCCGCCCAGACATTCGGATCAAACCCGTAATCGCCATTGCTCTTGACGGCAATCGAGTGAACCTTGCCGACCGTCGTCAGATCGCGCACATGATCCACCAGGGCATTGGCTGCGCTGGCAGCCGAGCTGGCTCCACGGGCAGCGATAATCGCTGCCCCGCGCTTGCCGACAGTTTCCTGGAATTCGCCCCTCAACCATTCATGGTGTCCGATGACGGTCGTGGCTGGTTTGCCATTGATCTTGGCCAGATGAAATGCCGAAAACATGGTCGGGCTGTGGTTGCCGAAGATGAACACATCACTGATCGCGGTCGTCGCCACTTTGGCCTTTTTCGCCAGTTGGGTGGTTGCGCGATTCTGATCCAGTCGCACCATCGCGGTGTAACGATCAGCCGGTAAACGCCGTGCCACCGAGGCTGCAATCATGCAGTTGGTGTTGGCCGGGTTGCCCACCACGGCAACGCGCGCATCCGCCGCTGCCACCCGGTCGATCACCTGACCCTGGGCGACGAAAATTTTACCGTTATCCTTCAGCAGATCAGCCCGCTCCATCCCCGGCCCGCGCGGTTTGGCACCCACCAGCAGACACCAGTTGGCATCGCCAAAACCTTCTTCAGCCTTGGAGGTCAGCACCATTCCCGACAAAAGCGGAAACGCGCAGTCATCCAGCTCCATCGCCACGCCTTCCAGCGCTTTCAGGGCTTTTTCATTGGGGATTTCGATGAGCTGGAGAATCACCGGCTGCTCCGGCCCGAACATCTGGCCTGAAGCAATGCGGAACAACAGGGCATAACCGATCTGGCCGGCAGCGCCTGTAACAGCAACACGTATTGGTTGTTTCATATTTTTCCTTTTACGAGACAATAATGGCACTCCCCGTCCAGTGCAAACGCTCGTCAAATTATGGAGCCTTGCGATGCAAGATTCAACACACCATGCAGAGATCGGTCGGTTGCAACAGGGCAAACGCAAGTAGGCGTCCGATAGGCAATCTCTTACGAGCCGCGACCGTCAGGGAGCGGTTTTTGAGCCGATCACCGCTCCCTGACGGTTGCAATTACACGTAATTTTGCTCCAACCCTTGATATTGAGCGCATTTTCTTCTACTCTTGCAGCTTCATCGGGGTACAAGGTGTGCCCTGAAAACCCGTTATTGACCGTTGTTCCGGCTGATTTGGCTGGTCAACTGGTGTCTGGGAGACTCAGAACGTGAGCATTACCGCAGAGAAGAAGACCGAAGTCATCGGCGAGTATCGTACGCATGATAAGGACACCGGTTCGCCGGAAGTCCAGATTGCGATTCTCACCGAGCGCATCAACGCCCTGATCGAACACTTTAAGACCCATCAGAAGGATCACGCCTCCCGGCGCGGTCTGCTGAAGATGGTCAGCCGGCGCAATGCGCTGCTGAAGTATCTGACCAGCGAAGATCGGGCACGCTACCTGCGGATTATCGCTCGCCTGGGTCTGCGTAAGTAAATCACATTGACGTACCCGGCGGATTTGCTGCAGCCTGAGCGCTGCAACTGCTGCTGGTTTTGTATGGTACGTCAAAACCTTCCGCCCTTTGTCTGCCTCCAGTCCCCTATTTAATCGGGCCTCCGATTGGCTGAGCAGATCAAGTTGCCGGAAACCATCTGGAATCAGGCAGATTACGCGATTGCGGATCTCGTATTGTGGATTCCGATTGCTGAAGCTGACCAGCCTGCAGGGGATTTGTTTCGCCCGTATCTGCAAATTGGCCCAGCCTCGCGATCCTCAATCCGATATTCGCAATCTTTGGACTGTCGCAACTGCCGATTCCCGCGTGGTCGTTTTTCAAAATCAAACTTTTCGGAGGCCCGGAGGATATTTTTTATGCAAGCCATTCGTGTATCGCGCGAAATCGGCGGTCGTACGCTTTCCATTGAAACCGGCTCTCTGGCCAAGCTGGCGCATGGCGCAGTGACGGTCCAGTATGGCGACAGCGTTGTTTTTGGCGCAGTTGTCCGGGCCAACCCGCGTGAGGGAATCGATTTTTTCCCCCTGCAGGTTGATTACCGCGAACGCCGCGCCGCAGCCGGTAAGTTCCCCGGCGGTTTCATGAAGCGTGAAGGGCGCCCCACCAACAAGGAAATTCTGACCGCCCGGCTCATCGACCGTCCGTTGCGACCTTTGTTCCCCAAGGGTTTCATGGACGAGGTGCAGATTCACCTGAACGTCCTGAGTTTTGACGGGCAGAACGACCCGGATATTCTGGCCGGTCTGGCTGCCAGTGCCGCCGTTGCCATCAGCAACATCCCGTTGATCACCCCCACCGCCCATGTGCGTGTCGGCCGGATTGACGGGCAGTTCATCCTGAATCCCACCGTCCAGCAGGTCGAAATCAGCGATTTTGATCTGGTGGTGGCTGGCACGAAGGATTTCGTCAACATGATCGAAATCGGTGCCCGCGAAGTGGATGAAGACACCATCGCTGACGCCATTGAGTTTGGTCACAAAGCCGTGGTCGAAATCGTCTCCATGATCCTGGAGCTGGCTTCCAAGGCTGGCCAGGAAAAAGTCGGACAGGTCAACCTGCCCGATGAGCAGTTTGTCCAGGACATTCGCTCGCGCGTCGCCGGTAAAATCCGTGAAGTCAAAGGCAAACCCGGCAAGGCCGATCGCGCCGATGCCGTTGACGCCATTCGCGATGAGCTGATCAATGAGCTGGCCCCCGCCATCACCGACCCCAACGCCCCGTACCTGGCGTTTGTCACCCAGAAGGACAAGGCCCGGAAAATTCGCGCTGTTTTCAGCGAAGTGGAGGAACAAGCCACCCGCCAGGCGATTCTGTCCGGCGTCCGCCCCGATGGCCGCGGGTTTGAAGACATCCGTCCAATCTCCTGCAGCATCGGCGTTCTGCCCCGCGTTCACGGTTCAGCCGTTTTCAGCCGCGGTGAAACCCAGTCGCTGTGTACCGTCACCCTCGGCACCAGCTCGGACGAGCAGCTCGTTGATGGTCTGATTGATGAGTACAGCCAAAAATTCATGCTGCACTACAACTTCCCCAGCTACAGCGTTGGCGAAGTTCGCCCCATCCGCGGGCCAGGTCGCCGCGAAATCGGCCACGGAGCACTGGCGGAGCGCGCCCTGGTTCCCGTGCTGCCAGCGGTTGAAGATTTCCCCTACACGGTTCGTATTATTTCCGACATTCTGGAGTCCAATGGTTCCAGTTCGATGGCCACCTCCTGCGGCGGCTGTCTGGCACTGATGGACGCTGGCGTACCCATCACCAAGATGGTGGCTGGTATCTCCATCGGTCTGGTTCAGGAAGATGGCAAAAAGGCGCTCCTGACCGACATTCTCGGCGAAGAGGATCACTTTGGTGACATGGATTTCAAAGTCACCGGCACGCGCGATGGGATCACCGCCATTCAGTTGGACATCAAGATCGAGGGGCTGGATTACCAGATCATTCGCCAGACGCTTCAACGGGCCAAAACCGCCCGCTTGAAGATTCTGGACATCATGGCCGCAACCATTGATCAGCCGCGCCCGGAGATCAGCCAGTGGGCACCGCGCCTGCTGACCGTCAAGATCAACCCCGAAAAGATTGGTAAGTTGATCGGCCCGGGCGGCAAGAACATCAAGAAGATCCAGGAGGACACCGGCGCCCAGGTTGATATCGAGGATGACGGCACGGTCTACATCTCCTCCGTCGATGGAGCCGCTGCGGAAAAATGCCGCGACATCATCGAAGCAATGACGGCTGAAGTGAAGGTCGGACGCATTTACACCGGCCATGTCGTAAGCATCAAGGATTTCGGCGCTTTCGTTGAAATCGCCCCGGAAACCGACGGTCTGTGCCATGTCTCGGAACTGAGTGACAAGTACGTTGGGCGCGTTACCGATGTGGTGAATGTCGGTGATGAGATCAAGGTCAAGGTGATCCTGATCGACGACCAGGACCGTATCAAACTTTCGCGCAAGGCCGCGATGCTGGAGCTGGGTGAAACCGACCCGGATCGTGAACCCTCGCCCGGCAACGAAGGCGACCAAGGTCACGGCTCGCATCATGATGGCGGCGGTGAACGGCGCGGCGACCGTGGCGGTCGCGGTGATCGTGGTGATCGTGGCGGTCGTGGTGACCGCGGTGGTCGTGGTGGCCGTGGTGACCGCGACGGCAATCGTCCTCCACGCCGCGATTGAGATTACCCGTGGCCTGCCGTCCCAGCGGGTTGATCGATTCGATCATCTGCGGCGACGGCGGCAACTTAATTCATAACAAAACGCCAGGCCTGCAATTCGTTGCGGGCCTGGCTTGTTTTGCAACAATATATTTCGATGGCTGACTGCACCAATTGCCAGCGGTGATTCAGTGCATCTGCTCGCCACCGGCACCCTGAATCGTACCGACTTCGATCTTCAGATCTTCGCGGTTTTGAATCCGGTCAACCCGGCCATCGCGAATCCAGATAATGCGGTCGGAAATTGCCAGCATTTTATGGTCGTGCGTCGCGGTGATGATGGTGACGCCCTTTTCCTTGTTCAGGTCGTGCAACAGCTCGATGATCAACTGGCCGGTATGCAGGTCCAGATTTCCTGTCGGTTCGTCGGCCAGGATGATGGAGGGATCATTGGCAAAGGCGCGGGCAATCGCCACTCGCTGCTGCTGGCCACCAGACATTTCCGCCGGCCGGTTCATCAACCGATGGCCCAGCTCCACCCGCTTGAGAATCTCCGCCGCCTTGTCCTGCGCCTCGGCCGTATTCATCCCCGCAAAAATCATCGGCAGCATCACATTTTCCAGCGCCGTCTGTACCGGCATCAGATTGAAGGTCTGAAAAATATACCCGATTTTGTGACAACGCATCCACGCCAGCTCGTAGCTGTCGAGCTGCGCGATATCCACCTCGTCAATATAGACCTTCCCTTCGCTGGGCTTGTCCAGCCCGCCGATCATGTTGAACAGGGTGGATTTACCCGAACCACTCGGCCCCATGATCGAGATATACTCGCCACGATTGACGGAGATGGTCACACCCTTGAGGGCATGAATAATCTCTCCGCCCATCTTGTAGTTGCGCTTCACATCGATGGTGCGAACGGTGTATTCGCTCAGCGCGCTTTCCGCATTATCCGGATCATGTTCAGTGGTCGCCGCCATGCCTGACCTTCTTATCACCGGCTGGCGCCGGTCAGCCAACTATTGACCGCCGGACTGCTTTTGTGCCTCTTCCAGCCGGCGCTGAGCCGCCTCAAAATTTTGCTGCGCCGATTTGAGCTGCTGCGCCGCTGCATCATAGGCGCGCTGGGCGGAGTTCAACCGCTGCTTGTCAGGCCCACCGGCTTCATCAGCCCCGGGCAGCGACTTGGGATTCATCCTGCCCTGCAACATCCAGGCGTAGCGTTCGCCGCGCTCAAGATTAAAGCTCTGATCCTGCCCGACCACCGCAAACAGACGCTTGCCCGCCGCCGTCTGCTGGATGGTAAAACCGATCGGATCGCCCGCCTTCAGGTCTTCCACCAGGATCGGCGGATCATTGGTGCCCGGATACAGCAGATAGGTTCCATCCTGCGGAGCCTTGACCGTTGAGGCCGGCGGGCGCGCCATATAACGCACGATCTCACCCTGCGGCCGACATCCAACTGCACCCAGACCCAAAAGAACTAAAACCAGCGAGCGCTGAAACATCTGATTCCTTTCGATTGATTTTCGCATCCTCATTGCCCATGCCATCGTGCATGGGTTGGCTCATCTACCATAATCGCATCCTGCTCATTCAGACAGGCCTGCATAATAATTTTTCAAACATCGGCGCGCATCGCCTCGATTGGCTGCATCCGCGCCGCCCGCCACGAGGGATACAGCGCCCCGCCAACCGTCAGCAATACACCCACAACCAGGCAAACGCCGCCAGCACTGACAATTTCGCTCCAGGGTATGTTTTTCCAGGCGAAACTGCCGTAACTGATCGACGTGGCGACCAGACTGAGCAGCAGCCCCAGCACCACGCCCACCACCGTACCAACAACACCCTGAAAAAGACTCTCGATCAAAAACAGCTTGATGATAAATCCATCCAACGCACCCAGACATTTCATCGTGCCAATCTCACGGTAACGCTCGGTCACACTCATGAGCATCGCATTGAGAATCCCCACAAACGCCACCAGCAGCGCCAACCCGATCATCCAGCGCGTCTGAATACGACTTTGTTGAATCTGCACGGGATCCGACGGCACGCCATTTTTTTCCATCAGCGCCGCCAGACGCTGCGGGGCCGTGCGCTCCGCCTGCATGGCTTTCAACTGCCGCGCTGATTCCAGCCAACTCCGAAAAATCCCCTCCAGATCAGCATCAGCCGACATGGCGGATTCCAACTCCGGCGCGGTCAACGGCAATGGGATGCCCAGCTCCTGCTGAATCTCGATCAGGGATTTGTCGAAATCGTTTTCCGCCTTCCATCGTTCACGCGGTTTGAGCGCTTTTTTGCGTGATTCCGCCACCGCCTCCTGCACCGCCGTGCGCTGCCGCCGCAGGCTGTCAGCCAGCACCTGCTGCTGCTCCTTGCTGATGCTGATCCCCGGATGCTCAATCCACCCACGCATCCCTTTAATCATCGCATCGCTGGTCAGGATGGACATTAAAAACGCGAGTGCCAGGACAATCCCGCTGGTTACCAGCAGGCTGCGGCTGAGGCGCAGGCGAATACTTTTCCAGGCAATTTCCATCGCCTTGGACAGCGGCAGCATTGGCTGGCGTTGCACGCCGGCGGCGGATTTGGATCGGTTGACTGCCTGGGTCATCGCCTTGCCATCATAAAACACATTACGTTAATCCCGCCAACCTACGCCCGCAGCGGTTCATAAAACAGTTCATCTTATTTTTTGGGTATCGCCATTCCGATCAACCCTTTGCGCGTCAGCATGTTGAGAAAATTGATCGTAGCCACCTGTGCCTCACGCAGATTCAGTTTGTAACGCTGCGCCAGTTTGCGAATAATCTGCTGGACACTCGTGTTGCCATTACAATTTTCCCAGACCAACCGACCCATCTCATCCAGTTCAAACGTCTTGCTGGCACCTTGGGGCATTTTCAGCAGCCAGCCAAAGCGCATCTGTTTCAAGGCCACCTTGAGACTGATCCCGCCATCCTCGCGCGGCATCACTTGCGCCTCGACCAGGTGCATGGGCCGGGCAGCCAGTGTCTGCTCCAGCGTGACACGGGATTTACGCCTGCCAAAAAACAAAACCAACTCCTGTTTCCACTTTCATTCGCGCCATCAATCACCCTATCAATCACCATCAGCCCAACCAACGCTTTGCGCCAGCGCTGTCAGATCAACCCCGCCACCCTGGATCAACACCAATCGATCGCGCTGGTGGTCATGCAGCGCCAGTGACTGCATCTCCTGCGGCAGGCGCATCTTCCAGAAAAACCGGCGGCGACGCGGCAATGCCGCCCGCCAACCCTCCAACTTGCGCCCGCTGGGTAATTCCATCTCAACGGGTGCGCAGCTTTGGCCCGGACGATAATGCTTGCGCTCATCGGCCTGCAGCCGCCGCAACCATCGTTCCAGCGACAGGCGTTTAAGCGCCACCGACGCAGGGGCAATCTGGCGGATGATCACCTGTTTTTTCTGTTGACCGGCAAACTTCAAACCCAGATCGCCAGCGTACAACAGCGGTTTGACCAATTGCATCGATCGATCAACCCGGCAGCTCAAATCCAACACCGACCATGGCCGCCCATCGCACTGACTTTCATCAACCAACGATGGCAAAAGCACCTGGGCAAGCACATGCTCGCGCCGATACGCGTGATGTACCACCTGCAACACGCGGCCAGAAACGCTGCTGCAACCAAACCACACATCCCGACCCGGCGGTTCAGGCTCGACGTACAATTGCGACACTGACCACGATGACGACATCGGATGCGCTGTGGCCTCCGCCGCCGCCAACTGCCCCACTTCATCACGCATCAATCGATGGATCCACGCCTGCGGATCTTTTTTCATCCGCGTGCTGCTGCTCCAGCGCAAGGCCAGCCGTGGCCGCTGCATATCCACCAGCAGGGCATAGCCGGAATTAAAATCCCCTTCCAGCTTAACCGGATTCCACAACCGCGGCACAACGATGCGCCATCCCTGCCAGCAGAGCACCTGGCGATTGCCCGCAGCTTGAGCAGGCCCCACCGGCGCACCAGCCGACATTGGTTGATTTTTTTTAACACCCGCGCTTTGCATCTTAAAACGTGCTCTGGAAAACACTTTTGCTCATAAACACCAGGCCCAGCGACAACATCATGACCAAACCAACACCACAGGTGTAACCGGCGAAAAAAACCACGCGATATTGCGGCCAGCGGTCGCCATATCGCTTGGAAAAATAGAACCGGCCAAACAACGCCCCGATAAACTGCGGCAGGATGACGTGCGGTGTTGATTGATCCAGCCCGCGAATCACCCCATAGACCAGCAGCACTGGTAGTCCCAGCGCGCTCAGACCCGCGTAACAAAACAGCGCAATGGAAAGCCCGACAAAAAACAGCATCGGTTGCCACGCCTGAAAAAATGGCCCGCCTTCTCCACCGGGCAGGGTCGAGCTGTAAATCAATCCCTGACGAAAGGCGTTAAGCTCCCAGAATTGATCCGCATAGGGAAAGGCGCTGCTGGGAACCGGGGCAATGCTCCAGATAAACTGGCTGAAGATCAATGTTGCGATCAAGACAATCGGAAAGATGAATGCCTCAGCCTTGAGCATCGACGATATTTTCGTGCCCGTCAGCTCGGTCTGGCGAAAATAAAGCGTTTGCGCCCCGTAGTTCTGCGCCGGGAAAGGGGCGAACCAGATGGCGGCGCCCTGATAGCCAGCCAGAATAAAAGTCGCTTCGCGCACGAACGGTATCTGCACACTCATCCCGACAATGCCCTCCATGCGGGCTGAAACATAGCTGATGATCGGTGTGTAAATAAATCCGTAGAACGCGAAAATCCCAATCAACGACCAGGTGATCGGGCTGCCCAGGCCGTTGCGATGCGCATTATCCAGCAGCAGATACGCCATGACAATGGTTGACAAAGTGGAAAAAACATAAATCCCCAGTCCGATCCAGATGGAAATATCGCCGCGCCCGGCCGGTGGTTTGAACAGATTTTTCCAGCTCACGGCGCCGGCAATGCCGGCCTCATCGATATCCCGCTTTTTTTTCAACAGCCCACCAAAAACATGCCAGAACCCGATGATCGCAATAGCAGCAGTCAACCCCAGCCCGAACGAGAAATAAAAATCCAGCACATTGGAATTCAGCGTGCGAATGGCGCCCACGCCTGGCCGCCAGTTATGCAAAAACCCGTAGTGATAAAGCACCGGGTTGGCAATGACGCAGACCGTCAACCCGACAACCGATCCCACCATCGCCCAGAACGGCAGCACCATTCCGCTGATCAGCAGCCCCAGATCAAAACTGATCATCACCGGCATGGCGGGCAGGAATGTTTCGGTATTGCCGGTCAGGTCTTTGAATGGAATCGGGAAGATGCTGATTGGTTCGGGCAAAAATGCGCCGCTGACGGCTGGCAGCGCTGCATAGACCACGGTAAAAACCATCCCCAGCATCGCCCCGAAACTGAACACCCGCCAGCGCCATGTCTCCTGCCCACCCGAAGCGTCCGCCAGAGCGGTCACACCCATTGCTCCCACCGGCGCCATCGGAAACGGCAGACGTTCCACATCGCTGGTGATCCGGTACATCACATATCCCAGACCAAAGTGATCCAGTCGCTGCAGAAACATGCCAATGGCCATCAGGCCGATCGGCGTCAACCAGGCGCTGTTGAAAAAACTGCGCTGCCCCAGAATCTGCGGATCGCTGGGCGCAACCCAGCTCGGTATCTTGTCGGCAATGCCAAACTGCCGGAACGTCTCGCTTTGCACCATGAACTGCTGCCAAAGCAGCCCCCCCTGACCGACATACACGATGCTGGCGCCGGCCATGTAGTACAGCACATAAATTTCCGGCCGCGATAACTGCGTAAACGATCGCCGCGCCACCTCGATAAACAAAATAATCGTAACCCACTGCGCTGCCGTCCCCACATCCTGCCCGACCACCAGTTGCATATACATGCTGGCTGGTGTCATGATCAGCCCGACAAACACCGCGCCCAGCATCGCCTTAATGCCAAAACCATCCTCCCAATGATCGGGGGTTCGCATCAGGTCGCGGAATTGTTGTAGCTCCTTGTCTTCCTTCATCGAACGTCTTTATTTGATCGTCAGAAACTCCCGCGGCGACAAAATTAAACGATGGCACGATGATGCAATTACGAACCACGCCCGGGCCGGCCGCCATGACGAGGCGCCTGTTTGGTAAACAACCGTTTACTTTGTTGAACATACTGCAACATCCGCTGCGGCGAGAGGCTGCGCCATTGCAGGAACTGTTTGCGCAATTCCGTCAGGAACGTGCGGTTCATGCGATACCAGCTTCCGTCATTACCACTGAGGCGCTGCAACTTGACCTGCACTTCATAAATATCCTTGTACTCGCCCGGATGAATGCTCAGCAGCAGATTCTGGCGCACACCCAGATCGAAAGGCGTCAACCAGATTGTTGTTTTAAGTCCGTGGCTGGGCTGGCCGTGGTCGTCGGTTGATTTGAACGCCTCGACCTTGTCGGCGGAAAATTTGCCGATCGCCCCTTCCTGGTGGGCTTCAAAAAACTCCGCCAGATACGCCAGCGCACCATCGGCCGCAGTCTTGTTGATCGTAAATGGCAATATCGCGCTGATCTGATCCGCCTGGGGCAAGGGCACGCGCCAACTCCGTTCAATGCTGGGGGCTGCGATTTTGCTGGCCAGGCGCGCCGGCACCAGCGCCGACAGCAAAACAATCACCAGCACCAGCCCGATCGTCAACATCGCGCTGGTTCCCGAGTAGTTAAGCGTTGCCCCACCCATCCAGTCCATGTAACTCAAAAAATGCCCCACCAACTGCCCCCCCACATAACCAAACACCGTACCGATCAATCCGTAGGTTAACGCTTCGGCCACAAACAACGCACCGACATGAACCGGTGCCAACCCCAGCGAGGTATAAACATGGATTTCACGCCGGCGCTCGGCGATTGATCCCATCATGGTGTTGAAAATAATCAACCCCGCAATCGCCAGCGGAATCGCCACCTGGCCAGCGCCGGAAACACTCATCAGATTTCCCGCAGCCACCATCTTGACGCCATCGTCATAACCGGCAAACAGCGCCACCGCAAACCGCTTGCTTAGCTCGTTCGCCCAGCGTTTGACCTGCTGTTCATCGTTCAAACGCAGCGCCACGCTGCGCAGCGACGCATTGGGGAGCTGGCGGGAAATGGCTGCTGGAACAATCACAAACTGCGTCGCTGACAAATGGTCATACGCCACCGCCAGCTCCGAAGCGCTGCTGTCGGCGCCAAGACTCAGTGCATCACCGCTGGTATCCGCCAGCCCACGCCCACCACCATCCAGCGCCCCGCTGCTGTACTTCAACGGCGCCAGCGATTCGCCGCTCAGCGTGATCACCCGCTGATCAAACGATGCCGCATCAAAAATGCCCGCCACTTCCAACCCGATTCCCCCCACCAGGACTTTTTGACCGGTCGAAGCAATTCCAAGTTGTTCAGCAATGACCTTGCTGAGATAGATGATATTCGTCTCACCATTTTCCAGACGGTTGAATTGTTCCGGGCCGATGATATTGGCAATTTCCGGCGACAAGCGGGACTCGCCCGGCGACAAACCCAGCACCGCCAGGGCGGGAAACACTTTGGGTTTGGCTCCGGGCAGTGCCGATCCATCCGGCCCGGTTGGTACGTGGACGATATGAATCTGCTCCTTGGGATTGGCGGCGTTGATATTCCACCAGCGCTGCACGATCTGCCGGTCGCCCAGCATGGTGGCTAGATAATCCACCACGATCTGCGGCATGGGCCGGAAACCGCGCTGGCGCATCATCAGCCCGGGATGTGATGATGGCTCGCCGGTGGGCAGCGTGGTGGTGTCCAGAAAGCGACTGCTGGACGTGAAGGCCAGCACCGCAAACGTGATCAGTACGATCGTGATCGAGGTCAGGGCCGTGCGGAACTTGCGCCGGCGCATATTGGCAATGCCCATGGTCACAGCGCTCATCAGCACACTGGCACGGGCGAAATTGGTCGAAGCGGCTGATCCCCGACCGGAACGAATTTTCTTCAGTTCCGTGTCAAAGCGGCCATACACGACGTAAATCACCATCGACGACATCAGAATAATGACAAACGCCAGGATGATGATGAGCGGGCTGGTGGAAATGCGAAACGCCGGATGGAATGTCCACAGCATGCCCGTCATCACGGCGAAGATGGCGGCTGCACCTGCCAGTTGGCGGTAGATATTGGGCGAACCGACGAGCAACCGTTCCATGCAGAACGAAAACGGCACACACAGAAGCAATAGGAAAATGGCCGCCCGCACCACATCATTGGCCATATCCTGGGCCGCGCTGTAGACGCGCGCTTCCGTCGCCCAGGACGCATTGGACTGCTCGACCAGATAATCGGCCGAGAACGGTCGCCACATTCCCAGAAATTGTTCAAGATTCACCCCGCGCGCCAGACTCATACCGCGGTTGATCGGATAGACCTGACGCGCATTTTGAATCTGCTGGCCAGCCTGTTCATGCAGATCGTCCAGCAACTGGCTGGAGACGCCGGCATCGCGATAGTTGGCCAGGCGCACGGCATCAACGCGATAAAAATCCTCGCTGGTGATCAGCGATAAGGGATCCATCCGCTTGAGTTCATCAATCGTGAAACCCCGCGCCAGGTTTTTGACTTCGCGCGACGCCACCCGATTTTTGCTGCTGCTCCAGTCCTCCATGTTCAGCAGTACCATGCGGTTGCCGATACGGCCATAACGAAACAGCAGATAAATCGCTGAATCCGGTTCAAAGAAACCAGCCATGATCTGGTCGCTCAGCAAGGCATTAAATCGCTGCGGTTCAGCATTGCGCCGGGCATCGAGCGGAATCACCTCTCCCAGATCCTGCAGAAACCGCGGATCGTACAACCCGACCAGGGAAAACTCCCGGCAGTTGAAGACCAGGCTGCGACGCGGCGTGATGTTGGGAATCACATCGGCGTAAAGCGTAATATCCGCACTCTGACGCCCCAGGTCGCTGGCAGCTGTAATGGCACCGCTGTCTGGTTCAACACGATAAACCTGAATCGCCAGCTTGCGCATGTCGAACTGCAGTTTCGACAATCCTTCAAACCGGTAGCGCCCCTCAGCATCGCAGGGAATCACCTCGCTTTTGCGCACGCCCATCGTGTAGGGCAGTTTGTTGGGACGGGGAATCTTCCATTCCGTAAACTGCGAATAGTAATAGGTCACCAGAAACCCGGGACGTGGCAGATCAGGCACCGGTCGGCCCGGGGCGGCGCTGACCACCTGACCGACAAAACCATTGCGCAACCATTTATTTTCCACCGGCCCTTTGAAACGCACATCCTCCCACGCCCGGCGCATCAACACGCGCACCGCGTTGAGCTGCGGTACAATGGCGTTCAAATCAAGATTGTCCGGTGTGTCCAGCGGCGTGTCACGACGCAAACGCAAATCATCCAGCGTGACCAGCGAAAAACCCGGCGTCGCCCAGGCCCGGCACAGCTCCGTCCCAATCGGCATCGAAGCGCACAACCAACTGGATGGGGCGCGCACGCCACTCAGCGGCGAAAAATCAACCAGCGCTGAGATCGGTTCAAACCAGCGATTGGCGGATTGATCCCGCTGCACCTGTTCAAACCAGTCGCGATAATTCTGCAAACTGGTGATGTTGCTGGCACGTTGATACATGCCGAAACTCAACGGGCCAAGGCGCACACCCCGGTCACTTAAATCCAGCCCCACCACGCATTCGATCAACCGTTTGTCGTTGGACCGATCATCTGGATCGCCATCCATCCCCAACCGATCAGCCAACCATTGAAATAATTCGATCCGCGTGCGCAAAACCTGCTGCCGATCCAGATAAAACTGATTCTGCTCCTGCAATCGCGCAATGGTGCGCTGAACATAGTCGTGCGCCTGTTGCGCTTCGGCTTGATCCGCCGTATCTTCTGACAGGCGATGCGACTCGGACTGAAAGGCAAACTTCAACCGACTCAGATCGATTTGCCGTTGCTCCAGTAGTGTGCGGCGCTGCTGCTGGGACTGGGATAATTGGGAGCCTTGCGAAATGCGCAGGTGGAACAGCTCATCCTGCTCCAGCGCCATATCGGTTTCGATCAGCTTGATAATACGATCAATCACATGGCGATCGCGTTCAGGGTTGATCGCACCCAGATCGTTGGCAAAACTCTGCAGGCGCTGGAGATCACTCTGCAGCGACTGCATCGATGCGTTCAGCCCGTCGGCAGCGCTCATTTCCGTGCGCCAGGTCTTGGGTACATCCGACAGCGCCATGAACATATTGCGCGTCGCCAGCATGTTGATGCTGTCCGCCCCGCCGAAAAAGACCATCACCGGCCGTTCAGTGGGATGGGCGGAAAAATCGCGCAGTAAATTCAGCGCCGCTGCCGTCTGCACCGCCTGGCTGGCCCCCTTGGCCAGATCAGGCACAAGGCTGCTTGACTCGTACCCCGCACTGAACATCAGCACGCCCGGATTCTGACTCCCCTGCCAGCCTGTCGGTCGCCGGGTTGTCCCCTTGATCAATGCGTAAAAATTATGCGCTTTGCGCAACTGCCAGTTCAACGATCCGCGCAAGGTCGCAACGCCGCCAATTTCGCCACGGCGCAGCTGATTCGCCAGCGGGCCATCGGGCAGATAAAAACGCGGAATGGCGACGGGAACACTCAGCTCATGATCCCGGAGCTGTTCGTTGGTCACTTGCGGCGAACCCAGCACCACCAGCGCTTGTGCCCCAAAATAGGCTGCCTGGGTCCACATCCTGCCCGCCGTCGCCTCGACAACGGCTATCTGCCCTTTGAGTTGCGCTGGATTGATCTGATCAAACCGCCCCTGACCGATATAGACCAGTTTTCCACTCACGCCCTGACCCGGGGTTGCATTCAGACGAATATGCGCCGGCCAGAAAGGGTAGACCGGCTGCACGGTGTCATCCGCCAGGGTCAGGGTGGATGGGCCGCTGCTGACCGGAACCATCACGTCAAAATCATGCACTTTCAGCTCGACATTGGGTAGCGCCTGGATCTGTTCCTGGAGATAGGCAGCGGTCTGCTCATAACCGGGCGAGCCAACGGTGCGGGTGGCAGGGGCGACAATCGCCTGATAGTCGCGCAGGAACTGTTCATCCAGCTTCTGGCGGGTTTGTTCCCGTTCGCTGCGGCCGCTGCGGGTGTTGCCACTGCTGCTCTGGGCTGACACTGTTGACCCGATCAGCAGCATCAACAGCGCCATCACCGACAACGTCACAGTTGACAGGACACCCGGCAAGCGCTCATGGCTGACAGATCCGCTTGGATTCATCGCGTCAACAACCTTGCTTGGCAGGAAAAAGATCGTTTTGTCGTCACCTTTTGCTTATTCATCCACATCATCTTCAAAACGATGAAGTTTTATACCGTAGAAAATGACCAATTCCCATCTTTTGATCCTGCGCCGCTGATGATTAACCGCCAGAATAACTGGGATGTCATTTTCATTTTCCTTTGCCTTTACACGCCCGCAGGCGTACGCTTTAGACGTGGCTAAGAACCAATCCAACAGGCAATCGTCGCAGCTATCGGCGCTACAGGGGCGCCAGATCATTGTCGGTGTCTGCGGAGGCATCGCTGCCTACAAAGTGGCCGATGTCGTTTCCAATCTGGTGCAGGCCGGTGCCGGCGTGACGGTCTGCATGTCCGCCCAAGCCAAACAATTTGTCACCCCGCTCACGTTTCAAACACTCAGCGGCCAGCCGGTGCGCGATGATCTGTTCAATTTGACGGATGCCTCTGATCCCCAGCATATTGCGCTGACGGAACAAGCTGATCTTCTGTTGGTCGCGCCCGCCACCGCCCATCTCATCGCCAAGGTTGCCCATGGTCTGTGTGATGACATTATCAGCTTGATGATCTGTGCTGCGGCCTGCCCGGTTCTATTCGCCCCAGCCATGAACAATCGCATGTGGGCCAACCCTGTCACCCAGGAAAACGTCGCCAAACTGCAAGCGCTGGGATATCCATTCGTCGGGCCGGAAAGCGGGTTTCTGGCCTGCCGCAACATCGGCCCGGGCCGCCTGAGCGAAACGGCGCAAATCATCGAAAAAATCACACAGTTACTGCATGATCCGGCCAAATCGACAACCCGGTCTAAAAGCAAATAAACGCTTGCGTCGATGGGATCACGATTTCCCCGCCTGGCTGCAGCATTACAGCAAAACACCCTGAAGGAACGCCGTGGCGATGGTGAAGTAAATAACCAGCCCCGTGACATCGACCAGTGTTGCCACAAATGGCGCTGAAGCCGCTGCGGGGTCAAACCCGATTCGACGCAGGATAAATGGCAACATGCTGCCCACCAGGGATCCGAACAGAACCACGCCGATCAAACTTAACCAGACGGCAAAACCCATGAGATAGGGGTGGCCCTCATATTCCTGCCATCCGAACCAGTACCAGGTGACAATACGCACAAAACCGATCATGCCCAGAAGCATGCCCAGCGTCAGTCCCGTCATCAGTTCGTGACCAAACACGCGCCACCAGTCGCGCAGGCGCAGCTCGCGCAGCGCCAGCGACCGGATGATGATTGAAGTCGCCTGCGAACCACTATTGCCACCGCTGCTGATAATCAGGGGCACAAACAGCGCCAGCACCGCTGCCCGGGCAATGGCCCCTTCATATTTTCCCATGGCACTGGCGGTCAGCATCTCTCCGAAAAACAGCGCTGCCAGCCACCCGCCGCGTTTGCGGATCATCGTCCGAAAGCGCGTCTCGAAATAGGGCACATCCAATGCTTCTGAACCACCGAGCTTGTGCATGTCGCGGGTGGTTTCCTCCTCGGTGGCATCCATCACGTCATCGACGGTGACGATACCGACCAGCTTGCCTTCCGGGCTGACAACCGGCAACGCCAGCAGGTCATAACCGCGGATTTTGTTGGCGGCCTCCTCGATCGGATCATTCGCCCGCACGCTAACCGGCTCCTTGTTCATGACATCAAACAGCCGCGACTGCCCGTCATTGGTCACCAGATCACGCAGCGACACAATGCCCAATAGTGTGTTCACCTGGTCAATGACATAGTTGTAATAGATGGTCTCCTTATGCCCCGCCAGTGCCCGCAGATGGCTGATGGCTGCATCAACCGTCATTTCCGAGCGCAACGTCGCCACGTCGCTGCTCATCACCGAACCGGTGGTTCCCGCCGGATAGGCCACCAGACGTTCAACGTCGGCCCGTTGCGGCGGCTGCATCTCCTGGAGAATTTCCTGCTTGGCTTCCAGACCCAGTGCCTGCACCAGATCGGCGCGGTCGTCCGAAGGCATGATTTCCAGCAGGTCGGCGGCATCTCCCGGCGGGCGCGACTCGGCCAGTTGCACCTGGCGCTCCATGGGCAGATGGGTAAACACGCCGGCTTTCAAAGGTGAATCAATCTGACGCAAAAGCTCCCATAGGGTGGCGTCATCCAGACCGGCGCAGGCTTCGGCAATATCGTGGGGGTGCGCCTCCTCCAACACCATGTTCAGCGCATGGCGGTTTCCCAGATCCAGCAACTCCCGCAATGTCTGCGGATCCAGTAATTCTTCAGCCATGTGCGCTCCCTGACAGCATGATTATTCTGCCGACACAATTATCAGCCTGACTTGTTCCTGTTCCAGCCATTGGATGATTTATACCCGATCAACCCGTCATTACATCTTGAATAAATCGTCAATCGTTGAATAATTCCACTGTCAATAAAAGATAATTGCGTCAAGGTACGATGCTGCGTATGGTGGAGCTATAATTTCGCCATCTTCTTAACCAAAAGGAAAGGAACGCCCATGACCCAGAACACCAATCCCATCGCCACGGCGGCCGACTACGCCGACGCCCTGCTAATCGCCCGCCGCGCCAAGGGATGGCTGGTATTTCTTCTCCTGGCGATTCTATTGATCCAACTGGCGGTCTTTTTCGTGATGGCGTATGGGGCAGCGGAAATCTCTGGAAAAGCCTCAGCGGCTGCCCCTGAAGCAGCGCCCACTACCCAAGCGGTCGTAGACGCCGAAACCCCTGCGGAAGCTGCGACCCAAGCGGCAGCGCCTGCAATAGCCGCAGAGGCCAAAACCGCCAATATCCCCGCCGCAAGCGCAATCACGCCAGCCCCACGCACGCGCATTTCGTACCTCTTTGAATATGTGATCACAGGAACCACATTCATTGGTCTGGGCGCATCGATTGTGCTGGCGATCGTACTGCTTTTGATGGTGCTGATCATGCAAATTGGCCGGTTGATCGGCGTTTCGCGACTGACCAGTGCCTTCGTCTGGAGTATCGTCCTGATCGTGCTGCTGTTGCCCTGGCAGACGCTGTTAACCTTTGAAGGTGTCAAACCTGAACGTGATTTCCGCATTCCGGGCGTTTTGATGACCTGGCCGGAGCTGGCAACCCATGGCCGCGATGTCACCACAGCTTCGATCAATCTGCCGACCAAGATTCTGCGCTGGTCTCGTTTTGCCGCATTCCCGATCGTAACGCTGCTGGTGCTGGTCACCGTCAATACCAAGAGCAGCCGCGGTCTGAAACTGGCCTTGGGCGAAAGCGAACCTTCTGAACCTGAAAACGGGTAATAACCTTTTGCCTGCCAGGGTTAAAAGCGCGCGCCTGAACGGTTGATCGTTTATGGTTGGGGTAACTGCTTATGCGGGAAGAACGAGGCAGAGTCGCCAACGATATTGTGGTTTACGAACCCTTTACGCTTTGGGGCGTGGTAATTGGCAATGTAAAGGTGATTGAGGGGGGGAAGTTTTACTCGCGGGGACTGATTTACGGTAATTTGACTGTTGAATCAGGCGGACGGGTGCATATCTTCGGCAATGTCAGCGGCGATGTCACCATGGAAGACAAAACCAAGGTGATTATCAGCGGCCAGGTCAGCGGCGGTGTCACAAATCGTGGCGGGCGGTTGTTCATCGAAAAAGCCGCCAAAATTGAAGGTAGAGTCCGTACCGTCTCCGGTCAGACCAAGGTTGAAGGCCAGTACGAAGAGACGAAAATCGCCAAAGTTGAGCGCTACGACGAGCTGGATTTCCGTAAAAAATTGCTCGAGCAGGAGCGCCGTCAGCGACGTAAACGCTTTGAGTAGCCGTTGTTACCGTTCTCGCCCACCCGTTTTAAGGTCCGGCATCAACCAATCATCGGATAAGGGTATAATCCGCGCTCACGCCTGCGACCGATGTGCGCTTGAGCCGCCCAACGTGCCGGGGTACTCTTGGTAACCATGCGCAAGCCGAGCATATCAGCGCCCGCCACCACTCCCCTCAACCGCTCCCTTGGCGCGGGCAACATCGAGGATGTCAAACTCTTCCTCAAGAAGAACAAAGCCGCCCGCGAACCGCTGGCGGCGGACGAGCGGTACGGCGGCGGCGATTTCCGCAGCGCGGACTGCGTCAAGCTGCTCAAACAGGCCGACATCGTCGTTACCAACCTGCCGTCCAATTTCGGCGAGGATCAGCATATCGTTTATTCTGTGCTACCAAGATGAAGCGATGCGCAACCACAATATCTCCGCCAGTTCGGCTCGTTAACGTACCGTTAGACGAATCGGTCGGTCATAATCGATTGAACATCGAGGAAAAAGTCCGAAGTAACCTGTTCCCATGGAACGGACAGTTCTCGCCTCAGCTTGTTCACACTCTGCTCGAAACATATGGCCAAAAGGGCGGATTGGTGCTTGACCCGTTTATGGGAAGTGGCACGGTATTGGTTGAGGCCGCGCGACTTGGAATGTCTGCCTTCGGATGCGAGATCAACCCGGCGGCGTGCTACATGGCACAGACCTATCTGATGGTGAACATCCAACCGGCAGCACGCCGTCGCTACATCGAGTACGTTGATCGACAGTTATTATCGTTCGAAGATTCCCCATTGTTCGGAAATAGTGGAGCCGACAGTGCCGAAACAAAGCAACGATTGTTGGACCTATGGCGCAAGGAACCAGACGGGCCAAGTAGAAGGTTGTTACAGACGCTAATCGTGCTTCTCGACTTTTTTCGAGACGACCTAGGTCCGAAGCGAATCAGAGACCGATGGGAAAGCCTTCGGGAGATCGTGCTATCGCTTCCATACTCGCCGCAACTAGTTTTGCTTGCGAATTGTGATGCTAGAAAAATACCGATTAAGGATGCACGGTTCGACCTCGTCCTGACTTCGCCACCATATATCAATGTATTCAACTATCACCAGCAATATCGCAGATCAGTTGAGTTAATGGGCTGGGATCTATTGCACGTTGCACGATCCGAGATTGGATCTAACCGGCGGAACAGGCAGAATCGATTCCTGACTGCGGTGCAGTATTGCTTCGATATAACCCAAGCTCTTTCCAATCTTCAGCGCATTCTCAAGCCAACAGGCCGTATGATCTTTGTCGTGGGTAGAGAGTCAAATGTTCTCAGAACGCCAATCTACAACGGCGAAATAGTAGCCAACTTGGGCGTGCGATGTGCTGGCTTGAAAATAGAAGCTAGGCAAGAGCGAAAGTTTATGAATCGTTTCGGAACGACGATCTACGAAGACCTCATTCATTTCACACCAGGTACGTCGACGAACGACAGCCTTTCACGAGCTCGTCACGTCGCGAAAGAAACTCTTGCCGCCGCCCTTGATCGTGTCCCAGAATCATCACGTGGCGATCTTGAGCAAGCGATCGATCGCATTGACGAAGTTAAGCCGTCGCCGATGTATGAGCCCCTAGCAACCGAGACGACAGATAGGAAGACATATGCCACTGCCCACGCCGCATCTTGAAAAGCTTCGATCAACGTTGGAGAACGAGAAACTCCCGCCGGATGACAAAGCCGTCATCGAGGCGACGATTCAATGTTACGAAAAATGGATCCAGAAGCTGACAGAGGTTCAAGGCGACAACGTCAAAGAAATCGTCAACCAGATGGTCAATCTTTTGAACGAGTACCGCCTCTATCTGGACTTCGAGGTGATTTTCGGTCGGAAGGCGGATTTCCTGTATCGGCAAAAAGGCCAACTGAAGCTTGACAACAGCGTTATTGAAGAGTTCCTCCCGCATCTCGTTTGCAAATGCGTGATGGGCGGAGAAGTAAAGCCGGGGATCTCGCTTGGCCCAAACACCACCTTTTCTTCGATCTACTTTGCATCAGGATTGGAGGCCAATGCTCCCGGCGGGGGTTTGACCGTTCGCACGAAAGACCAGGATTTCGCGCTTGCGAAGATGTTGTACATACAGGCCTCACATGATGAAAACTTCGGAGGTGCGATATCGAAGGCGTTCTATCTCGGATATGTGGTGGCGGAGTGCAAGACGAATCTTGACAAGACGATGTTTCAAGAGGCAATTGCTACCGCCCACGACGCTAAATCCGCGGTCGCGGGCGCGAAGTACTATCTGCTGTGTGAGTGGCTGGACATGACGCCGCAGAGCACCGCCTCTACGGACATCGATGAGGTAATCATCCTTCGTAAGGCAAAACGGATTCCGTCGAACATTCGTGCCGCATACGGGACGTGGGCTGGAAGGCAGAACGGGAAAGACGCTTTCTTGAAGTTCTTGCGGGATCATCCATTTCAACCGGAAATGTTTCTGCGCCTTGTGAATCACATCGCGGGCATATTGGGCGCCGAGACACCGAAAGAGGAGAGTGTCCTCGACAAGGGTTACTTCTAATGGGCAGAGGTGCTCGACGGGCAGCAGCGCATTACCAGCATCGGGCGGTTCGTCACCGACAAGTTCGCGATTCACGACGGCGGCAACCCGAAGAACTTCACCAGCGTGCCCAAGGACCAGCAGCACAAGATCAACGAATCGAAACTGCTCATCTATGAGTACGAAGGAACGGAGACAGAGATAAAAGAGTGGTTCCAGACGATCAACATCGCCGGCGTGCCGCTGAACGCGCAGGAACTGAACAACACGATCTACCCCGGGCCGTTTGTCACCAGGGTGAAGGAACAGTTCAGCAACAGCCAGAACGCCTACATCAAGGGAAGCGCCAACCGGCAGGATTTTCTGGAGTGGGCGATGGATTGGGTCAGCAAAGGCGACATTGGCGGTAGGCCGATGTCGTAGTCCGATAAAAACCATACCGGGACAGCTTTACCCTCGTTCCATCAGCGTTGTGTATCCCCTGTCGAGCCATATGGCCTGACGCAAACACTCGCCCGCCAGCCGCACCAGTTCCTACCGCAGGTTGTCGATCGTCTGCTTTCGCTGTCGTTTGTGTTACTGAGGCCGTTTGACGCCATCTGTGCCCGTGATCGTAAAGGTTCGCTCACAATCCGTGCCGAGCAGCCTATCGGGATATGGCAAAATTTTCTTCGCGTAGGTATGCTCCTTCTTGATAGCAGGTGCTGCTGGCTCGCCCTGTCCGCGTGCCTGGCCGCTGTGGCGCAGCATCCTGAGATTTCTCCCAACCGGTCCGATAGGAATGGGCCGAGAAAGTACGACCATGATGATTTCGCGTAGTTTCAAGTGTCTGCTCGCCGTTACGCTGGTCAGCAGCGCAGCGCTTTTTATCGCTCCGGCCCGGGCGCAGGCGGCTGAAGATCTCTCCACCCCCAAGGCTGCCCTGAAAACATTATTTCAAGCAGCCACTTCCGGAGACAAGCAGACGGTGAAAGATGCCGTATCGGGCACTGAAATGGAACTCAAAGTGGCCGATGTCATGGTGGACATGATCACGGAAATGAAGGCGTTGAACGAAGCGGCCAAGGCGAAATTCGGTCAGATTCCTGATGATTTTGATGATGTGAGCAAACTGGCTGGCTTGGTTGATCAGGCGACGGTGGTCGAAACCGGCGATACCGCGGTCATCAGCGTGCCTCCGCCCCCCCGGCCCGAAGGCGCTCCAAAACTCACCGACGAAGAAGCTGCTGCCCAAGCCAAAGCCAATGAGCTGAAAATGGTCCGAGTCAACGGCCAGTGGAAGTTGGATATCTCCTCGATGACCCAGGGTGAACCGTTGACCGACCAGCACGTCCAGCAGTTTACCGCCATGGCCAAGGCTGCCAAGGAAACCACGACTGAAATCAAGGAAGGCAAACATGCCTCCTACGACGCTGCCATGCAGGCTTTTGGCATGAAGATGATGTCAGCCATGATGGGTGGCGCCATGCCGCCAGCCAGCGAAGATGAGGCGGGCGCCCCGGCCACAGAACCGGCTCCGGCTCCGGCCCAATAAGCCAATCCGACCCAGTCGCCAGCCAAACAAGTTGCTCGCTGCGACTCATCGGTTGCCCCAACACAAACCAGTTCCGCTTCATCGCGGAGCTGGTTTTTTTGTTGTCGTACCCTCACCGTGGTTTGATCTTTGATGCCGATTCGCCCGTCGCCCAGCGCTGGAAGATATCGGCGCGATTGGAGGCAGCGCACACTCTGCTCAAGATGATTCCACAACAGCGCCAGCTTGCCCGCCAATGCCCATCGGCTGGCGGTTGCTGCCGTTCATTCCACCCTATTCTGATCGGTTTATATCTGGAACAGGCGCGTAATGTCCTGATACGTCACCAGCAGGAAAATGCCCAGCAGCAACGCCAGCCCGACAAACTGCACGATCGACTGCGTGCGGGCGCTGAGCGGTTTGCCCTGTATTTTTTCCAGGATTAAAAATGTAAATAACCCGCCATCCACGATCGGGATGGGCAGAAAGTTCACCACCGCCAGATTGGCTGAAATCATCGCTAAAAACCAGACCAGCCAGTCGTATCCGCGCTCGGTGATCTTGGTGCCCGCGTGGAAGATTCCAACCGGGCCCATCATGTTGCGCGGGCTGATGTCGCCGCTGAACATGCGCCGGATGGTCACATAAAACTGGACGATAAAATCGCGCGTCTCGGTCACGCCCCACCAGGCGGCCTGCAGCGGATTGCTGGCTTGTCGCAGTATCTGACGCTCAGCCAGTTGCAGATTATGGGTGAGCAACAGACTGCTCGCCAGTTCATATTCCCCCGCCGTCGGCACCAGCTCAGCCTGACTGGCAGCACCTTCTTCATTGACCCAAGCGACTTCAAGTTTGCCGGTCTTTTGACCCTGCAGCACCAGCCGCCGCACATCAAACCAGCTGGCAACAGGCTGATCGTTGATCGCGGTAATCCGCGCCAGCGCCCCGATTCCCGCCCGTGAAGCAGCTGAATCTTCCAGCACACTGGCAGCCACCGCATGCAGATCGTCGTACATCAAACCAATGCCCAGCCCATACTGTCCTGGCGCAACTTTCAAGTTGGGCGTCAAACCATCGAACGTCACGGTGTCCGCCCCGCGCAGAACAATCATATCGATCGCCTGACCCTGACTACCCGCCTGGCTGAGATATTTCATCAGATCAGCCGCGGTGGGATCGGCAATGGTCTGATCCGGTGTCGCCAGTTTCAGAATGACATCGCCCGGCAGCAGCTTACCCAGCGCCGGCGAAGATTCACTGACCGTGCTGATGCGCGTACGCGGCACCAGACCCAGAAAATTCAGTGGTTCCTGCCCAAAAGGCGGCATGAACTGCGGCTGAATCTGCACGCTGCGCTGAACCCCCTGGCTATCGCGCACTTCCAGCGTGACAGGTTGGCCCTGCGACTGCTGTAGAATCTGATCAAACAGCGGATACTGCTGATCCGGGTCTGTTATCGCCTGACCGTTGACAGCGGTGATGACATCTCCGGGGCGAATCGCCCGCATATCCGGGGGCAGGATCTCATTCATCCTGGCATCGTCGTCCAACTGCTCATTCCAGCGTTTCATCCCGCGCAACTCGCGAATTGACTCGCGTCCGATACCCAGCTCCAGAAACTGCGTCGCGATCTGTCGATCTTTACGCGGTTGAATATGGAGCTGCTGGATGCTTCCGTCGGGATGTTTGACTTCAAGCGTGGCCGACTCGTGCGAGCCAAGCAGGGCCGCACTGAGAAAAATCTTCGTGAAATCGTGTGTGCGCGTTCCGTTGATCGACAGGATTTCATCCCCCACCCGCAGCGGCTGGGTATTGCCCTGATCATCCGTGGTCAACTGGGCTGGCGATAGCGGCACGACCGCCCCCACAACCGGGGCGGGTACGTCAAAACCAACCAGAAAAATCGCCATGAACCCAATGGCAGCCAGGATGATGTTCATCACCACACCGGCTGACACGATCACCATGCGCGCGCCAATGCTTTTTTTGTTATAGGCACGGGGATCATCCTGCTCAGCATTGGCCTTGAGATCATCCTGGCCAAGCATCTTGACGTAACCACCCAGCGGGATCCAGTTGATGCGATATTCCGTCTCGCCCAGTGCCAGGTCTTCCTCGGCTTCACGAACCTGCCGCCCCGATGGATTATCAGTCTTTCCGTATTTCTGATTGATGTAGTCGTGAATGCGCGTTTCAGCTTCTTTTGCGGTGGAACCGAAGCGCACCCCAATGCCCTTGCGCCAGGAAAACAGCGCCTGACCGAAGCCAACGGCAAACTGTTCCACCTTGACGTGGGCCCATTTTGCAGCCAAAAAGTGGCCTAGTTCGTGGAAGAAAACCACGAAACCAAACCCAAACACCAGGAGGATGAAACTCCAAATCGTGAATAAATCCATGAGTGATTCGCTGCGTTAATCCTTTTTGTCCGTCATCCGGCCTTGGAGAAACCCGGTCGGCTACTGGCTGATAATAAGGTTGGCCTGATTTCGCGCCCAGCGGTCCGCTTCAAGAAGATCGTCCATACTCGGATGCTCCTGAAGCTGATGTTGCGAAATTGTATCGGCGACCACCGCCGATATCCGCCCGAATGCGATATTACCCTCTAAAAACGCGGAAACCGCAATTTCGTTGGCGGCATTCATCACCGCGCCCGCCGTCCCACCCATACATGCTACATCATACGCCAGCCGAAGCGCTGGAAATTTATCAAAATTCGGCGGTTCAAAATTCAGGCTGAACGCTTTGGTCAAATCCAGCATCCGGCTGATGCCGTTCCGCCGATGCGGCCAGGTCAGGGCATATTGGATCGGCGTGCGCATATCCGGCGGCGAAAGCTGCGCTAAAACCGATCCATCCACAAATTCAACCATCGAATGAACCACTGATTCAGGATGAATCACAATCTCGATTTTAGACGGCGGCAACCCGAACAGCCAGCACGCTTCGATCAGTTCCAACCCCTTATTAAACATCGTGGCAGAATCTATCGTAATCTTGCCGCCCATATTCCAGGTGGGGTGTGCCAGCGCCTCATCCACGGTGGCCTGCTGCATGCGCTGAACCGGCCAATCGCGGAATGGCCCGCCGGATGCGGTCAGGATCACCCGCTTCACATCTTCACGGCGACCGGCCTGCATGGCCTGAAAAATCGCGGAATGTTCCGAATCAACCGGCAGCAGTTCCACCCCGCGTTTTTTCGCTTCGGGAATTACCAGCGACCCGGCCACCACCAGCGCTTCCTTGTTGGCCAGCGCAATCGTTTTTTTGGCCTGGATGGCCGACATGACGGCCGGCAGCCCCGCCGCCCCTACAATCGCTGCCAGCACAATATCAATGTCATCCCGCTGCACCATCTCCACCAGACCATCCGCCCCGCGATACAACACCGCTCCGCCGGCCAGCGGCGCAATCGCGCCGGCCGCCTCATCATCACGCACCGCCACGGCACTGGGGCGATGCTGACGAATCTGCTCCACCAGCCTGGCGGTATTGCGGTTTCCACTCAGCGCCACCGCCTGATACGGCGCACCCAGATGCTCGATCACCGCCAGCGCATTGCAGCCGATGGAACCGGTCGAACCCAGAATGGCAATTCGTTTACTCAAACTTCTTCTGACTGTACCGCATAACCGGTGCTGACTAAAGCCGATCCGATTTCATTGCGCCGCCCGTTGCGATTAACGGTTATTTTGTCAGTCCTGCGGTACGTTACGGATGATCATCGTCCGATCCAGCCGGGTCATGTGCGTCCGATCCACAATATAGGCATCGCGCCGCTGCGCCACCAGACTGGCCTGCGGCGTGCCCGCGTCGCGCCAGCCCTGCACAACCAGATAAACCGTGAACGAATCGCTGCGCAGCGTAACCTGATTGCTGATGCGGTTCATCATCAGATACCGATCTTCAAACGTCCCGATCAAATGATCTGTTGCGGGGCTGCCGGTGGCTGGATCCGTGCTCAAATCCCCATGTTCCTGGGTGAAATTTGTGCTTTGCCACGATCCCATTGCATCGGCAAATGCCGGGGCAATTAGTGACGCATCACCCGCACGCAGCGGCGCATGGGTATAGGCGGGAATCCGATTCAATTCAAACAGACTTTGATACGGCCCGTGTATCTGTCGGTCATACACAATCGACCGCGCCAGCGCTTCAATACCATCCGGCACGCCATTGCCGTTGTTGTCAGCACCCTGCAGCGACGGCGGCAACAAGGGCAGGGTTGCAATCACCGGCCACGAGGCGGTGTTGAGGTTAATCAGTCCTTCGACACCAATCAGTTTTTCCACCGGCTGATTGGCCGATGCCTGCGAAATATAAAAATTGGCAATCGGTGTCGGCTGATTATTGTTGCGCCAGATGTTCTCCTGGGCTGGCGTCATCCCGGTGGGTTTCCAACCGGCGCGCTCCAGCAGACTCCAATACGCCTCCTTGCTGATATTGGGCATGTAATCGTCATACGGCGCTTGCACCGTCAGATAGTCCAGCAACACCGCCGCCCAGCGATAATGAGGATCATCCCCCGCCGGATCGATCAGCGGAACAAACCGGCCAACCTGTTCCTGCGCATCATTGTTACTGTTCAGATCATCAGCAAATGCGCTGTCCATGCTGATCGAATTCAACTCGGCAAATTCTCCCGGTGTATTGGGAGGCAGATTCGGCTGGCTGGCATCCAGCGGGTTAGGCCCACCCATATATTGGACACGATACGCCCCGATATACGGAACCTGCAGAATATCGCCATTGCGGGCAAAACCGCCAAATGGATACGCCAGCGTTACATCGGCCGGCAGGGGCGATGTCACCGGACTGCCATCACTGGTCGCCGGCCCGGGGGAATTGGGCAGGCCCAGCGGAATACAAAATTTCAGATTCGTTGTACCCGTATCCGCTGCCCCCAGTTGGTGCGCTGGCAGATTATCTGACCCATCTTCATCAAACCCCTGATAGCGCAATTTGATACCCGCCTCGCCGGAGCGCGGATTGATTTTATCGCTGGGGTAAACGCTGTAGCGCCCGGGAAAAACCCAGGTCCAGCCCGTACCGCCGGTATCATTGGCACGGGCGTAGTGATACCACTTGCGAAAATGCTCGATCAGCTCACCATTAGGCCCGACCTCAAAAATGTTGCTGGGATAGATAAACCCAGTCAGATCGATCTGATCAACCGGCACCCGATTAGCCAGCCCCTGCGCGCCGGTCAACAGCTCATCGGCTTGCAACTGCCCCGGTCGCCGCGGTTTGAGAATCACCAATTCCTGCCCCACCGCCTGACCCAACCCCGGCACGCGCACCCGCAGCGCCCCGGCCGGTAATGAGTTCAGCAGATCGTCCGCTTCGGTCAGATGACCGCCACGCTCATCTTCATTGTTGTACAACACCAACCGCTGCCGCGCTGGCAACATGACCGGCGATGTTGAACCAATCCCCAGCGCTGCCCGCACGGCAGTATCCCACTGATTTTCGTCCATCAGCCCCTGCAACGTGCGTGGCCACTGGTTCTGTCGATCGATCAGCGCCAGCGCATAACTGCCGATATTCAAATCGCGCTCATACGGATTGAACAGCTCGATCGCCACGACATGCTTTTGATAATCAACCCGGTGCACGGTCGAACCGTCGGGTTGGATCTGGTCGGTCGTCGCAAAGTTCTTATAAATGACACACTCGGTCAAAAACGGCTGGGCTTCATAACCATAAATTCTGAACCGCCGGTTGCCTCCCTGGGCGCTGGCTTTTTGTTCAAACTCGACCACGGTCGCTTCGTCATCCACATCGCGCATGTCGATGGTATTCACCGCAGCCAGGGCGCTGCGCAAAAGAACCATCCCCGGCACGTTTACGCCCACCGTCGCCAGCGCCAGTTGATCCGGCGTCAAATCAGGGTCTTCAGCGTAGCGCGAGCGATCCACCCGATCCACATCACGAAACATTCTCCCCGCCCCATCCGGCGATCCCATCGCCGCCGGGTTGTACACCTGCGCCGATGGATACGACTGCTTGGCGTCGCTTGCCATCACACTCCAGTATCCCTGCCATAGTGTCGCAAAATCAGCCGTGTTCACATCCGCCTTGACGCTGATCGGTTCATACGGCGGCATGACCTGCAAATGATCATTACCCGGATCACCATCGCTGGGCGGATCATCAGCGGGCTGCAGATTGGGATATTCCTTGGCTGGTTGATCGATGTCCCAGTATGACTTGGTGACTGTCGCATTGCTGACCGGATTACGGCTCACCACCAGTCCGCGCGCGGAGATCGCGGTGCGTGGATTGAAGTGATCGTCAAACCAGCCTTTGACTTCACTGGGTTGATATGGCATCAACCTCGACAAGTTCAGCACGTTAATACCCAGGGTGTGGGGCAAAATGGAATCCGCCAGTGCCAGCGCGGGATTGTTCCCCACCACAAACCGCCGTGCCAAAGCCGCTGTGTCGCCCGCCGGCAATGATCCAACACCCGCGATCGGCGCGAAAATATATCCCGGATGATCCACGCGCCGGCCCACGTGCATCCAGAACAGATCGGCTAGGGAACGATAGGAAAATCCCGCAATCGGTGCCCGCGTTTCGGCAATCAACTGCGACGGCAGCGCATTGACATTGCCGCCGATAATGCGGCTGCGCAGCGCTGCCAGGCTGTCACCTGGTTGGATCAGGCGCAGCAGATCGATATTGCCGGGAAATAAATCCCAGACCTGCCGCTGGGGTGTAATGTCATGTTCCGACTGACCAGCCGTGGTCAGGTTCAGTGCGGAATTGTTGTCAATCACGCGCACCCCTGCCACATATTTCACCCCGTTCTGCTCGAAGTTCAGATCAAACAGCAGCGCATCGGCAATGCCGTCCCCATCGGCATCGCCCGCCACCAGATCAATCGGCCGGCCGCTGTTGTCATAAAGCCGCAAACCCGGCATGATCGCCCCACCGGCAATCACCTCAATCGGAAACGCCGGTCGCCGACCATCCAGATCATTTACATTCCCCGATCCGCGCGACCCGATCCGCAATCCTCCATCGCTGTACATCCGCACCGACTGACCACCCCCAGCCGAGGCAATCAACTCCCCGAACGGCCGCGCGCCAACCTGCGACAAGGCCGGCCAGGCGATCACATCCGCGCCCAATCGCGAACCATCGGGCGCAACCAGCGGCGCTGACAAATTAAATCCGCCACCGGCTGATTGAACCTTGACCATCAGATCAGAACCGGAGCGCACAACCCAGCCAGCCCCGGGTTGCGCCGCCCCCGCATCAGCGTCGTTGATCGCCAGTTCCGCCAGACTCAGCGGCGCTCGCGCTGCCAGATATGAATCCTGCTGACGATCGACAATGCTGTCGCTGTGCTGATACGAATGTTCCGGACTGGCGGACGGACGAAAACTGAGGCTGGTTGGCGCGATATCCTGTTCGATGTCGATATTGGCCATCGACCGCACCCCATCAACCAGCAATTCAATCTGCGTATTAATGATATTCTGCGAACTGGCCGCCCGATCACTGCGCACACTCGCCAGATACGCAATGCCCATCAGCGCCATCAGCACCAGCAGAACAATAACCAGAATCAACACGGCCCCGCTGCGCCGCTGGCGCGGTTGATACGTGCTGTCAATCCATTCGTGCTTAATCATGGTGTGAATCTCGCGCATCGGTCGGCATCGCCCGAACCGGTCAGCCCGTCATTTGCGTTCGGCCTCTACGGCACTTTCATGACGTACTGAAATATCTGCCCTTCACTCAGGCGGTTGTTCGGATCATTCAAAAACAGTGTCACGCGGATCATGGACGGTTTGCGATCCGTCGGCCCCCAGACACACAAATACGCATCGCTGGGACGCAACCCCGCCGATGGATCAAGATAACCCAGATTGGGCAGATGCTCACCGGTGCTCACATTGACCGGCATGGTCGCGTCGGGGTAGACATCGCCGGGGAATTTTTCAAACGGCGCCTGCGGGCCGACCCGGCCATCCGGATCATCCGCCGGCGTCAAATTTTTATAAACCAGCTCCCACAAATCACGCAACGGAATCACGTCAACATAATTAATCGCCCCATCGCCATTGGTATCGCGCGGCAGTCCGTACCAGCGTATTTTTTTTACCGCATCCGCCGCGTTGGGCGGATCATAATAATAGTCGATCTGCCCGTCAGTCCCCTTGTCGGTCATCGTATACACGCTGTAGACCGCGCCCCACTTGCTCGGATCAGACGGATAATCCTTCTGTTCATACTGACCGAGAAAATCACCGGCATACTCGACGGCAAAGCCCGTGCAGTTGCGTAAAAATATCGGCGTGGTTCGGGCCACTTCGCCGGCATCATATCCGCCGGCGGGATTCGGCTGCGGATCAGCCTGAAAACGAAAGAGCAGCGCTCCGCGATACCAGTCATTCGGGGCATTGAGAATCGCGGTGAAATAATCGCGCACGCTGGTGTTGGCCACATCGTAACGGCTGGTCCAGAGCTGAACACCGCCCGGCCCGGTCGAGACCGGGCGCAGCGGTGAAAGATTGTCCCCCGGACTGCGCGCTATTGCGCCGGCTGCCGCGTTGTCCAGCAGGATCACATTGCGCCCCAGAATCCAGTTCCCCGCGTAGCGCTGTCCATAGGCTGGGTCACTGCTGTCGCTGGGCAGGGGAATCCACGTCCCATTCGGGCTGGGCGGGATGGCCGCCTCCGCCGGACGCGGAACCAGCAAATGGCCGTAATTGATCCACGCCTCGATACTGACACCGGGGCTGATCAGCTCGTCATTGTTGTTACTGGTCTGGCGACGAAATTGCCCGTTGGCAAAAAAGGAGAGAATGTCGGTTCGATGATTGCGATTGCCGTAAAACGCCGGCGCGATCCACTCGCCCGGGCTGTCGCCCTCAACGCCATTATCGTGATCAACCGTCTCGGGATGTTTATCCAGATCAGCCTCTTCCTCGTTTTCGTTCAAAAAGGCGTACGTGCGCTGACTCCAGATCATCAGCGCGGGTTGATCGGTGCTGGAAACCATCGAATGACTGTCGGCCACCATGGTTGTTTCCGCCGCCCGGGCATCACGCATCACCACCTGCAGCGCCTGGGCGGATGACACTGTCTGGCTGGTCAGTCGAAACACCTGCGTCGCACCCAGTATCAGAACCAGCACCAGGGCAATGGCAATCATCACCTCGACCAGCGTGAAACCATGTCCACGCCGGCAGCGGTGATAATCATCGCCCCCAACCCGGCCGATTAGACGGGCGCGTGACAACAGATTGGCCAACATCGGCAATAGCTGCATTACTTCACCTTCACAAAACCGGTAAAGACGGCGATATCCATGGCTGCGCCATTAAACTGCGGCGGACTGGTCAGATTGCGCCCGGGCGTATCCGGGTCATAACCCCGGCCAACCATGTACGCCAGGCGCGGATTGTTGTCCGGCGGTAGCGGAACGATATTGGCTGCATCGGGCGGTAAATCATTTCCCGCCGCCAGCTCCCACAAACCATCAGCCAGACTGATGCTCCGCCCCAGGCGCATCAATCGTCCGGTGTCGCGGCTGAGGATATATGCCCCCGGCGCTGCGGCCGGCATGGGCTGATCGTTTTCATCCAGCACCCAGATCCGGTCATTGGGCGTACCCTGCTGCGCGACAATATGCACCAGCTTGGGCTGGATGCTGGCCGGCCAGGCATCACCCGTCACCGGCACTTTCGGTTCAATGTCGTTCAAATTGAATTGCGAATGATTGCGCGCCTGCAACACAAAGATATACACCTGCGCCGTCGATGATCGGTCCTTGCGGGCATACAGCGCCACCCACGCATAGCGCGGATCGCTCTGATCAATCGCATCACCGCGCGTCGCCAGCCAAAGCGGGGGTGAAAATGTCGGCATGCCCATCGCCCCAACCGGCATGGTGTTTTCGCGCGCCACCTGGCTTAGCTGAACCATCGCACTGCGCGCCACGATCGATGCAGCCGTCTCTTCGCTGCTGCCCCGGCTCTGCTGAATCGCCACCGGAAACATCGCGGCGACCATGATGAACCCAATCCCCAGCAGGATGACGGCAAACATCACCTCGATCAACGTAAAACCGCCACGATCCCCGCCGGCGCACCAGCCAGCCCAGCCTCCCCTGCGGCGCTGGCCACCGGGTGCTGTGACAAGTATCGGGTTTATTCCGTGATGAGCTGCCAACTGCCAACTCCCGCGCATCAATCGATCGATGATTTTCTCATGCGCTGATGATTCTTTCATTCAAGGAAGGTTCCGTTATACCGATTCAGCAGGATCAGGCGGCCATTTTCATCCAGCCACGTTTCCTCCGCCTGCTCCTGCCCGTCGTAATCATCCAGATTTTCCCCCAGATCAAACCGGCTGGTAAAACTGGCGCGATCCATCAACACCATCCCCAGCTCCGACCGCCGCACGCTTTGCGTTGCGCTGGCCGTGCCGAACAAATCATCCATGACCGGACTATCGCCCAGCAGATACGGCGTAACCATCACCCGCCCGCGGGCATCAAACAGCACCACGCCCCCAAACGCCACTGACTTGTTCGGCGCTGCCTCCAACCGGTTAAAACCGGTGTAACGATGCTGGCTCTGCAAACCACCGGCGACATTGCCCGGATACAAAAACTGCATCGCCACACCCTCCGGCAGCAGCGTTGCATCGAAACCAGCCACCAGCTCGATGCGGCGCACCAGCCCCACGGCCGACAGCGCCTCAACCGCGCTGACATAACGCATGGCAACCCGGTTCGTCGCCTGATCCAGATAAAAAATCAATCCCCCATCGCGCTGCAGCGACAACACCCGCGCCCGAACCACCCCCAGCTCCGCCGCGATCTGATTCTGCGCTGATTCCAAACTGCGCTGACCCGACAGCAGATTCAGCGCCGGCGTCGCAACCGCCAGCAGCAATACAATAATGCCCAGCGTGATCACCAGTTCGATCAACGTAAAACCGCGCACAGGCAGGCGCTGCATCGACGGACTCATTCGCCTGGGGGCGCAGCGCCCAGCGGATACAACGGCTAAACTCACCGGCCAAACTGCCACAAAAGCGCTCCTGTCTTGCTCCACTCCGGAAGACAGTCAGCCATCAGGGAAGGAACATCAATTCTCAAACGAATAGATGTTGTCATCATGCGTGCTGAAATCACCATCCGGCCCAGCCGAAACAAAAAATGGCCGGAAATGCCGCAACCGCGCAATCTGCTGGTCAGACGACATGGCTGCCGTCGGATACAAATTACGCGCGGGCGGCCCGGGCAAATCCACTCCGCCCGGATTCACCACCCGCAAGCCCGCCTGTCCATCGACCTTCACCCCCACAAGCCCGTAACAATCAGCCAAATTGGAAGCAACAAAGGTCGGATCGATATTGGGTGGCGGAACAATGATAATGGGATTATCCCACGCATCCAGAAGGATCGGGGCAATCGATACGTTACTGCTATCGTTAATGTTCGTCAGTTGATCCGCCGGCAGTTTATCCATCATGCTGGAAACGGCTGGTACCGACCGCAGCGCGGCAAAGACCAGCGCTGTTCCCTGGATCGCTGCCGCATCGCGCCCGGCACCATCGAAAACCAGACCTGCTGGTACCACGGCCGCACCAGTGGGCAGGCGCGACAACCCTGCGGTCTGTTCGTATTCATTCAACAGGCTTACCGCGTTAGCCAGGGTAACGCGCGTCGCTTTTTCCTTGCTCGAGGCACTGATATATTTCATCCCCACAAAGAGCATGCTCATCAGAATGATGATGATCGCCATCACCATGATGATTTCGATGAGGGTGAACGCTTTGTTTTTACTCATCACATAATCCTTGTCATGCCCGGGCCAGCTCAACGGTATTATTCATCTTGTCCATTGCTCAAGTGCTGCAATCAGCAAGCGGGCCTCAGGGGCTGTTGGTAAAAGGCTTTGGCGCCGATGGCGAATCCTGGGCGGTAAGGTCATAACTGTACAGATTATCGCTGCGGGTCAAAAACCACCGATCCGGGCCGGCCGAGACGAAAAAATAACGATCACCCGACGCCAGGCCCAACTGCGGATGCTGCCGCGGCAGAAACAGGATCGGCGTGTCCCAGCTATCACGAATCATCCGTTGATCGTAGATAAATACCGGCAATTGATTCAGCACACCATCCGTCAATTTAATTTCCCGGCTTAGACTCCGCGTCAGTTGGATATTGGCTGCCAGCGCCCAACGATCGATCGTGGGTTCATCCAGTTCAGCCGGCGGGAAACCCACCGGTGGCAGCGCACCACCATTTCGCTGGGCGTATTGCGCCATGGCATGATCCAGCCGAACCAGCAGATCGCGCGTCAAATCCGATGCCGCCCGATTGCGCACATAACGCGCCAGACCAACCATCAAACCCATCACGATCAGCAACAGCGCCATCACCACGAAGACTTCAACCAGGGTAAACGCCCGCGCACGGCTGATCCGATCGACATTGAGACCACGCCACTTATTCATTCGTTGAAATTCGTGATGTCGTCGCTCGTACCAAACGTCCCGTCAGGTCCAGCGCTCCAGAGCAAAAACGGCCCGGTATATTTCCGCTCGTTACCTGAAGTCCCCGCCAGAAGTCTGCGCATGTCAGCCAGTGGCAGTATTGTATTGTCCTGTTGGTTATACAGCGCCTGATTATTCGAGTTCACATACGCATCGATATTGGTCAAATCCGGTTTGCTGCGCCGGGCGGGGAAATAAAGCACCACCGACGGTATTGCATCAAACAGCATCGGCTGGGTTGGATCGGTGATACCCGCGTCAGGATTGGCTGGGTTGCTGCTGATCTGCAGGGCATCGGCTTTCAGATAAGGCCCGTAAACCTGGCCTACCGCCTGTCCGGTCTCGGGGTCGCCAACGCGACGGGCACGAAAGCCCGGGCCATCGGCACCATCCTGCCCAAGACTGTTGCCCCCATCTTTCGGCCCTGGTCCCACCAGCGCCCGCGCCAGAAGGATTGCCCCGCGATAATCACCCGCCCCTGAATCCATAAATCGCGGGTAATCCCCCAGCTCATGCCGGTATTGCTCCAGCGCGGTGGAAATCATCTGCATCGTCATGCGCACCTTGGCAATCTCCGCCTTTCCTCGGCTGCCTATCACAATGGGAAACGTCAGGCCCACCAGCAAAACGATGATCCCGATCACCACCAGCATTTCGATCAGCGTAAAGGCACTTTTTTCGGCTGCATTCGCTCCATTACAAGCCCGACCAATGCGCCTACGCCAACCCTCAGCGACTGGTAAAACCAGCGCAGGACAACCGCGCTCAATCTGGACTTGTCGTGGCGTCACTAGCGGCTCCCCCAATTCACAATGTCATCCTTGGTTCCGTAAATCCGGTCTTTACCCGCAGCAATCAACACAAAACGATCTTTTTCCCGCGGCGTGCCGCTCGCGTTGTTGGTCGCTCCCACCGAAGGATGAGCAAAATAACTGATTGCGTTGGCGCGGGCGGTGTCATCAACCGGATCACCATAGGCGCCAAGACCACTCAGGCCGTCCTTGCCTGCCCGCAAATAGGGTGTGATAAACGCCAGGTCGTACTGATAATCGGCCGGAGCACCAGCATCAGAAATAATCCCCGGTGCCCCGACATTGGCCCGCAGGTAAATAACCGGTAACTGATCATCCAGCGGCCAGGTATCCAGAATCTCCGGAATTATGGAATCGTGCATGCCGGCGCACTGTAGCAAGTCTGTGGCCGATCCCGGGCTGAGCATCTTATCTGTGACATTCATATAGGCTGCATAGCGCTTGGGGTTGGCAGGGTTGGCGCTGACCACACCGCGCGACTGCCGCAGCGCATCAACATCGTAGTCAAGTCCCGACAGAGCACTTCCGTTAAACTTCGTCCCCCCCACCAGGGAGAGCATCATATTCTCGGTCATGGTGATTTTGTCAGCTGCTCCCGTCTCAAATGTCGTACCGTTAATCCTAACACCCGTGGCGATCTGCCTATTACTGAAAATCCCCGGATAGGCGTGATGCTCCTGATAATAGCGCTCGATGGCGCTGGACATCTGGCTGATCAGGTTTTTCGTATCGGCAGCCCACGCCGAGCGGCGCACGCCGGCGATGGTCGGGATCAGAATACCGATCAGGATGACGATGATTCCGATCACCACCAGCAGCTCGATCAGGCTGAAACCTGCAATACGGCTCGTACGGTTGGGCATGTGTTTCCTCATTGATTCTCACCGGCGACGCCGGCTGGTTCATCCATCTGATTTCAACCCGACACGCTTTCGATCAGCGAGATCATCGGGGCAAACAAGGCGATCACGATAAAACCGACGATCACACCCAGCATCACCACCATCACCGGTTCGAGAATACTCACCAGCGAGCTGACCATCACGTCCACGTCGCTGTCGTAGTTGTCGGCAATCTTCATCAGCATCTTGTCCAGGTCGCCGACTTCCTCACCAACGTCAATCATGTTGATCACAATGGCGTCGCAGACCTTGGTGGCGCGCAGCGGATCGGCCATCGATTCACCTTCGCGGATGGCATCATGCACTTTCATCAGCGCCCGGCTGTAAACCTCATTACCGCTGGTTTCGCGGGTGATGTTGATGGCATCGAGAATGGGCACACCGGCACTGATCAGCGTGCCCAGCGTACGGGTGAAACGGGCAATGGCGGTCTTGGACAAAATTCCGCCCAGAATCGGAATCTTGAGCTTGGCCACGTCCACCCCATAGCGCCCGCCATCGCTCATCTTGATCAGGCGGATGATCAACATCCAGACAATGGGGAAGCAGACGATATACGCCCAGCCATAATCATTGGCAAACCAGCGGCTGATCGACAGCAGCAGTTGCGTCACCCCGGGGAGCTTGACGTTGAAATCGCTGAAGATCTGCTCAAACTTGGGGATCACGAAAATCATGATCATCGACACGATACCCACGGCGATGGAGATAACCACGGCGGGGTAAATCATGGCACCGACAACTTTTTTCTTCAGTCGCGCGGCCTTTTCCATGAAATCCGCCAGACGCGAAAGGATCAAATCCAGCACACCACCGGCTTCACCGGCGTTGATCATGTTGACGTACAGTTTATCAAACGCCTTGGGATAACGGCTCATCGCATCGGACAGGCTGTTACCACCTTCCACGTCATCCGCCACACCGCCGATGATCGCCTTGAGCAAACCCGGTTTCTGCTGGGTTTCCAGAATCTGCAACGAACGCAAAATCGGCAGACCGGCATCCTGCAGTGTGCTGAGCTGACGGGTGAACGTCACCAACTGCTTGCGCGACACCTTGCCGAAGGAAATCGGCATTTTGCGCGTCGGGGCAGCTGCGGTCTCAGCGCCGGCCTTTTTGGTTACGCGCTTTTTGGCTGCTTTTTCGCGAACGCGGGTCGGGAAATATCCCTTGGAGCGAATCTTGGCAATCGCTTCTTCTGAAGAACCCGCCTCGACCTCATCCTTCACTTCCTGACCCGACGAATTCATCGCTTCAAATGCATAGGTAGCCATGGACGCAAGCTCCACTAAAGGTATGACTGATTGATTATTCGCGCTGTCTTGTCAATTTCACAAATCCTGCCCGAATCGGCAGCTTGACTCTTATTTGGCGCTACCGCCCCCGGTTAGTTATACGGCTAAAACCGGCGCAGGTTCATCAATTTCTAACTTATTGTTGCGACATTAGTTATGAAAATCACATCATTTTATTTTTCAACCCGCCGCCACCAATCGGCGTTCAGCCCAACGGCTGCATTATGTAGTAGACACGCCACCCGATCAGGCGTCAAGATTTTTTCACCCCCGCGCCGCTATCAGGTCCCATAACATGAAGAAAAATAACAATTTATCGCAAAACTGCGGTTGGCCCTCAATCGTGCAGAAAATCGGGGCAGGGCGGGGCGCCAAGAATCACATTGTCGATCAGACGGGTCGAACCGACCCGCGCTGCCACCGCCAGCAGGGTCGGCCCGTGGACCAGTTCAACGGCGCGCAGGCTTTGCGTGTCAACCGCTGCCACATAATCAACATTGAGATGCTCAGCCAGCAGGCGATTTTGCACGCTGGTCACCAATCGATTGGTCTGCTTGATTCCCGAACAGAACTGCGCCTGAGCTTCAAATAGCGCCGCGGAAATCACCAGTGCCTTGGTTCGTTGTTCGGGCGTTAAGTAACGATTGCGGCTGGACATCGCCAGCCCATCGGCTTCACGCAGGGTCGGACAGGCAATAATTTGCACCGGAAAATCCAGCGCCTCGGTCATCGCCTGTAAAATGCGCAACTGTTGAAAATCCTTCTGGCCAAACAGGGCCAGGTTCGGCTGAATGATGTTGAACAATTTGGCCACCACCTGGCAAACCCCGCGAAAATGCCCCGGGCGGTGTCTGCCTTCCAGCACCGTGGTCAGGTACGGCAGATCAACAATGACTTCATCGCGCGCGGTCAAAGGGGTCGCCTCAGCAGCAATCGCCGGAGAAGGCATCCGCGCGCCAGGTTGCTGTCTATCTGCTGAACCAGCCTGATCTTGCACCTGGCCCGGATACATCTCCTGCGGCGAAGGATTAAACACCAGATCAACCCCTGCTGCCTGACACAGCGCCAGATCATCCTCCAGCGGACGCGGATATTTCGTGAAATCTTCCTTCGGCCCGAACTGCGTCGGGTTCACGAAAATACTCACCGCGACGTGTTCAGCCATTTTTCTGGCTTGTTCGATCAAGGATCGATGACCGTCATGCAGCGCCCCCATCGTCGCCACCAGCGCCAGCTCACCCATGCACTTGCGCGCGATCCGGCAATCGGCAATGGTATGAACCACTTTCATCGTCGCTTCACCTTTCACGCATCGACTCAAACAATAATGCAATCGTTCGCTGTCACCGCCTCACAACCTTTTAACCCAGCGCCCGTAATCCGTGCATCGACAACCGTCGATCAGGTTATGTTCGCCAATCAGCATCGCCCGAGTTCATTGCGCTTGAGCAGCATAAAGGCGCCGACATTCATCAACAAGAGTAATTTAATCCGCGTGTTGCGCCTGCTGATAAATCGAACGTTATTTTGCCTGCTGTAATCGACCGGTATATAATGCCCGCAGTCAGGCTGATCAAATCAGTCCACAGATGGAAGGCGAGAGAAGCAGTCATCTCGATTTGACCGACTGTCATAACGCGGATCATCTAACATGAGCGATCATAAACCGCATTCCCCCCGCAATGAGGGCAAGGCTTCCAGCAAGGATATCCATCCGTTGATCAAGGGATGGGACTATGAACCCGGCACGATCAATGTGCGTAAAGTCACCGGCATCGATGGCCGACCCAAGCTGCAGATGCGCCTGGACCTGGGCGTTTTGCAGATGGAGATGACCGGTCGCCCCGATGGGAGGATGCCCCACGGTTGCGAGTCATTACTGGAACACCATGAGCAGCAGTTGCGCAGTTACGGTCAGCAGAACGGCAACGACCTCGGTTTCTTTCTCACCCCCGAACACTGCCGCGCATTGCGCGAGGAAGCGGCGATGTACTACCACCGTTATCTCAGCCTGTTTGTGCTGGAGGATTTTGCCGGCGTGGCCCGCGATACCGAGCGCAATCTGCGGGTGATGAACCTGTGCGCCAAGTTCGGCGAACAGGAGCATGATCGCACGATCCTTGAGCAATACCGGCCTTACATCATCATGATGAACGCCCGGGCCAAGGCATCGATCGCGCTGCAGCACAAGAAGCTCCGGGAGGCGCTGGTGATTGTCTCGGGCGCGATGTGCGACATCCGCGAGTTTTTTCATCGCCACAACCGCAGGGGATTATTGCGGCTTTCCAACGAAATGCGCATCCTCCATCAGCTGGCCATGAAGATTTGCCAGAAACTGCCGCACGATTCGGTCGAGCGTCTGAAAAATAAACTCAAAAAAGCGCTTAAGGCTGAACGCTACGAAGAGGCTGCCCGGTTGCGCGATATGATTTTGGCCCGCTCGCGCGAGCGAAAAAATGCTGCCACGCCACCCTCGGAATCTTAGAACCGCACTTGTGAATCCCCGCGCAGCCGGCGACGCGCCAGTCGGCCGGCATGGTCATCCGCCGCCATTGATGGGTTCTGACAAAAAAAGACGCGCTGCGATTTGATCGTCAGCGCGTCGTGCTTAATGCATCAGGCCTTCCCCGCCGGTGCGCCCGTTCAAGCAATTGCAGGCGCAGCGAGAATGCCTTGCTTACTTGGCGCGGCCAAAACGCTCTTCCGCCACCCGCCAGTTCACCACGTTCCAGAACGCATCCAGATAATCAGGGCGGCGGTTCTGATACTTGAGATAATACGCATGTTCCCACACGTCAGCACCGATGACCGGGAACGCACCGAACAGAATCGGCGAATCCTGGTTGGCGGTACTCATCACTTCGAGCTTGTCACCCTTTTTCACCAGCCACGCCCAACCCGAACCAAAGCGCGTTGACCCAGCCGTCTTGAAGGCCTCCTTGAACTTGTCGAACGAACCAAACGTCGCATTGATCGCTGCGGCCAGTTTGCCCACCGGAGCCGCAGCCCGATCCTTGGGATTCAGAATCTCCCACCACAGATTATGGTTATGCACACCACCACCATTATTGCGCACCGCAGTACGAATATCTTCGGGAATGCCCGCGCATTCATGCGCCAGCAGGTCATGCAGCTTTTTACCATCCAGCTCAGGATGTTTGGCGATGGCGGCATTCAGGTTGTTGACATATCCCTGATGATGTTTGCCATGATGAATCTCCTGCGTCTGACGATCAAAATGCGGTTCAAGCGCATCGGGCGCAAACGGTAATGGGGCGAGTTGCCAGGGCATGAAATACTCCTTCTGTTGTTAAATAAAGTTCCCTGTATGTACTTCGTAAGGTTAGGCCGACATTTCGCCAGCGTCAATGTCGGTCGTGATGCACAGCAAAAGAAAATGGAGCGCAGCGCACCATTCATGGCGATTCCCATAAATGAGATAAAAGACTCTTTAGCTCTTGTTGATCCTGGCCGTTGAACTGATCCGCGGGGAATGAAAATATCACATTGCCGACCGGCGCTAGGCAGCCTGCCGCGTATAGCATTCCAACGGCGCTGGTAATGACTTGACCCCCCGGCGCACCGCCTTGGCCACCGCGTAACACATCGATGCTTCAAACCGGCGCTTGACCCGATGGTCGATCGGCACGCCAAGTTGTTTCATGGTCTGCAGCGCCCACGACCAGGCATGATACTCCTCTTCGCACCGACGCTTATAGGTGGAAAACCCGATGACATGATGCCCCACTTCATGCAGAAATACCGCCAGGCTGATCGGACTTTTCGGTTGCGGCGCCTCGATCCAGTTGATGATCCGCCCATCGTGATAATAAACACGCCACGCGCACCCGCTCATCTTCCTGCGCCAGCGGCGCACGCGCAATTGATATGCGCTTTTCATCTGTTCCACGATGCTGTGATAATCAATTTTCGCTTCGTTCATGCAGGCTTTTTATTATCGGCCAGGTAACGCATGGCACGATAGCGCCGTCTCACGTGAAGCGGTCAAAACACCCGGATCCTGCCAACAAAAAACCCCGCGAACTGCGGGGTTTTTTTGAGGTACAACCTGTTTTCCCATGACTCGGACAATGACCCGATCAATCGAATTGAACCGCACAGTCAGCCGTTGATCGGATCAACGATTCAGGCTGATTCGCGGCGGCGTTCAGGTTGAATCTTGAACAGTTTGTCCTTGCCTTGCACCACCTCGGGCGTGATGACATATTTACCGCCCTGAGCCTGATCCGGCAGGTCATACATCAGATCGAGCATGATTTCTTCACACACCGCGCGCAGCGCCCGGGCACCGGTGTCGCGCTTGAGCGCACGCTCGGCGATCAACTGCAAGGCAGTTGGGGTGAATTCCAGCTCGCTGCCTTCCATGCGGAAAAACCGCTGATACTGTTTGACCAGCGAATTTTTCGGCTGGGTGAGAATCGAAACCAGCACCCCCACATCCAAGGGTTCCAGCGTGGCGTTGATCGGCAGACGGCCGACAAATTCAGGAATCATCCCGAACTCGATCAAGTCTTCCGGTTGAACCTGCGCCAGCGTGTTGGCCCGTTCACGCGCCGTGATATTGGGGCTGGATTCAGACAGGAAACCGATCTGCCGTTTGCCCAGACGCTTGCGGATAATATCCTCCAGACCAACGAACGAACCACCGCAGATAAACAGAATCTGGCTGGTGTCCATCTGGATATATTGCTGCTCCGGATGTTTACGACCACCCTGCGGCGGGATATTGGCAACGGTTCCCTCCAGCATCTTCAGCAGCGCCTGCTGGACGCCTTCGCCCGACACATCGCGCGTGATCGACACATTGTTCTGCGTCTTGCCGATCTTGTCGATTTCATCGATGTAGATAATTCCGCGCTGGGCTGCCTCCAGATCAAAATCCGCATTTTGCAGCAGCTTCAGCAGGATGTTTTCAACGTCTTCACCGACATAACCGGCTTCAGTCAGCGTCGTGGCATCACCAATGGCAAAGGGCACATTCAACACCCGCGCCAGCGTCTTGGCCATCAAGGTTTTACCTGAACCAGTCGGCCCGATCAGCAACACGTTGCTCTTGTCGATCTCCACATCATTATTCGCATCTTTTTCGCTGCTGGAATCGATCGTGGTCAGACGTTTGTAATGGTTGTGAACCGCCACGGACAGCGCCCGCTTGGCGTATTCCTGGCCGACCACGTAGCTATCCATAAACTCTTTGATCTGCCGGGGACTGGGAATTGTTCCAAACATCGGCTGACTGGCGCTGAGCTTGCGCTTTTCCTGACGGATGATGTTGTGCGCCAGGTCAACGCAATTGGCGCAGATGTAAACATCCGACGGTCCTTCCACCATCGGCCCCACATCGCGCGAGCTTTTCCCGCAGAAGCTGCATGTCGTCACCCGACGACCGCGGAACCCGCCATTGCCACCATTACCGCCGCTACCGCCACCGCCGGGAGGTGTGTTGCCCGTTCCGCCACCATTACCTGTGCGATTAGAATTCGCCATGAACTAAACCTTCCGGATTCTGTAAAATTACCTGAAAAACCGATCCATCCAAAACAGGAGAGGCGTCCGTTGCACATTCCGGTTTCTTACAATTTTAAACGATTTAATCCTCTATGAATCTCGTCGTTTACGACTACTGGCTTTACTCCGTAAAACCGCCGCCGCACGGTCGTTTGTGCGTGTTGTTTCAGCTCAAGGCTGATCACTGGTTATATTAGTAGCCTAAAAGCCAGAACCAAGGAAGCGAAAAACGACGATTTACCATTATCCGGACCTCTCCGCCCTGTGCTGATAACCTCTGTTTTGTCGGACCCGGCTCGATTCAGCCCTTTGAGCTACTCATCCAGCTTTACGTCGCCCGTGGTTGGTTGGTTCGGGGAATCCGGGTCGATCGGTGCCTGCAGATCACGCCGCGCCTGCCCCAGAATCAGCATCCTGGCTTTTTCGTACTCTTCCCCGGTCATCCGACCTTCCTGATGCAATTTTCGAATCTCCGCCAGCGTAAACCCCCCTTGAACATGCGCATCGCTCGAGGCATACCACTTGCGCAGCCACAGCACCAGCGCCGCACCAACGGCGACAATCACCAGAAGCACCACCAACCAGAAAAACAACACCGCCGTACCACCAGTGCTCTGGCCAACAATAGGTAGGTCGTATCGCATCACCCGCCTATGCTAAATGACAATGAATCAACTGGTCAATTTCCCCGCGTATTTTTGCTGTGGCTTGTTTTTGCAACGATTTGCTCGACTATCTTAGCGGAAAACAGGCTCATCGCATGGGACACTCGATTCTTGGCAGCCTGAACTGTCGCACTACAATATCGCTGATTATGGCTCTTTGTGATCTTCATTGGTACAGCCCGACACTCCAGAAACAAGTCGGGGCGTACGTGATTCTCCCTAATTCAGGCAAGCCCCCCTTCGCCACGCTTTATTTGCTGCATGGCATGAGCGATGACTACACCGGCTGGCTTCGGCGCAGCAGCATCGAGCGCTATGTGGAGAACCTGCCCCTGGTTGTCGTCATGCCCGATGGGTATCGCGGTTATTACACCAATAACGAAATCGGCCCGGCCTACGCCACCTATATCGCCACCGATCTGATCACGATGGTCCAGCGCAACTTCCCCGTCCGCCCCACGCGCAGCGCCCGCTGCATCAGCGGTTTGTCCATGGGCGGTTACGGAGCGATGCGCCTGTCGCTGGGATACCCCGATCTTTTCGCCAGTGCCCATAGCCACAGCGGAGCGGTGCACTACGGTTCGATTCCCATTCCCGCCAAATGGCCCGACCACCGGCGTATTTTCGGCGCCAACCCAAAAGGCAGCGAACATGACCTGCTGGCGCTGGCCCGCGGCGCCAAACGGCGCAGCCAACTGCCGCATCTGCGCCTGGATTGCGGCCAGGGTGATTTTTTCATCGAACACAATCGTGAATTTCACCACCAACTGACCAAAATGGGTGTGCCCCATGAATACGAAGAATACTCCGGTCAGCACGACTGGGACTACTGGGATCGACACATCCCCTCAGCCATCGCGTTCCACGCCCGCAATCTCAAACTCAAACCTCTGGGATCAGGATGAGCTGCGCCCGCCCAGCGTGCGCCGAGCGGCATCACAGATCGCCTTCACCGCCGGATGCTTGAGTTTTGCCTCCAGCGAAATCGCATAATAACGTTCGCACACGCCCTCTGCCCGGCCCACCAGACGCACACCCAGCTCGCGTTTCATGGTCGTTTCGATCATGGATGGCGCGGGGAATATCCCGGCTCCGCTGCGGGCAAAACCAAACATCAATGCCGTGTCATCGAATTCCCCCACCACCACCGGATGAATCCGCTTGCTATCCAGCCACTGGTTCAACGAACGGCGCAACTCCGTATGATCAGTCGGCAGCAAAAGGGGCTGGCCATCCAGCGAATGAGGAAATCCGCGCTTAATCCTCCCGGCCAGTTCGGGCATGGCGAAAAATGATACTTCCGATTCACCCAGCAGATGGTTGAAACCTTCCACCGCCACCGCCGTACCAATGGGCGCATCGCTGAGCACCACATCCGTCCGCCGGGCCACCAGATCCGCCAGCAGACGATCCGCCTTGTCTTCCCGGCAGATCAGACGCACCGGTTCTTCCAGCCCCAAGGCCGGTTGCAGCAACTGGCGCACCACCATCTTGGGAATTACATCCAGCACGCCGACCGACAACTTCAGCGCCCGACCCGTGGGCTGATGCTCCAGGGCATCGACCATCTCCTGGCCCAGCGAAAAAATACCGTTGGCGTAGTTGTAGGCAATCCGCCCCGTTTCCGTCAGCTTCAACCCCCGACCCGCCCGATCAAACAGACGCTGACCCAGCGACGCTTCCAGCTCCTTCAACTGAATGCTGATCGTCGGTTGTGAAACCATCAACTCCTCGGCAGCCCTGGCAATCGAACCCTCCCGCGCCACCGCCCAGAAATAATGCAGATGATTGTAATTTAACCACTTCATACCCCCTGATCATATCGATTTAGTAAAGCAAAGTATATCATCGGAACTTCATATTTTACCTATGGTCGCTTGGTTGCTATACTATTGACAGCCGGCTGGTGCAATCTTTCACCGCCCACCTGAACCATGATGAACACAGCTCCTAATTTCATCTGTACGTTGACCGCGGACGAGGTTCGTCTCTACCGCAGGTAATCCCGCCTCTCGGCCCTCCGCCGTCAGGCGGGCTGGCCCGCATGTTTGACAATCAATTGAACTGACGTTTCCCGCCCGGCACTCAATCAGCCGCGGCCAACCACGCGCGGAGGTCTGAAATGACAAACCCATCAGCCCAACCCATGCTGCTGAGCAATATGGATCATCAGCGCCTGGCGAGCATGTTGCGGAGCATTCAACAAGCACCCTCCGCCGACGAGCAACGCTGTCTTCAGCGCCTGCGCGATCTGGAGCGGCGGCTGGCTGGATCGCAGGTGGTCGATCCGGATCAGGTTCCACCGGATGTTGTCACCATGAACACCCGCCTGCAGGCTGTGGACGAGCAAAGTGGCCGCCAACAGGAGCTGACCCTCGTCTTCGACGATGATGCTGATATTTTTCGTCGCCGCCTGTCGGTTCTTTCGCCGCTGGGTATCGCGCTGCTGGGCAAACGCCAGGGGCAGATGGCCACCTGGAAGACACGCGGCAAGCTGCGCCGGATGCGCGTGCAGCGGATCGTTTATCAGCCCGAAGCGGCTGGCGAATTATGGATGTAGTCACAACCAATCTCCTCGCCGGGAATATTATCCAAAGGAGCATCAACCATGCTGACCAAACAAACTGTTTCCAATCGTCAAATTGTCATCACCGAATCCGACTTCGACCGCCTCAAGGCGCTGGTTGAATCGCCGCGCTATCGTGAAACGCACGCCTCGCTGCTGGCGGTGCTGCGCCAGGAACTGGATCGCTGCCTGGTCGTGCCCGCCGGCCAGGTGCCGCCCCAGGTCGTTACCATGCGTTCCACGGTCAGCGTGCGCGACCTGCGCTTTGATGAGTCGGATACGTATACCTTGGTTTACCCTGAAGAAGCCGATATTGATAATGGCAGGCTGTCGGTGCTGGCGCCGCTGGGAACAGCGCTACTGGGCGTGCGCCTGGGGCAGACCATTAAATTCGACGCCCCGGCGGGTACACGCCGTTTGAAAATCGAAAAAATTCACTACCAGCCCGAATCGGCTGGTGATTATCACCTTTAACCCCTGACCGCGGGAGGTTCGCCATGATCGCCTCGACCCGCATCACGTCCGCCCTGGATCGTCAGCGCCTGCTGGATGCAACCGACAACGCGCTGACCTCGTGGGCGACGTACGCGCCGTATCTCGAATATTTTCGTCAGGAACTGCGCTGGGCTCAATCAATCCCCGCCCAGCACGTGCCGCACGACATGGTCACGCTGGACAGCCGTGTGGAGTTGCTAGACCCCGCCACTGGCCAATTGACCTGCTGCACGCTGACTTTGCCGCAATCAACGGTTTCTCCCGCCCAAAGCGGCAGCGATGTGGTTTCGGTGCTCAGCCCAATGGGTGTGGCACTTTGCGGCGCGCGTGTCGGGGAGTTGATCAGTTGGCCTGATGGCGAATCCGTGCAAAGCGCCCTCATCCATCGGTTGATTCATCAACCCGAATCCGCCCAAGGCAGCGCCTGAGCTACTGGGCGCGCCGGTTCAATCGGATCAACTGTTCAGGTGTCCGCTGAGATAGCTGTCATACGACTGCATATCCAGCAGACCATGACCGGAAAGATTGAACAGAATCACCCGTGGCTGACGATCAGCGCGGGCTTGTTTGGCTTCTTCGATCGCGCCTTTGATCGCGTGCGCCGATTCCGGCGCCGGGACAATTCCTTCCGTGCGGGCGAACTGCACCGCCGCTTCAAAAATCTCCTGTTGATTGAAGGTGCGCGCTTCAATCAATTTCTGTTCATAGGCGCTGCTGACGGCGGGCGCCATGCCATGATAGCGCAACCCACCGGCGTGAATTTTCGGTGGTACAAAAGCATGACCCAGTGTGTACATCCGCATCAAGGGTGTCATCTCCGCGGTATCGCCGAAATCATAGCGCAGCTCGCCGCGCGTCTATGAGGCGCAGACATCCGGTTCGACCGCGACGATCCGCGTCTTTTTACCATCGTGCAGATTGCGATGGATAAACGGAAAGGCGATTCCGGCAAAATTGCTCCCGCCTCCGACACAACCGATCACCACATCGGGATATTCACCCGCCAGCTCCATCTGCTCCAGCGACTCCTGACCGATAACCGTCTGGTGCAGGCAGACATGATTCAGCACGCTGCCCAGCGCATATTTCGTACCGGGATGCGTCACCGTATCTTCAATGGCTTCGCTGATCGCCATGCCCAGACTGCCCGGCGTATCCGGCATCTGCTGGAGCACTTGGCGACCATACGCCGTCTGCTGCGACGGGCTGGCGTGAACCGTGGCACCCCACGTCTGCATCAGCAGTTTGCGATACGGTTTTTGCGTGAAGCTCACCTTGACCATGTAGACAATGCACTCCAGCCCGAACAATTGGCACGCCAGCGCCAACGAACTGCCCCACTGGCCAGCGCCGGTCTCCGTCGCCAGGCGCTTGATCCCCGCCTGCTTGTTGTACCACGCCTGCGGAATGGCGCTGTTGGGTTTGTGCGAACCCGCCGGGCTGGCGCCTTCGTACTTGTAGTAGATATGGGCTGGCGTATTCAGCGCCTGTTCCAGCCGCACCGCCCGCAGAAGGGGCGTCGGACGCCATAGCGCCAGTTTGGCCCGCACATCATCGGGCAATTTGATCCAGCGCTCGGTGCTGACTTCCTGTTCGATGATCGGATCACAAAAAATCGCCTGCATATCCGACAGGCTCGCCGGCTGGCGCGTCTGCGGATGCAGCGGCGGCGCGATGGGCTGGGGCAAATCGGCTGCAATGTTGTACCAATGAGTTGGGATTCGATCCTGGGCGAGCGTGAACGATGTTGGCTGGGACATTGATTGACCTCGTGAAAAATCCGTGTGTCGATCGGCATGCTAACACGCATTGCCCGTCATTCAATTCTCGGCACGGGCGACAACGTTTCATCGAATCTGCCAGGGCGTCTGGCCGCGCGTGCGAATAATGCTCGTCAGCGTCCGCGCGCACCAGGAACCGTACGCCTGGGCATCGCGCTGCTGGCGCAACTGCCGCATGAGCGGTTCATCGGCCAGGTCAGGTTTTACCGTGGTGTTGTAGCGCATATCCTGAAGATCACGCTGAGCATTATCCACCTTCTGCTGCCATTGATTCATCCGGTCTTCAAGATCATTGCGATTCGCCAAGGCGCTGCTGGTCTGTTGTTGGCGCAATATATTCAGTTGATCCAGCGCCTGCTGACGAGCCTGCAACAGCTCGATGATTCGCTGCCACCACAACCGATCCAGCGCTTGATTCGTCAGTTGCTGCAAGTATGGTTCATAATCTCTGGAATGGCGCAAACGAAATTCATCGATCATGACAATCGCTGTGGCCGGCGAAGAATTCGCGGCCGCATCAGCAACGCGCTGCCACGCCAGGATGGTTAAGTCAGGCCCGCCCGCCATTGGTTGGCGCGATGCGGTGTTGTTCGATTCAGTCGCTGAACGGGATGATGAACTGCGCGGCGCTGGGTCTTTTTGCGCTGAAGTAACGGTGGACAAGCCGCCTTGTGCTGCGATGGTTGCCACAGTCGTCTGTGCGAGAATTGATGGCCCGGTTGCTGCTGGTTGATCGGCTACGGGCAAAACGGCAAACCCGGCAATTTGCGCCATTGCGTCAATCATCTGATTCGACCCGCCCGGCAGCACAACCGCCATCGCAATCACCAACACCACGCCGGCTATAAACCCGCTGGCAATGCACATCCCCTGGTGGCCAGAAATCTTCTGTGACGGCGTGAAAGACATATCCGCGCGCCATTATAACGGATCGGCTCGGATGAATGTATGAACCAACCGGCTGGTTCATCATTGATGATTGAGGCAATACGTTGTCCGTTGCAACAAACAGCACCGAACAATGCAATGACAACAACCCCTTGCGCATGTTGCGCTGATCCTCAAACTGTTTTTATGGGCGCCGGATGGGCTATTTCCGCGTGGCAATCAGGTGGCAACCCTTACACCGTCGTGTCGTAGACGTTGAGATTCAGGGTTGTGCTCTTGCTGGCGTAGGAAATGCGCTGGTGCCTGTGGCAGTCGATCTCCGCCTGATGTACAGCTTCGACGACATCCTCATTGGCACGCTCGATCAGTGCATTGAGATTACCGCACTCCAGCCAGACGCCGTGACAACTCGGACAATAATCCAGTTGCACACCCAACCGCTGGGAGCTGACCAATTCGACTTGGCAATTCGGGCAACGCATGACGTACCTCCAGTCGGAAAGCCTCCTGACAAAATTGATTCACTTGCACCGCAAGTAACGTAGGTAACTCGACTTAAGTGTCGCATCCATCAGCAGTTTTTTATGATCCGCCCCTGAAAACCGCTGATCGTGTGAAATGAGAGCTGCTCTCATATCGTCCCATAACTATATCATGTGCCCAGCGAGGCGTCAATATCCGATCTTTTTGCCCAGATTAACAAACCCTTGCCCCCACGCCGGTGTCATTAAATGGCCAGCCGCCTACTCGATGTGCGGATCTTTATTATCGCGGACAACCTCGTCGATGGTCGTTTGAAAAGTATTGAATGACTTGACGGAAACTTTCGGTTTTTGAATCGTTCCGCGGATATGAATCTGCAACAGCTCGTTCTTGGCTCCTTCCAGCAGATCACCAATAATCGGCAGGTGTGGCCAGTTCGGATTGTCGGTGGTGAAGTTCATGTTCACACTCTGATTACCAAAATCGAGCATTCCCCCGCCGGTCATGCGCATTTGATCGGAACGCAACTCAATTTGTCCAAACGTAACCTGCTGACCCGCCACGCTGTAACTGGCGTACGCCGTTTTGAACGGGCTGTTGATCGGTACGGCCAGGTTGGTGATTTCCAGAACTCCCAGCACCAGGGGAATGTTGTACATCCCGCGACCGGCAACCCGCACCTCGCCGCGCCCGCGCCGACTGGTTGGATCATTCCAGGCCCCTTCCAACCCCAGACTCGCAGTGAGTTGGCCGTTTACATTTTTGGTGTTCTCAACCATCAACTCGCGCACATCGGCATTGCGCAGCGTCAATTCCGCCTTATATTTCGATGGCTCGCCTTCGGGATACGCCAGCCCCACGACACCAGCCATTTCACCCCCGGCAATCGTCCCGCGCAGAGCGTCGATCTTAAGTGCAGGTTGATGATCCGGTTGCACCAGATGCGCGCGCAGATTCTGGGCTGCCAGCCCGGCCAGCTTCAGGGATGACAGATTCAGGTCGCCGATAAAATTGACCATGGCCCCTTCCAGAACCTGGCCGCTGACTTGCAACTGGCCGTCAACCTCATCCAGTTGCACCCCTATATTGGCGGATGATTGATCGAAACTCAGCACGCCCTGAAAATCGATGGCCCCGCTTAGCGCTGGCTGCGTTGATGGCTTGCGATCCAGATTGATGACTGATGCACTGGTCGTTGCTGCCGGTGCAGATGTCGCCGGAGCTGTCGCCGCTGCAGCCACCGGCGCTGACATGGCCAGTGCAGTTGTCGCCGGCGACGGGTTTGTTGCCCGGTAGGTAAAGCGATCAAACTTGGCATTAATCACGCCGCCCAGTTGCAGCTTGCCCGCCAGTTGCCCCAGCGACTCCGGCAGTGCCTGCACCAAATCACGATCGAGCGACAGCTTGTGTCCCTCAAATTGCACCGCCCAGACGGGCAGCTCCCCCAGCTCGCCGACGCCGCTAATCGCCAGCCTGCTGGCGCCATGCGTGGCGGTAATCTCCTGCAACTGAACTCTGGAGTTGGTAATGACAACGGCGCCACTGACCTGATCCATCGCATACGGAAACACCTGTGGTTGGACGCTCAGCTCACGCGGGCGCAGCGTAATCTGAAACCCACGCGGCAACTGATTCAAATCCGCTGGCGCTGTCGTCGCAGCGGGTGGCACGGCATCAACCAACGGCGATTCGATATTTGACGAAACCACTTGCGAAGGGTCCGCGTGGGTTTGCAGTGAAGCATCGCCACTGTAGGTCAGGCTGCCGTCAATACTTCCGCGCGGGTTGACCTGTCGCCAGGCTTGCTGCACGTTCTGGGGCATGGCGTTGAATAAGGTCTCATCCAACAACAGATTCTGCGCCTGGGCAGAGAGATTAAGCTGCGGTGGCTGGCCGGCCTGCCATGCTGCTGCACCGCGCCCCTGGATCATCGCCTGCCCGCGCCGGGCAGCAAACGAACTGATGACCGACTTGCGCGGCGTCAGATGCAATTGGGCTGCCACCTCGGTCAGCAGCGGTTGATCGCCTTGGCGAAGCATGGTTCCATCGCGCACCGCCATATCAATGGCAAAACCAAACTCCGAATCCTCCGCTGGCAGCACCTTGCCATCGAAATCAATCAACCCGCTGATGTCCAGGCCTGTAATCCACTGGCGCTGCTCGGGGGGCAGGGCCGAAACCAGTTCCTGATCGATCGGAATATTTCGCCCGGAAATACTGAGGTTGGGAATAAGTCGCGGCGGTTCGTCTGACGCCGAATCATCCCGATGATGCCAGGAAAAATCACCGAAGAAATTGAGCGTTGCATCGCCCCGTCGCATCGCCCCGTCGATGATCTGCAGCCTGCCTGCCCGCACAAGTATGATCGCTGATAAATCGCGCAGCGGGTAGGCAAAGGCCTTGAGCGCACCATTGGCGCGATGCACGACCAGATCGGTGTTCACCGTCCAGTGGCTGGGATAACCGAACAAGCGCTCAACCTCGCAACGAAAATCGAGCAGAAACTCGGGATATCCCCGCTTACCGTCGGCATCCAGACCGGCCAGGGCCTGCCGGGCTTCGCTGGGCAGGGCATCAATCACCGCCTGTTCCTGATGGATATTTTCCCCGGTGATGACGATCTTCACCGCTGTCTGCGGCCCCAGTGGCGCCATCGTGCCATTCACCTGCACCAGACTGGCGGCATTCGGCCCGCCGGCTATGCCGTAACCACGCAAATTTTTTAATTGCAACGACGCCTGCCCGTTCTGGGCGTCGGTCTGGAGAATAATTTTGCCGGTCACATTCTGAAGCGGATAGGCAAAGCGATCGAAGGTAAACTGCCCATCCACCACCTCGATACTGCCATTGACCATCGGCCGCTGACCAGGCTGGGCGCGCGCCAGCTCAAAGTCCAGCCGCCCTGTCCCAACCGGATGCAAATGATCATAGATTTCCCGCACCTCCGGCGGCAGCGAAATCACATAGCGCGGCGACGGGGCCAGATAAAAATTTTCATGCTCCGAGGACGTCAGATGGATATTAAACGGTGCATCAGGACTATAGCCGGAAAAATGACCATTAATCTTAAAAGCATTGGTTTCCAACCGTCCGCGCAGATTCTGAATATCGATCCCCGCCTGATCAAAAACAAATGTCCCCGCCACGTTGTCCAGTTTGATCGGGCGCGGAATCAACATGTCCTCGATTTGCCCCAGCACCCCACCAACGCGCAAGCCCCCCAGGCGTAACAGCCGCACGTTTTCCAGCAACTGCTCCTGATGATGGATTTCAACCGCGCCGCTGTACTGGCGCGGATCGACCGCCAGCGTAACCCCGCCCAGCACAACCTTGACCTTGAACCGGGCTGGTTCCCCGCGCTTCGCCGGGGCGAACGAAAGCTCGGGAATATCAACCCGTCCGGCCAGATGGTGACTCTCGCACCAGCGCCGCACCTGGGCTGGCATCATGGACAGAACATCATGGCCAAAATCAAAATCGTTCAGTTGCATGACGAACTGACCGGTCGCCGGCGCGATGGAACCCCGTGCCACCGCTCCCACGCCTTCGCTGGGGCCGCGCGCCTGCAACTCAAACTGGTAATCGTCGCTGGCATTGTTCCAAGCCAACCGGCCCTCAATCGCCATCGATCCGCCCGGGGTGATCTGACCATGACGGAGCTGCGAGTAGTCGATCCGCGCGTCGCGCAGGATCAACTCCGGCAGCGTCATCGCACCATGCCCGCCATCCCGCCGGCGCGATGGATCCAGCGCCGACGCATTAAGCGATTGATTGCGTAGGAACAATTCGTAGTTCCACAGGCCGGTGTCGAGGTTTTCTGTCAGGTGGACCCGCGGCCCCACCGCGATAATCTGCAGGGCATCAAGCTTGCCCAGCAGAAGCGCCTGTGGTTTGTAATCCACCCGGAAAACATCCGCGGTAAAAATGAGCGATTCGGGCGAGTTGGAGGAATCGATGTAAATCGCCACCTTGCTCAGGCTCATTCCTTCAAAAATCGAAAGATCGGCTGAACCAACTTCGACCCTGGCGTTGAGCACATGCGATAGATAGCTCTCAGCCATCTGCTTCACACGATCGCCATTGGTCAGATAGGCGTGGGAGAAAATGATGATCAACAAAATCACCAGCACGACACCCATCGTCCAGCGACGCAATTTGCTGATCGGCCGACGCGATAATCCGCTGCCGGCAGGCGGCTGGGCCGATTGAGATTCAGGCTGATCAGGTTGAAGCGGCATGAAGACGTTGGCTATTCAGGGTTTTGTGATGTTCGAGTTTTACGATCAGGCTGTCTGGTTGAAACTTGTTGCCTCGGTCTGGGGTTATTCCGATGCACGCCGCCGATGCTGCATCATAACCCACGCACTGGTCAAACCGGCGCCAGCCAGCACCGCCAGCGGCGCTTCAACCGGAATGCGATAACGGGCTGAACCCACCGTCAGCCCATGAATCAGTGTAAAATAAAATGCCGGCGCCAGCAGGAACAATTTTGCCATTTTTGTCATTTCACCGCGCCCTAACCCCAATAAAACCAATAGAAAGAAGGGAATCGAATAAAACACCGCCGGCAAAATGTAACCAAACCGGGAATACTGCTGACTCAACGGCAATGGACTCCAGGTACGGATCACCCGCAACAGCATCAGTTCAAGACTGCGACCGGGATCATCCAGTGCTGCCTGCCACGCCAGCTTATTCAAATACGCCGATCGCTGAACTTCATTCATGGTTTGCAACTGCGGCATGGAGATTGTGAAACGTTGATCCGAAGCACCGGTTGCCGCCGGTTGATACCCATCGTACGCGGTAAACCCGGTGTTGGTGGTCGTCCAGATCCAGTGCTGCACGGCCGGATGCTGATGATTGCGCCAACCCCATGGCAAAAGCACAAGCATTGTGACAATCAGGCTGCCTGTCGCCCAGACAACACTTGATCGCACGACTGGCCAGCCCCAATGGCTATTGTTATACGATGGCTGGTCGCGGTGGTTCGCCCAGATCGAAAACATGGTGAGCACCACCGGCAAAAGCAGCGCGGATGGGCGCACGTAGATACTCAGCGCTGTCAGAAGTATTCCGCCGATCAGTCCCCATCGCCGCTCGACCGGCAGACCAAAAAGCACCAGCCCCCACGCGAGCATGGCTGTAAACAATGTCTCGCTGAGCAGCAGCGAAGAAAAATAGATCATCCAAGGATTGAGCGCAACCAGCAGTCCCGCCAGAAAAGGCAGCCCGATCCAGTGGCTATATCTTGTGCTATCGGTCTTGCCCTCCTGCAATCTGTTGTATGACGTGAAAGGCTGATCCGCCGCTTCACGATCCATCGCGCGGCGGCGAACCATCCAGCCGCGTGTGATGAAGTAGGCCGCGACCACGGTGCTGGCATCAAGTAGCACCTGCGCGATGCGTACCAGCGTCGGCTGACCACCCAGCAGCGCGATCAAGACTGGATAACCGGGCATGCGAAAGGCGTAAACCTCACCCGCAAAACGCGGATCATGAAAATGCAGACTCTGTTCAGCCCGCAGATTATTCGCAATTTCAAGATATTCCGCCTGATCAGGTAACTGCTGACGGATATGGGCAAGATCGGTTGGTTGGAGCAGTAACCACGGCACGCGGACAATAATCGTCACTAGGACAAGCGCCCACAGTTGGCGGGAGATAGTCCAGCGGATCGTCATCATGATCTATCTTACCGACTGGTCACGAGTTAACAAAAAGAAGACAGCGGCGGTTAAGCTCGCTGTCTTCCGGAGGGGAGAAAATGCGCCGTAGGCGCTTGCCTTTTAAGTTACCCAGTTTAGCTTATCGGATTGCCCGGCAGAGTCAAGCTAAACTTTCATATCTGCACACATAATATCATGCGCAAATACATCTACAGTTACACGTCGGCAACACGATGAAAAAATCTTTAATTTTCTTTTCATTGCGTTATCGACGCCCTATCTAAGCGTATTGTAGATAACCAATTATGAATACTCAAGTGAGGTATGCACCAAATTTCAGATTCCATTATCATGGCTGGGTGTGATTTATCGCTCGCGTTCCATCGCTCAGACTGAATCCATCGCGGCTGACCTGGCCAGCACGCTGAGAGGCGGAACGTGTATTGCCTTGGAAGGCGACCTTGGCGCCGGCAAGACGCAATTTGTTCGCGGCTTGGTCCGGGGTCTGGGAGCCACGGATCGCGTGACCAGCCCCACGTTTGTGCTGCTGAACATTTACGGAACCGGGCGATTAACCGTATACCATCTCGATGCCTACCGCGTTCATGGCACGGACGATTTTCAAACCATCGGTTTCTCCGAGCTGCTCGAACAAAACGGCGTGGTGGTGGTGGAATGGGCCAGCCGGGTGAAATCGCTCCTGCCACCAGACACGATTGATATTCAATTGACGGCGCTTTCGCCGCGAATCCGCGAAATTCGTATCACGCCCCGCGCGTAAAACGCAGTTATCATCCAATTACTATTTTCGCACATCACATTGTTTCCATGCGCTTGCTTATCCGCACCGGCTGGCCGCCTGCGCCGTCAAGGTGTTGTGGCAACACGTTTTCGTTCTATCGTACTTCTTCCGCATCCGGCGGTTTAGGGCCAAACAGAGCACTGCCAATGCGGATTACATTGGCCCCTTCCGCAATCGCCAGCTCAAAATCATCGCTCATCCCCATGCTCAGATAGCGCAAGTCGTTACCGCCAATTTTCTGCCAGCGCATCTCCTCAAAAATCTCGCGCACACGGGCAAATATCGCCTGAATCTGCGCCGGCGAAGCTTCCAGCGGCCCCATGGTCATCACCCCCGACATCGCCAGGTTTTCCATTGATGCGATTTGTTCCGCCAGGTGCGTCGAAGCCCCGACCGCCACGCCACTTTTACTCGCCTCTTCGCTGGCATTGATCTGCAGCAGCACTGGAACCCGTCGCCCCAGTTTGCCGGCCTGGATGTTCAATTCCTCCGCCAGACGCAGACTGTCCACCGAATGAATCAAACTCACCAGCGGTAAAATCTGTTTGACCTTATTGCGCTGCAAATGCCCCACCATATGCCAGCGCAACCGTCCGATCTGATTTTCATCCACCGCCTGCCGCCGGGCGAAAAATTCATTGATCTGCGGCGCCCGCTGCGCCAGTTGCTGAACCTTGTTTTCACCCAGATCAGTCACGCCCAGTTGCACCAGCTCCCGGATCTGCTCCGGTGCGGCGTATTTCGTCACCGCCACCAGCATCACCTCCGATGGCTGACGCCGGGCTTTGGCACAGGCGTCAGCAATCCGCTGATGAACCTGGTCCAACCGTTCCGCCAATGGGGATTTTTTCGCCACGCGCGCTACCTCCGTGTGATGCTTTTGTTAACCATGAAACCGCTGATTATACCCCTGCCGCGCTGCGCGCATAGTCCTGTAATCGCGCGCCCGGGCAGATGACCGATGCTCCGGTCTGTTCGGCTGCACCTGGCTGAGTCTTTTGAGACCGATAACCAGCACATCACAACCGACGCGCAACCATATCGCCAGTTGGTCGTCGCAGCAAAATCATTTTCACTACTTTGACGCCTGATCATGATAAAATTGCTCCATTCGTCCATGGTTAAATCTTCTGAACGTCAAACCAGTGGTATGATCTGCTGCACGAATCTCAATTGACTGATATTCGTAAAACGTCCGAAAATCGGATAGACACGGTAGTTACGGTGATACGAATTGAAGTCATTCAGGGTGTGGCGGCCGAGCAGCGTTGCAGTGATCCAGCCTTTATCAGCGCCTGGACAATGTTGTTAGCGCAATGCCCCTGGGCTACGGGTTTTCAAAGTCCCGGGTATATCTGCGCATGGTATGGCGCCTACCGATCATGGATGCAGCCTGTGCTGATCTGCGGGTTTGACACAACCAATCGACTGGCTGGTCTGTTGGCTTTGTACCGCAGCCGCGACGGCGGGCTGGGTAATGCCGGTGGCGAACAGGCGGAGTATCACACTTGGATTTGCCGCCTAGACGATGTTGCCACCTTCGGTACGGCAGCCTTGCGCGCCGCCCAGCGTCTGATTCGGGACTTATCATCTTTGGAGTTTCGTTACCTGCCACCCACCATGCCGCTGGACTGGCTGAGCGAATCTGATTCTTCCTGCCGGTTGACGCTGGCGCCCCGATCAAACCTGGGGCTGCTCTGTCCTGTCACGCGGCCCCTGATGCGACTGGGCAATGGTGGCGAAGTTGAAAAATCATTGCGCAAAAGTTCCAACAAGGGAAAGATCAAGCGGCTGGAGAAATTTGGCCGACTGTCCATTCGTCGTCTGACCGACCGCCGCGAGTTTGTCGATACGCTGGATCAGACCATCGCTGCCTACGATCTGCGTCATACCGCCCTGCACGACATTGCCCCATTCGGACATGATCCGGCCAAGCGCGAATTTCATCATCGCCTTATCGAAGCGGACAACCTGATGCACGCCACGATCACCACCGCTGGCGACACGTTTGTCGCTTTGTACCTGGGCATCATCACCCGGCGCGAATTTCAATTGGGTATTACCGTTCACAACCCGTGGTTGAGCAAACATTCACCCTCCAAGATTCACCTGCTGCTGCTGGCCCGTCTGCTGCTGCACGAAGGGTACGACACCATCGATCTCACCCCCGGCGACGATGCCTACAAACAGCGCTCAGCCAACGACCACGACACGGTGCATAAACTCAGCGTCTACGCCGGCGAATCCGGTTTTTCGCTCGGTCAGTTCAAATGCTGTACGCGGGAAACAGCACGGACTTTCCTGAAAAACCGCGACTGGTCCACCGCTGATGCGAAAAATCTGGTCAAACAGTGCATAACACTGGCTCGACCGGGCAAGTGGTTGCCGGTTTTGCGCCAGACACGCGCCCGCCTGCTCAGCACGACCAGCAGCGCGGTTTATCGCATTGATCCGGCGACGATGCGCAGCGCATCAAGTCGTAATACTTCCCATCCGGACAACCGGCTGCAGGTTCAGCGTGATGACCAGGCTGCCTTATTACTGGGACAACTGCCGCCGCCCCATTTGACGATGCGCCAACTGGCGTCAATGGCACTGAATCGCTTTGAAGCCGGCATGCACCTCTACTCCATTACCGAGCAGCAAACCTTGTGCAGCCTGGGATGGTTCGCAAGTCGCCCCGATGAAGCGCTGGCGCAAACCCTGCTGCCGGATTTTGCCCTGCCGCCCGATAGTGCTGTCATTTGTGATGTCCATACCTTTGAAGCTCAGCGTCGGCGCGGCCATGCCCGCGCGATTATCAGTGCCATGCTGCACGACGCGGCTGACGATACCGCCATTCAGAACATCTTTTTCATCGCGCCGGCCAACAACCCTGCCACGTCTGCTCTGGCGCAGGATATCGGTGCCACGCTGGCGGCGACCATTCATACCACGGTGCGCCTGGGCAAAACGAAACACCACACCGCAGGTATTCAAGCGTAGTCGTTCCTGCCTGGCGATGGTTTCATTCCTCCTCAGTCCGCGGGTGATACTGGGCTGCTATTTGCTGCTGAACCTGCGGCGGGACAGCTTCGTAACGATCAAATTCCATCGAAAAACTACCCTGTCCGCCGGTCACACTCTTGAGCTGGTTCTGATAGCTCATCACTTCCGCCAGCGGCGCTTCAGCCTTGACCACGGCCATGCCACCGTTGACAAAATCCTGACCCTGAATGCGCCCGCGCTTGCCACTTAAATCACCCGTGATCGTGCCAACCTTGTCTTCCGGCACGCTCACTTCCATATAGACGATCGGTTCCAGCAGGACGGGTTTGGCTTTGAGAATCGCGTCGCGCAGCGCATATTTTCCCGCCGTGCGAAACGCCACTTCCTTGGAGTCGACCGGATGATGCTTGCCGTCGGTAATCGCCACGCGCAAATCCTGGATCGGGTATCCGGCAATCGCGCCTTGCTCCATGACGTCATGGATTCCCTTTTCCACCGCAGGAATAAACTGGCCCGGTATCGCCCCGCCGAATACTTCGTTGACGATCTCCAGACCCACTCCTCCCTTGTCTTTGCGCAGCGGGCTGTCGCTGGGCAATGGTTCGACGCGCAGAAATACTTCGCCGAACTGACCGGCGCCACCGGACTGTTTTTTGTGGCGATGATGCCCCTCGGCTTTCTGCTGAATCGTCTCCCGGTAGGCAATTTTCGGTGGTTTGGTATCAACATGCAGCCCGCGCACCGCCATGCGCTCCAGAATCAAACGCAGGTGCATCTCGCCAATACCGTAAATCACCACTTCATGCGTCTGACGATCCGTGGTCCACTTGAAACAAGGATCCTCCTCGGCAATGCGCGCAAGCTGGGCTGACATCTTGCCTTCATCGCCGCGCGTTTTTGGGGTAATGGCCAGACCGAACATCGGAGTCGGATACATAATCGGTGCCAGACGTACTTCCCCCAGCGCCTGATCATCATGCAGAACATCATTGGCGTGAATGTCTTCGATTTTCGCCACCGCAGCGATATCGCCGGCAATCACCTCCGGCACTTCCTTGTGTTCCTTGCCTTGTATCTGCAGCAGATGCCCCAGCTTGATCGCTTTTTTAGCGCTGCCTACAAAGACCTGCGTCTGGCCGCTGCATTTACCCTGATGCACACGGAACAGCGCCAACTTGCCCACAAAAGGGTCGGTCGTCACCTTGAATACATGCGCCAAAAGCGGTTTGGCTGGATCATTCCAGTATTGGAACGGTACGGGTGTGGCCGGCTGCGCCGGCTTGGCTGCGCTGCTGATCGTCACAAACGGACGCAGATTTCCCTCCAGCGGGCTGGGCAGCCACTTGGCGATAAAATCAATCAATTCCGCCACACCCACGCCGCTGCGCGCATCGGTAAACAATAGGGGCACGAGATGACCCTGATCGACCGCCCGTTCAAAGACATCGTGCAACGAAGCAATATCCGGCTCCTCCCCCGCCAGATAATTTTCCATCAACTGTTCCTCCAGTTCGACAATCTGCTCAACAATCGCCGTATGACACTGCTGAACCGACAGGATATCGCTTTCGCCGCTGCGGTTCTCCAGGCAGTTGACAACCGCCTTGCCACCGCTGGCGGGTAGATTCACCGGCAGGCACTCCGGGCCGAACATCTCCTGCACCCGGCTGACCAGTGCCGGCAAATCAAGTTCCGGCAGATCCAGTTTGTTGATCACAATCACGCGCGGCAGGTTGTTTTCAACCGCCGCTTCCATCATGCGACGGGCCACCACTTCAATACCCGCCTGGGCATTGATGACACACATCATTGTTTCCACCGCTGGCAGGCAGCTCAGTGCGCCGCCGATCAGATCCGATGAACCGGGGCTGTCAATCAGGTTGATCCGCTTGCCCTGGTGATCCAGATACAAAAGGCTGGAATAAATCGAGTGTTTACGTTCCTTCTCATCCTTCTCAAAATCGCTGAAACTGGATCCATCCAGTGTTGAACCCTTGCGGCCAGTCATACCGGCGGCAAAGAGCATGGCGTCAATCAGGGTGGTCTTGCCGGCCTGTCCGTGGCCGGCCAGAAGGACGTTACGAATATCAGCAGTGGTGTAGGCGGGCATGGGTATCAGTCTCCTGGCGATCCAAGATCGCGGTGAAAGCGATTGCCGAACCAGACCGCTCGCCACCAGCCAAACTGACATCAGCCGGCCAGTATAAGAGGCGGGCGTGCCAAACCATGCATCAGTATACCCGCAGCAATGCCTGCGAAGCTAAAAACTTTTGCTTGAACGGACATTTTGCATGCCCTTTTCGACCAATAAGACCCCTTGGCGTCGGCGTACACGCACCGGGCCGGGAAAATCCTGCTGCGCCGGCGCTGCAGCATCGTGCGCCATCATCCAGAGTCGCGCCAGTACCGGTCGCTCCACCGCCGCCGGCGGAGTGCCCGCTGCAATCAACCAGCGCCGCAACGCCTGGATCTGCACCACGCGCGGCCAGTCGGCCAGTTGCGCCAGCGAAATCTGCTGCGGCAGTTGTGGGCTTTGCGCTTGAATCCATTGCTGCAGCGCACGCATGGACTCAGCCAGTTCCAGAACAGCGCAATTCACCTGGGGGAATTGATCCAGCAACTGGCGATGGCGATTACGGGCGTAATGATCGTCGCGATTGCTGACATCTTCACACCAGACCTGACCAATATCCGCCAGATAACCGCGCAGTTTTTGACGATCCACCCCCAGCAGTGGCCGGACGATACGCAGCCGCCCGACGCGCCCATCGGGCGACATGCCACCAAGATTGCCCGCACCCGAACCGCGCAGCAACTGATGCAGAACCGTCTGCGCCTGATCATCGGCGTGATGAGCCAGCAGCACACCGGCGAGCTGGTGTTGATCGACCACCTGTTGATAGAGCATCAGCCGACACGCACGGTAACGCGCTGACAAATTACGCGGGATCGTCGTCAATAGCGGTTCAATTTCTGATCGCTGCTGTTGAACACAATCAACCTTGAGCTGCTGACCAAGTGCTGCAACAAAGCGGGCATCATCGCCAGAAGCGCCCTGGCGCGTCTGGTGATCCAGATGAACCACCACCAGGCGCAGATCGCTCCGGCCAGCCAATAAGCGCAGCAGCGCCACGCTGTCCGCCCCGCCGCTGACACCCACCGCCCAGGCGCCGGGCGGCACCGAAGCAATCGCAGTCTGTAACGCTGCTGGTATCATAGGGTGGATTCTACCCAACAACCGATGAAGCGCCTTACTGTCATATTCTGTCTTGTCTGCCTGAGTCTGCTCTCCACCAGCGCCGCAGGGCAGACAACCCAGCCGGCCAGCGACGAAACAATGAACTGGCTACTCTCAGAAGCCCAACCCCTACCCACGACCCAACCGATGGCGCCCGCCTCCACTGAACCGGCTACGACAGCACCATCACCGGTTGATCCGAATATCGAGGCAATATCCCCCTTTACCTCAGCTCCGACGGACAATTCAACCGTATCGCTGTGGGCATATATTACCTTCAGCAACGATACACAAATCAGTGGCCCGGTCAGCACCACCGAAGGCAAACCCATCCGTCTCTGGGATGACAGCCGTCAGGAATATCGCGACATTCCGCTGAATATGATCCAATCGATGCAGGCTTTTGTTCTCTGGCAGCGCGATCAGGCGCAATGGAAATTTACCGACAGCGGGGATGACGCCAAAGAGACCACCGGCCAGACCTACCCCGCCCGCGAGCTGATTTACGCCGTCACGCTGATCAACGGTCAGAGTCTGCGCGGTGGTATTGTGGCGCCGCTATATCTCCAGATCGATGGACGCACGCGCACGCTGGTTCTGAATAAACGTCAAAAAGGGGAAATCGGCCAGACGCTGGATGAATTGATCTATCTCAAGCAGGTGCTGATCACTCACGGCAATCCGACAACCCAGCCGGCAGCAAAACCAACTGATCCTGATGAATCAGATCAACCGAATAAATCGGATGCTGCAATAAATTAAGTTCGGCCGTTTGGGGCGCGGGTGACGCTTGCTGATCAGTTGATGATGGTCACTTCAATCATCTGCCGACCCCACTGCAGGGCGGTTGCGTGATCGTCGAAATAGACATCCAGCTTGTTTCCCTTGATCGCCCCGCCGCGATCAATCACTTCGACCGCTTCATCGCTGGCATAACCAGGGATGATCAGCTTCGTGCCAAAAGGCAGCACGCTGGTATCGGCCGCAACAAACCGGCCGTCATTGTAGCTGACGTGTTTACCGCTGGCGGTCAGACCGCAAGCGGATGGCCCGCAGCATTTTTGGCAACGGCAATACGCGGTCACTTCCATCAGGATCGTGTGCGATCCGGGTTGAATCTGATTGACCGTCTGGGCTGCATCAATCAAACGGTTGATATTCAACTCCGCTGTCGGCTGGTTCATCACCGGTGCCGTCACCGCAGCGACCGGCGGCAGGTTGCTGGCTGGATCCGTCGTATGGGCATCGACACGGATTGAAGCAGCGCCCATCATGCCCATCAGCAGCACAAAGCAGACCGCCATCACCAGCTTGCCCGCCAGTGACTTGGTAACGTGATACGAATTGGTTTGTTGGCTGTTCATCATCGCATACACCTTCAATCGATACGCAGCGTTCGATTGTCATGTGGTGCAGGAAGTATGGCTCGGCTTATCCAGGCGGGAAAATAATTTTTCAAGTCCATCCGTGGACCGTGCCGATCTATAACGACTGTAATTATTATACCGCCTGACACCCCGCGTCAATGCGCAAAATTTGCGCTATCGATTATCGGACCTGAACTTACGCGCATACTCTCCTGGCTGACTGATGAATTCACCTTGTGCCGGATGATGTACTGGCACAACAATCAGTCCGCTCGTTTTTTCGATTATTGCAGCCAGCCTCTTGTCGCCCGGACTACTGACCACGAACCAGAATCGCTGGTTTATTCGGCAGCCGCCCCCACCAATTCGCGTTTCTTGACCACAAATTTCAAATGGTGGTCAACGTGGTCATTTGTACCTTTCACCAGCTCCGCCAGCGTCACTTTGCCGCGCAAATTATGCACTCCGAAACGTTCAAACGCTTCATCTGCCAGGCCGTGCAGAATCTGACTCATCAACCGGCGATTCAGCTCAAACAACTGCAAACATTCTTCCAGTCCCAAGGTATGCGGCGCCAGCTTGGCAACAAACGCACTTTCATCAAACCCCAGCAGCAGCGGCGTATCCATGGCAATGACCCGCTTCATCCGCTCGATACTCACCGCGTCAGAATCAATCAGATGCACCACGATCTGTTTGATACTCCACGATCCATCGGCCGGCATGGTCTGCAATTGCTCGCGCGTCAAACCCACCACCGCCTGGCGAAGCAGTAATTCTCCGGCTTTATATCGTTCAACTTCACTTCGATCTGACATGGTGCGTACTCCTTTGTTATCAAAAAACCATTCACAGCATTGCGCTGGCGGTCACCGGGCAATGACATGCTTTTTTACATTGTTCAATCATACGCCCCTGATCGCAATCAGGCATCTTTTATAGTGTTTGACATTGATTTGGATGGCCACCGTGAGGCGCGAAAAATCCTGTCGGCGGGCGAATGAACACTTCGGCGTGCAGAACTATCGCCGCTGGGCCTGATCGGTATAATCGCGGCCACTATGACGCAAACCAACAATAGCGGCGCAGTTTACAAACGGGTGCTGCTCAAAATCAGTGGCGAAGGGCTGGGTAAGGAAGGGCAACTGGGCATCGAGGCTGAGGAACTGAAAGCCATCGCCAGCGAATGCGTTGAAATCACGAAGTTGGGCGTACAACTGGCGATTGTGGTTGGTGGGGGAAATTTTGTCCGCGGGGCAACTTTTGCGCGGCTGGGACATATTCCGCGCGCCACGGCAGACTACATGGGCATGCTGGCGACCGTCATCAATGCCCTGGCGCTGCAGGAGACGATGGAATCACTCGGCCAACCAACGCGCGTCTTGTCAGCCCTGAGCGTGCATAGTGTCTGCGAGCCATTTATCCGTCGGCGGGCGATTCGCCACCTGGAAAAAAACCGGGCTGTGATTCTGGCTGCCGGTACCGGCAATCCCTTTTTCACCACCGACACGTGTGCAGCGCTGCGTGCCAGCGAAGTGCAGGCTGATATCCTGCTCAAAGCCACCAAGGTTGATGGTGTTTACTCGGCTGATCCCAAAAAAGATCCGACCGCCCGTCTGTACGATCAGATCAGCTACGATCAGGTGCTGCGCGATGGCCTGAGCGTCATGGATAAAACCGCCATTACGCTGACCCAGGAGCGCAACATTCCACTGATCGTTTTCAATCTCAAAAAACCGGGCAACATGATGCGGGTGATTCGCGGCGAAAACGTCGGAACGCGGATTATCGCTTAGGGCACAATCTGCAGCACGCCAGCTTAGTTGATCTGGTTGCTGCCGATGATCAAGCCATTCGTACCCGAATGGGATTTGATGAACTGGGTATTGCCGCCCAGTTTGGCGGTATTGCCTTCGATGCGCGTTCCGCCCCAGCCGCCGCCCATGAATAAAATGGCTGTTTCGGCACCGTTGAGATCAAAGCTGTTCTGAACAATCTGCACATTGGCGGCTGATCCATATCCGGGGAACCAGATACTCATCCAGCTCTGGCCGCTGAAGGAATTGCCGGTGACAACGCTGTTGTCGGCGTTGATCACGTGCATGCCTTCGCGAAAACCGATGACCACGTTGCCCTTGGCCAGACCATTGGTACCGGCCATTTCAATCCCCAGCGGATTCTTGGTGAAACCCTGGAGCATGTTGTCGATGATCTGCGTGCCGCTGCCGAAGTTATAGATGGACAACCCGAAGCTGCCATCATAAACGGCGGATTCCTTCCAGTCTTTGAACGTATTGCCGATGACCTGGCTGCCCACTGCGCCATTGCCCTGGAATTCAATCCCCATGCGGATCAAACCGACACCATAGTTGTAATTGAATTTAATATCCTTCGCTGGCCCGTTGGAAATGACGTGTACTGCCTGCCAGACATCCTGGAAATAGTTGTAGGAAACACTCGTGCCGCTGGCGGTGGTGTTGATCCAGACACCTTCCTGGCGGACGTTGATGAAGTGATTCTGTTCGATGCGGCTGTTGGTTAAACCGGCATTGGCGCGAAACGCTGCGCCGTTGTTGTTTGCTCCACCATGGGCGACATTGGCCACCACGCTGTTGATGAAGGTGATGTTGTTGGCCCGGCCATCGACGGTAACACCGCCACCGTCAAACGCCAGACCATCGATGACAATGCCGTCGGTTCCGCCGGGGATGTGCATGGCAAAATCATTGCCGCCCGCCAGCTTGAGGATGCCCGGGCCGTAGATGCGGTCGCCACTTTGCAGATTCAACGGGCGCGAGATATTAAACTCGCCATCGGGGATCACAATGGCTTTGCCTTCGCGCCGAGCCTGATCCAGCGCGTTTTTGATCGCCTGCCAGTCATCGCCACCGTCGTTGGCTTTGGCGCCCTTGTCGGTGATTTTGATGGCATCGGCTGGTGGCTGATTCGGCGTGCGCGGGGGAATTTCATGCGCCACCCAGCCTGCGGGAATGCCTTGCGTTGTGGCAGCGGGAATCACCACCTGCCAGGGATCCGCGCCTGAAGCGGTCAGATCCGGCGGAACATAGGCTGCCAGCGGATCACCGATGACATGATCCGCAGCGTAGGCAGCATAGCCGACGTAATCGGTGTTGCCCCGGCCTCCAACCCGTCCACCAGGAACCATAATCAGCGGCTGACCACCACCGGCGCGGATAATCGCGTCATCCGCCTGATACGCCAGGAGCAGGTTCTGGCTCTCACCGCCAACCCACAGCAGATAAGCCCCTAAATAAGGGGGCACGGTATTATCCGCGCTGCCATCAACCCCGGCGCGAAGCTCAACTTGCATCACCTGTTCGGGCAATAGCTGGGCATTATCCCAAGCGTTAAACAGCGGCGGTTGCCACCACTGCCCAGGCGCGCGGCGGTTGGCCATATCCTGCGGGCCAACGGCAGCAACGTAACTGGCTGGCTGACTGAGATCCAGCCGAACCGGCAAGGCAGGATAATAGAGAATCGGCAACCCATCGTGACTGGCCAGCAACTCAACGTTGTGCCCAGCAGCCGAATCATAAACCTGCACCGTCTGGAACGAACCACTGGTTAAAAGACCACTGTCCACCAGGGCCATGGTCAGCAACCGCGCCCCGCGCAACTGTGAATCAAGCAGGTTGTCGTAAATCGCTGTAATTTCAGCTTCTGATTGACCCGGCAGCATCCGGCGCACGGTCTGACGGTTCATGCGCGGATAATCGCCGAATTTCGCCTTGAATGATTCCAAAGCGACACTCACGGCGTTGAGGTCCGCTTTTTTACGGCTGATCTGGGCATTGTGCTGAACATGCGACAAAATCGGCAGCACAATGGCGATGAGCGCCGCGATAATAAAAATTGTGATCAGGATGTCGGTCAGGGTAAAAGCGCGCTGACGAGGCATGCCAACCTCCGGTGCGGGATCAATTGATGCTAAACTCTTGTTGTAACGCAATTTACAAAGCTGTTCGTCGCGGCGAAGGCCAGAAGGCATTTCGATCCGGTCGCCCGGCGCCAACCCTATCTGGCAGCGAGGATTTCGCCATCAGGATGTCAAAAGCATTTTCCCGTTCCGACTCGGACGAATCGAACATTCGGTTTGTCGTAAACCTGCTAGATTGGATTGCCCGCCTATTAAAACAGATATTCGTGCAATCCGCTGCAACGTGTCTATTTTATCAGGGTTATCCACAAATATCCAACTAATTTACGCTTGGCGCCAAGCGCGACAAGCAGGTAAGCCCTGTCGGCATCTGGTCAGCGGCGACGTTGACTATTTTGGGTTGGGTACAAACGCGCCGCCGCGGCAGTTTTTTAGATAATTCAAGGCATGCACCTGTCCGGTCATTTCCAGTTCCTGAGCATAAACCGGATCGTGCCAGCCTTCGATATCGATGCTGCCCCGATAACCGTTCATGCGCAAAATGGAGATAATGTCCGTCCAGTTGCTGTCACCAAACCCGGGCGTGCGATGCCAGACATAAGTCCTGCCACCACGAATACCGTACGTGCGCACCACATCCCACGCGACGGTCGCATCCTTGCCATGGACATTGAAAATCTTCCCTGCTGCAGCCCACTGACGCAGTTGCGGGATCGGATCGATCAGGCTGACCATCTGATGACACGGTTCCCATTGCAAACCCAGCGCCGGCGAGTCGATGGCTTCAAACATCAACTCCCAGGCTGAAGGGGCATGGGCGATATTGAACCCACCGGAATCATGCCACCACCCGCGCATATCACAGTTTTCAAAAGCGATGCGCAGCCCTTTATCCTGGGCGCGGCGAACCAGGGGAGTCCAGACTTTCTTAAATGTGTCAATGGTATCCGGTACCGCGACGCCCGGCAGCGCGCCGGCGAAACCGACGAGCAGATCCGTCTTAAACAGGGGAGCACTGTCGATCAGGCGCAGCCAGTCCGCCTGCGTCTGCTGATCCGTCAGGGGATTGCCATACAGACCGATGGAGCTGACAACGGCTTGGCCATCGATCGTCTCCAGCACTTCCCGGGCGGTCCGCTGCAGATCAATCGCCCCGATGTGCTGCCACAGCGTCAGGGAAAAACTCTCAAAGCCATGCGGCAGGATCTGGCGAATGTAACCCGCGCCCTTATCCATCTCAGCCAAAGTACCAATGCGAATATCGTCGTGAGACATCGTGCTCCCAAGTTGAAGTAATCCGCGCCAGCCTACCCGTATGTATTACTGCGCGTCAATCACTGATATCAGCAACACAGGACAGGAGGGTAAATAGATTCAAAATCAGTCGATCGGATCATTGGGGGCTGGGTGCGCATCTGGCCGGTCGCCTCGGTGGTCTTCCAGACGCATGCTGGCTGGCGGATCGGCTGATGGAGGCTGCGCGGCGGGTTCGGAAGAACCCGCGTTTTCCGTGTCACTCATCAGAATCGCGACGATCTGCGTCAGGTTGGAGATTTTACGATCCTGAATACTGACAATGGTCAGCAGTTCCAGAAAAATAATCAGAAAAAAGGCGCAGACGCATAAAATGATCAGCGTGTGATATTGAATATCCAGCTTTTTCGCGATGGTGGAAATGGCGTCAGGCCAGAACGCCAGAACCAGAAACGGCAGGCCAATGAACATGAAAACAAGGGTATAGCGTTCCTTCAGGCGGTACTTACCGAGCCGCTTTACGGCCATCAGCAGAAGACCCGCCCCAATGAGCAGGAGGATATATTGCAGGGGCCTCATGGGTGCGTCCTTTACGAGCGGAAAATGCGGCGACGACTTCCCGATCAACACGGGCCACCAGCCGTCGGGATCGCAGCGGAGCCGTATTGAACCCGCCGACGGCACCTTCGATTTTGGCTGCCGGCCAGGGGTCGCGCATCAGGTTCAACAGCAGACACGTTGACACCTTGATCATATAAAACAGACCAGCCAGCAGGGAGATGCTGCTGGAACCACTCTTGCGCTGGCGCATGCGCACCTGCAGTTCCGCAATGCGGAAACCGGCTCGATGCAGCAGTAAAATGACTTCCGGTTCAGGATAATCTTCGGGGTACCAGTGGGCAAAAGCATTGATCACCCGACGATTACCCGCCCGGAAACCACTGGTGCAATCGGTGATCTTCAGCCCCGTGAGCAGACGAATCAATCCGCGCAACACCAACGAGCCAACCTTACGAACCCGCGTTTGTCGATAGGTTGTCGCATTGAGAAAACGCGAACCCACAACCAGATCCGCCTCACCTTTTTTCAACTCTTCAACCAGGCGCAGAACTTCATTCGGTCGATGCTGACCATCGCCATCACACTGCACCGCGATGTCATAACCGTGCATCGCCGCATAGCGGTAACCCGTCTGCATTGCCCCGCCGATGCCCAGATTGAACGGCAGTGAAACCACCGCCGTTCCCGGTGGAACCTGCTGGGCGGTGTCATCGGTTGAACCATCGTCAACGACCAGAATGTGAAAATCGGGCAGGGTCTGCCGCAAGTGGCGGATCAACGGGCCGATACTCTCACGCTCATTGAATACGGGCACAATGACCAGGCAGCGCGGCTCGGGCGCCTCACGGGTGCTGCGCAAACTGGTGCTGTTGCCGGTCAAGCCCATGTCAAACTTTCCTCAACAAACGCAAGGCAAATCCGCCGCAACGCCAGCAGCGAAAATTGCTGAAACTGATGATAAAACCCTCCGTGGATTATCCAAGAAATTAACACGTTGCGCGCAGGCTTGCAAATCAATGTCAAAATGGAACCATCGGCAGCATCTGTATCATTGATGATCCATCGGCACCCAGGTGCCCGTATAATAATGTCCTGCCCACAGTTTGCGGTGCTGCCTGCGCTGCACACACTCGTGCGGCCTCAACCGTATGAAAGCGAACAATCCCATGACACCGCAAAAATCGACCGTCGAGCAAATTCGTCAGCGATTTGATTGTGACGTTGAACGTTTCAGCAACCTCCAAACGGGTCAATCCGCCACCATGGACGCCCCGTTGGTGCTGGATCTTCTTTCACAAGCCGCTGCCGCCACCACCCCGCAGGCCCGGCACATTCTGGATGTCGGCTGCGGCGCGGGAAATCATTCCCTTTGTTTTCTGTCGAGACTGCCAGGTTGTGATATCAGTTTGGTTGACCTGTCCCGCCCCATGCTCGACCGTGCCCGCCAGCGTCTGACGCCTGTAACGACCGGCGCGCTCAACACCTATCAGGAGGATATCCGCAATCTCGATCTCCCGCCGGCGTGCGTTGATGTCATCGTCGCCGCTGCGGTTCTGCATCATCTGCGCACGGAGGATCAGTGGCGGTCGGTCTTCGCCAAATTTTATCGCTGGCTGCGCCCGGGCGGTTCACTCTGGATTTCTGATCTGATCACCCACCGCTCAGCATCGATTCAAAATATGATGTGGCAGCGTTATGGCAATTATCTGATCAGCCTGAAGCCTGATCCCGCCGCCGGCCAAATCTACCGCGATCAGGTCTTTGCTTATATCGAACAGGAAGATACGCCGCAGCCGCTGATGGAACAGCTTGATCTTCTCCACGCCACCGGTTTTATCAACGTGGAAATCCTTCATAAAAATACGGTCTTTGCAGCGTTTGGCGCTGTCAAACCATAGTGCCTTGGTTAATCATGAACCTACTGCCCCCATCGTTGTTTCCATTTGCGCAGCAGGTCAAAGGCGGCGATGGGGGTCAGGGCATCCAGATCGGTCGCAGCCAGCGCCTGGCGCAGCTCCTGGGCAGGATCGAGGAAAAGCTGAAGTTGGGCAACGTCCGGTTTTTTGGCGCGTGAAAGTCGCGGGCCAGCCGCCACATGGTGAACCGATAATTCTGACAGTAACTGCCGGCTGCGCTGAAGCACCGGGCCTGGCACGCCCGCCAGCCGGGCAACGTGAATCCCATAGGAACGATCCGTTCCCCCTTCAACGATGCGATGCAGAAAGATCACCTGATCCTCCCATTCGCGCACCGCGACATTGAGATTTTTAACGCCATTAAACCGCTGGGCCAGCTCGGTCAGCTCATGATAGTGCGTTGCGAACAACGTCCGGCAGCGCACGACCGAGGCGATGTGTTCGGCAATCGCCCAAGCCAGACTCAGGCCATCAAGCGTGCTGGTGCCCCGGCCGATTTCATCCAGAATCACCAGGCTGCGATCCGTGGCGTTGTTCAGGATGTTGGCGGTCTCGGTCATCTCGACCATGAAGGTGGACTGGCCGGAGTGCAGCTCATCCGATGCGCCGATGCGCGTGAACAACCGATCAGCAACACCAATGATGGCGCTTTTGGCAGGAACATACGCGCCGATCTGCGCCATGAGTACGATCAGCGCGACCTGACGGATGTAGGTGCTCTTGCCCGCCATGTTTGGCCCGGTGATCAACAGCAGGGAGTCATCGGCGCTGCTGTGCAGATCGTTGGCGACAAACTCGCTGCCCAACTGCTGTTCCAGCACGGGATGGCGGCCATCAACAATCTCCAGCTCGCGCCCCTCGACCAGTTGCGGCTGACAGTAGCGCCGCTGCCTGGCCAGAAGCGCCAGGCCGGCCAGCACATCAACCCGCGCCACTTCGTCCGCCAGTTCCTGGAAAGTGGCTGTATGCGGCAGCAGCGCCTGACGAATCTGTTCAAACAGCGCCTGCTCCAGCGCAATGGCTCGATCACGCGCGCTCAGGGCTTCATTTTCAAACTGCTTCAGTTCCGGTGTGATATAGCGCTCGGAACCCTTGAGCGTCTGTTTGCGCGTCCATTGCGCCGGAACCTTGGCGCGGTGGGCATCGGTGACTTCGATGTAGTAACCAAAGACCTTGTTGTAACCGACTTTTACCGCCTGGATACCACTCTCAGCCGCCAGTTTTGTTTGATATTCCGCCAGCCAGGTTCGGCTGTCGTGGCTGATGGTGCGCAGGCGGTCCAGTTCAACATCAAACCCGCTGGCGATAACTCCCCCTTCGCGCAAATGCCCGGCTGGTTCTGCCGTGATTGCACCGCCCAAAAACCGACCCTGCTCGATACAAAAACTGCGCAAGGCTTGGAGCTGGGGCGCAACATCACCAGCCTGCGGCAGGTCTTTCAGACCATCCAATAAATCAGGCAGGTTTTGCAGACATTTACCCAGGGCTGCCAGATCGCGCGGGCCACAGCGTCCCACCGCCACCCGGGCGATAATGCGCTCGATATCACACACATGCTCCAGCGCCTGGCGCAGACGGGTCAGTATCGGCGCCGATTCCAACAGTGCCGCCACCGCCTGTTGTCTCGCCTGGATATGCTCCAGATCATTCAACGGAAAGCGCAACCAGCGCCGCAGCATGCGCCCGCCCATGGTCGTGCAACTTAAATCAATCGCGCTGAGCAGCGACCCCTGAACCGTGCCGGCGCGCACCGTGCGATCAATCTCCAGGCTGCGCCAACTGGCGGGGTCAATCGCCAGATACTGTTCAACCAGATGCCGCCGCAACGGTCTTAAATGGGCCAGTTGGGTTTTCTGCGTTTCGAGCAGATAGCTCAAAATGGCGGCTGTGGCCAAAACGGCTGGATCATCATCAGCAAACCCGAATCCCGCGACGGTCGATACGCCCCACTGGCGGCGAATTTCCTGACTGGCGTGATGGGTTTCAAACTGCCAGCCCGGGCGCAGGGTCAGCCCGGCTCCGCTGCTTAACGCCTCAATCGCTGCCTTGATCGGATGGGCCTGACCGGTGGCATGTTCGGGGACAAGAATTTCCGCTGGCCGCAGACGGGCGATTTCGTCAAGAATCTGTCCTTCATTGCCACTCAGCGCCACGCAGGCGCCGGTGCTCAGCTCCACCCACGCCAACCCGGCGCGATAACCATCCTCCTTTGTCAGATTGAACGCCACGGCTGCCAGATAGTTATCCGCCCGACCCTGCAAAAGCGGGTCATCGGTCAGCGTGCCGGGGGTCATCAGCCGGGTGACTTCGCGCGTAATAACGCCTTTGGCTGAGGCAGGGTCTTCGATCTGTTCGCACAGCGCCACTTTGTACCCTGCGGTAATCATCCGCTGGAGATAACCATCCACACTATGAAACGGCACCCCCGCCATGGGAATGGCATCTTCCGCCGCCAACCCGCCACGCGAGCGGCTGGTCAGAGTCACCCCCAGCACGCGATGGGCGGTCTGGGCGTCCTCCCAGAACATCTCGTAAAAGTCGCCCATCCGAAAAAACAGGATGTAATCCGGGTGCTGCTGCTTGATCTGTTGATACTGACGCATGGCGGGCGTCAAGGCAGCCGCCACCGGCACGCTGGAGGGCGAAACCGGCTGAGCTAGGTCAGAATCTGGCGGCGAAGAATGCTTCATGCTCGAGCGGCGAAGGTATAAAACCAGTGAATTTGTAGCAAGTTACAGTGAATTAACTGTTTACCGGACGTAACCCAACATCATATCACCGGAAAAATGTTTGACCAAAAAGCGTCAAAATCAATGAGATTTTCATCATTTTGACACGATTGTTAATTTAGCTAAAGAAGTTAAAATAGGTAATCCGATGCAATAGGGGTCGAAAGTTATCTATTTTAACATTTGACGTGTAATCAAAATTTCGGAGCACGGACGCTACCGAGGAAATCAGTTGACGAGATCGACTTACTGGATGTTTGAGTCGTTCGCGCCAAGAACTTTGGAGAATCCGATGAGCTTCGAGCCACGCCTGATCGACACGACCCTCAGCCGCACCTACCTGCAGAACCTGATGTCAGGTAATCGCAGCGCCGCCCGTACCACCATCGAGCAGGCGCTTGATTGTGGCGTGGAAGCGCACGTTCTGCTCAATGAGCTGGTCTGGCCGATCATGGAGCGACTGCAGGAGATGCACAAGGAGGATCAGATCAATCAAGCCGTATTTAATATGGCCACCCGGTTGAACCGCGCCATCACCGATCAGATCACTTCGCGTCTGGAACAAAAACCCGCCAATGGCCGCAAGGTTCTGGTCTTCTGCGGCGACAATGAACCTGAAGAACTGGGCGGACAGATTTGCGCCGACTTGTTTGAAGCTGACGGCTGGAACGTGAAGTTTGCCGGTGGCGGCGTGCCCGAAGATGAAGTGCTGGGGCTGATCGGTTCGCAGCGGCCTGACCTATTGGTGATGTTCGCCACGTTGCCCAGCGGTGTACCAGGGGTACGCAAACTCATCGACTATCTCCGCGAGGTCAATAGTTGTCCCAACATGCAGGTGATGTGCTGCGGCGGGATTTATAAACGCGCCGAAGGTCTGGCTGAGGAAATCGGCGCTGACCTGTACGCCGCTGATGCCGCCGTCGCGGTACAGGTGGCTGATACGCACCGTAACCAGCGCGCCAGCCTTGACCAGCAGACTGTCGGGCGCACCCGCCGGATTCGCAAGGCCGAAGCCCGCAAGACCATCAGCGTCGATCGCAGTGCGGAAATTGCGACCGAAGCAGCCTGATGGACGAGATCATCAGGGACGATGGACCGTTGATAACGCCACTGGAAACCTCATCCGGTGGCGTTATCCGCGTTTATCAGGGTCAGGTGCAGAACCTGAGACCTCATCATCGGGTTGATCGTGCAGCGGATAGCTTTCCTCCTGTTTCAGGCGCATAAACCGCAGCGGCTGCAGGGCTGCCGTCTGAAGATTGTTGTAGATATTCGCCGTCATATAGCGCAGCGTCAGGCGGGTTGGCGCAGCCGCCGGTTCACGGATATGCGGAACAAAAATCACGATGGAGAGCAACCGGAACAACCCGCTGAAGGCGAACAGGGCATCATAGAATGTGAATGTTTTGAAGCTGGTCACCCACTGCCAGTCGATATCCTTGAGATACTGCCCGATGATCCCACCCACGATCCCGCCGAGAAACCCCGCAATATTGATAATCACGCTGTTAATCGCGACGTAGCCGCTGCCGCCGCCTTTGTTGTCGCCGCTACCCGACCATTTCATCACCATGTTGAAGTTGGCCACCTCGATACCCGCCCAGAACAGCGCACCCAGCGCCCCGAGCACATAACCCAGCCAAAGCGTCTGGCGCGTGACCAGACACCAACCCAACCCCACCGGAACCATCCCCAGCCCCGCCAGAATGATCACCGGTTTTTTCCCCATGCGATCGACCGCGCGGCCCCAGGCGCTGAAACACAGAATCTGCGCCACCCCAGGCACGACAATCACCATCAACTGCGTCACCAGATTCAAACCATAAATCCTGCTGGTCGAAATCGAATCGCCGAGATATTCGATGATGTAAAAAATGACGAATTGCCCCATGAAGCTGATGGCAAACATCATGGCTGCGACATACCCGGCAAACCACATGAACGCGCTGTTGCGCAGCGGGTCGCGCCACGCGCGCAGCAGGTGTGCGCTTTTTTGGCGCGGCTGCGGAATTTCGGGCACGAAATGAAACAGGGCAATGTCAATCGTTCCAAAAACGGCTGAAACCATGAGGATCATGGCGCACCACCACATCATCTGCAGGGGATCGGTGCTGGAATAACGATCCAGCAACCACCCCACCAGCACGGCAGCGGGAATGGTCAGGATCATCCCCCATTGCCGGCGTCGGCCAAAATAAATCCCACGGATTTTTCCGGGAATAATGTCAGCCATCCAACTGGTCCAGGCCGGCCCGCCAACCGCCTGACCGGTGTGCATCAAAAGAATCAGAATGAGAAACAGCCCCATTGCGTGCGGCGTGACGGCTTGACCGTAGTGCCTGACCATCCAGTAGGGAACCCAGGCAATGGGCAACCACATCAGACGCTGGAAATAGAGCGCCCAAAGAAAGATGCGCTTGCGCTGACCGGTGCGCTCAATCAGCAGACTGGCCGGCAGCGACAACAGCGTCGCCAGAAACGGCAGGGAAGCCAGTATCCCTTTCTGCAGCTCGTTGATCTGCAGCGCCTGGGCATAATTGGCCAGCGGCACGCCGGCTGTGGTGTATAACCAGACCGAACCGAACACCCAACTGATGATCGACAGACGCAGCGCCCGCCGAATCTCCGTATCGTTTAACTTCTCCGACGCCGGCATTTTTGACAATTCAACCTCGTCCTATTCATCCCCCCCACGCCAACTTTTCATCATACTTCAGACTATTGTGAAAGCTACACGCGCCCAACTTGCTTCCACCGCGCATTTCGACCTGCCCAGCCGGCGCATTTTTCCCCGATTTGACCGGCAGGGCCAGACTGGTTTGCGTTGTGGAGCATCAATCGATGATCTACAATCGCGGGTATGACCGGTGAAGCTGATGTGTGGACAGTAAAACGGCTGTTGGAGTGGACAACCGGTTTTTTTCAGGCGCGCGAAGTCGATAGTCCGCGACTCAGTGCCGAACTGCTTCTGTCTCATGTCCTGAACTGCCCGCGCATCAAGTTGTACACTGATTATCAAAGCATTGCCGGTGCGGCGCAACTGGCTCAGTATCGCGAGCTGGTCCGCCGCGCAGCACGACATGAACCCATCGCCTACCTCACCGGCCGCGCGCCATTTTTTAATTTGGAGCTGGATGTCTGCCCGGGCGTTTTGATCCCCCGGCCGGAAACTGAGACGCTGGTGGAAAACGTGCTGCAATTTGTCCGTCATCAAAGCGGTTTTGAAGCCCCGCGCGTGCTGGACTTGTGTACGGGCAGCGGGTGCATCGCCGCCGCCATTGCCAGCCAGCTCAAGAACGCGACCATCGTCGCCAGTGATATCAGCCCCGATGCCCTGGCCGTCGCCCGACGCAATTTTCAGCGCCTGGGTCTGGATCAGCGCATCACGCTGCTGCAGGGTGACTTGTATGAAGCGCTGACAGAGCTGGTTGATCCCCAGCCTTTTGATTTGATTCTGGCCAATCCGCCCTACATCCCCGCCGATGTCATCCCGACGCTCGACGCCAATGTCCGCCAGTATGAACCGCGCCTGGCGCTGGACGGCGGTGCCGACGGGCTGGCGGTCATACGGCGTATTCTGGCTGGCGCTGCCCAGCGATTAACCAGCCAGGGGCACGTATTCCTGGAAATCGCTTTTGATCAGGCTGAAGCTGCCCAGCGGGTCGCAGCACAGGTGAACCAGTTGGGGCAGATCAGGATTCTCAAAGACCTTGGCGGGCGTGACCGGGTGCTGACCTTGCGCAAATTGTAAAACCAGTTGCTACAATGAACCCATCTCATGAAATTGGACGTTCTTAATCAACCCAACGACAAGCTCTGGTACACCGATGGACTGGATTTCACCTGCACGCAATGTGGCAACTGCTGCACCGGCGGGCCGGGGTTTGTCTGGATCAGCGAGGTTGAAATCCAGCGGCTGGCGGAACATTTACAGTTGAGCGTTGAACAGGTCCTGAAAAAATACTGCCGGCGGGTCAGTGGGCGTATCAGCTTGAAAGAGCGGTTCAACCAGGGCAATTACGATTGTGTTTTCCTCAAGGAAATCCCCGCCACGCGCTACGATGAGCGGGCGGGCCGGCAGGTGCAGTACACCAAGCGTATCTGCGAGATTTACAACGTTCGTCCGTTGCAATGCCGCACCTGGCCATTCTGGAAGGAAAATCTGCAAAGCCCCGCCGAGTGGAAACATGCGACGCGCAACTGTCCTGGTTCCAATCGGCCCGGCCGGCATTTCTCCGTCAAGCAGATTCATGACCTGCGCGATGCCCCGGACTGGCCGGAAAATCCACCCAGTTCGGAAACCTGAACCGCCGCGCCAGGCGCGGATTCGCTCTTGCGCCGGTAGACTGATTACCGATGACTGTTTGGCGCACGCTTATCCCGTTGCCGTTTGTGCTGGCGTTGGCTGGGCTGATTTTTTTCACGGGTATTGGCTGGGGATTGCCCTCACGCCAGATTGATCCCTATCTGTTCGCCAGCCAGCCAGTTCCGTCAGGCCAGCAACTTCTGAATCTGACCGGTGGCTGGGGCGTCAGCAGCAATGGCGCGGATGTCGATCGTGATCCGCTGGCTCATCGTGATCAACCCATTGTCCTGAACACCACGCCAACCCAACAGGCGGCGATTGCCCTGCGCTATCGACTCTATTCCGCCCAGCCCGATGAGATGATTACCTTTCGAGCACTGGCGCAGATGAACCCAGCCGCCGGTGATTTTGATCCACACTTGTATCAATATGGTGGGCTGTGGATTTATCCCGTCGGGGCGCTGTTGCAAGTGGCTGGTAAGCTCGGCTGGGTGCATCTGACCAGCGATCTATCGTATTATCTGGATCATCCCGAAGATTTTGCGCGTTTTTATCTGGTGGCGCGAATTTATTCAGCCCTTTGGGGCTTGCTGGGTGTGATCGTGGTTTATGCGCTGGCGCAGCGACTGGCGGGATTGGGTGCGACTTCAGCGGATTCTGTCGCACCTCCAACCCGCAGCGCGCGAGGTCAATCAGCGCCTCTGGCAATCGCGACGGCAGCCGCACTGCTGTATATCCTGCTGCCGGTGAGCGTCAACCTGGCGCATGAAGCCAAGCCCCATCTGGCGGGCGCGGTGCTGGGTTTACTCGCGATCTTGCTGGCTGCCCGTTATCTGGATCAACCTGGTCGGTGGCGCGCCATACTGACGGGCGCCGCAGTCGGTGCTGCAGGGGGAATGGTTCTGACCGGACTGGTCGCAGTGCTGGTGCTGCCGGTGATGCTGTGGCGTGTTGATCGCCACGCAACCAGTCGCTGGCGCGACCTGCTTTTGGCGCTGGTGGTCAGCAGCGCGGTCTTTTTTGCGACCAACCCCTATCTCATCCTCGGTCTGCTACGGCCAGGCACGGCGGTCAGCTCCAACTTCGCCAACCACTTCACGTTCTACAACCTGCACCACTGGAGCGGCAGCCTGATCGATGCCGCTGGTTTTACCGCTGATGCAATCACCTGGCCGATTCTGACGGCTGGTTTAATCGCCACGACGCTCTTTATTGCCCGTTCCATCCAACGAAAGCGCAATGAAACGACGGTGCTGATCGATGATGACCAGCGACGTGGACGAAACTGCGCCTGGCTGTTGATGATTTCAGCAGCCGGTGTTTTTCTGCCGTTTGTGCTCTTTGCCAAAGATCGACCAACTGAGTTTGCCCGTTTTGCGGCATTGGGACATATCGCCCTGCTGCTGGCGGCGATTGGATTGATCGCGCAGTTGCGACAACCCGCCACGCGGGCACTGGTGTGGGTGGCGCTGATCGGTTGGGTGGGTATCAGCGGGTTGGGTTATCTCAAGGCATTTCAGGATGATGCCCAGCAGCGCGGCAGTCGGCAGATGGGGGCTGAAATCCTGCAGATCCTGCATGCTTCGGGATACCGCACGCTTTATGTCCAGGCTGAACCAGCCCCCTATTGCCTGCCTCCGGTGGACCTGAGTTCGTGGCAAATCATCTTACTGCCGGCGGCAACGCCAATGACGAATCTGCCTGCTGGCTCAATCGGCATTCGCGCGGTTGACAAACCCGACGGCACTATTGCTGCACTTGGTTCGCTCAAGCGTGCAGTCATCGGCGCTGCACTTTGGCCGGCACCGATGAGCTGGGCCAGCAAACCCTTTGAACTTTTCATCGCCGCACCCGTTGGCCGCACCAAGTAATCAATTGACGTTTTATCCAATACGCCAGCAATTTGTTTTACAACAGGCTGACCGGATCGACATCAACCGCGATACGATCGGTTCTGCTTAGCACGCCCTGATCGCGGATCCGCGCCATGAGCTGCTGCAACGAATTGGCGCGCGGTGAAATCATGACGATCTGCTGCCGGTGATAACCGGCGATACGGTTGATGGCGCAGGGCATTGGCCCGCGCAGACGAATCTGCAGCGCTGGATCGCGTTGCAGTTCCATGGTCAGCGCCTGTTGAAGCTGCTGGGCAACATCATCGGCCAGTTTGTGCAGTTTTTGTTCGTCCTGATCGCGCAAAATAATCCGCACCATCCGCGCAAACGGTGGCAAGCCGATCTGACGCCGATCCGCCAGCTCAGCCGTGGCCCAGCCGGCGTAATCGCCCTTGATGGCCGCCTGAATGGCTGGATCCTGCGGCAAAAAAGTCTGTAGCACGACGCGGCCGGGCAAATCGCCCCGCCCGGCCCGTCCGGCGACCTGGGTAATGAGCTGAAACGTGCGTTCTGAGGCACGAAAATCAGGCAGCGCCAAAGCCGTATCGCCACTGATCACACCAACCAGCGTTACGTTGGGATAATCAAGCCCCTTGGCGATCATCTGCGTACCCAGCAGCACCTGAATTTCACCGCGGGCAAACTGACTGAGCAGTTGTTCGTAATCGCGGCTGGAGCGCATCGTGTCCGAATCGACACGGGCGTAGCGCATCTGCGGGAAGAAGCGCACCAGTTCCTCCTCAACCCGCTGCGTGCCCAACCCAAAGAGCGACAGTTTGTGGCCACACTGCGGGCAGGCTGACGGCAGAGGCTGAACCGCCAGACAGTAGTGGCAGTGCAACTGCCCGGTGTGCAGCGCCTTGGCGTGGCTGGCCCCCAGCCCGCCCTGATCACCGCTGCGGTGGTAGGTCATGGTTTTATCACAATACTTACAGCTCACGGGCGTCTGACAGGAGGAACAGTACACAAAATTGGAATAACCGCGCCGATTCAGAAGCAGAATCGCCTGTTGCCCCTGGGCCAGCGTGTTGTTGAGCAGATATTCCAGCCGCTGACCAATCAGGCGCACACCACGGGTCGTGCGCCGTTCGGTTGCCATGTCCACCAGTTCAACGTGCGGCATCTGCAAATTGCGCACGCGCTGGGTCATGGATAAAAGATGATAACTGCCTCCGCCGGTGACTGGTTGGGCAGCTGACGGCGCAGCGGGCATTGCAGATACAGAGGCTGTCGGCGGCACAGGCGGTGCCGATGACGCTTGGGAGCTGGTGACTTTCCACCAAGTTTCCAGCGATGGCGTGGCACTGCCCAGCAGAATGGGAATCTGTTCGATCTGGGCGCGCTTGATCGCCACATCCCGCGCCTGATAACGCGGAATCTGGTCTTGTTTGTACGATGATTCATGCTCCTCATCGACCACGATCATGCCCAGGTTGGGCGTCGGGGCGAAAACGGCTGACCGCGCCCCCACAATCACCTGCGCCTGACCGGAGCTGATGTGCTGCCAGTGACGATGGCGCTCGGTGGCGCTAAGACCGCTGTGCAAAATGGAGACATGTTTGAAGCGATCGGTAAAGCGGCGGACGGTCTGGGGGGTCAGGGCGATTTCAGGCACGAGCACAATCGCCTGGCGGCCCTGTTGCACAATGCGCCGGATGCACTGGAGATAGATTTCGGTTTTCCCTGAACCCGTTACGCCATGCAGCAGATTGACGCTGAAACCAGCACTGTCCACGCGGCTGGTTAAATCCTCAAACACCGCTTGCTGCTGAGCATTCAGCGGCAGATCGCCCTGCAGCGGCTGGGACGAGGGGACTGAATCGCCCAGACTCGCCAGTTCGATTTCCGAAGTGATGCGAATCACCCCGGCTGCGCGCAGTTTGCGCACGGTCGCCGGTGTCGTGCCGGCTTGGGCAGCCAGACGGTGAATCTCGATGGACTGATCGGGCGACAGCAAAAGCAACCGCGCCAGAATCGCCCGCCGCTTGGCGGATTTAACCGTTTCCAGAAGCGCCTGCGCCTCAGTTCGATCCATCAGCAGGCGAACCATCTGCGCATAGGCGATTCCGGTTTTCTTTTTCACGGCTGAAGGAATCAGGCTGTCAATCACAACGCCGAGCGGAGCGATGTAGTAGCGACTCATCCAGCGGGCCAATTGCATCAATTTGTCGTTGATCAACACGCGCGGATCGTCAATCGCCAGGAGCGGTTTGATTCTGGGATAGGCTGTGGTCGGGTTTATCGCAACCACAAAACCGAACTGGGGTCGATTGCCCCGACCCAGCGGCACGCGCACGCGCTGGCCGATGAGAAGCTGCGATTGCAGCACGGGTGGAATCGCATAATCGAGGATGCGATCCAGACTGTTTTCCAGAGCCACGGCCGCAAACGGGCCGGCCATCGATTTTGAACCGCACGGCGCGGCAGAAGCGCAAACCTGCTGATCGAGTGATTCAGTCGATTCGTCATCGCAAAGCTCGGCAAACAAGTCGTCCATGAAATAATTCCACGCCTTATCTGGATTTCGCTGCTGCTGATGCAAAATACGCGCAGCTGCAAGGAGGTTAAAAAACGTGACAGCCTGGCGCGGCTATGCTACTTTAATCCGCAGTATCATAAGGCGGTGTTCTATTGTTCGGCAATTGTTAGAATGGTTGCGATACGATAAACTCTGCTGGTTGAATTCCATAGCCTGATTGAAAGACCCATGACTACAGCTTCGCCCATCAGTGCCGATGCGCCGACCGCCAAACGATCAATTGTAGCCTATCATCAGTCGCGGCTGCTGATGGCAGCGGCGCTGATCGCGAATTTCAGTCTATTCTGGTGGGTGGGCGATGCGCTGAATATCCCCGAATCACTCTATTTTGGCCCGACTTTGGCGCAGCAAACAGCGCCGATCCTGACGTATCTGGCAGCGGGGGTGACGTTGATCATCGCCACGGTCGTTGGCACGTTGATCGCCGGACGGGTGCGCGCCGATGCCGGATTTTTTTCAGCCTGCGCAGGAATGGCCGCGTGGGCGATTCGTTTCGGAACCGCGGGCGCAGCGTATCGTCAGGCCGACAGTGCAGCGATTTTCCTGTGGCTGGCGGTGGAGACGATTTTGTTTGCCGGCTTGCTGGCCGGTGCGTGGTATGTCCAGTGCTGGTTGGGACAAAAGCGTCTGGCGGTGGATGACACGAAGCGTGACGGCATGGCGCCGGTGCAGTTTCCGCTGATTGCGCGAATTTTAGCGCTGGGAGCGCACGTCGCCTGCACCTGTTTGTTGCTGCTGGCGCTGTTGCGATCCAACGACAAGGCGCAGGCGCTGGCAGCGATTGGGCTGGCCTCTCTGGTGGGGTCGTTGGTGGCGCATTCGCTGTTCAGCCTGACGCCGAGCGTATGGATGTGGTCTGCGCCGATCGTGGCGGGGTTCATCGGATATGTCATCGGTTTTGTCGTTCCGGGCCACTGGATGATTGGTCAACCCGCGTGGGATATGACGCGGGCAATACCGATGGATTACGTCAGTGCCGGCCCGGCCGGTGCGCTGATCGGCTACTGGATCAGCCGCCGCTGGCATGCTGGGCGGCAACAGGAAACGGCGCGGCGCAAAAGAGACCGCAGCAGTGCAGCGCGCTGATTCTGTAATACGCGCAACCGTCCTGAGCGCATCAAAGATTCATGGTGATCGCTGAATCATCCACCGTTTCAAATGCATCAGACCACCAAATTGCCGCCATAAAAAAGCACCCGCGGACGGCGCGTCCACGGGTGCTGGGATTCAAGCACTTCATCTGATTTGGCGCCGCGGCTGAATCAGCCAGGCGCCAATGAACATCAGCGAATCGACTTCACCTTCTGGAAGGTATTGGCACCGATGGTTACACCAGCCGTGCTGCCAACAATGCCGCGTTCAACTTCAGTGACGAAGTTATTTTCAAACACACTGCCATCGGTCCGGCCGCCGGTGAACAGAAATGCCCACGGCGAACCTTTGATGTAGTTGTTATTCACGTTCAGATTGTACGCTTCATCAACACCGGTGCGCCAGATCGAAACCAGCGACTGGTTGAGGAATACGTTCTTGCGTACAACAGTTCCCGAAGAACCCACCAGGTGCATCCCTTCACGGAAGCCGGTGATGGAGTTGCCTTCGACCAAGCCATTACGGCCGCCGACTTCAATGCCGACGGGCGCGCTTCCCGGGCCGATCAGCACGTTGTTGCGAATGATGGTCCCTTCGCCGTAGTTCATGATCGACAGGGCGAAGCTGCCGTCATAGGTCGATTTCCAGCCATTGAAGTAATTGCCCTCAACGATGGTGTTGACGGCATTTTTACCCTGCAGCTCGATGGGCATGCGGGTCCAGTTGATACCGGTGTTGTTGATCACCTTAAGATTGGAACCACCCTTTTCATACGCCAGATGGATTCCCTCCCAGACGCCATCAAAATAGTTGGAACTGATTTCAACGTCCGTGAAGGTGTTAAAGCCATAGATGCCCTGACTGGGGCCGGAGATATTCAAGAAGATGTTGCGGGTGATCTTGGAATTTTTCAGACCGCTGGGCGCATAAATGCCGTCACCGGTAGGCCAGCCACCGCTGATATTTTGAAAAGTGTTGCCGCGAACCAGAACCGCCTCGCCCAGGGTGCTGGACGAAACGTCAATGCCGCCACCATCGAACGTCATGTCCGTGTAGGTGATATTGTAGTTCTGCTGATCGTTGGCGAAGACGTAGCCCTTACCGCTGCGCTTGATGGTTGCGCCGCCCCAACCTTTGATTTCGCGGTGGGAGCGCATGGTAATGGTGTCCGAGACGTTGTAGACACCAGGGGCAAAGTTGAGTGTGTCGCCTGCCTTGGAAGCCGACAACGCAGCGCGGATGGCGCCAGTGTCATCAACCCCGTCATTGGGCAAGGCCCCGAAGTCCGCGACATTGATACCGGCCAGCAACCGGCGATGCTCGAGCGTTTCAAGGGCTGAAGTTGAAACGACGCGCTGAGAGCGCGTGCGCAGTGTGGACAAACCAAGCATGGAGGAATCCTTCTGCCGCTGCGTAACCCTTGGGTTTACGCGGATGGCACCTTACCTCTGCGGACACCCGTCTCTGAGTCAGGTGTATGTTCCCGCAGCCAGTGCCGCGCGGCGTGGTGGGTGAAGTCGATCGCAGCCGAACGTCCCATAACTCGAAACATTCTTGGATAAGCTCACGATGACGAAATCTTAAATATGGGGCATTGATTCGTCGGTCAAGGGTCCGATAACCAAAAATAAAAATTTTTTTATCTTTTATGTGCCGTTGCTAACACAACGCGCCGTTTTTTCGCGACAAAATCCCGCAATCTTGCGGCCTATTTTTTGTTGTGACGATATGTCGCACAACAATTGTTAAAACTCTTAATTCTCGTCTGACAGCGGACGTGTTGTGGGAAGCGATACATTGCGTGTGGGCTGAAGTTGACGCAGACTGGCATCATGGCGGGCGATGCGCGCGGCTTTACGATTAATGCGATTCATCATGCGTTGGGTGATTTTACTGTTGCGCGCCTGGGCGTACTGATTCATGAATACGCGAATTTGCCCCTCGTCAGCGCCGGCAATGCGCAAACTGAAAACCAACTGGGCCAGGTCTTTGATGATCCAGCGCTGACGCAGCGGCCAGCGCGGCAGGTGCCGGACGCGCGCCGCATCGATCAGGCGCATATCCTCCGGGTTGGTGTCATTGACGAAAAAATGACATAGATACAAGTCACGATGATGCAGCCCGGCACGATGCAGACGCGCCGCCAGCAGCGCCAGGGGCAGAACGATACGATCCACCGACAAACCGGCTGCCACGGCTTTTTCCGTATCGGCATATCCCTGCAAATCGAGTGTGATCAAAAAACCGCGCCCATCCGCTGCACGCCCCCAGCCCACCAGCGGGACCGTGGGCAGATCGTGGCTGACCAGAAGGCGGATGGCATCGGCTTCAGCTTCAGCGGCAGGATTATCCGGTTGTTTGAATCGCTTGATGTGCAGCCGCAACGCACGCTGACCGGACAGCATCACATCGAGCGTGCAATTCTGCCGCTCGGGAATATCGCGCCAGCAATGAATGCGTGAATCATAAAAAATGGAATCCCCGTCAAGACCAATCTCACGCATCAGTGGCTGGTATTCGGGAATTACACGGAAGATGGATCGTTGCTGACTCAAGCAGACTTGTTATAGCAGCAAGAAGGCTTTGGCGCAACAATTCACCGCCACTTTCGCGCAGCCGCCGTCGCAGGATGAATGGCTGAGGCTATTCGCGATATTCAGTACCACAAGTTGAGCACCAGGGCAGGTTCGCGGATTTTGCCTTCAAACTGACCGACCGAACTGGTGACAAACTTGATTTCAATATCAGGGTTGGCATCCAGCCAGTCATTGATCTGACTGTCCATAAACCCCAGCGCCTGATCCGAAAACTTGCCGTGGAAACTGCGCACGCGAATAGCGCCGGTGCCATCGCCCTTGGGCTGACGTTTCCACTTGGTGCTTGAACGATCAATATCGGCCACGCCGAAAGCGCGTATTTTACTGGCGGCCGATGGTTCATCGGGATGATCGTCAACCAGAGCCAGCGGCTCCATGCCGGTAGGCGGTGCCGGGGCGGAATGATTGTCAGCCAATGACGGCTCGTCGTCATCCATCGAGATCGGATGTAAATCAGCGGCGGGACGCGGGCGAATTCCTGCGGGGTTCGCGGGCGCTGCTCCGGCAGCCGGGGTGATGCGATTTTGTGGCGGACGAGGATCGTTCATGGTTTGCCCTCAGTCATAAAAATGTTCGTAACGAAATGGATGCCCCGCAGTATACCCGCAACCGCGGGCTGGAGGCAAAACGAAAAGACGGTCGTGATACCGTTGCCAACTCAGCCCATCAATCAGGTGCTTTGAACGATTTGCACCGGTTTGCGATTTTTAATTAGCGATGACTGCCTTTTAATTTTTCGCGGGTAGTCACCAACTTCTGACTTGTAACGATAGCAACTGGAGATGGCGCATTATCCGGTTAACTGGCCATCTTCAGCGGCAACCGGGTGACGCGCGTTGAGTTCATCCCGGCTGATCTGTCCATCATGCAGGTGAATGACGCGCTGGCAGCGATGGGCGACGGTGGGATCGTGAGTGACCATGATGATGGTGCGACCCTGTGCAACCAGCTCATCAAACAATTGCAGAATCTGCACGCCAGTTTTGGAATCCAGGGCGCCGGTTGGTTCATCGGCCAGCAGGATCAGCGGTTCGTTGATCAAGGCACGGGCGATGCAGACACGTTGCTGCTGACCACCAGAAAGTTGCATGGGCCGGTGATCCAGACGCTGTTCCAGCCCCACGCGATGCGCCAGTTCCACCGCGCGACGATGACGCTCATGAGGTGGTATGCCCAGGTAAAACATCGGCACTTCGAGATTTTCCAGCACGGTCAATTGCTGGATCAGGTTGAAGTTCTGAAAGATAAAACCGATGCGCCGCGAGCGGATTTCCGACAGCGCATCATCCTGCAACTGGCTGATGTCATCTTCGCCCAGAATGTAGCGGCCGCTGGTGGGTTGATCGAGGCAGCCGATGATGTTCATCAGCGTGCTTTTGCCCGATCCGCTGGCCCCCATGATCGCGGTGTACTGGCCCTGTTCAAAATCGATGCTGACATCGCGCAGTGCATAGACCTCGATATCGGTACCGGGTTTGCGATAAATCTTGAACAGGTTCTGCAGGCTGGCAACAGTTGGCATGACAGCAGGGTATCTTAGGCGATTTGGCGCCGGCGTGCGACGATTGGCAGGAAAAAGAAAAGTTGGACGGATACCTGCCCCATCGCGATAACGCGGAATTTTTTAGTTCAGCACATACACCTTGAGATAAAAATAGATCAGGGAGATCAGGCTGACGATTACGCTGGCCCAGAGGGTGATTTTGAGGATGCGGATACGGTTGGCAATTTCCTTGTCGCGCCATTCAGCCAGGCGGCGATCAATTTCATCCAGCTTGCGGTCGATGCGCGATTCAATTTCATCCAGTTTTTGATTGAGATAGCTGTCAGCGGATTTTTTAATGCGTCCGGCGATACCACCGAACAGGCCGGCTTCCTCAATTTCCTCCTTGATGCTGACGGAGCGCGATGTCGCCGGGGGAGCGGGGGTGGAGGTGGCTGCGGTGTTGTCATCTGTCGGGGAGGCAAAGCGATAGTCGGTATCGGTTTCGTCGCCGCCGATCATGTTCGAGACCAGTGAACCGATGAACGCCCGGCGTTTGCGGCCCATGCGCGCGAAAAATCCCTCCCGCTTTTTGAGCTTGCGCTTCAGGGTGGAACTATCATCGCTCGTTTTGCCATTCACCCCGCGCAATAAAGCCAGCGCCAGAAGTGCAGGCTGGCTGAGTCCATCAAAACGCATCAGGCGGATGCGTGTCACTTCGCCAACCAGATGTTCCTTTGAGGCATTATTCGGGACGCTGCGCCGACCCCATTGGACCAGCTCGACCAATACCTGGCGATCCATCGAATCGATCAACTTGCGGCGCTGGTCCACCGCGGCGCGCAGATGCTGACGGGTTTTGTACTGCGTCGCCTCCAGCCCCAGTTCTTCAGCCAGATTTTTCAGTTCATCGGCTGACAAATCCTGTGTGGGCTGGCGCACAGCGCTGCTGGATGCAATCAGCGCGGGTGATTTAATGTCGGAATCCGTCGAACCCATATTGGATCAGCCAAAAAAATCCTGGTGAACAACCGTTGGTTGATCGATCAGATCTGGATCATCTGCACAATCAATCACGTGATTAACCATGCAGCGCACCGTTGATTCCCTCAAGAATGACATGCGCCCGCCACAACAGGACGAACGCCAGACACAACAACAGACAAATAATCACGTCGCCCCAGAAACTGGTAAACCGCAAACGCAGACCATGAACAATCACATAGCGGCGCAACATGCTCATGTAGCGGTCGCTGCCCGCCAGCCAGACGTACCAACCCCACAACGACTGAACCGTGATAACCGTCGCGTAGATCGTGACGATGGTGCCCAGCGTCCAGCGAAAGAAGTTGAACAAGTCAATGTCAGTCACGCGCAGCAGCGGGTGAAAAAACCGGAACAAGCCTCCGTTGGCTTGGTCAATCAAGGCAGGATCATTGATCCGCTGACTTGACCGATCCATTTTATACGCAGGTGGCGGATTCTGTCTTCAATAAGCAATTAAATTGACCCCATCGCCGCAGAGGTGCCCAAGCGGCTGGGCCGATCACGCCCGGACATCAAGCATCGTGCCCAGTCCGGTGGCTTGGGCAACCAGCGCGTCACCTGCTTTGGTCACATTGTTCGCAGCGGCTTGAATCAGTTGGATCGCAGCCTGACCGTCCGACTGTTGAATATCAAGAATTTTGCGCGCAACGCGCATCTGTATTTGGCTCATGGTCTGAGCGGCACTTAAATTGGTCAGGGCTTCAACCATAATCTGAATCTTTATCGGCAGGTTCAGGCGATAACACCACAAACCAAAAAGCAATAATTGTTAATTTATGCGATTTTCTGAAAATTTCTTAAAAAGACAGAAATTTCTTCTGACTAAACCCGGCGGCGGCAGCAGGTAAAGAAAGATGAAAATATTTTGTTGACAAGCCTAATATGTTAGGTTAATTTTTACCTCACAGGATACGAACGTTGCGATTATCTCAACCTATTTCTGGAGGCTCGAACCGATGAACATCACCCCCCGTCAACTGGATGTGCTGGTGGCGATTCGCAATTATCGCCATCTGCATGGTTATTCGCCCACAATGCAGGAGCTGGCTGACCAGTTGGGCACGAGCAAAGTCACTATTTTCGAGCATGTCGGCGCTTTGGAAAAAAAGCGTGTACTGCGGCGTAGTAAGCACAAGGCACGTTCGCTGCAGATCATCGCGGAGGAACTACTGCCGGATGAAAATCGGACGACCAAACTGCCGCTATTGGGGAATATTGCCGCCGGTTCGCCGATCGAGGCGATCGAAAACCGGGAAGAAATCGATCTGGAGCAGCTCTTTGCCAGCCGCCAGGGGGTGTATGTGCTGCGCGTGCGTGGCGAAAGCATGATCGAGGATCACTTGTGTGATGGAGATTACGTTGTCATCGAACGACGCGATACAGCGCGCAACGGCGAGCAGGTGGTTGCGCTGTTGGACAGCGGCGAAGCGACGTTGAAGCGGTTTTACCGTGAAAGTGGGGGTAAAATTCGTCTTCAGCCAGCGAACCACACGATGGAACCGCGCATTGTCGATGCGCATCGCTGCCGGATTCAGGGTGTCGTGATCGGTGTTTTACGGTCGTACAACAACTGAGTTGCGGAGGTATCGGATACTCGTTGGGACCAGGCGGGGCCGGATTGTCTTCAGGATTGAGCCGGCGCGTCCGTTTCAGCCGGTTTGGCTAAAGGCAGATAGAGGCTGAAGGTGGTTCCCCGACCCACTTCAGACTGGACTTCAATGCGGCCAAGATGGTGCTCCATGATTTGGCGCACCACGGCCAGACCCAAGCCGGTTCCCTTGGTTTCACCCTTCTGGGCAGTGCCCTTGGTCGTGAAAAAGGGTTCAAAAATGCGGGGCAGGTTTTTTTCAGCAATGCCCGGGCCGGTATCAATAATCTGGATGCGGGCTTGGGTTTGCTCCTCGGTGCGCACCGCCTTGATCGTGAGCGAACCACCGCGGCCAAGCATGGCTTGACGGGCGTTGATCAGCAGATTCAGCAGAACCTGTTCCAGTTGGACAACATCGCCCTGAACCTGCAAATCCGGTTCGATATGCACGCGCAGGGCAATGCCATCTTTCTGCGGGTCGCGCGCCAGCACAACCAGGGTTTCATCGACCAGCTCCTGCACGCCGACGCTACCCAGGCTGGATTGCCCGCGCGCCAGACTGAGCATGGACTGGCAGATTCGCCCGGCTTTGGTGGAACTCTGGAACGCCTTGGTCAGCGCCTTGCGAACCAGATCCATGTCGGGCTGGTCGCTTTGCGCACTTTGCAGGGCGAATTGTGAATAGCTGACGATGGGTGTCAGCAGATTATTAAATTCATGTGCGATGACTGCAGCAATGGTGCCGATGGTGGCCAGCCGCTGCGACTCGGCGATCTGATCGCGCAGCAGATCGAGCTGCTGGCGGGTGGATTCCAGTTGTTCCAGCAGGGTTTGTTCGATCGGTTGTTTGGATGCGGCGGCAGTCACTAGGTTCAGTATCGACCGCGGATGAATTTTGCATGATAAGTTCTATTCATTCCCGACGGACGGGTCATTATCGGACGAAACTGAATATCGCAACGAACCGTCCGATGATTGCCTGATGCGGCGTTGCCCGCCAGCAGAAGCAAGTCAAACCAGGGGAAGACCTGTGGCCAATTTCCCGAAGAACGCGGTGTAAAACTCCGTCAAACGCGCAGCACGTCTTGAGTGCAAGGCGCTGGTGCATAGAATCAACCGGGTCGTGCCGGCGTTGTTTTTTATCCGATTCAGCGTGCGGACGTGAGATTTTGGTTCATTTTCGGATTACTTCAGCAGCAGAAAGCTCAATTATGGCAAGCAAAACCAACCCGTTCGGTTCGGAAGCAACTTTGAAAACAGCCGGTGGTCAGGTGAAGTATCACCGCCTGTCGGCGTTGTCGGATCGGGGGCTGGGCGATGTGGCAACGCTGCCCTATTCGATCAAGGTGCTGCTGGAAACGTGTCTGCGCAACGTGGATAACTTTGAGGTTCACGAACAGGATGTGTCGCGGCTGGCGGGTTGGGATGCCACAAAGGTGTCGCGGCATGAGGTTCCGTTCAAACCAGCCCGCGTGATTCTGCAGGATTTTACCGGCGTGCCGTGCGTGGTTGATCTGGCAGCGATGCGGGCGGCGATGCACCGGGCTGGTGGGAACCCACACAAGATTAATCCGCTGGTTCCGGTTGATCTGGTGATCGACCATTCGTTCCAGGTGGATGAGTTCGGTCATGGTCTGGCGCTGTTGCACAACACGCAGATCGAGTTTCATCGTAACCGTGAACGTTATGAGTTTCTCAAGTGGGGCCAGAAGGCATTCAAGAATTTCAGCGTTGTTCCGCCGTCGATCGGGATTGTGCATCAGGTGAACTTGGAATACCTGGCCAAGGTTGTGGCGGTGCGCGACGGTGTGGCGCTGCCCGATTCGCTGGTGGGCACGGATAGTCATACGACGATGATCAACGGTCTGGGCGTTCTGGGTTGGGGCGTGGGCGGCATTGAGGCTGAAGCGTGCATGCTGGGTCAGCCGATTTATCTGGTCACGCCGGAAGTGGTCGGATTCAAACTGACCGGCGAATTGCCGGAAGGTTCGACCGCGACCGATCTGGTGCTGACCATCACTCAGATTTTGCGCAAGCACGGGGTGGTGGAGAAATTCGTTGAATTTTACGGGGACGGGCTGCGCAGCATGGCGGTGGCCGACCGCGCCACCATTGGCAACATGGCGCCGGAATATGGCGCAACGTGCGGCTTTTTCCCGGTGGACGAGCAGACCATCAAATACCTGCGTCTGACGGGCCGGGATGAAAACCATATTGATCTGGTGGAGCGCTACTGCAAGGAGCAGGGGTTGTGGCGTGAAGATGGTGTTGAACCGCGTTACAGCCAGACGCTGACGCTGGATCTGTCGCAGGTGACACCCAGTCTGGCAGGCCCGCGGCGTCCGCAGGATCGGGTTGATCTGCGCCAAGCCAAGCAGTCGTTCGGCAAGGCGGTGCATGACACGTTCAAAAAGACATACGATGCGCAGAACCCGCCCCCCTACAAGCGTTTTGCCGGGCACATGGGCGCCAGCAGTGTTGGCGGCAAGGAAGGGGATCACAGCGTTCATTCCAAGCTGACGGCTGAAGACGCCAAGGAAAAACTGACGCATGGCGATGTGGTGATTGCCTCGATCACGAGTTGCACCAACACCAGCAATCCGCACGTCATGGTGGCAGCGGGGTTGCTGGCGAAAAAAGCGGTGGAAAAGGGATTGAAGATTCCGCCGTTTGTCAAAACCAGTCTGGCTCCGGGCAGCCGCGTGGTGACCGACTATTACAACAAGGCTGGTTTGACGCCCTATCTGGAAGCACTGGGTTTCCATACGGTGGGTTACGGTTGTGCCACGTGCATCGGCAACTCCGGGCCGCTGCCCCAGACGGTGGTCAGCGCCATTGAGGGCAAGGATCTGGTATCAGTCGCGGTCTTGTCGGGTAATCGCAATTTTGAAGGCCGGATTCACCCGTATGTCAAAGCCAACTATCTGACCTCCCCGCCGCTGGTCATCGCCTACGCGATTGCCGGTTCGATGGATATGAATCTGTTTGAGCAGCCGCTGGGGCTGGATCAGGCTGGGCACGAAGTATTTCTGAAGGATATCTGGCCGACGCAGGAAGAAGTGGATGCGGTAATCCAGGCTGCGGTTGATCCGCAGATGTTCCGCCATCAATATAGCAATGTGGCCAAAGGCAATGAACAGTGGAATGAGATTCCCGTCAAGGGAGGCGAGCTGTTCGAGTGGAACCAGACCAGCACGTATATCCAGGAACCGCCGTTCTTTGACGATCTTTCGCCCCAGCCCAAACCGATTCAGGCGATTCACGGCGCGCGGGTGCTGGTGCTGGTGGGCGACAGTGTGACCACCGACCACATTTCACCGGCTGGTTCAATCAAGAAGGATTCGCCGGCGGGGAAATTCCTGCTGGACAACAACGTCGCCCAGGCGGAGTTCAACAGTTATGGTTCACGCCGGGGCAACGACCGGGTCATGACGCGCGGCACGTTCGCCAACATTCGTTTGCGCAATCTTCTGGCTCCGGGCACCGAAGGTGGTGTCACCACTTATCTGCCGGAAAACCGCGTCACCAGCATTTATGAAGCTGCCATCGAGTACCAGAAGGCGGGCACGCCGCTGGTGGTGATCGCCGGTAAGGATTATGGCATGGGTTCCAGCCGCGACTGGGCCGCCAAGGGGACAATGCTGCTGGGCGTCAAGGCGGTGATCGCAGACAGTTTTGAACGTATTCATCGCAGCAACCTTGTGGGCATGGGCGTATTGCCGTTGCAGTTCAAACCCGGGCAAAACGCACAGACGGTCGGACTGACGGGTTGGGAGACGTTTGACATCAATATCGATGATCGGCTGACCCCGGGACAGGATGTGACCGTGGTTGCGACGGATCCCAAGACGGGAACTAAAAAGACGTTCCTGACACATTGTCGCATCGATACGCCCGTGGAGATCGAGTATTACCGCAATGGCGGCATCCTGCAGACGGTTTTGCGCAAGCTGATGAAGGAATAAACGGGTTTAATCAGGTCGGGCAATTCATTGCCTACTGCGGTTTTCCCCAGCCGCCGGTTTTCCCATGCACCGGGTGGTCTGGCTGCCTGTGACAACAAATCGCATCTTGACGGGGCCGTGACCGGCTTCTACGTTTTGCGATGCTGTGCCGACCAGACTGATATCCATCCTACTGGTGCTATTTCTGGGCGTGTGGCTTAATGCCATACTTCCCGGACATACGCGCGGTGCGGTAACCGTTCCAAGTCGCGGTGGTGAAGCAGCGCATCAGAAGACGGCAGCCGATTCCTGCTGCGCGTCCACCTCTGTTTCCACGACCGTCAGCGCCTGTTGCCAGCCGCCGCCTCAAAGCACCAAGGCTGGCGAGGAGTGCCAGACTGGCCGACATAGCAAAGCCGCACGCTGCGCGCTCTGTTTCTACGCCAACCTCATGTGCCCGGCGGTGGGTGTTGTTGTCAGCCCCCCGCCACCGGCATTTCTGAAGCGTTGTGCGCAAGTCTCGTTTGTCGAACCTGCTGCTTCGACGCTGTTTCATTATGATGGCCGCGCTCCCCCGCTGGCTTGATGAAGCACTTCGTCCAATCAATCAAATGATTTTTCTGCGCAAGATGGCGTCCGTCAGCCCGCGGGTTGATGCGCCGATTGCGCCTGCATCTGAGTATCGCTCATTGGAGTTTACCCATGAATACGAGTCGAATCAGCCCTGGGCCTGGGGCATTGATCAGGCCACGACCTGCCTGCCACAAACCACATGGCTTCACCCTGGTGGAACTGCTTGTTGTTATCGGAATTATCGCACTGCTCATTAGTATCTTATTGCCGTCATTGACTGCGGCGCGCCAACAGGCGCAGACAGTGGTCTGCCAGTCCAACCTGCGGCAATTGGCGATGGCAGCGCAGATGTACGCCCAGGATCACAAGGTTTTTATCGGATGGTCCGCAGTCGTTGACCGCAAGCAACTGCTCTATCCTTATTTGCAGCAGGGGCGCAATAATGCTGATGTTGATGCCCGACACATCTGGCATTGTCCGAATAATACCCAGCCCGCGATTGAAGCAAGTTACGGATTTAACGCCAATCTCAACTGGGTGAAACTCTCCAGAATCCGCCAGTGGAGTCAGACCGTTGCGGTCTGTGATGGTGGGCTATTGGATAATCGCAGCCCGACATTGATCACCCACTGTTTTCCGCCCAGCCGGTTGACCGCGCCCAATGTCGTACGACCAAATCCGCGTCATCGCAGTGATGTCAACGTGGCGATGGTGGATGGGCATGTGGAACGATGGGCAATGATCGATCCTTTTTACCCGGCCCTGACCGGCGGCTGGCTGGGCAATGGCATTATTGACCCCAATCATCCTGATTATCGTGATCAGATGTGGGATTTACACTAAAACCGTAAATCGATCCTGCCTGAGTAAAACACGTAAAGTAATTTGAACTGTCTTTTTTAATTCCTCAACCAACGGAACTATCATCATATGTCGAATCGAATAACACTCATCGTTTTCATGGTTCTTACAACTTTTTCCCTGGCATTGGCTCACGATAACTGGGTTCAGCCCAATACCACGCTGGTGCGTGTGGGTGATGTGGTTTATCTGGATTTATTGATGGGTAATCATGGGAATCATCACCGTGATTTTCTGATCATGGGCAAAGCCTCACTTGAACATGGTCAGTGGATCACGGTTGGCCCGACTGGTCAGCAGCATGATCTCAAGTCAGCCGCGCTGGATCGCGGGATGGGGGCAAAGGAAGGGTTCTGGGAAGCAGCGTTTGTTGCGCCGGCTGCGGGGTTGTATCTGGTTGGGCAGACCTCGGATCAAGTTGTGAGTTACGCGCCGCTGCGTTCGATTAAAAGTGCCAAGGCATTTTTCGTTGCCCGTGAACATCTGGATGAGGCGACGAGCGAGCCTGCCGGATTTGATCGGGTGCTGGGTCATCCGCTGGAGCTGGTGCCGCTGACCAGCCCAGTGGGGCTGAAGGCCGGCGCGCAACTGAAGGTGCAGGTGCTGTACCACGGTCAACCCCTGGCGGGGGCGCAGATTTCGTGCATTGGTCAGGGAGAAACGTTGACGGAGGAATTTGATCCGCGCCATGAGCAGATGACCGATGAACAGGGAACGGCTGAGTTTGCGCTGCCGTCTGCCAATCGGTACCTGATTGTTGTGCATCATGCGGACGAAACCGCCGGTGGAGAAGGTTACAAAGGAACCAAATATGCTGCCACGCTGACCATTTCTGTTGCACCCGGGCAAACGACCAACCGGATCGATACACCGCAGCCAACCAAGCTGGATCAGCCGCCTGTTCCCACTACGGCGCCGCATCACGAGGGACATCATTAACGGTGCCCTTTGGCGTTGCCTATTCAGGAATAACAGGCTCTTGCGTGAGAAGAATGGTCATTGAACCATCGAATTACTGAACCACCGACCCAAAAATGTCCGTTGTCAATTTGACGGCAGGGATTGATACTAAATGGGATATGTTTAGTCGAATCCCGTGGTGGGGTGGATATGCAACGGCAATCGCGGCGGTCGTGATTGTGACGTTCGCGCATTTGTTGCTGGAATGGGCGTCGTCAGTGCCGCTGGAGGCGCCGTATCTGCTGTTTGCGCTGGCGGTTGTAGCTGCGGCTTGGATTGGCGGTTTGGGGCCGGCCCTGCTGGCAACATTGCTGTCGATATTCTGCATTGTTTATTTTTTTCTCGAACCGCGCTCCTCGTTAACCATCGATGCCACTCACCATTACACGTCGCTGGGTTTTTACGCGATTCAGGGTGTTATTCTGGCGGTTCTGGGTGAATCGAATCTGCGCACGCTGCGTGGCTATGCACGGTTGACTGACGAGCTGGAGTTGCGCGTCGAGCAACGAACCAGCGAGCTGGCCAGTGCCAACGATCAGTTGATGCAGGAAGTGCGCGAACGCCGCCAAGCCGAGCAGCGCATCGAGGCGGCGATGGTGGAGTTGCAACGCAGCAACGAAGGGCTGCAGGATTTTGCCTCGGTCGCCTCTCATGATCTACAGGAACCGTTGCGTAAAATTCAGGCGTTCAGCGATCGTCTGTTGAAGACACAAACGGATCAGCTCAGCGCCCAGGGGCGAGACTATCTGGAACGCATGAACAAGGCTGCCAGCCGCATGGGAACCCTGATCGACGATCTGCTGACATTTTCGCGGGTGATGACCCAGAGTCATCCGTTCACGATTGTTGATCTGGCGGAAGTTGCGCGTGAAGTGGTGGATGATCTGGAGCATCGGTTGGAAAGTTGCAACGGACGGATCGAAATAGGCCATTTGCCGCTGGTTCACGCGGATCGAACACAGATGCGCCAGTTGCTGCAGAATCTTTTGAGCAATGGGCTTAAATTTCATCGGCCGGAGGTTGCGCCTCTGGTGCGTATTGCTGAAGTGGAGGCGGACCAAACCGCGGGGAACAATGAAATCCGCTTTGCCGTCAGTGACAACGGGGTTGGGTTTGACGAAAAATACGCTGATCGTATTTTCGGAATTTTTCAGCGGTTGTACGGCAAGGGGAAATATGAAGGCACTGGTATCGGGCTGGCCGTGTGCCGTAAAATTGTTGAGCACCACGGCGGACAAATCATCGCCCACAGCACGCCGGGAGTTGGCTCTACTTTTACCGTAACCCTGCCCCGGCAGATGCTTTCCGGACAGATCACGCATGAACAATCTCAAACCAATCACCATCCTGCTTGCTGATGACGATGCTGACGACCGCCTGTTGGCCCGCGAGGCGCTAGCCGAAAGCCGCCTGGCCAATGACCTGCGCGTTGTGGAGGACGGTGAGCAGTTGATGGACTATCTGTATCGTCGTGGCCCCTACAGCAACGACAATGCGCCGCGACCGGGTCTGATCCTGCTGGATCTGAACATGCCGCGCAAGGATGGCCGCGAAGCGCTCAGCGAGATCAAGGCGGACAACAATTTGCGCGGCATCCCGATTATTGTTCTGACGACCAGCAAGGCGGAGGAGGATATTTATCGTACTTATGACCTGGGCGTGAACAGCTTCATCACCAAACCGGTGACATTTGAAGGGCTGGTGCAGGTGATGAAAGTGCTGGGGCGCTACTGGTTTGAAATTGTCGAACTACCCACTGGAAAACCCCCAGCGTGACCGACACGACACCGGCGATTGTTCAAGGGCAGGGGATTCGCATCCTGCTGATCGAAGATGACGAGGATGATTACATCATCGCCCGGGACTTGCTGCGTTCGATTGAATCGACCCATTATGAAATCGACTGGAAATCAACCTTTGAAGACGGGTTGTCAGCCCTGGAGCAGGGAGAGTACGACGTCTGCATTGTTGATTATCGCCTGGGGACGCATGACGGGGTTGAGTTCGTCAGCGCAGCCAATCAGCGCGGGTGGCAGTTGCCGATCATTCTCCTGACGGGGCAGGAAGATCGCACAATCGACTTTGCTGCCATGGGCGCCGGGGCTGCGGATTTTCTGGGCAAAGCGCAGATCACCTCATCCATGCTGGAGCGAAGTATCCGCTACAGTATTCAGCAGCGGCGCACCGAACAGCAACGGTTGGAGCTGGTCAGCGCACAAATCGCCCGTCACGAGGCTGAAGCCGCCAATGCCGCCAAGGATCAGTTTCTGGCAACGCTCAGCCACGAGTTGCGCACACCGCTCAACGCCATTCTGGGTTGGGCCCAGCTTCTGCGCATGCCGGATCTGGATGAGCAGACCCGCAACGAAGCAGTGCAGGCCATCGAGCGCAACAGCAAGGCGCAAGCGCGATTGATCGATGATCTGTTGGATATCAGCCGGATTATTTCCGGCAAGGTGCGAATCCAGCGACAACCGCTGGTGCTGCGAAAAGTGATTCAGGCGGCGATTGAATCAGTCCGGCCACTGGCGCGTGATCAAGGTGTCAAGCTGGAACCGCCGGTTTTGCCAAGCGTGGGAATCATGCTGGGGGACGCCACGCGCCTGCAGCAGGTGGTGTGGAACCTGCTGACCAATGCCATCAAGTTCACGCCGACAGGAGGATGGATCAGGCTGGATCTGGGGCAGCGGGATAACTTTGCCGTACTGACCGTGAGCGACAATGGTCAGGGGATACCCGCCCATCTGCTGGCGCGCATTTTCGACCGTTATCGCCAGGTGGATCATCAAGCTGCACACAAACAGACGGGGCTGGGTCTGGGGCTGGCGATTGTGCGTCATCTGGTGTCGATGCACGGCGGCAAGGTGCGGGCAAGCAGCGCCGGCGAAAACCAGGGCGCTACGTTTACGGTAGAACTGCCGCTGCTTGAGGCCGGTCAGGTGCAAAAGCGCCTGACCGCGCCAAATGCAGAGCTGGTGCTGGATCAGAACATGCTGGCCCGGTTGCGCCTGCTGGTGGTGGATGATCAGCGCGATACGCTGGTGATGATCACCCGGGCATTGCAGATGCATGGGGGCGATGTGGCAGGTGCCGAGTCGGTCAGCCAGGCGATGGAGCAATATGTGCTGGCGCGGCCGGATGTGGTCATCAGCGATCTGGCGATGCCACGGGAGGATGGTTGCGCGCTGGCCCGGCGCATTCGCGCCATGAGTGGTGGTGAACAGGTTTTGATGCTGGCCGTCAGTGCGCATACCGGCGAACAGGATCGACTGGCGGCGCTATCAGCGGGATTTGATGCCTGCCTGGCCAAACCGATTGTTCCGACGGACTTGATCACCGCAATTGCCCGGCTGATCTTTCAATCATAGGTCGATCCGATGGTCGGCTGACAATTCCTTCGATCAACGCTCGCTGACGCGGCCAGCGGTTATATAATTGAAGCACAATGTCCAACTACGCGCAAAGCATCCAGGATTTGATGAATGAGCTGGCCCGTCTGCCGGGAATTGGCATGCGATCGGCGGAACGAATCGCTTTTCACCTGCTCAAGCAAAAGCCGGAAGAAGCGATGAAACTGGCGACCGCCATTCGTGATGTGAAGACGCGTATTCGTCATTGCAGCATCTGTTACAACCTGACGGAGCAGGATCCCTGCGCGATCTGTGCGGATGCTGGTCGTGATCAGGGGCTGGTCTGTGTTGTGGAACAACCCAAAGATCTGCTGGCGCTGGAAGCCACCGGTTTGTATCGCGGGGTTTATCATGTCCTGCTGGGGCGAATCAGCCCGCTGGAAGGTGTGGAAGAAGGTGATTTGACCATTGAACCGCTCATGCAGCGGCTGGCGTCGGGGCAGGTGCGTGAAGTGATCATGGGTTTGAATCCCAATCTGGAAGGAGACGGTACGGCGCTGCATCTGCAGAACCTGATGAGCCAGTATCCACAGGTGGCGGTAACGCGGCTGGCGCGCGGTTTACCGGCTGGAAGCAATATCGAATATGCCAATCGCAATATCCTCGCTGATGCCATCAGCGGGCGCCAAAAGATGTAATGGGCGGGTAAAATTGAAGTGATTGAGGTGTCTCACCGGCCAAGCCGGCGCGCTGGATTGCGCGACCAAGCCAACCAGACACGTGGGCGGGGTCGCTGCCTATTCGACGATTTTCACATCAATATGCCGGCGCGGCGCGGGGTTGACTGGAAAATCAGGGGCAACTGCTTCGGCATCGACAAACGGATCGGACGCAGCCGTCGTAGCTGATCGAGATGCGGTCATTGCCATCAGGAGGCGATAGATTGGCGTTGTCAGCAGAATGAGCACGCCAAGGCCAATGACAAACGCCAGAATGGCCGACAGCATGATCACGACGCCCGGCACGGCGAGCAGAGCAACCAGGAGGCGCCCCCAACCGGGCATGGAACCGAAATTGCCGCGCAGTGACTGATATTTACCGTAATAGCGGATGAACTGAAGCATAGGGGAATTATATCGCCCCAGGGCTTTCGTATGTAGACGCCCGATCGGCTCAAAAACCGCTCCCTGACGGTCGCGGCTCGTTAATACATCGACCCCGCAGGCTACTTGCGATTGCCCTGTTATATCGCCCGATGGGCAGACCAAGGTGATGGCGTCACGAATTTTCGGTCAGTTGGACGACGCCGTTCAGCCACGAAGGCAATTACTACAGCTTTTCAATCTGCCAGTATTCCAGCTCCAGCGGCGTGGGCCGACCGAAGATGGTGGTAATGATGCGCACCTTGCCCTGATCGCCGAGGATTTCCTCCACTTCGCCCTCGAAGTTCTCGAACGGGCCGTTGGTGACCTTGACCTTGTCGTTCTTGACGTACTCGGTCTTGAGGCTGGCTGCTTCATCCGGACGCTCGGCTTCGTCGAGCATTTTCGCCTGTTCCTTGACGGTCATGGGGCTGGGCTTGCCGTTGGACCCGATGAAATCGCCAACGCCCTCGGTTTCCTTGATGACAAACCAGACGTTATCAGGAATACGCCCATCGGGTTCCAGTTCAAGCTCGACAAAAACATAACCGGGGTAAAGCTTGCGATCCGACTCACGGCGCACACCGGCCTTCATGTGGCGCACGCGCTCTGTGGGTACGAGAATGCGTCCCACGCGATCTTCCAGGCCTTCGATTTTGACCTTGCGAACCAGCTTCTCGCGAACCTGGTCTTCTTTATTACTTGCGACTCGCAGCACGAAGAATTGCATGGGACTATGACTCGGGTGAGAGTGGTAACGTCATTAACCGGTGATAAACGGCGGTGGCGATTTCAGCACAGAAATCAGCCAGAAAATCGTATGAAACACCATGTCGTAGAAGAAGAGCACCGCCGTCAGCAGGAACATGAAGAAAATAACTACCTTGGTGGAACCGATCAGCTCCTTGCGGGTGGTCCAGTTGACCTTCTTCATTTCGCTGTCGGTGGCGATGAGAAAATCCGCGCTCGCTGGTTTATTGATGATGAGATATTCAACAATCGCCCAGATCACGACGAACGCACTGGCAATGCCGACTGCCTTGCCCGAACCGATCCAGGCGTGGGTCTGGCTGTAGATGAACTGCCCCGTCAGTCCGCCCAGCAGCAGAAACCCGAGATAGGTCATCAGGCGCGTCCAATAGCCCTGACCGTGTTTATAAATGGTGAAAAAGCCACTGCGGCCGGCGGCAGAGACCGTCGAACCCAGGGCACGCTGGGGGCCAGCCGAAGTCGAAGCGAGTTTTTGATCAGTTTTGGTCACTCGTACCACTATTCTTTAATCGGAGAAAATTCCAACAGATTATACTATGCACCCATGCGGAAGTGCCAGTTTTCTCCACCAATCCACGATATTTCGCCAGCCCGGAAAAGATGAACCGGATACCCGTTGGGGATAATCAATTGCGTCAATCCCACCAGGCAGGGCCTTGACCATTGCAATCTGCTAACCAGCACGCCGGGAGGGAATCGAACCCCCAACCTGCCGCTTTGGAGACGGCTGCTCTACCTAGTTGAGCTACCGGCGTAGGGTCTTAATCCGACACGGGCGAACCGGACTTGCCGGGCACAATCGCCACACCCGCACCTGCCCGTGTCAACGTGGAGTCAATTACTTCCGTTTGATCTTGTGCAGCGTGTGACGGCGCAGGCGCGGAGAATACTTCTTCAGTTCGATCTTCGGAGCGCCACCAACGACTTTCAACTCGGTACGGTAATTCAAATCACCGGTTTCCGTGCATTGCAACCAGACATATTCGCGATTCAGTTTTGCCATCGCACACCTCAATTCATAGCCAAGGCTGTTAGTAATGGGCAGCCAGCAGCGCCGTAAAGCGCCACGTGCTGCCCATTACCTGCCTTTTCACGGCCTGACCATCAGGCCAGGATTTTAGACACAACGCCCGAGCCGACCGTCTTGCCACCTTCACGGACGGCAAAACGCAGTTTTTCTTCCATGGCGATCGGCTTTTGCAGCTCGATTTCCATGGTCACGTTGTCGCCGGGCATGACCATTTCCGCTCCGCCGAGCAACTTGGCAGCGCCGGTCACGTCGGTGGTACGGAAGTAAAACTGGGGACGATAACCGTTGAAGAACGGGGTATGACGGCCGCCTTCCTCCTTGGTCAACACATAGACTTCGGCTTCAAACTTGGTATGCGGGTTGATGCTCTTGGGAGCGCACAACACCTGACCACGTTCGATGGCTTCCTTGTCGACACCACGGAGCAGCACGCCGACGTTGTCACCGGCGATACCCTGATCCAGGGTCTTCTGGAACTGCTCGACACCGGTGATGACCGAAGTCTTGGTGTCAGCCAGACCGACGATTTCGATGGTATCGCCGACCTTGCACTGGCCGCGTTCGATACGACCGGTCGCCACCGTGCCACGACCCTTGATCGAGAAGATGTCTTCCACGGGCATGAGGAAGGGCTTGTCGATTTCGCGCTCGGGCATGGGGACGTATTCATCCAGCGCCTTGACCAGATCATCGATGGGCTTGCAGGCAGCGTCATCCTTGGGATTCTGGAACGCTGGCAGGGCTGAACCACGAATGATCGGGGCGTTATCGCCGTCGAAGTTGTACTTGGTCAGCAGCTCGCGGACTTCCATTTCAACCAGATCCAGCAACTCGGCGTCATCGACGAGGTCGATCTTGTTGAGGAAGACGACGATACGCGGGACACCGACCTGACGGGCGAGCAGAATATGCTCGCGGGTCTGGGGCATGGGGCCGTCGGCTGCGGAGACCACCAGAATGGCGCCGTCCATCTGGGCGGCACCGGTGATCATGTTCTTGATGTAGTCGGCGTGACCGGGGCAGTCAACGTGCGCGTAGTGACGAGTGTCTGACTCGTACTCGACGTGGGCTGCGGCGATGGTCACCGTCTTGGTGGCATCGCGTTCAGTTCCGCCTTTAGCGATGGACTTGTAGTCCTTGGCCTCGGTCCCATATTTCACGGACGACCGGGCTGACAGCGCCGCTGTCAGGGTTGTCTTGCCGTGGTCGATGTGACCAATGGTTCCCACGTTCACGTGGGGTTTCTTACGTTCAAATACACCTTTTGCCATTACGCAGACCTCCGAATGGGTTAGAAGTCGAATGCCGATAAACACTTGTCGATAAATCCGACCCGACCATCCGGCCTTCCGAGGTTGCTGCCACCAAGCGGCAATTGCAAATCGGTCAATCGACGAAGCCAAAATTTTCCAGAGCTGCCAGAGGGGGTTGAACCCTCGACCTCGTCCTTACCAAGGACGCGCTCTACCACTGAGCTATGGCAGCGAAACAGTAAAAGCCGTCCCTTGGCTCGACCCGGTTGCTACAGCGCATACCGCGAGCGTGGAAGGGGCAAAAGTATAAGTGACACAAACGCAAAGTCAATTGCGCCGGGTCGATTCGCTGAAGACTGATTTTACAGCGAGCTTGCTTTTCCCACGATTCGCCACCAATACACCCCTATGATACGCCAACGATCCATACTTTCAATAGCTTGCGCCGTTGGGAAGGCGGACGAAATTACCAATTTTTATGCGGCCGGCGAATTGGCGGCGCTGTCCGGCTGGTGATGAGGGCGTAAATAAGCCAGATATTCGACATTTCCCTTGGCACCACGGATGGGGCTGGGCGTGGAGTTCAACCATTGAAAACCCGCAGCCATGACCTGGGCGCGAACACGCTGCAGGACATTTTCAGCCTCATCAGCCGTTAATACCCCCCCGCGAAGCAGGCGGGCGTCGGCTTCATAATGTGGTTTGATCAAACTGATGATCTGGCCTTGTTCAAAAGGGGGCAACAGTTGGCGGGCTGCGGGAAGAATATGGTGCTGACGTGTCCAGGCGACATCAATGCAGACCAATTGCACGGGCTGGGGCAGGTGCAGATGCAGGGCATTGGTGCGTTCCATCACCACCACGCGCGGGTCTTTGCGCAACCGATAATCCAGCACGCCATAACCGGTGTCCACCGCGTAGACCCGACTGGCCCCGCGCCGCAGGAGACAGTCGGTAAACCCGCCGACATTGCACCCCAGATCGGCGCAGACAAATCCTGCCACATCCAAGGCAAAGGTGGTCAGGGCATGATCTAATTTCTGGCCGGCCCGGGAAACAAACATGGATCAGAGCATACGCCCGACGGATGAGAAAATCACACCGGCACGCAGCACAGCATCGTTGATTTCACACATGGGCAAATGCCTGATCCAGGTCGCCAATGATATCGTCGATATGTTCGATACCAACGCTTACGCGAATGAGGTCCTCGGTAATGCCCATGCGCAGGCGCTCGGGTTCGGGGATTGACACATGCGTCATGGTGCTGGGGTGTTCAATGAGTGATTCCACCCCGCCCAGACTTTCAGCCAGGGTGAACAGCTTGCAGTTGGTGAGCAACTTCATGCTTTCGGGGCGACCACCTTTTACGCGGAAACTGAAGGTTCCGCCGTAACCGGTCATCTGTTTTTTCGCGAGATCGTGCTGGGGATGCGATTCCAGTCCGGGATGCAGCACCTGTTTGACCTTGGGATGCTTTTCCAGCCAGCGGGCCAGGGCCAGGGCGTTGGCGTTATGGGCTTCCATGCGCACCGCCAGCGTTTTGACGCCACGCAGAACCAGAAAACATTCGTGCGGGCCAGCACAAGTGCCCATGGCGTTTTGATGGAAGGCAATCACTTCGGCGATTTTTTCATCGCGCACAATCACCCCGCCGCCGACAACATCGCTGTGACCATTGATGTATTTGGTGGTGGAATGAACGACAATATCAATGCCCAGATCGAGCGGGCGCTGAAAATACGGGGAAAGGAACGTGTTATCACAGACCGTCCAGACGCCGCGGCTGCGGGCCAGATCAGCAATGGCTTTGAGATCCAGCAGATTCATCAGCGGATTGGTCGGGGTTTCAGTCCAGAGCAAGCGCGTCTGCGGCGTGATGGCGCGATCCAGGGCTGCCAAGTCGCGCATGTTCACGAAGTCAATTTTAATCCCCTTGCTGGCAATGACGCTGGTGAGCAGGCGGTAACTGCCGCCATACAGATCGTCATGAACCAGAACATGATCGCCGGTTTTCAGGCTGCAAAGCACGGTGGCTTCAGCGGCCATGCCCGTAGCCAGGGCGAATCCGCGGGTTCCGTTTTCCAGAGCGGCCAGACACGTTTCCAAAGCCGCGCGGGTGGGGTTGCCCGATCGGGTATAATCAAATTTTCCGGGCTGATTAAATCCCTTGAAGGCAAAGGTGCTGGTCTGATAAATCGGGGGCATGACCGCGCCGTAGGTTGGGTCAGGCCCTTGGCCAGCATGAATCGCCAGTGTCTGAAAACGCATATTTTTAGTGCTGTGTGTGCTCAAAAAATCAATCTCCGATGAAACCAAGCGAAAAGATAGACAAAACGGTCGCATTTTCAAGCGGTTGTCCCTCTTCGTCTTCTGGTGGCAGACAACATAATGGTAGAATCCAGTAAAACAAAGGCTCGTTAACCGATCGTTTCCCTTGGCTTTACGATATTCCATCCTCCATCACACCGGCGTTGCCTCGCCCCACTTTGATCTGCTGTTTGAATCGGGCGCGGGTGAAATGTTGCGAACTTTTCGCGCCCCCTGCTGGCCGATTGTGACGCCGACAGACTTAATCGCCGCACCCGATCACAGGCCGATCTATCTGACGTATCAAGGCCCGATCAGCGGCGGGCGCGGCATAGTACGGCAGGTTCAAACCGGCACTTACGAAATTGATTTGCCTTGGCGGCCAGTGGATCAGTCATCAATCCCTCATGTCGATCCGTACAGCAATGCGGCTTGGGGTAACGAAAATCCAGCCCCCCCGCCACTGGTTCGCCAACTTACACTGGATAGCGACCAACGATTTACCTTGATCCTGAATCCCGTGTTGCGTCTGATCCCGCAATTACGCGGATGATTTCGGCATTTTCGGCTTTTTTTTGTTTTTCGCCTCGGCTGGTATTGGTATCAGATCGGTACCAACCGATAAAAAATTTATTGTGGGGCCAGGCGTTTATTGATTATTCGTCGGGGTGATCCTGATTAAGGCACGCTCGCGCCCGGAACAAAAAAGGCGGCGTGAGACTTTCGGACCTCACGCCGCCCAGGGAAGGAGAATCGTGTCACTATTAGTACGACGCGGCGACTCGTTTGGTTCGCGCAAAACTCCAGGCCAGGCGTAAATAAACAGACTCATCCGTGGCGCAACGCCTTACCAAAACGGCTGATTGGTCGTATGATGTCTCATTCGACTTTATCAAGGTTCGAACAGGGACACTTAACCACAATGCAGTTGCAGGCGATCTGGTTTGACAAGTGTTTGTATCTATGGGGGCAAAAACCCGCTGAGGTTGCTGCGCACAACGCGCTGAGCGCCGGGTCGGAAGATCTGAGGCACTGCGTGCTGCTCGATGCTGAGCATCTGAGCGCGGCGCTGGGTGAAATTTGTTCCGATACGCTGGTGGTGGCCGCCGCTACGACCACCCAACTGTCGCTGCGCCTGCCAGCGGATGAACAGGGTCCGGTGGTCGCTCTCGATGGGGCTGCCGCACCCGCCGAAACGCTGTCGGTGGCTGCCCTGGCTCCGTTTACCGTCGCGGCGCTGCGATTTGATCCAACGCAGGCAATTGATCTGCTGGCTGGCATTGATGACCAGGCGCACGGGCGATGTGCCCCGTCGCTGCACTATTGGAAAAACCTGGCGCAGTTTGTGGTTGATCGTCTGGCAATCGGGCAATTTCATCCTGATCTGATTCAGCCGCGCCAGGGGGAATATCATGGCCAGTGGCGCCTGGGGGCGATGTCGAGTCAGGAGGCAATGGCGCTGGAACAATACGCCGCCGCGTTGCCGCCGGTCTGCCAGTGTATCGACGGCGCTGCGCCCGCGCAGGTTGCACCCGCGTATCTGGTTGAAACATTTTTGCATACCACCACGGATCAACTGATCCGCCGCGATGTGGCTGTGGATGAATTTTTCAATCGGGCGCATGTCAAGGCGGCTGAAGCCCTGGCGCCAGCGGAAGTGCGCTGGTTGTCGGCGCTATTGGGTAAACAAACTCATTTGCGCGGCAGTCATGACGAGCTGATGACGTTTGCCGAACAGGTACGCAGTTGGATCGGGCAGTTGGATGAAGCGCGGGCGGACGAAGCGCTGCGCCTGAGTTTTGAACTGGTTGAACCGGAGGATGAGGATGATCTGGCTGGCGCGGCCATAGCCCTGGGCGATGATGATGCAGCGGACGATCTTGCTGCGCCGGCGGATGATACTATCGGGGCTGATCATGACGGGACGATTCATCCAACGGCACGGATGGATCAGGCCAATTCGGCGGCAGATCAGGCCGAAGAGCATCGTGCTGCCAATCAAACCTGGTATTTGCGTCTGATTCTGGAACCGGCGCCGGGCGAAGAAGGGGAAAGCATCGCAGCGGCCGATCTGTGGGGTGAAGCGGCCACCGGTATTTTAGGTCGAACCCTGGCTGGGCGGCGTCAGCGCCTGACGCGCGAACTGGCGCGGGCGGCGGAGATTTATCCCGTCCTGAAACAGACCGTTGCCCTGTCTCAACCGGCGCAGGCTGAATTAAGCACGCTGGAGGCGCACGTTTTCATCCGTCAGTGGGCGCAGATGTTGAGCGAACATGGTTTTGGTGTACATCTGCCGGACTGGACCCAGCGGCGCGATCGTGAAATCGGGTTGCTGATGACGCTGCGGCCAGGCGACGATGATCTGTCTTTGTTTGATGAAGGCCACGGGCGCACGAGCCGAGGCAATGGTCGCGCTGACGGCGTTGTCAGCGGCGAGCTGGGGTTGGAACATCTGCTCAATTTTGACTGGCAGGTCGCGGTGGGCGATTTGCGTTTGAGTGTCGATGAGTTCCGCACGTTGGCGCTGCGTCATCAACCGCTGGTGAAATACAAGGGGCAGTGGATTCATCTCGAGCCTGACGCAGCCGAGCGTGCACTGGATTACATCGCCGAGCGCAAGAGCGGAAAGATTTCGCTGGCGGAGGCATTCCGCAGCGCCTACGGCCTGGCGCGCGGCGACACGGGTCTGCCGATTCTGGGTCTGAGCGGGCTGGACTGGGTTGATCATCTGCTCAGCCAGACGCCGGGACAGCTCGAAGCGCTGGAGCAACCGAGTTCTTTTCAAGGCGAGTTGCGGCCGTATCAAAAGCGTGGTTTGCAATGGCTGGCCTTTCTGGATCGGCTGGGCATTGGCGCCTGTCTGGCGGATGACATGGGGTTGGGCAAGACGCCGCAGTTGATCTCCCTGATGCTGCTCGAGCGCCAGCAGTTGGCTGATCGCAGCAACGGTCACAGCACAATTCCACCGACGCTGCTGTTTGCCCCGACCAGCGTGGTGGGCAACTGGGTGCGCGAGCTGGGACGTTTTGCCCCGCAGCTCAAGGTCATGGTGCATCACGGGCCGCAGCGGCTGCAGGACAAGGACTTTGCCGACATGGTCAGTCAGCACGATGTCGTTGTGACCAGCTACGCCCTGGCGCATCGCGACGCCCAGACGCTGGCGGGGGCTGTCTGGTGGCGCGTGGCACTGGATGAAGCACAGAAAATCAAAAATCCCTCCGCTGCCAGCACGCAGGCGATTCGGGCCATCGCCGCCCCGCGCCGCGTCGCCCTGACCGGTACGCCGATTGAAAATCATCTCAGCGAGCTGTGGTCAATCATGGAGCTGTTGAACCCAGGGCTGCTGGGCAGCGCCAGCGAATTTCGCGAACGATTCGCCGTGCCGATCGAAAAACTGGGCGATAGCGACCGCGCCGGTCAGTTGCGCAAACTGATTCAGCCGTTTGTGCTGCGGCGCAGCAAGACCGACCCTGCGGTGGCCAGCGATCTGCCGGAAAAAATGGAGCAGAAGATTTACTGCAACCTGACGGCGGAACAGGCAGCCGCGTATGAACGCATCACGGCGGACATGCTCAACCAGATTGACGCAGCAGCCGGTATCCGCCGGCGCGGGTTGATTCTGGCCGCCCTGACGCGCTTGAAGCAGATCTGCAACCACCCCATCCTGCTGACACGCGAACAGACCAACAACATCGACAACCGCAGCGGCAAGTGTGAACGTCTGGCGGAAATGCTCGAGGAAGTGATCGGTGTCGGCGATGCCGCGCTGATCTTCACGCAGTATCGGGAGATGGGACACCTGCTGCAAAGCCTGATCAACACCCGTTTGAAAAGCGAGTCGATCTTCCTGCATGGCGGCACACCAGCCAAAACGCGCAACGACATGATCGACCGGTTCCAGTCGGGCGATGCTGATGCGCCGAAGATTTTTATTCTTTCATTGCGGGCCGGTGGCTTGGGGTTGAATCTGACGGCTGCCAATCACGTGTTCCACTTTGATCGCTGGTGGAACCCGGCCGTGGAGAGTCAGGCCACCGACCGGGCCTACCGGATTGGGCAAAAGCGCAAGGTTCAGGTGCACAAATTCGTCTGCGTGGGGACGGTGGAAGAACGGATCGACAAGCTGCTGGCGGAAAAAATCGCCCTGGCGGATAAAATTGTCAGCGGCGGCGATGAATGGCTGACCAATCTCAGCACCGAGGAGCTGCGCAGTTATCTGCAGTTGACCAGCGATGCGATTGGCGATTTTTGACACCAATCCTCTTCTGGATCAATCACGCGCGGGGGGAAGATACTTCAGAATCAAATCGACATGGGCAGCGGTGGCGCCCTGCTCATTGCGCACCACATCAGCAGCGCGCTGGCCTAGTTGAATGCGTAAATCAGCATCATCAAGCAAGCGGCGGAGCTGTTGATACAGTTCATCACGGTTGTTCACTTCAATCATCGCCCCGGCAGCGCGGAACTTGAGCATGGCATCGGCAAAGTTCTGGGTATGGGGGCCGACGATGACGGGTTTGGCCAAAGCAGCCGGTTCGATCATATCGCTGCCATGCTGGCGCTGGCCGAGATCAACCAGGCTGCGCCCCACCACGACAAGAGCAGCCAGGCTGTAGAACGTGCGCAGCTCCCCCATGGTGTCGCCGAGAATAACTGATTGAGTCGTCAGCGGTTGGCGGGTGGCGCTATCGGTCGATGGACTGCCGGCGACGCCGGGTTGTGGTGCATCTACTTGTGATCGGCGCAGGCAGGCGTAACCGTATTGCTGGATCAACTGCGCGACCTCATCAAAACGCTCGGGATGGCGCGGAATAAGCGCCAGCCGCAGCGTGGGATAATTCTTTTGCAGCTGTCTGTAGAGTTCCAGAATCATCGCCTCTTCGCCCGGGCCGGTCGAACCGCAGACCCAGATCAACTGCTTCGCTGGATCAAGGCCCAGCGCCTGAGCCAGTTGCCGGGCGGCATCGGTCGGCGGGACAAGGGCAGCGGTGTCAAATTTCATCGTACCGGTGATACGGACACGATCGGGCGCTGCGCCCAGCGCAATGAATTGTTCGGCAAAGCGCTGGTCCTGCGCACACAGCTCAGACAGAGCGCCGAACATCGATCTGGTCAGGAATTGTAATCGCTGATACCCACGGAAACTGCGGGGAGTGATGCGGCCATTGACCAGTAAGATTTCAATGTTGCGCTGGCGGCATTGGCGCAGAAAGTTGGGCCAAAGCTCCAGCTCCAACAATACCGCAATATCCGGCCTGAGTGTATCCAACACGCGGTTGATCGCAACCGAAAAGTCGAGCGGATAACGAATGAGGGTGACATCAGGATTAGAGCTGTAAAGCTGGCGGGCACGGTCATAGCCTGTCACGGTGGTGGTGGTGATGATGTACTGCAGATCAGGGCGATGTTGCGCCAGTTGCTGGATCAGGCTGCGCGTGGCGTTGATTTCCCCCAGGCTGACGGCATGGATCAGCACGGCGGGACGATTAAGCTGGCGGCGCGAGGTGTCCATGGCGCGGCCCATCCGTAGGCGCAGCGCCTGCAGAACTTTGCGACGGGCAGGTGAATGAATCAACCAAAACGGCGCAGCCAGCGCCAAACCCGTCCCGTATGCCAGGTCAAAACCATTCATGCTCGCCCCTTTTGTACCGGCTGGACGGTCAGTATGCCACGCAGGAGGCAACGATGATCTGTTGCAAAGAAGTGAAAATGCCCCCATTCCAAGGAAGTCTCGCGTGCGTGTGGCAGCGGCCAAGGCGCAGCCGCCTTGTTCCTTCAAGCACTGCTTCCAGACGAATACGCTCGTTACAAGACATTAAAAGTGCATCCATTCTGACCGGTTTAACCGGCCAACAAGGATGACACTTCTATTTGAGATAAATAGTGATAATTACTAAAGCACAATATTGACATTCCACTGTCAGTATCACATAATGGAATTAAATGGTTTCAAAGAAAGATGACATGGGCAACCCTACGCTTCCTTACGCCGGGCCGAAGACACCACGCTCCAAACATTGGAAGCTGTACCTGATGCTGACCATTGGCGTCATTGCGGGCGTTCTCCTACGCGAGCCAATAGTGGAGTTTTTCTGGGCGAAGCCAACGAACCCCGCGCCGGCCAAGATCCAACTTCCCAAGAATGCGCAGCAGTTTGTGGAGCCGTCCTTGAAATGGGCGGACGACCAGTCCTTGAAAGCGGTAGATGATCATCTTGCATCGCTCTCGGCATACTTCGAGGAGATCAAGAAACAGACCCCGGCATTCGCGGAGGAGATTCTCGGTTGGCGCAGCAAGTGGTATATCGGTGTGGACCACCTGCCATTCACGCGAACCGACCGCCATGAAACCTACCTGCGGGAGAGGTTCGCGGCCCACATTTTTACTTCTGAACAGTTGTCCCAGTCCATCGAAGCAGTTGTGAAGCACTACATCGCGTCGGTGCAGAGTACCGAAGGCCGGATGCTGGTCGATATCAAGGCTGACATCGCTGGCCTGCCTCAGGCCTCACTGCCGCAGTTTGCCTCCAAGGAATCACTGGAGCGTGCCTTCGCTACGGCGCTCGAAAACGCGGCGAAGAAGGTGCAGGTTGATCTGCGTAAAGACGCTATACGGGAGATTGCCTCAGCCATAGCTGGCGACGTCCTCGGAATGGTGGCCCTCCGGCTCGGCCTGTCCGCAGGAATACTCGCTGCGGGCGCGGCCAGCAGTTGGGTCACGCTGGGTGTCGGCTTGGCCGTGGCTATCATCGTGGACTATGTTGTTGGGAAAATCTGGGACTGGTGGGCCGACCCTGTCGGCGACATGTCGAGAATGCTGAACGAGAAACTGGATGAGATTCATAAACTCATCGTTGATGGTGATGGAACGAACCCCGGTTTGCGCGGGAAACTGCTTGAACTTCACGAGAAACGAAAGCAGGTGCGACGCCAAGCCATAGGCGATCTCATTGAAGGTAAGGTGCAACCATGATTAAGCGTTTCATTTTCGTCGCTCTGGTGCTGTTCGTATGCACGGACGTATGGGCAGGTGTTGCAAGCAAAGCGCTTCAGGAGGGCACCGAGTACGTCATGAAGAAGTTTGGACGTGAGGCAACCGAGGAATTCGGCGAGGACGCCGCAAAGGTGTTGGCCCGGCGGATGGAGACGCTCGCCACAAAATACGGTGACGACGTGGTCGTTGAAGCCAGCAAGAAAATTGGTCCACGAGTCTTTCGGCTCGTCGAAGAGGTCGGCGAGGACGGCGCATCAAAGGCGCTAAAATTGATGGCTCGGCGCGGTGACGACGCTGTCTGGGTGGTTTCACGCCCAAAGAGCTTCCGCATCTTCGCCAAGTACGGAGACGACGCTGCCGATGCGATGATTCTACATCGAGAGATTGCCGAATCGCTGATCGAGAACTACGGCAGGCCTATGACACGAGCATTGACACACGTTGATGGGCAGAATGCCAGGCGGCTCGCCATGTTAGCCGACGAGGGCGTGCTGGCGAAGGTGCCGCAGCAAGCTGCGGTGTTAGAGACAATTGAAAAGTATGGAGACAAGGCGGCCAATTGGGTGTGGCGCAACAAGGGTGCCATCATGGTGGGCAGTGTTGCCACGGCGTTCGTTACCAACCCGGAAGCATTCATCAACGGAGCGGAGAAGGTCATAGAAAAAGGTGGCGAGTGGATCATCCAACCGGTTGCCGAGGCAGCAGCGAATTCACTCAATTGGAATCTAATCGTCATCGCCTTCTTCACAATATTAGCTATTTTGCTAGTTGTCTGGTGGCTGAACCCCAAGCGGCGAGCCGCCTGAGCACCGGGCAAGAACGCCCCGCATCAACAGCGACAGAACGCTGAAGGTAGGCTCCGGCATCAAGCAACAAATGTGCGGTTGGAACCATAACTTCTTGGGCAAGCACTCCTAACGCAAATGCAACTATCCCGGCAATTCAAGGAGGCGGCGATGGTGATTGCTCTTAGGAAGTTGAATGCTTAACATATGCGGTTTTAGGGAATCGCCCTGTGGCGAATAAATCACGATGACGATGCCGATTCTTGCCCAACAGCTCACTTCCCAGGTGAATTCCTGGTTGCCGGTTTTGATTCTCCTGATCATTGCGATTGGTTTTGGCGTGGCCAACATCGCGATTTCGCTGCTGATCGGACCAACGCGCAGCGGGCCGGGCAAGGAGACCATCTACGAATCGGGCATGATGCCGATCGGTGATACGCGCAAACGTTTTAATGTAAAGTTTTATCTGCTGGCGATCACGTTTGTGGTTTTCGACGTTGAAATCGTCTTTTTATATCCGTGGGCCACGGCCTTTCCGCACGCAGTGGTGGGTGGCGGTGGTTTTTCCACACTCTTGCTGATCAGCATGCTGGTGTTCATCGGCGTGATTCTGGTTGGGTACGTCTACGAATGGGGCAAGGGCGTATTTCACTGGGATTGATGGCTGGTTGAAGTTTTGAGCATCTTTTCGGCGTTTTTCGCTTCGTTCAAGCTGGCATGAGTGGGCGCGCCGTTACGGCACCAATCTTTTCAGATTCCCCCCCGTCGAATCTGCCGGGGAGCTGGGAATTCGTACCGCGTGACAAGGGTGATGGCACGGGTGCTGCCGGGCGGGCGGTATTGGGGCGGTGGCACTGGGTTATCCTGATTCTATTGTGTATCGGCGGCGGGGTTTTACATTTCGCGTGGTTGGATCGACCGACCATCTGGGGCGATGAAGCATCGACCTACGTCCGGGTGATGGGATCTTACGATGATCTGCTGAAGGAGATGAAGCGGACTCGTTTCATGCCGCTGAACTATCAGGCGATCTGGGCGGTGGGCAATCCGGATGCTTTTATCAAGCTGATTCAAGGAGACATCAGCGGGTTTGTGGCGCAGCAGGCGATCAAAACCGGGCAGCAGCGTTTAACCCCCTTCTGGCTGCGCCTGGTGGCAGCGATCAGCGGAACACTGATGACGCCGGCGATCTATTTTCTGGCCCGTCAGTTATTAAACCGGCGCGCCGCCCTGCTGAGCGCAGCGTTCACCGCCTGCAGCGCGTACATCTTTTCCTATAGCCGCGACGCCAAGATGTACATGCCTTTTTTCCTGGCGCTGACGGTGAACATGGCCTGCTTTTTCTGGTGGATGCGCACGCGCAGCAGCCTGGCGTGGTTGGGATGGATTGCCAGCGGGCTGGCGACATTGGGGCTGCATATCAGCGGGCTGGGTGTGATTGCGCTTCAGCCAATCTATCTTTTAACGCAGCGCCGGCCACACTGGCGACAGGGTCTTTTATTTGTGCTGGGCTTGATCATTATTTTCGCCGGGCCAGCAGGATATTACGCATTTTTCAACCCGTTCGGCCAAAAAATTGAGGAAAAAGGATGGAGCTACACCGGCATTGAGTGGGTCACGCGGCGCAACAAGCAGCACAGTGCGATTGAACAGACGGTTGATTCGTTGTCAGCTTATCTGCTGGCGTGGGATTTCATCCCTGAAGGCAATGTCCGACAGATGACACCGTCGCGTGTCACGGCGGCGACAGCAGGGTTCGGGTTGGTGCTGGGGTTGTGCCTGCTGGGCGCATTACCCTGGTCGAAAAAATTACGCGGAGATCGATTCGACGACCCCCCACAGGAGCCTTGGTGGCGCAAAGTACTTTGGCTCGGGTTGTGGATTGTCGTACCGTTGTACGCGGTTTACTGCCTGTCGTTCCCGCGCGAGGAGGTGGTCAGCCCGATAGCGTGGTTAAGCCGGCTGGGAGGCTGGTTGGTCAGCCCATGGCGGGTGTCAGACAACGTGTCTGACAGTGGCATGACAGTGATTGGCGCCCTTCTGGCATCGCGCGCTTTTCTGCTGGTTGGCGGGATGGTTCTTATCGCCGCCCTTGGTTTGCTGGGACGAATTATTCCCCGACTGCTGGCGGGAATTGCGCTTTTTTCGGTCTTGATCCTCACGATAATTCTCGCTGTCGATGAATCAGGATTCCTGCCTTTGTACGACCCGCAAACGCCTCAACAGGCGAATCTGGGCCATGGTATTTACCTGGCTGCGCTCATGCTGACAGTGGCCCTGCTCTGGGTTTTTTGCGGAGACAATTCACGAGAGCGCGTGCGCAAATTCGCGTTGGTCGCGTTGATCGGTGCAGCATTGTGGGGCGCGTGCTACATCATCTTTGTGTCTGTCAAACCGATGGATGGATCGGTCTGGATGCCGCGGTATCTGGCGTTTATCTGGCCAGCGGTGGTGCTGGCGCTCAGTGCCCTGCTGGTGCGGATTCCCACCCGCCCGCTGCGCTGGGGGGCGATCGGGCTGGTTTTGCTGATGAATCTTGGTCAGGCGTACGGGCGAATTTTCATTGGTAATGAACCGCCGGTTGACCGGGTTGTGTCAGACATTCTGGCAGACAGATCCGATCCGATGACACTCACCTTCACCCCACCGCTACGCACCCATTCAGCCGATAAAACGATGGCTGTTAATTATCTTGGTGCGGCTCCGGGGGGAGGCATGGTCTGGGATTGGGTCGGTCGGTACTACTTTGCCCATCAAAGTGATCAGCCCGTATCGGTACAACGCTTTGGACGATGGAGGCCGTGGGAGCAGGAGAAACTGCGGGAAGATGCTTCGCCGGCAGCGGTCAAGGCTGCACTGAAAAAACAGCCGCAGGCTCAGCGTATCATTGTTTGGCAACAATATCCTGATGAAACATCGGCGCGCAGCGCTGCCGACCCGCTGGCTGAGGCCTTGGGCGGCCGATGGGCGTACGCGGGTCAGACCATTTATAATGTACGCTTTTACTGGAGCTGGGCGGATTTATACACATACTCACGCCGCGAATATCAGCTCGCCGGTGGCAGTTGATTTTTGTTTCGACGATGCGAAAAGTATTGACCTACAATAGCACGAGCTGATGTTTATTTTTTTACTGGAAACATTCGCGCTGGGGCTGCGGAATCTGCGGCGTCATAAAATGCGTTCGCTGCTGACGGCGCTGGGGATCATCATCGGCGTGGCTGCGGTGATCACGATGGTCGCCATTGGCGAAGGCAGTAAAAAAGCGGCGCTGCAGCAGTTGGAGGAACTGGGCGCAACGAACATTCTGGTTCGGTCAGCCCGCCCGCCGGAAAGTCAGGACACTTCGCAGGCCACGACACGCGAACTGCGTTATGGATTGACGCGAACCGATCTGGCCCGACTGGAAGCGCTGGTTCCCGATGTACAGCGCATCGTGCCGCTGCGCCTGACGGAACAAAAAGTGGTTCGCAAGGATGTCCGCGCCAATGCCGAGGCGATCGGTACGACACCGCAGGCATTTGAAGTGATCAACCTGGAACTGGCGCGGGGGCGGCAATTCACCCAGGTTGACTATGACCGCGCGGCACCGGTCTGCGTCATCGGTTCAGCCGTGGCAGCGCAACTTTTCCCCTACGACGATCCGCTGGGACGCACGATTGAAGTCGGTGCGCCCTCAACGGGGCTGGTGATTCTGGAGGTGATTGGCGTGCTCTATCCCAGCGGGCTGCGCGGCGAAGGGGCTGCGATGATCAACCGCGATCTGGACAAGGACATTTATTTTCCGTTGTCGGTGGCGCGGCAGATTTTCAGCGACACGATTGTTCGCCGCCAGAGCGGATCAATGGAACGCAAGGTGATCGAGGTGAGCGAAATCTGGTTGCAAGCCAGCAGCATGGACAAGGTGGAGCATGTAGCGGCCAATGTGCAAAGTCGCATCGCCGAGATGCACCCGATTCTGGATTACGAGATCAAAGCCCCGATCTCGATTCTGCGTTCAGCCGAGCGCACGCAGCGGATATTTAATTTTGTGATGGGTTTCATTGCTGGTCTTTCGCTGTTGGTGGGCGGAATCGGAATCATGAACATCATGCTGGCCAGTGTGACCGAGCGCACGCGCGAAATCGGTATCCGTCGGGCGTTGGGCGCCAAGCAGCGCCACATTACGCTGCAGTTTCTGATCGAGACCACGGTGATTTCACTGGCGGGTGGTTTGATTGGTGTGGGTCTGGGTGTTGTCTTTGCCAAGGTGCTGCCGTACGTGGTGCGCGCGTTCAGCACGGATGAGTACCCCACCAGCATCGCGATGTGGAGCGTCCTGCTTTCGTTCATCATCAGCGCCATGATCGGAATTGTCTTCGGGCTTTATCCTGCGATTCTGGCGGCGCGCATGAACCCCATCGAAGCGTTGCGACATGAGTAGTTTGCCCTCGTGTGCTGGGGCACGAATATCAAATCAACGCCGTTGTTGATGTTGTGCTGACGGATGGCGCGGAACAATACACGGGGAGACTACCCTGCCGACCGAGTCTTTTGGCCGTCATGACACGAATTTGTCGCCGATGGCGGCTTTGACCGGCAAAGCACTTCATCGGTGATGGTTCGGCGCAGAATCAAATCAGGATCGTGCGGGGCAGCATGTTGCTGAACCGTCTGGTGGCGGTAGATGGTTTGGGCTGGTTCGCCGACGTGTTGGCGGATGGCGCAACGGATGTGTCCGACTTGTCTGCCAAGCCAGCGGGCGAAGCTGGATGATGCATCATCCCGTTTGGTCATCGACTACTGATCGGCCAGTCAGTGCTTGTCATCTTCCGGCCAGGTGATGCCCGGGTCTTTGAAGTCGTGCGGGTCGGCGGGCAATGAATCGATCAACTTTTCGAGCTTTTCGGGGGTGAGATTTTCCTGAAGCACTTCGTTGGTCAAAGCCACCGGTGCTGAACCGCACGAACCGAGACATTCCATTTCGATCAGCGTGAAGCGGCCGTCAGTCGTGGTCTGCCCGACCTCAATTCCCAACTTGCGGCGGACAGTGTCGGTCAGCTTGGCAGACTGGCACAACTCGCAGGCCAGCGAACGACAGACACCAATCAGATACTTACCCTTGGGTTTAAGCCAATATTCCTCGTAAAACGTCGCGGTATCCAGCGCCTCAGCCGGCGCGATCTCCAGAAACTCCGCCACTTCCTGCAGCGCCTGGGTGGGAATCCAGTCGTACGTGTGCTGAATCAGATGCAGCGCCGGCAGGAGCACAGCCCGCTTGGTTGGATAGCGCGGGAAATACCGGTCGCGCAAAACGGCTTTGAGCGCATCGGTGAGGTAAGGGGTATCCGAAGTTTTGACCTGCGGGTCACGACGATTTTCAGCAATCCAAGCCATAAGTCTGTCGCTGGTGAAAGGGAAAAATTTTTACGAAGCGAAAATTGATTTCAAATTTCAATGCCGCCCTGCCATCGGCTGGGGCAATTTCAATTGACCTGTCGGTATTCGCGTCACGTTGGCCACCGCCGGGCGACGATCAATTCTGTTAACGATCCAACTCCGCCGCAATCACGTTGACACTGCCCAGAATGGCCACCACGTCTGAAACCATATGGCCTTCGACTAATTTAGGGAAGACCTGATAGTTGATATAAATGCACGGCCGCGTGCGCGCCCGCCAGGGAACATTGCCGCCGTCGCTGACAATATAATAACCCAGCTCACCGTTGGCGGTTTCGATACAGTTATAAACTTCGCCGCGCGGTGGAATGAAACCACGGTTGGTCATGATGATTTCAAAGTGCTGAATCAGCCCTTCGATGGAACCATAGACCTGCGACTTGGGCGGCAGCACAGCCTTGCCTTCGGGGCTGACGTTGACCGCCCCGCCGGGGATGTTGTCGATGAGCTGACGAATAATATGGATGCTCTGACGAACCTCCTCCAGGCGCACGAGGTAACGGGCATACACATCGCCGGTGGTCATGATCGGCACTTTGAAATTAACCGCCGGCGAACCCTGGTTGTCCCAGTTGTCCGCAAAACAGAGATACGGTTCATCCTTGCGAATATCGCGCGCCACGCCCGATGCCCGCGCCATCGGCCCTGATAGCGACCAGGCGATGGCATCTTCGCGGCTGATGATGCCGATACCCTTGGTGCGGTCCACGAAAATACGATTGCGATTCAGCAGTTTTTCAATGTCCTCAATGCCGCGCGGCAACTGCTCGTTGATGAAACGCTTGACCATGCGGACAAAGACTTCCTCATCGGGCAGATCCATGTTCAAACCGCCGACGCGCGTCCAACTGGTGTGAAAGCGCTGGCCGCTCATGTATTCAACAATGTCGTAAATCACTTCGCGTTCGTTAAAGCCGTAGAGAAACGCGGTCAGTGCGCCCAGGTCGAGTCCGGCTGCTGCGATGCACAGCAAGTGCGACTGGATGCGCCCCAGTTCACCGGCGATGGTGCGCAACACCTTGCAGCGCGGCGTCAGCTCGATGCCCATCAATTTTTCAGCCGCCCCGTGCCACGCCAGTTCATTATAAATCGGCGCGGAATAATCCATCCGGTCAACAATGGTGACATATTGATTGTAATTAAGATTTTCACCCAGCTTCTCAAAACCCGAGTGCAGGTAGCCAATGTGCGGCAGGCACTTGACGATGCGCTCGCCATCGAGCTCCAGGACAATGCGCAAGGTGGTGTGGGTCGCCGGGTGCTGCGGGCCGAAGTTCAGCGTCCAGAGATTATCCGAATCGCCATGGGTTGATTGCGCGTCAAATTGTTCCGGCTCGGCGGGTGTAAGTGTATAAGCCATGAGTCTTTCCAGATGAAGACCGGCAGCACCGTGCGTGCCGATCTGCAAGGTGCAGAATTATAACCAGTTATCCATTCTAAACTAGACCCATACATTTCCCTAACTTATAACCAGCTCGCGTGTCTTCCTCAAAGGGAGGTCCAATTGACCGCGCGTATGGGTTGGGCTAATTCACGTTAGCGATTGATTTCATATTTGCTGGCCCCCCACCACCGCCCTCTCGCCTCGCGGCTATTTTGCCGATGCCTGGCTGCCTCGAGCAGCGCTGAACCTAGTCCGATTGATACCTACAAATTTGAGTCAGAACGCTTTTTTTGGATAATTAGCTCGTCTGGTGCAATGTTCCACGTGGAACATTGCAGTGGGCAGATAAGACTGCGGAGGTATTTTATGGATCGTTCACCTAATCGCCCTCGTCTTGGTCGCGGGTTATCAAGTTTAATCTCCAGCACTTCGCTGACGGATGCGGCTGACACGTCGGACGTGTCAGATGGCCATGTCGGTCAGACGTCTGCCGCCGACAGTCAGGCTGACAGTCAAACCCAACGTCTTTACGCCATTGAAGTGGGAGTTGATCAGATTCAACCCAATCCGCATCAACCGCGTCGGTCATTCAATGAAACTGCTCTGCAGGAGTTGGCTGACAGTATGAAGGTCAGCGGATTGATTCAGCCAGTCGTTGTCCGTCAGTCGGCTGACGGGTATGAGCTGATCGCCGGTGAACGGCGTCTGCGCGCGGCCCGACTGGCGGGTATGGCAACAATCCCCGCCCTGGTCCGGCAGGAAGTGGATGCAATTGCCCAAGCCCAGATGGCATTGATCGAAAATATTCAACGTGAAGATTTGAACCCCATTGACCGTGCCAATGCCTACTCAACTTTAATTACCAAGCTGGGCTTAAGTCAAAATGAACTGGCAGGCCGCTTGGGAGAAGATCGCAGCACCGTCAGTAACTTTTTGCGATTACTTGACTTAACTGAGGCTGTCCGTCAGCTTGTCCGTGATGGCAGACTGAGTGTCGGTCATGCCAAGGTTTTAGTCGGAGTGGCCGATTCAGTTGAACAGGAACGACTGGCGAAACTGGCGGTCAGCCAGGAATTAAGCGTTCGTAATCTGGAGCGTTTGCTTAATTCTCAACCCGCCCCCCACCGTCAACCACCGGCGGAATCAGCTCATTTGAAGGATTTAGAGAAGAATATCGCCAGTCAACTGGGTATGCGGGTACAGGTTCGGGTGAACCGCGGGAGCAATTCGCGCGGCCGCGTGGTGATCCATTATGGTAATCTTGAACAGTTCGACACGCTTCTAACGCAGTTGGGTGTTCGTCTGGAAGATTAATCCTCTAAAGGATCAAAATGAACCGCGCGCATGTTCCACGTGGAACATTGCATCAAACATTTACCTAACTTGTCGTCGGGATGATCAAAATAGGTCAGGCCATGGAATTTTTATTAAAAAATGATTTGCGCTTGAATGTCTGACATCTTGTCATTACATTTTATCGGACTCAAGACGGTCAGAGGATCTGGCCGACAACTTATCTAACTGACCAACTGCAAGGAGGCAGACATGGCACAGGCATGGCAGACCGTAGAAGAAGCTGCATTAACACTGGGGATTTCCGTTCGTACCTTGCATCGTCGCTTGGCCAGTGGCCAGGTGCAGTCGCGCTTGGAAAACGGTCGGCGCGAAGTTTTTGTCGAAATTTCTGATCCCGTGGTGACCGAACCTTCATCGGCTGAGTCCGACGTTTTTGAAGGCAGCAGCCAGACTGTCAGCCACTCGTCTGCCAGTATTCATCCTGACATGCACAATACCATGTTGCAATTGCATGAAGATCGTCTGCGTCGGACAGATCTGGCCATACTGGCATACCAGCAGTCGGTCATGACTGCCGCCGCTGAAGCCCGTCGGGCGCGGATCATGGCCCGCACGGCCTGGGGTATGGTAGGCGTGAGTTTGATCGCTTTATTTGGTATCGGTGTCTGGTCAACCCAGAAACTGACCCAAGCCAAGAGTGAAGTGATCGGCGTACAACGCGAGCTGAACCTCATCCAAAGTGATGCTGCCAGTAAAAAGGCGGAAATTGAAAACTTACGGGTGCAAGCCGATGATGCACGTCTGGCAGCAGCCCGGGCAGAAGGTGAACTCAAAGCTCGAAAAGAACCCGTTCGCGTCGCTGTGGAAAATATCCCAACCACTCAACCAACACAAAATCAGTCCAGCCTGGTAGGGCGGCTGCTCAGCAGCCTGTCTGCCAGCGACTGACGCATGTCAGACATGCTTTAATGCGTGTCAGACACCTGGCAGACTATCGTAATTGATTGACGAAACACTATTTACAACTTAAAAAGACGGAATTGCCTGCCAAAAATCAAAGTGACCATGGATTCAGACACTGACAATTCGTCGATCGACAATGACACCGTAGTTGACCTGTTGATTATCGGTGGGGGGCCAACCGGCTTATTTGCAGCCTTCTACGCCGGCTTGCGCAGCATGAGTGTGCGGATCGTTGACTCGCTCGCGTTGCTCGGTGGTCAGCTCAGTACACTTTATCCGGAAAAGTACATTTTCGATGTGGCTGGGTTCCCTAAAATCCTGGCCAAAGACCTGGTCGAACAGCTTGTCGAGCAGGCGATGTACTATAAACCGCAGGTTTGTCTCGATGAACAGGTGCAAAGTCTGGATCGTGATGAATCGGCCGGTCATTTTCTGGTCAGCACCTCCAAAAGTACGCACCGGGCGCGCACGGTTCTGATTGCGGCCGGTGTCGGGGCTTTTCAGCCGCGCAAAGTTTCCATCCCCGGCGCGGATTACTTTGAAGACAAGGGGCTGGCCTACTTCGTGTCGGACACCACGGTTTTTCGCGATCAGCGCGTTCTGGTCGTCGGTGGGGGGGATAGCGCGGTGGACTGGTCCAACACTCTGGCACCGATCACGCAAAAACTATGGCTGATCCATCGCAATGACCGTTTTCGCGCCCACCCCGCCAGCGTTGATCAGCTCAAGGCCGGCAGCACCAACATCCATTTGTGGCATGAGTTGCGCGCCATCGAAGGCAATTCACGGGTTGAACGCGCTGTTATTTATGACAATCGTAGTAAAAGCGAGCAGACGCTGGAGGTCGATGCGGTGCTGGTGAACATTGGTTTCATCAACTCGCTGGGGCCGCTGGCCAACTGGGGGCTGGAGATGCAGGGGGGGCAGATTCAGGTGGACAGCCAGATGCAGACCAGCCGCCCGGGCATTTTCGCCGCCGGTGACATTACCGCCCATTCAGCCAAACTGAAACTGATCGCCACGGGATTTGGTGAAGCCGTGATCGCGGTCAATTTCGCCGCCCATTACCTCAACCCCAAAGCCAATGTTTTCCCCGGCCATAGCTCCAACCTGCGCTGATGGTGTTCCCGATTCGCCCTCAGCCCTATAATCCATTGATGATGAATGAACTCGATCTTTCAAACCGTGCCGGGGCGCCACGGGCGCGCGATTTTCCCACGGTATCCGGCCGGCGCGTACTCCTGACCATGGTCGTGGTGGTCGTGGTCTTTATGATCGCGATGGTCTGGTTGGTCTTTAACGTGCGCCGGTTGCGCCCAACCGGGCCGCCACCCCAGCCGCCCAGCTCCGTGGTCATTCCGTCCTGATGAAACCGATGTAGCCTGAACTCCTTCCATGGCTGATCTGCAACTGCTTTTTCTTGGAACAGGCACCAGCGCCGGCGTACCGATGATCGGATGCCATTGCCCCGTGTGCACCAGCGCCGATCCGCATGACCGGCGCACGCGCTGTTCTGTTGTTTTCTCGTATCACAATATAAATGTCCTCGTGGACACCACCCCCGAGCTGCGCCTGCAATCGCTGGCGACCGGGCTGGAAGCGATTGAAGCGGTGGTGATCACCCACGCCCACGCCGATCATATCATGGGGCTGGACGATGTGCGGCGTTTCAACACGCTGCGAGGCGGGCCGCTGGATGTGTGGGCTGAGGCACCAACCCTGGAGAAACTGCGTTGCAGCTTCGATTACGCTTTTCGCGCCCCTGATCCTGACCAGAAAGTCTATCGCCCCCATCTTCAGCCGCAGATCATCAGCGGTGACTTTTCAGTGGCCGGCGCCACCTGGCAACCCATCCGTCTGTTTCATGGCGAACTGCCCATTCTGGGTTTCCGCGTCGGATCCATCGCGTACTGCACGGATGTCAATCGTATTCCTGATTCGTCGTGGGCGCTGCTGCACGATCTGGATGTGCTGATCATCGACGGCCTGCAATGGAAAACGCACAGCACGCATTTTTCCCTGACCCAGGCGATTGAAGCTGCCCGCCGTATCAATGCCCGCCAGACCTACTTCACGCACATTGCCCACGCCGTCGGACACGAACAGACCAATCGCCAGCTACCTCCCAATATGCAACTGGCGTATGATGGCCTGCGCGTGCATGGACAGTTGCCTGATTGACGCATCCGCGCTGTCGGGCAACGTTTGATTATGGTGGGGATGTTGTTGTGGAAATCTGAAATTAACCACGGGATGCCACCATGACGGGCTATCGCGCCATCGCTGATTATTACGATGCGGAATATGAATCACTGGAGATGCTCCAGCACGACGTGCCGCTGTTTTTGCAGCAATTACCGCGACGGTCATTGAAGATTCTCGATCTGGCCACCGGCACCGGTCGATCCGCCATTCCGCTGGCGCAGGCTGGGCATCGGGTGGTGGGGGTGGATTATGACCCAACGATGCTGGCACTGGCCCGACGCAAGCGCGACAGTGTCGCGCTGGATGATCGATCGCTGCGCCTGGTGCGCAGCAACATCCTGCGCCTGAAACTCAGCCAGCACTTTGACTGGGCCTGCATCTTTTTCAACACCTTCCTCAATTTCACCACCGCTGCCCAGCAACACCAGTTGCTGCAAACGATCAAACAACACCTGCAACCGCGCGGTCGGATATGGATCGATATTTTCAATCCCAATCCCGAAGTGCTCGCCCAGCCCGTTCTGGAAAATCTCGACTTGAACCTGTTTTATGTCGATCATCTGGATCGCTCGGTTTGTCGAACCATTGAAGTCCGCCAGCTTCCCCAGCCTCAATTGCAGAGAGTGATCCATCATTACGACTGGTTTGACCCCCAGCGCGGCCGCCAGCATCAGCAGGTGAGTTTTGATCTGACCTACATCTACCCGCGCGAACTGGAACTATTGTTGCAGCATCACGGATTCAAGGTTGAAATCATGTGGGGTGACTACAAGGCCTCACCGGTGACGCGCACTTCCCCGCGAATTATCTGCCAGGCGCGGTTGAAACCGTAACCACGCGCTAACACCCGCTTGCGATCACAAAGTCCTTTGCGCCCAACGTTTTATTCCCCCTCCCGCTAAAGCCATCCCCGCTTCAAAGCAGAATTGACTGATGAAGCCAGGGCCACTCGTCCGATAAGTCTGGTATGTTCTTCGATTCAATCGTAACTAATCCGGGTCGGCTGCAGATTCTCGCTGCCTTAGCCGTGGAACAACGTCAGGATTTCGTGGAGCTGCGTCGTCGCACGCGCTTGACGGATGGCAATCTTTCGTCGCATGCCCGTCGCCTGCAGGATGCGGGAATGATCGAAATCGACAAGACGTTTCGACAGGGCAAACCGGTGACGCAGTTCTGCCTGACCACCGAAGGCCGCCAGGCATTGGAAGGGCACGTGCGCCGGTTGATGTCAGCACTGAGCACGCGCAAGATTGAAACACACGATCAGCCCATTGTGGCTGTCGCCCGACCGGCCGTTGCAGCACCCATCCGAACGGCTCCGTCTTCACCAGCACCGCAGCCCCAGCAGCGCATTCTGGTTCCGGCAGCGGTCGATGAATGGGTCGATTGAAACCGATCGAAACAACCTGAAATAACAGGCCGGTTTTGCAGCAACTGACCGGCCTGTTTCTTTTTTTCTGATTTGCACTGTCTAACCGCACGGTCAAACAGACCCACCAGCTCACCCGCCGGCTATTTTCAGCGACGGCCCGCAGCGCGCCATCCGCAATTTCTTTTGCCCTCTATATCTTGGCCAGCGCGAATTGCTCCACCAGTTGGCGCAGGGTTTCGATTTGCGCTGTGGTGGGGGCCTTGCTGTTTAGCCACGATTCATATTTCCTGATTTGCTGCCGCACCAGCTCATCGTAGCGCTGGCTGATTCGCTGTTGCGTTTGATTCACGCGGCTGCGCACTTCGTCGCTCAGCTTCTCCATCAGATAGGCAACAGCGGCATAACCGCCACTGATGACCAATTCCCACGCGCCATAATGGGTGACAAAACCCAGCAGCAGCAACAAGGCCCACGGTGTGGCCTCAAAGAGCTTGACCAAATAACCCGTACCCGGCAACAGGCGCAGAATCTTCAGCAAAATCAGCGTATCGCGCGGTTTTTCATGACGCTGTTTTTCGATCCACTCCTGCAGCGCCGCCACTTCCTGCCGCGCGATTTCACCCGCCAGGGCTGGATCGCTACGGCTGGTTGCAATCGCCAGCTCCGCGCCCTCGTATTGCTTCATCCAGTCTGCCACGGCTGGTTGGCTGCGCAGATTATCCTCGATTTCCGTCTGCCTGGCCCGGAATACGTCCTCCAGAATGTCGGCAAAATAGGCAGCAGGATTGTTCTTATACTTTTCTCTCAAACGGGCGTCTTGTTCGTTGTCGCCAGCACCTTCGATTTCAGGCTCTTGCGTTTGTTTACTGAATGGATTGATGCTGGCAACTCCGCCGCGAACCAAACGACCGATTTGCCTGGTGCGATCCCACATGCGTTGTGGCCCGAGCAGATATAAAATGCTCTGACCGCGCATCCGCCGGCGCAACGCTTCAGCCAGCGGGGGCATGTTCGGCAGATCGCCGTCAGCCGTCGGGCGCATTTGCGCCTTCAGTCCAGCCCGTGCGCCATCAATAATCTTCTGAAGCTGTTGCAGCGGTTCCACGATCTGATCCAGCAGGCGGCTGACCAGATCATCGCGCCGCACACTGAGATACCCCGCACGACCCGTTGCCTCAGAGACCAGTGCGCCGCTGCGCTGCAGCATCTCTTTCAACTTCTCCAGCGTTGCCTGCGGCGCAATCGTCAGCGGGCTGTCATCACGCGGAACGGCGAACAACCGCGCGCCCGGCCAGGAATTCAACGCCAACTGATTTTTATAATCGTCGATTACCCCCTGATTTTCCGCTTTGTTCATCACGAACAAAACATCCAGACCATAACGACTAGCCAGGCGGTAGTAGGGCAGTAGTTCCCTCTTTTGATATTTCTCCGGCGAAGTGACGAAGATCACGCCCGTCGCCCAGCGAAAGATTCGCTCCGCCACATCGTGGTGGGCGGGTTGATCCCCATCCAGATCAGGCGTGTCAATCAGAATCACGCTGGTCATCTGCGCCTCCGGCGGGGCGGTAACAACCATAAGCTGCTGCGTATTGCCACGAACAGGCAATTCACGCGCTTGGACATGCGGCAGATCCAACCAGCGCGGAAGAATCGTCAGTCCTTCCGGAGCAACCGCAATGGGCCCGGCGGTGTAGGTGCGCAGCGTACTGGCAGCCGAAATGGTTTTACCCAGCAGACGATTCAGCAACGTACTTTTGCCCGTACCGGTACCGCCGAGCAGCGCCACCAGCGGCGGACCACTGTAGGTCAGATGAAACTGAAACGCGGATAGATCACGACGCGCATGCGCAATCGCCCGGGTCATCGCGTCATCAGCTACGCCCAGCTCCATCAGCAGTGATTGCAGTTGGGATGCCAGTTGTTCCGCGGTTGTTGCAGGCTCAGCCATGAGCAGATAATTGTAACCCTGTCATGCCTGAAAGTTTAGCAGGCTGTGACAATGCCTGAACCGGCAATCAACCGCATCATCTGCTAAAATCGGGATTCAGCGATGGAGCACGATTCGACCCGCCAACTCGTTCACGATATTCGCGGCTGTTTGAACAGTCTGCGTTTATGTCTGAGCGCACTGGAAACGCTCGCATCCGGGGCGGGGCAATTACAGTTCCTCGACGATCTGATCGCTGCTGCCCACAGACTGGACGAATTGATGATCCGGTTGAATCGGCAGAGCCGCTGCAACGACCTGATCCCGCCAAACGATTGACGCTTCAAGCCAGTCCGGCAAATCCGTTCAAAACAGCAACTGTAGCTGCGACCGCACCGCTGTCTGTCCACGATCCATATCCGGCAGCAATCCGGTGCTGGTGCTGCTCAGGCTGCTGTCCAGTGGATCGAGCGTATAGACCACATCCAGCGTCAGCTTGGCGCGATGCTTGCTGAAATAATAGTTGGTGCCCAGGGTCAGCATGTTGATTTTATCATCGCTGATCAGGGAAACACTGTCGCTGCCGTTGCTCACTGAGGCTCCGCGCAGGTCGGCATATTCATAACGGGCGAAAACATCCAATTTGTCCGGCACGATAAAAGCGCCGATGTGTGTGACAAACCCCAGTTGGTCACCGCCAGGTTCTGGATCACCGCTGCGCGCATCAACATGCTGACCGAAAAAGGCGCCGGTCAGATTGATTCCGTTGCCCAGTTTGGCCGACGCATCAATCGTATACTTCAGAAGATTGGCCTTGTCGGAGCCGGTGTAATTGGCTCCTTTGTTGTAGCTGACACCGGCACCCAGCAGCAGACCAAAGGGCTGGTCAGCCCAGGCGGCGAAATCGTCGAACTGTTTCCATTTGCCCGCCACCAGGTATTCAGTGCGATTGGTCAAGGCCCATTCATAGCGGCGGCTGCTGGTGTCGAAATCGGTGGTGGCCTGATCCGGGCCGGCGGTCAAGGCACCATTGACGCGCCAGCGATCATTCTTGTAGGTGGCCATGAGACCTTTGGTGGTGTTATCCCAGTAGTATTTTGTCACGGCGGAGCGCTCCACGGCTTGTTGATCCTTGGAGCTGACCACCCCTTCCCGCGAAAAATAGTTGTCAAAAATACCCGCCTTGGCAAACCAGTTGTCATCAAAGTCATAACCAACCCACGCATCGGACAGATACATGCTGCTGGCACTGCGGTTAAACGCGCCCTTAATTTTGAAACTAACCCTGGGGTCATCCAGTTGACCTTTGATCCCCAGCTTGGCGCGGCGGGTCTGGAAACCCAGGACATCGTCATCCCCGTCCGTTGGCTCACCACGATTGTTGTAGATGTAGCGCAATTGCAACTGGCCTTCGATGCTCAACTTGAACCGATGATCGTCTGAGGCGATGAAAAAGTGCTCGCCATCGTAACCAGCGGTCAGTGCCTTGGCGGTGGCGGTTGGCAGGGTGGTTGTTGTGCCTGAGTCTGCCGGACTAGCTTGGATTGTCTTGGCTGATGGCTGGGAACCCGCTTCGGCTTGGGTGCCTGCACTATCAGACGGGGCGGTTGGGGTCTGGTTCTGAACCTGTTGCTGACGCAGCAGTTGAACCTCCTGGCGCAGCGATTCAATTTCCCGGGTGGCCTGATCCAGACGCTGCGTCAGCTTTTCAATCTGGGCCGCTTGCGGCGACGGCACTGCGGCTGAGTCCTGCGCCAGCGCCGGCCTGACGGTAATACTTGCCAGGTTGAAAATTAGTCCCGCGACGATCCAACCCGTTAATTTAAGGTTCATGGGAAGAGTCTTTCAAAAAAATCCACCGATCATTTCGGTCATGGCAACCCCACAGACGAACAAAACGCCCGTGCTGCCTGTTCCATTCGTCAATTACAGCACCTGGCGGACCAGATTTATCTCCAGCCGCATTACGCCATGCTTGATTATGCAAATGAGTATCAGTGATCCATGTCGTGATTCATCGCCGGTGGGGCAGGCGCTGCTTCCGAGGCATCCGTCTGATACTCCCTGGCTTTTTCTTTCACCACGGCTGGGTCATCCACGGTCAACCGCACGTGCACGCCATGTTTATGGACAAGCAGTGCGCCCATGTCCGCTGCATTAATCAGCAGCAAAATTGCCGGGACGCATAGCAGCAGAATAACGACGTAACACACCGGGCGAACCCATGCCTTCAGGCGTTTGCCAAAGATCGCCAGAATAATGACCGTCAACAGAAACAGGCCTGTTAAAGCTGAAAACGAAAATCGCGCCATATCAGCGTAATGTTCGTGCTGATTCAGCATGGCGTGGTTGGCGGGGTTGATCTGTCCGGCGTCCTTAACGGCATGTTCGGCGGCGTGGCCTGAAATGGCAGCCAGATTGATCGTGATCGCCCCGAAGATCATCACAATCAGCGCTGATAAAATCACCCCGCGCCCGAACTTACCCATCAACAACCCGATCAACAGAAGCAGCGGCCCGATCAACAACAGCGCGATCGGGAAGTGAACCATCAACGGATGCATCCCCTCATGTCCTGGAAGTGTCGGGAACCACATAAGCCATGCCTTTCGTTATTTGATCAAAAGTATATCGCTGCGCCAATGGAGCTGCAACGAACTTCAGCCGATTCAACGCTGATCGCTTGATCGACGCCGTGCGATTCGATTGACGCAGGCTTTTGATGGTGGCACTGGTGCGGCGCTTGATCAACTGCGCAACTACAACGGACGCAGCAGATCCGATGGGCACGGATCATACGGCGGATGCGCCACGCGCGGGATGCGCATGCCGCCTGTGAGATACAACTCCGGCGGGCGATCGCACTCCAGGTGAAGCACCGGGCAAACCGGATCCGGCGGCAGCTCGGGCAGATGGTCGATCGTCAGCTTGTCATCCATTTGCGTCAGTTTCACGCCGCACGGTTGTTCGGCCAGCATCTGGGCGCGCAAAACCCTGGCTTGCAAACCCGCAATGACCAACTGCCGACCAGGCCAGCGCCGCAGCAACAGATAGAGATTGTTCCCACTGGCGGTAAACGGCCCATGATGCGACCAATCCGATCGGTGTCCGTTGCGCTCCTGCAAACCAACTGTGAAACAGTCCGTGTTATCGACGCACTGGCCGCAGCGCCGCAGCCACTGCCCGACAGCCATCAGCACATCGCTCGATGGCTGGGGGATTGAACCATCACCGCGCGGGCCGACATTCAGCAGCAGATTACCGCGCTGATTCGCCACCGTCGCCAGCATATCCACCACCTGCTGCGGCGACTTCCAGTCATGATCGCCGGCGTGATAACCCCAACTGTTGTTCAGTGTGATGCACGCCTCCCAACTGCGCCAGGGATCCGGCGCACCCAGATGGCCTTCCGGCGTGGCAAAATCACCCGCCAGACCATTGCGCCCATTGAACAAAATATGCGGCTGATGATTGCGGATCGTCTGGTTCATGCGCTGGCTCTGCCAGCCGTCTGCATTGAATGGCCACCAGCCGTCGTACCAGAAAATATCGACCGGGCTGTATCGACGCGCCAATTCCTCCACACGCTGATGCGTCCGTTCGATAAATACCTGACGCGCATCAGCCTGTTCCAGGGCTGCCACACCATCGGGTTGTTCCATCCAGTTATTCAAGCTGTGATACAGACCGATGCGCAAACCGCGCCGCCGGGCAGCCGCGACCATCTCCGCCGTCAAATCCCGACGACAGGCCGAGCGAACCGAATTAAAATCACTCAACTCGGTGTCATACAGGCGAAACCCATCATGGTGCATCGTGGTGAAAACAACGTAGCGCATCCCCGCGCTGACCGCCAGATCACACAATTGATCAGCATCAAAATGTTCCGCTGTGAAACGATCCGCCAACTGGCGATACTCATCCGGCGCAATGCGCTGGCGGTTCATCACCCATTCACCGCTGACCAGCAGACTGTACAACCCGTAATGGACGAATAGTCCATAACGTAACTGGCTGAACGACTCAGGGGTAAGAACCGCCGACGAACTCAAAGCCGACCATCGCGCTGGCGCCATTGACCTCTCCACAAACAAACCACTCCATCCACACCGATGACGAAATCTGCCACACGTGGCACGACCAATGCCGATTTATTTAGCCAGCGGCCGACCACCCATCGCCTCTTGTTTCAGGTCAAGCACGTGGCGCATATTGCCGAGCATCGTGCCCGCCTTGTATGGCCCACGCCGCGGCCCCCAGAAGTCTTCGGAATTGCTGTAATAAATTTCCAGCAACCCGCTTTTGGCAGGAATATCGATAAACGCCCATTCGGAATTCCCGTAAACCGGATGAATGATGAAATTATGACCACCTTTGCCAACCTTGGTCGCAATCTGGTGGCGCACCTGCTGATTCAGGGCAACATCATTGTCAGACTCGTTGTAATAACTGACCAGCAGGGCATCACGCTTTTTATCAAAGAAAACGGAACACTTGATACCCGGTTGACCAAAGTCGATATCCGCCATGGCGCTGGCATTGTAGTATTGCACACGGTCAGCATCACTGGCTAATTCGCCCAGCACCTGCTGCATCCAGCGCTCATAAAGTTTGTGGGCGCGGGGAATCGGGCGCAGCGTGGGGGAGGTCAATAACTGCTGGCTGATGGCGTTGAGCGTCTGGCGCGCATCGACCGTTGACTGAGCGGCGATCTCGCCCAGACTCAGGCTGTAACCTTCGATCCCGTTTCCGGCAGCATATTCCCACGCTGCCGGCAGGCCGATCACAATGCGATAATCAAAAGCGGGGATAAACAGTTTCAATGCCCGGCCATTGCCCACTTCAATGCGCTCGCCAGTCTCGGCATCATAAAAATAGCGCAACTGTCCCGTTGGGAATGCGGCGAGATTTTCGCTGCGGACACTTTCCACCACATCCTCAGCGCTTTGGTTGGAAATAAACCAGAGCGCCCGATCTTTGGCGGTGTAGGTGGAAACGTGCGTGGTTTGATGTTGGGTGACGGGCTTGGTGTCATTGCGGTAATACGGATGCCACTGCACCGTCGGATCATCTAGCCAGAACAGATCCAGCGCGTTGAACCAGTTTTCGCTATAACCGGCATCATCGCTGCCGGAAATGTTGGTGATGTCATGCAGGAACAATCGGCTGAAGACTTCGCGCCAGTATTTACGGACCGGCCCGACGTTGGGGTAGGGCGATTCCTCCGTCTGCGGGAAGGGATACCAGTCCAGCACCATGCCCCATTGTTTGCTGGCCATGACGCGAATCTGTCCCAGCGTCAGCAACTTGGTGTACAGATATTCGCCGTTGAGCATCTTGCGCGCAAAGCTGCGCCCGGGCAGCATGGTGCTGATGGCGTTCACCCAGAGATAGGGGCTTTCGGTTTTGCCGTTGTCAATGGCAATGGTCGCAATACGCTTGGCAAAATCGCGCGAGTTCCAGATGGCACTGGTCGATTCGTGCCGCCCATCATCGCGCGTATATCCATAACCACTGGGCGGATCGTAATAATAGACATACGGCGGATTGTCCTGATAGATGTAGCTGATATTCGAGTGCTTCACTTCCTGATCGAACCACCAGGTGCGGTACTGGACGTTGGTGGATGAGACGTTGGAGCTGGATTCCACCCGAATATAGGGATTGACGGGGAGGTTGGCCTCCTCCATCATTTTAACCGCCCAGTCATCGGGCGCACCGCGCTTCAGCAGCGGCCAGTAGAGATCCGAACCCCACTCATGCCAGAACTGCAGGTATTCCGGCGTGCCGCCACATTCGCTGACGGCCGACGCCATCACACCCACCTGATCGGCGCCGGTGCTGTCGGCATATTTTTTGAGCAGCTCGAGCGTCAAAAAACGCCCGTAGGTGGGATACGAACCATCGGTAAACCAGTTGGTGAATAAAATGCCATTGCGATAAGGCATGCGCGCCAGCACATTGCGCCACAGCCTGGCGTTGTCGGGCATGGCTTTGAAGGGGCTGGCCTGCAGGGCAAATTCAAAGGTGCGCGGGGTGGTCAACTGTAAATCGCTGTTGACAAACCAAACGGTGTAGATGACCTGATCCCCTTGGCGCTCAAGCTGGGCGGCGGCTTTGTTTTCGTCATTGTGCATCCCCTGCTCGCTGGCGTTGGACCAGGTCAGTCCGCGGTCATCATCGCCGATCCAGAAGAAGGGGGGCATATTGCCGATACGTGCCCCGACACTGGATGGGAATGTATGCGAGTCCCAGAGAAGGCCCTGTTTGGGATCGACCTCGCCCATCACTTCCTTCTGCGGCCCATGATTGCGCCGCCAGGTGACAGCCGCTTCCAGAAGCTGGGCAATGTCATTTCGGAACGGAATATCCAGGCGCAGCTCATGGATCAAAAGTTCGCCGGCATCGGGCGCCATGGTCACGCTGAAGCGGTAAAATCCGTCATAGTCCAATACGCCATGCACCGTGAGCTTGAGTCCCTGGGCGCTGAACGATTGCGTGTAGTTGATGCGGTTCGGCCCGTCACGGGTCAACTCCGGGGCGCTGCCGGTCAGCGTTGTCAGAGGCTCATCGCCAATGCGCACCCGAAACCGCGCCGGCGCAGCCAGCAGGGGCTTGTCCGCGGCGGTGATCTGTTCCATCAACCCGTCAGCACTATGGTGATACGTCCGGCCCCAGACCGAAGCATCGTCACCGGCCAGCACTGGCGCGGTGAACGGCGGGACAATAATGTCACTCAAACCAACCTGCGGCGCGTTTTCAAACGGCTGAACCTGTCGCGTAAATGTTTTTTCCTGGCGAACCAGCCCCTGGTTCTTGTCGTCCCGCACGATGGCGCCAAGGGTGTATTTGGCTCCGTCGGGCATGGCGCCAACATCAATGAACCCCTTGACAACACCATTGACGGGAAGCGTGTCGGTCTGGCTCTTGATGCGCTGACCATCGCGATCGACCACCAGCACCCAACTGGCAGCACTGGGATAAACCTGCCGGATCTGACCGGCATCCAGATGATATTCAAAGACCCCCTTGGTCGGATAAGGCCCGATCATGAAGGTGAATTCGTTGATCCTGGCTGGTTCGTCCGCCGGGGTGATCGAGGGACAAACCGCAATAAACAGGCCAATCGCCCAGAGCATCCATGCGCGTAAATTCACACAAAACCTTTCCGCATGCCGGTTAAGGCACGTTGCCAAAAAAAGGCGGCAAAGGAAGCGCGCGTGCGCTCGTTTGCCGCCCAGCACATCACGATCATCATGCAAGCATCTGCCCGCCAATGTTCATACTCAGGCGCTGACCGTACTGCGGCGGCGCGCCAGAAGCGCCAGACCAGCCATCCCCAACAGGCTCAGTGAAGCCGGTTCGGGAATCGCCTGGAATTCACGAATATCCAGACCACCCTGGTTGCCCGTGCCCGAATTGACCTCACCGAACGAAAAAAGAATGCTCGTCGTTCCGGCGGGAATACTGACGGCCAGGTCAACGTAACCATAGGTCAAATTACCGGTGACGCTCTGAGTATGACCGGCGTCGAACACGCCATCCAGACTGACCCAGCCATCGCCGGTCGCGTAAGATGCATTGCCCGGAGCCGACGGGGCTGCGCCGTTGACCAAAGTGATGGTGGCGTTCGTGTCCCAGTCTGCCGGTGTAACCCCCAGCGTCGTGCTGTTATAGGTGTAGCCGTTGCCGGGATAAAAGTTCGTCGTATCGGTATAGGCGATTTTGACCTGGGTCGGGAACTTCTGCCAGTAGCTTTGATCGTTATTGACATACTCACCGAACCAGATGCGCACCATGGTAATCTCATCAAACGCAGTGGTGGTGAAACCACTGCCAACGTTGTACGCTCCGCGCGTCAAACCGACGTTGAGCATACTGCCACCACCGAACGTACCACTGCCCCAGCCAGTGGAGACATCGCCATCAAGCGGCGCACTATCCCCAACGCCAACCGGGTAGTTACTCGACCCGGTAACAGCGCTGCCACCCCCCATATTTTGCGGGTTGTTGGGTGCAATACTCACATTGGTGTCATACGGCGCACCGGTCTGATGGAACAGATTCCCCGTCAGTTCATCGGTCATTGCGCCGAAGCTGGCGGTGCCTGTGGACATAACAAGGGCTGCTGCGCAGCCGACAAAACATTTGGTCATGGTATTCATAGACATTCTCTCCTTGGCTGGCCGTTGGTTGGTTGGGGCCATACCGTTAAAACTGGTTGATTCTGAACACTCGAATTGCTTTCCCATTTTCATCATTCCGAACAATTTCTCCCTTCTTCATTTTTGTAATAACAACATGTGTCGCTTTCCCGTATTTCACTCCACTTTGCTGGCCCAGGCCCAGAAAGAATTAAAATAGCCGCCCAGGTCATCGCCGCTGCTGTTAAGCCACTGATCGTTGAGCAGGGCCTCTGTTTTCTTGTCAATCGCCTGCCAGACCACATGCCCGTCGATGTAGGTGACGTTCACCCCTTTGCGGTCGTGCGCGCTGCTGAGCGGACTAACCCCGCCGACGCCATCGCCGTAACTGGTCAGACACATGAGAAAGGCACGCTGCTGGGCAACGCGCAGTAGCTGCCCTGTTGACCAGAATCCGCCGTCGCGCCCGGGCCGACCCAGTTTCCCATTGGCACTGACGGCGCCATTTTTCAGGTAATACGGAACGGTATTCAGAACATAGGATGTTTGATTGGCGCCGGTATTGGCCCAGATCTGATCGGGATCGCCGTTATATCGGGCGTAGGCATCGGTGAAGGAAAAACCGTTGTTGGCTGCGAAATTAACCGTATTGGCGGTTTGAAAATCAGGACAGGAGATGGCGTTGCTTGGCGGCATGTAGTTCAGGTGAACCAGTTGACCAATGCCGTACCAGCGGACCGTTGAACCCCAGGTGACATCCGGTGGAAGCGTCCGCGAGCCGTCCAGCCATAGATCATTGGCAAGATCGAATTCCCACGGATACGCGCCATACGATTGAATGATTTCCGCGCCCCGTGCCCGCTGCCACGCGTTGGTTCCCGGCAAGGCGCCGTGGTTATCGTTGGCGTACATCGCCACCGCCAGATAGATCTGATGTTGATTACTGGCGCACGCCACAACCCGCGCGCTGAACCGCGCTTTATTGAGCGCTGGCAACAACATGGCGATCAACATCGCGATGATGCCGATGACCACCAGCAGCTCCACCAGCGTGAAGCCGGCTTTTCTTGGACATTTTTGGCTTGGCACTATGTACATCAATGCCATGGCACAATCGAACAACGCATTTCAGAAATGATCGAACCGCGAGATGATAACACTCAAAGTGTCAATAAAAGCAGTAAGCCATCGACCGCGGTACAACCAAACCAAAATGCGGCGGATTTTGCCAGTCCATTAGGCCCGTCACGCAACGGCAGCAGCCTGTTTGACTGCTGAGAACACGTCTGAGACTAGGGAAAGCATCCATACAATAGCACACAAATGCAGCAGTGTCCAAGTAAAATTTTGCCATTTTGACGAAACAAAAAATTTTGAACCTTTTCTGGCTGCGTCCGTAGTGATTTGTGGAGAAATTATTGTTTTGTATTTTACCGTTCATCAGGTAAAATAATCCCCGCGGATGCTGGCGGTGTGTTCTCGAAGGACAATTCCAACTCCTTCGCCGCTCGTCAGGACGCTCATTTCCAAGTTTGTGTTTTCCCTGACAACATAACAACAATCTGCTGAGCGCTGCAATCCCGTCAGATCGGTCAAAAGATCTCTTGGGACGCAACATCGTGCAAAACTGCCGCAGACGCGCTCAGTCGGAAAGGACTTTATGGTTTACCGCGCTGCCAAGTTCCTCTCTTCCTTCCTGCCAGTTTATTTCACAAAGGCCTTGATGGGTCAGTGTCGATCCGCATTGATTCCCGGACTGTTTTTTCTCAGCGCATCCATCGTACAGGGACAGGACATTCCGACGTTGCGGATCGGTCAGCTCTCTAAACCACCAGTGTTGGACGGACAACTGGATGAGCAGGAATGGGCGCAGGCTGCACGCCTTACGGGGTTTCAGGAGTTTGGCCCGCGCGCCCTGGCACCGGCAGCGATGCAGCCAGTCTGGTACCTCGGTTATGACCATCAGTATCTCTACCTGGCGCAGTATTCACCGGTCTACCCCAAGGGGACGATCAAAGCCCACGTCAAACAGGGTGACAACGGCGGTCAGAATCCTCTGAACGATGCCATTCTCGGTGATGATCATGTGGAGATCCAAATCTGCGATCTTCCCGCCCGCGAACAGGCGATCAAACAGTATTTCTACAAGATTATGACCAACCCGTACGGCGCGGTGGTCGATCAGCGCACGGAGTGGTCGGTCGGTTGGATGGGCACGGAATGGGAATCCAAAGCCAGGGTCGCTGCCCGTTCCAGCGACGATGGCTGGACGATGGAAATGGCCATTCCGTTGCAAAACTTGGGACATCCCGACGGTCTGAAGGATAACACCACCTGGTTCATCCAGCTCGTCAGTGCCAGCGACAGCGGGTTTTTCTACAACGCCTGGCAACCGGTGCTCTGGACCAACTGGGACTTCATGCCCGCCGTCATTTTCGATTCGCATACACCGGTGTTTCACCTTTTGCAGACCGGTGAGTTGGAGCGCGGAAAACTCGATGTTATCGCCGAAATTTCCACACCCGCCGGTCAGCCGCCCGTGCAGATGCGCGTGCGCGTGATCGATCAGCAGGGCAGGGAGTTATTTGCCCAGACCCAGACCGCCCCGGCCGGTGATCAGCCCGTCCGTCTCCAGTTCAAACCAGAAAACCTGCCGCTGACCGACAAGCGCAACAAGCTGGAGATTCTTGTCGATCAACCCGGCGCCGAGGGTCAGGACAAGATCATTTACTCCGCCGGTCTGTCCTTTGAAAACCGCAGCGATGCTGACATGCAGCGCTGGTACGACACGATGGCAACCGGGCGCAAAGGTGCCGGTCAGCCGGTCATCAATTCCTGTTATTACCACAGCCAGGCTCAGCTCACCGCGTCATGCGATGTGGACATTCTTAAAATCGATCCCGCCATCCGGGCAGCAACCACCTTCCGCACAGCACTGCGTCACCAGGATCAGGATTTACTCTCGGCTCAGGCGACGATCAACCCCCAGGGTCAGGGGCATGTGCAGGTCAGTACCGGCAAATTGGCTGACGGCGATTATCAGGTCATCAGCCAGATTCTCGCAGCCGACGGACAGGTGCTGGCTGAGCGCGTTGACCCCTTTGTGGTGCAAAGTTTCCCGTGGGAAGGCAACCAACTGGGAATGGAGAAGATTGTCATCGCTCCGTTTACGCCGGTGCAGGTTGATGGGATGAAGCTGCAGGTGTGGGGCCGAACCTATGATTTTGCCGCCAGCGGCCTGCCGACATCGATTCAGTCCAAAGGTCAGGAAATGCTGGCTTCGCCGATCCGTCTGCAGGGGCAGGTGGAAGGCGCCGATGTGCAGTTGCAGGCGGATCAGGCTCGGTGGACCCAGGTGCAGGATCACAACGCCACCCTGGAAGCGCAAGGTCGTCTGGGTGAACACGTCAACGTGACCGTGCAAGCCGATACGGAATATGACGGCACGACGTTTTACACACTGACGGTCGCGCCGGCGCGGGAAAAGCAGGTGCAGGTTGATCAGTTGGAACTGGTGATCCCGCTGCAGAAACTGACGGACTGGCAGGCGGTCCGCAGCAGCGGTCGTGATGTGCCGTATGGCAATGTTCCAGATCACGATGGCGTCTTCTGGGATTCATCGCAACTACCCGCCGCTGCCTTTATTCACGGAACGTTTTTACCGTATTGCGTCATCTCCGATGGTGAGCGTGGTTTGTCCTGGGCGGCGGATTCCGATCAGGGCTGGATGCTCGACGACAACAAGCCGTCGTTTTTTCTGGAACGGCGCGATGGGCAGATTCTCATGCGGGCGCGGTTCGTCAACACGGCTTCGGTGTTGAACGAAGCACGCACCATTCGCTTCATGTTGACCGCCATGCCCATCAAACCACTGCCGGCCGAACATCGTTACCGCGCCTGGGGCACGGTCAATGCGCCGTTTGGCTGGATGAATGGTTTTCAGGGCAGCGGCATGTGGGCATACGGCGCCGGCCCGACCGTGAGTTTTCAGACACAGGAACAGTTGGACATTCTCAAGGAGCGTTTGGAACAGGATCGTCGGCGTGTGCGCGTGGGAGCCGAGACCGTCCCCGGCCCCAAATTCCTGCCAATGAGCGCCTGGTACATGGCGACCAACACCATGGGTTACGCCATGCCTGAATACGACACCTATTGCGGTGAATGGGTCGGCCTGACAACGCCCCGACCGACGCCGCAGGAGGATTACGTCAACTTCACCAACGAGTGGGGCCAGTGGACCACCCCGCGCCAGCAGTCGCGGGCGTATGCTGATCTGGTGCAGTCAACCATTGATTGCCGCGTCTATTCCTACGATCAGCAGCAAAAGCAGGCGGGTATGAATGGTTACTGGTGGGATCACAGCCGGTTCTGGACCGGTGGCGATTTGATCAAGGGTTCAGCCTATATCCGCGATGATGGCCAGGTCCAGGGTATTTACAACATCGGCCTGATGCGCCAGATGATGAAGCGCATGGCGGTCGTCGCGTACAACAACCATACGATCCCGTTCCAGGGTTATTATTCACACGGCGAAATCGGCCCGGTCGGTGGATTCATGCAGTGGTTGTGGGCGATTGAAGGCCCCTGGTATCTCAACAGCGACAAGGTCAGTCTGCTGGATAATATCCGCGGCGGGCTGGATGGCATCCGCCCCTTGTTGCAGACCTATCAAGGTACGCCAGTCACCATGCGCAATGAAACGCAGGATCGCAACAAGGACGACGCCTGGCAGACCCGTTCGTGCCTGGGTGTCGGGCTGCTGTTTGACGTGGGCGTGGGTGTTGAAGGTGGCGCGGTGGATGACAAAACGCGCAATGAACTGGTCGAAGATCTGCGCAAATTTGATTACTTCAATGATCAGGTGCAGTGGATTCCCTACTGGCGCACCAGCGCACTGGTCCAGACGGGCAACCCGGATGTGGTGGCCACGCTTTATGTGCGCCAGTTGCCCGAACAGACCCCCGGCGTGATGGTTGTGCTGTTCAATAAAGGCGACGGGCCGACCAGCGTGAGTTTGAGTGCGGATGGTCAGAAACTGATCGGCACCGACGACCTGACGCTGCACGATCTGGAAGACTGGAATCGTGATCCGGTGAAGAAAGATGATGGCCGGTGGAATGACATCAAAATTCGCCGCCATGATTTTCGTGTGATGCTTCTGGGTCCCAGCGCCAGCCCCGGCTGGTAACGATCGCGCCCCGTTGACCAATAGTGTTTTGAAAAATCCGACGGTCGGAACATTTGTAAGTGATACCCATGGAAAAGAGTCAGAAAAAAATTCGTATTTCTGGTTTGAATGTAGTGGCATCGAGTCGATCGGCCGCTGTCGATCTTGTCGATTCAGCCAGTGGTGAAGGATGGCACGGTCTGCAGTTTTATCTGCAGACACCGCTCCAAAAACTGCTGAGTGGCGCCGTCCAGCAACTGCGCCGGCGCGGCAACAAGCTCACCTGGCAGGCCCGGTTGTCCGACGATCTGGTGGTCAATTTCGACGCCCAGCCCGCCCCGACCAGCCGCGGCATTCTGCTCAAGACCAGCCTGACAAATCAGGGGCGCAAACCTGTACACTTCACCGGTTACGGGATGGAAATTACCGATAAAGCACGCGGCCCGTGGTTGCAAGGGCGCGGGTTGCCGGTCTTTGCCCACTCGGAAAACCTGCGCTACGAAGTCTTGCCGCAATCCCGGCCGACTTTTCCATTCATCCGCCCGATTCCCGAAAGTACGCGCTGGTTCGGGCGTCAGGGTGTCGGCCCCATGCCGGTGATGGTCATTGGCCGGCTGGATGGTGATCGCTGGCTGGTTGAAGGGGCTGCCTCGCAGCAGCGCCATGCCGGTTCGTGGCAATTGGGCTTACCGCAGGCCGACGGGCGGCTGGCTGAATATCGCAGCGAGTTTTTCTGGAACGGCGCTTCGCAGGAACAAGTCGCCGCCGGACAAACGCTGGAGTTGGAAAGCAATCTCTATCTGATCGTCAATGCAACGGTCGATCGATTCTACGACGCCTACATCAACGATCTAGCCAGTTTGTATGGCCGCCGTTTTGCCGGAACCAACAGCCTGCTGGCGCACGAGCCGGTTTATTGCAGTTGGAATTACGGCGTTTACACCAACATCACCCAGGCTGACTGTCTCAAGCGCATCGACATCGCCGCCAAAGCCCAGCGCGGCGGTATTTTCCAACTGGATCACGGGTACCAACCGCAGCACGGAATCCATACGTCATGGGGATACATGGATGCGTATTACCCCGACACCGCCAACACGTGGGACAAGGTTCGTTTCCCCGACGGACCAAAGCGCATCACGGAAACCGCCCGCCAGCACGGGTTGGTTCCTGCCATCTGGTGGACACCGCGCATCGACATCGGCGGGCCGATCTCGCAGGAGCATCCGGAATGGATCGCCAACGACAAACACGGCCAGCCCATTGCGCATGTCGGCGACCTGCATCCGGATTACTCCGTACCCCAGGTGCGCGAATTTATCGAACATACGATCCGCAAAGTGATCCATGAATGGGGCTTTGGCGGGATCAAGCTCGACTTCTTTTCCTGGGCGTTTGAAGCACCGGACGTGGTCTATCGTCATGGCGGAACCAGCGTTCAGTGGCGGCGCTGGCTGATTGAAACGGTGCGACGCGAGCTGGGGCCTAAAGGCTATTTTCTGCACTGTGTCTCCTGTCCGCTGGGCAATCCATTTTTGGCGCTGGATGGTTGCGACAGTTATCGCGCCGGCAGCGATATTGATAATGGCGACTGGGATCACCATGTCGCCAACAGTTCGTGGCTGCTGGCTTCGATCACCGCGACGGGCCGGCGCACCTGGTTTGCGGATATGGACAGCTTCATGGGTTCGCCCCAGTACCCGGCCAATGAACGGCGCTTCCGATCCGCGGTGGGTTATCTCACCGGCGGGATGATCGACATTTCCGGGCCGCTGGAAAAATTCGATTCGCAAATGCTCCGCGACTATCGCCTGTTATCGCGCCGCTGCGATCAGGGAGGCAAGGTGATGGTCCCCGATCGCACAGCCTTTTTCGGTCGGCCTCTGCCGGCAGTGCTGGCGCGCATTCATCCGCGCCGCAGCAAGACCCAGCAGCAGTTCGGAATCCTGGCAACGGTGGGGTTATTTAACTGGCAGCCTGTTATTCAGGATGTCGAAGTCTCCCTGACCGAACTGGGTCTGGTGCGCCTGCCGGTCTGGGCCAGCTCCTTCTGGAGCGGCCGGGAACTTCCGATTCAAGATGGCGTCCTGCGCGCCAGACTCAAACCGCGCGAACATCTGCTGGTCGATCTGTCCGCCAGATAATCGCGGCCAGATGCGCCGCTTCGCCGGTTCAACCGACTCAGCAATCCTGTCACATACAGGAGAAAGTCAAAGTTATGGGAAGAAAAATTCTGGCGCACTGGCATCACGCACCGGGTGGTTCGCGCGGTCACTATGATGCCCACGCGCGCTATCCGGGCGTGCCCGTTGCCGTCGATCTGCAAAAGCGCGTCGGCCAGCATCGTCTGATCTATAATGGCCCGGCCGAAAAATGGACCGATGGTCTGCCGCTGGGCAATGGCGACCTGGCTGCCATGACCTACCAACCAGCCGGCGCACTGTGTTGGGGGCTGACCAAATCCGATGTGCGCGATTTGCGCCACCCGGTTGTACCGTGGGTCAAACATCAGACCATGCGCCAGATTTTTCAGCACGATGGCAATCATCTGCTCACCGATCAGATCAACGAGGAAGAATGGGATTTTCGAACTTATTTTCCCTGTTTCCTGCCCGCCGGCGGTTTGTGGCTGAGCAGCCTTGATGGTCAGGATTTATCCGTGCGCCGCCAGGAGCTGGATCTCTATCGGGCCAGCCACACGATGGAACTGATCGGTGGCGGACGGGTCGAAAGCTTTGTCTACGCTGATGGCAACGTGCTGGCGCTGCGCCTCAGTGGTCTGCGCGGCCGGGAGTTGCAACTGCAGCCAAGCCCCGAAGCGGTTGACATCATCGGCACCGAGCACGACGGTGAATTGCAGCAATCCATCCGCCGCGAAGTCTTCCGTCAACTGAAGCGCCAATGGACCGACAAGCAAGGTTCATTGCAGATCGATTACGCCGACGGACATCGCTCGCTTTTGTTTTTCCAGGTGCGTGGCGCCAGACTCGAAACCGAAGATCAGGCTGCGTCCATGGCCCGGTTGGTCGTCGAAGACGATTCGGCTGAAATCCTGTTGACGATCGTAACCTCGCGTGAAGGCGCTTTTTTGTCGCGGCGTGCGGGGTTGTTGCTGGAGACCGCCTGGCAGCGCGGTTTTGATCGTTTGCGCTATGACCATGAAAATATCTGGCACGAGCGCTGGTTGCGCTCGTCGGTGCAGTTGCCCGAACGTGTTCTGGAGGCGTTGTGGTGCTACACCACATACACCATGGCTTCGAGCAGCCGCGGCGCTTATCCCGCGCCGCTGATGTCCGCCTGGAATCTGTCGCTGGCCCAGCCCTATGGCGGCGACTACCACAACAACATCAACTCGCAGATGTGCTACTGGCCGCTGCTGGCCAGCAACCAGTGTGATTTACTCAAGCCCTACATCCGTCACTTCTGGTCCGTCATGCCGGAAATGGAAATGGAGACGCGGCGCGTCTGGGGCATAGACGGAATCAAAGTACCATTTGCGAGCATCGGACGTGGCATCGATCACTGGGGTGTGGGTTACTGGCGCTATGAGCTGTTTGTCTCGGCTTGGTTGGCGCAGGTCGCCTGGTGGCATTATGAATTTACCGGCGACCGCGACTGGCTGAGAGATTATGGCTGGGGATTGATCCGTGGCGTGGCTGAGTTTTATGTCAACTATCTGGAGACCGACCCCGCCACCGGTAAGTTGTCCCTGCCCCTGAGCAAACTATGCGAAGACACCATGTTCAACGTGGCGCCATCGCAGCGTCTGGTGCGCGATGCGGGGATGGATCTTACGGCGGTACATGGGCATTTGCGCGATGCCGCCCAAGCCGCCGATGCACTGGGCCTGACGGTCGATGCCAACCGTTACCGCCAGACACTGGCCAATTTGAATGGCGTGCCGCAGATCAACGGCGAATTCGCCCTGGCGCGCGACGTATCGCTGGATGTACCCATCTCGCATCCCTATACCATTGTCCCGATCTATCCCACCGGCCTGGTAACGCAGCTTGGCCCGCAGGAACTCCTGCCCGTCGCCCAGCGGACACTGAAACATATCTGGCGCTGTTCGTCGCGCGTCACCATGGGCCAACCCGATCAGCAGCGTCTGCGCTGGAACGACGATTTGTCGATGGGGTGGATCGGCGTCGCACGGGCATGGATGGGCGATGGCGATGGGGCACTGGATGCACTGCTCAACGGCTGGGTCACCAGCACCCTTAAGAGCAACGGATTTTTATCCGAACAGTCGCGCGCCCCGCAGGAGCGCCCGGGCATGATGTGGATGCAGAATCAACTCTGCGGCCTGACCAATGGCGTCAATGAAATGCTCCTGCAAAGTCACTCCGGCGTCATTCAGATTTTCCCCGCCATGCCCGGCAGTTGGGATCAGGTCCGCTTCATTCAATTGCGCGCCCGCCCGGGCGTGCTGGTCTCAGCCCAGTGGGAAAATGGGGCAACACGGTGGGTTGTGCTCAATGCCCAGCATCCATGCACCATCCGCCTGCGCAACCCCTGGCCAGAAATATCGCTGGAACAAATCGTGGTGATTGACACCACCAGCGGCGCGACGACCCACCCTGAATCAATCGACGCTGATGGCCACCTGGTCTTGAATCTGGTCGCGGATCAACCACTTTTGCTGGCGCGCCAAGGCCAGGAACCAGGCGACATTGCAATCGATATACCACAGGAACAACCCAACGAACCGTGGTCGTTTACCGGGCCGATTCAGTTGCGCAAAGATGATCCTGCCCCTGATGGCACTTGGACGAGCTGGTGGGGCAGGGCGTAAAATCAACCGCACGCGAATGACGCACGGGAGAAGAACCCAACCCTGAAATCATGCGCCAAATCTGCTTCCATGCTCTGGTTAATGATGATCACTTTTGCTAGAGTCGCCGGTCGCTGTCCAAATATTGGTGTGCTCCTATTACGTCCGTTTGTTGATGAGGATTGTGACATAGTGAGACCAAGGCATTTGCATCATTGTTGGGTGATTGGTCTGGCCATTCTTTTCATGGTGGCCAGCCAGCTCCATGGCGCTGATCAACACGCGCAAGAGCCAACAGAAAAAATCTCCTTCCGTTCGCAGGATCAACCAGATCCGCGGTCAACCGGTGTTACAGCCATCGCCTCCCGTGCGTTGTTGCGCGAATATCTCAAGACACATCCGAATGTCGATATCCAGCCATTCGTCATGCCCGTCATCGGTGGTTCCGCCATGGACTCCGGGCCGCTGATGGCGATTGCTGCCGGCATCCCCCCACATGTCATTTACGTCAACTTTCGGATGAGTTCGACCTATCTGGCGCAGGGGTTTTTGCAACCGACTGAAATTCTGCTGGCGCGAATCCTTTCTGATAACCCCAAGGTCAGGCAGATTATTGACGACAAACACTGGGCTGCTGATCCAACCCCCGAGGAAGTCGCCCATGCCCTGGAATTGATTCGCCAGCGTGTTCCCGCCCCGGCCTGGCCGGTGATTTATCGGCAGGACGAAAGCGGCCGCTCCGATGAACGCCATGCCTGGGCTGTTCCCACGGGAACGTTCGTCATGGGGATGCAATATCGCAAGGACTTGTTCGTCGCCGCCGGACTCGATCCCGAGCGACCACCGCGGAACTGGGATGAATTTCTGGAGTATGCCCGCAAGCTCACCATCCCGTCGCGTAATCAATATGGACTGATGATGGTCGGAGGTCAGACACTGGGTTGGGGGGCGTATACCTTCCTGGTTTCCGCCGGTGGTCGGGCTGTCCAGCGCGATGAGAACGGCAACTGGTATGCCGCCTATGGGTCGCGCCAAGCAGCCATCGGTGTGGAGTTTCTCTGGCGGTTGATGCGCCAGCCATTCGAGCGTGATGGTCAGAAAATCCCCGGCGCCGTTTATACCGGCACGGCGGAGCTTGAACAATTGTGGAAGGAAGGGCGCATCGCCATGCGCTTCGCCTATCTCACCGATGAGATACTCAGCACCATCAACCCGCAACTGGTCGGACTGGCTGCCGTACCCACCGGCCCCAGTGGTCAGGCCAATGGCGAATTGAATTGCTCGATGCTGGGCGTTTACAGCGGTTCTTCACTGGCGCAGCAACTGGAGGCGATGCGCTACATCTGGTTTGTCACCAGTGAACAGGCCCAGCGGATTCGCACGGCGACGTATGTCGATTTCGGTTATGGTCAGTTTGTCAACCCTGCTCTGCTGGCCAAGTTCGGCTATGACCGCATTTTGCAAACAATCCCGCCGGCTTGGCGCCAGGCTTATCAAAGTGGCCTGGCTGGCGGTGTGCCCGAACCGTACGGTCGCAATACCCAGAACATCTATCGTTATCTCAGCGACCCGATGTACCTCGCGACGGAGATGGATCTGTCGCACTTGAATTATGACCAGCGCGTCGACCGGATCGAACAAGTGCTCAAGGCATCCGCCGAACAGGTCAACGTGCGGGTTCTGGGCAATATCACCCCATCCGAGATGCGAACGCGGCGCATTGCCGGTTCAGCCGTGATGCTGCTGGTCGCTGCCATCTTTATTTTCGGGATGGTTTCCGTCTGGCGCTATTTCACCAGGGTTTCGCCGGTTCGGGTGGAGGATGGTCGCTGGCGGCGCTACATCTACGGTTATGTACTTTTGGCACCGGGATTACTGCTAACGCTCGGTTGGGCCTATCTGCCGCTGCTCGGCGGTGCGGGGATCTCGCTCAGCGACTACCGCATTGTTCTGGACAGCGTGTGGGTGGGTGTTGATAACTACGCCAACGCCCTGTTTGATCCGCGCTTCTGGTCATCACTGGGACACACGTTTTATTTTGTTGCCCTGTCCATCGGGCTGGGCTTTTGGCCGCCGATCCTCCTGGCAATTCTGCTCGATGAGGTTCCGACCGCGACGCTGAAATATATTTTTCGCACGATCTTTTACCTGCCCGCAGTCATCGTCGGCGTGGTGATCATGATCATGTGGAAGCAGTTCTACGACCCTTCCTCCAGCGGCATGCTCAACCAGGTGGTGCTGCTGCTTAATGATCTGCCGGCCCCAATCGCGATCCTGATCAAGCTGATGCTGCTGGGGGTGTGGATAAGCCTGGTCTACTTTTTGATCATGCTGCCGATCCGGTTGAGCGAAACCACGCGGCGGTTCCGTGCCGTGCTGGCGCTGGTGGCGCTGGCATTTGTGGCGTTGACGATCTATCCATTGATCACACTCGGCCCGACGGCTGTTTTCAGCCTGTTCTTCGGCCAATTCGCCATCGAACCGATCCGCTGGATCCAGTCGCCCCAACTGGCCATGCTCTGCACGATCATCCCGCTGGTCTGGGCCGGCGCGGGGCCGGGATGTCTGCTCTATCTGGCCGCACTGAAAACCGTGCAAGGCGATTTATACGAAGCAGCGGATATTGATGGCGCCAACTACTGGCATAAGCTGTTTTATATCACGCTGCCTCGTATGAAATATCTGATCAGCATCCAGTTCATCGCAGCCGTGGTCGGGGCGTTCAAGGGTGGAACGGATTACATCCTGGCGCTGACCGGTGGCGGTCCCGGCGATGCAACCAATATCCTGGATCTGGAAATTTTCGTCCGCACGTTCATGGAGCTGCAGTTTGGTTCCGGTGCGGCGATGGCTTGGATTCTTGGCGCTTTGTTGATCGCCTTCACAGCGTATCAGCTCAGAATGCTCTCCGGTGCGGAGTTCAAAACCGCCACGCGTGTATGAGGATTTATTGACATGGCAATAATGTCATCCATCGAGGCCCGGAGCTGGCGCGGCCGCCTGTTGTATGCGGCGATTATTCTCGTGCTGTGCCTGGGTTCGATCTCTATTCTGTACCCCTTCCTGACCATGCTCTCCGGTTCGGTGCGCAGCGATCTGGATCAGGTCGATATGGGCCTGATCCCACGCTATTGGGTTGATTCGGACATGCTCTATCGCAAGTTCCTGGAGACCAAGTACAACCAGGATGTCAGTGCCCTCGGTCAGGCGTACAACGATACCTTTTTCAGTTTTCGTGATGTCCCGGTCCCCCAGGCCGGCCCGGCAGCCGATGAGCAGATCGCGCTGTTTCGGCGCTTTTTGCAACAGGCGAATTTCCCCCGACACTGGCGCATTCTTGGCGGCACTTTTGGCACAATGACAGTCCCGGAGGGGTTGCGCGAACTGCGCAAGCGTCTGCGCCATCAATTTAATGGCGACATTGAAGCGTTGAACTTCGCGGTCGGGGCCTTGATCCCGAGCTGGACTACCATCGTCATTGCCGTACCCGAATGGTCCAGTCGGCGCTTCGATTACGCCGACAATCCAATTCAGCAGACGTACTTTCAAATGCTCGATGAAGCCGATCCGAGCAATGTGCAATACGTCTCATTGACCGGCTTGTTTCTCAACTCGATGATTTATCCTGCCTATGGCCGGGTCAATACCAATGCCTACAACGCCCAGCATCAGCAGCCGCTGAAAAAATGGTCGGATTTTCAACTATCTGCCACGGTTCCCTCATCCGCCGATCAGCAGTTGCGCAATGAATGGACGGAGTTTGTCCGCAAGGAAGTGAATCCGAATTTTGTCGTTTTCACAGGGGATAAAATGGCATTTGTGACATTTCTCCAACAAGCATACCAGCACCATCTGCCGAAGTTGAACGACGCCTGGCACAGTGATTATTCTTCTTTTGATCAGATTGCGCTGCCCGACGGTCAACACTGGCTCAGTGGTCAGCATCGACTGGACTACCAGGAATTTCTTGACGCCCAGCCGATCGAGCAACTCCGCCTGACCGGCCCGGAATATGCCTGGCGCGACTGGCAGGTCAGTCAGAATCTTACCCCCCAGCCGATACCGGCCGCGGCGATGGAATATGCGTACGTTTTGAATCACACCGGCGCGCTGCGCTGGACGTACACCATTCGTAATTATCTCAACGTGCTGGATCAGATGCTTTTTGAAGGCCGGGCAATGGTCAACACGCTCGTCTTCTGCATCCTGGCAATTGTGGTATCGTTGCTGATCAATCCGCTGGCTGCCTACGCGATGAGTCGCTACAAGCTTCCGGGAACCTATAAAATTCTGCTGATCCTCATGGCGACGATGGCGTTTCCGCCAATGGTGGGGATGATCCCGCAGTTCATCATCCTGCGCAAACTGGATCTGCTCAATACGTTCGCCGCCCTGGTTCTGCCTCTGGCTGCCAACGGGTACCTGATCTTTCTGCTTAAAGGCTTTTTTGATTCGCTGCCCGGCGAATTGTACGAAGCCGCGATGATCGACGGCGCCGGCGAAATCCGCATGTTCTTTCAAATCGCCATGTCGCTGTCCAAGCCGATCCTGGCTGTACTGGCGCTGGGCACGTTCAATGCGGCGTACAGCGCATTCCTTTACCCGTTGCTGGTCGCTCCCAACCCGAAGATGTGGCTGATCAGCGTCTGGTTGTATCAGTTTCAGATGAACAATTCTTCCGGCGGTGTCTTTGCTTCGGTGGTCATCACCAGCCTGCCGACATTGCTGATCTTCCTCGTAACCCAGAGGACAATCATGCGCGGCATTGTCGTGCCGACGGAAAAATAAAATCGTGGCGTTTGACTTGCCGCTGCTCGCAGGCAGCAACCCATGGCGCTCGTGCAGCGAACTGGATGTTGTACAAGCGCTGGTTCTGGTGAATTGTTGGTCAGGCTGGCTTTACCCGCTGCCCGTGCAAACCTACGATAATAACACTTATGGCTGATACACCCTCCTGCGAGGCGATCTCGCGGCTCGTTGCTGCGCGCGAACTGACCAAACTGGCCGATCTGGTCAACGAAAACGGCTGCGCGGGCGCTTCAGGCCTTTGGGGCAGCAGCGTCGCGATGGTGACTGCGGCCCTGCAGCAGCAACTGCGCCGCCCGATTCTGGTGATCTGCGGCCACGTCGATGAAGCCGATGATCTGGCCGATGACATGGAGCTGTTTCATGGCAAACGTCCGCAGGTCGTGCCTGCGCTGGAACTGGCCAGCAGCCTGGGGAAACTGAGCGAAGAGCAGGTTTCCAATCGCCTGCAACTGGTCTGGCGTCTGTCGTCCAGCCGCGAATCGCTGCTCGTTGCGCCGATTCAGTCGCTCATGCAGCCGGTGCCATCGTCGCAGCAACTGGCGCAATTGTTGTGGACACTCAAACCCGGGATGAAGCTCGAGCCGGAAAAGCTGATCGTCTGGCTGAGCGACCATGGTTACAACCGTCTGGATCAGGTCGAAGTACCCGGAGATTTCGCGGTGCGCGGCGGGATCATCGATATCTATCTGCCCGGCGAACATGCCCAGGCGGGTGAGCTGGTGGGGTTGACGGCGCGGCTGGATTTTTTCGATGACGAGCTGGAATCGATCAAGCGCTTTGATCTGGATTCGCTGGGGTCGCAGCAGGCGCTGGATCAAGTCACGCTGGTCGATCTGAACGGAGCGCTGCCCGAGGCCAGCGCCAGCACACATCTGCTGAGCTATCTACCCGATGACACGATCATTGTGTTATGGGCACCGATGGAAATTGCCGAACAGGCGCGCTCCTATCTGGATCGTCTGCCCGAGGAAGTGAGGGGGATTTATCCGCTGAGCGCTGTGTTGAAACACACGCAGCGATTCAATCGTCTGGAGTTGAGCCAGTTCGATCAGGCGTTGATGGCAACCGCCAGCCTGATGGGCAGCCCGGCACAACACGTTGCCCTGCCCATCAGCTCACTGGTCCGTTTTGAAACCGAGGTCAAAAAAGCCATTGCCGAACTGGCGGAATTGACGCGGGAAAATGAAGTCGTCGTCTTCTGCGAAAATGAAGGCGAAAAAAAGCGCCTGATCGAACTGACCGATGCTGAGCAGCCGGGACTCAGCCGACGCATCAAAATGCCGCTGGGCTATCTGCATCGCGGGTTTTTGTGGCATGGCGCCAACTCGGCTGCAAGTCTTGATCACGCCGACACCGCCCGTACTGCCGATGAGAACCAGAGCGCAGCCCCCCGGTCGGCTGGCCCGTCGGGCATTGCGCTGCTGGGGCATCACGAGCTTTTTCATCGTTACGAGCAGCGGCGGCGCACCCAGAAAGTGACCGCTTCGCGGCCGGTCGATTCGTTTCTTGATTTGAAAGACGGCGATTATGTGGTGCATGTGGCGCACGGGATTGCCCGTTTCATGGGCATGCGCACCATCGCCAAGGAGGGCAAAAATGAGGAGTATCTCACGCTGCGTTTTGCCGATAGTGCCACGCTGCATGTCCCGGCAGCCCGCATCAACCTGATCCAGAAATATATCGGGGGGTTGACCGGTCGCCCGCAGCTTTCGCGGCTGGGTTCGGGTGTCTGGGAGAAACAAAAAGCCAAGGTCGCTGAAGCCGTGATGGACCTGGCTTCGGAACTGATCGAGATTCAGGCTGCCCGTAACGCCGAAACCGGTCAGCCTTATCCGGTTGATACCCAGTGGCAAAAAGAGTTTGAAGAAGAATTTCCCTACGACCCCACACCCGACCAACTGGTTGCCGCCGCCGAAATCAAGGCGGATCTCCAGAAAATTCGTCCGATGGATCGCCTGCTGTGTGGCGATGTCGGTTACGGTAAGACGGAACTGGCGATGCGGGCTGCCTTCAAAGCGGCTGAATTTGGCAAACAAGTCGCTGTGTTGGTTCCGACAACCGTGCTGGCCGAACAACATTATCGATCTTTCAAGGAGCGGCTGGCGGGATATCCGTTTGTGGTTGAGTCGATCAGCCGTTTCAAGACCGCGCGTCAGGCGAAGGATATTCTCACCCGCGCCAGTCGGGGCGAAGTGGATGTGCTGATCGGTACACACCGGCTGCTCAGCAAAGATGTGAAATTTGCCGACCTGGGGCTGGTGGTGATCGACGAGGAGCAGCGCTTTGGTGTAACCCATAAAGAGCGACTCAAGCAAATGCGCAAGCTGGTGGATGTGCTGACCATGTCCGCCACGCCCATTCCGCGCACGCTGCACCTTTCCATGCTGGGGCTGCGTGATATCAGTTCATTGACCACAGCGCCGCAGAACCGGCGCAGCATCGTCACCGAGATCGTCCCCTACGATAAACAACGGATTAAGCAGGCGATTCTGCGGGAAATGAACCGCAACGGTCAGATTTATTTCGTGCATAACCGCGTGCACAGCATTATTGAAGTGGCGGATGAGATTCATCAACTGGTGCCCGATGCGCGTATTCTCATCGGCCACGGGCAAATGCCTGAAGGTGAGCTGGAAAAAGTGATGCTGGCCTTTATCCGCCATGAAGCCGATGTGCTGGTTTGTACGACGATCATTGAAAGCGGGCTGGATATCCCCAACGTCAACACGATGATCATTAATCAGGCGGATCGTTTCGGACTGAGCGAGCTGCACCAGTTGCGCGGGCGCGTGGGCCGATGGAAGCATCGCGCGTATTGCTACCTGCTGCTGCCGCCGAACCGACCGGTGACACCGGTGGCAGCCAAGCGCCTCAAAGCGATTGAAGAATACAGCCACCTGGGGGCGGGATTCAAAATCGCCATGCGCGACCTGGAGCTGCGCGGCGCAGGCAATATCCTCGGCCCCGAACAGTCAGGACATATCGCGACCGTCGGTTATGAGATGTATTGTCAGCTTCTGGAGCAGGCGACCAACCAACTGAAAAACCAACCCAAAGCCGTGCTGCCCGAAGCCCATGTGGATATTGGCATCAGCGCATTTATCCCCAAGACCTACATCGCCGCCGATCGTCAGCGCATGGATGTTTACCGCCGACTGACCCGCTGCGGTAATCTGGAGATGCTGCAAAATCTCTCCAATGACCTGGTTGATGCTTTTGGCGAAATCCCGCGACAGGTGATGGTGTTGATCACGCTGACCGAACTGCGCCTGCTGGCGGGGGTGTATGGTATTGAAAGCATTATCAAAAAAGAGCCTGATTGTGTTCTGACGGTGCACAACGCCGCCCGCGCCCAGCAGGCACTGACCGGCGCTCCGGGGACTTTGCGCGTTATTGATGAAAAAACCGTCTACCTGCGTATGCCCCCGACATTTATGGAAAGCGATGCCCTGTTGATGGTGCTTCGTAATCTGCTGCGCAAAGCGTATGACCGGGACCACGCCCAGCCATCTGTCCCGCCGATGCCCGCGATGGCGACCGCAACAACGGCCGCCGCAGGCTGACAAAATCGCGCGCCCCTGTTTGCTATCGACGAGTCTTCTTGTCTGCAAGCGCGACTGATCGTAGGATAAGGGGAGTGTGTTTGATGTACGGGGCAGATAGGATATTTTTCTCCCGTCATCACGGGCCGGCGAGCAAAGCGGAGTCGCCAGCGCCTGAAACAGGCTTTTGATGTCCCGTCTCGCAGGATATAAATGCGTGTAAACGCATGTCATTGCGAGGGTTGGAACCGAAACGTGGAAAATTCCGGAGTCAACTTGTTACTGGTGCAGCAGGTGTTATCAACCATCGTTGGGTTGATGGCGCGGCTAATTACTGCGCTACACGTAGCGTGTTGGTTGCAAGCAAAAAAAGCGCAACCCGCATCCGCGTCTTCACCCAGGCTGAGTCATCAGTGGCTGGCTGACTGGCTGGCTGGTTGGGGCACAGCGCCCCGGAAGCAGCAAGCTGGAGCATTGACCGGATTTCCTCTGGATGTTTCGACAAGACTCGTCTTGTCGTCAGTCTTGAACTGCTGCCGATCAACGGGCTTTTTCGCCCGACCGATTCGGCAGCGTGTCTGAATCGGTTGCCGCTGCACATCAAAACCTGTCCTCTTTTCTGATCCGCTATTGAACAACCGGACGCGATATTGCGCCGCTGGAGTTGCCGAACAGGCCTCACCAACCGGTACAGTGGAAAATCGCGAGATAAGAGCAGGTTGGCATGTCCTACATCATTGGAATTTTAATCGGGTTGGTTTTGGGCGCTATCGCCGCTGCGATCTACTTCTCCAGGGTGGCGACCTCGGTTCTCAATCGGGCGCGGGCGGATGCAAAGAAGATTACCGAAACCTCTGCCCGCGAAGCCCAGACCAATGCCAAGGAAATCGAACTGGCTGCCAAGGAGCAGCAGCAGAAAATTCGTGTGCAACTGGATCAGGAGATTGCCGGTACGCGCCTGGAGTTGAAACAGCTTGAGCAGCGGCTGGGCAACCGCGAGGACACCCTTGATCGCAAACTGGACACCCTGACCGTCAAGGAACGCCAGCTCGATGATCAGGAGCGACAACTGACGACGCGCGAAAAAAATGTGGCTGCCAACGAAAAAGCGCTGGGTGAAGTACTGCAGGAGCAGCGTGACCGGTTGTTGAACATTACCAATTTGTCGGTGGATCAAGCCAAGAGCCTTCTGCTCCAGCGTCTGGAAGACGAATATCGCGGCGAGTGCGGCGAGTTGATCCGCAAAATGACCGAACAAGCCCAGGAAGAAGCCAGGGAAAAAAGCCGCGAAATCATCGTCCAGGCCATTCAGCGTTATGCTGCCGATCAAACCGCCGAACACACGGTTTCATCGGTGTCGATCCCCAATGACGAAATGAAAGGCCGGGTCATCGGGCGCGAAGGGCGCAACATCCGGGCGTTTGAAAAAGCGACCGGCGTGGATGTCATCATTGACGACACGCCGGGCGTGGTGATTGTCTCCTGTTTTGATCCGGTGCGGCGACAGGTCGCCAAACTGTCCCTGGAAAAACTGGTGGCCGACGGACGCATTCATCCCGCCCGGATCGAGGAGCTTGTTGCGGCGACCAACAAAGAGATGGAGGAGGAACTGCTGCGACTGGGCAAACAGGCGGCACAGGATGCGCAACTGCCGAATTTGCCCCGACCCATTATCCCCATGCTGGGGCGACTGGCGTTTCGAACCAGTTATGGCCAGAACGTACTCAAGCACTCGCTTGAGGTGGCGTATCTGACCCAGGTCATGGCCGATGAGCTTGGCCTGGACGGAACCATTGCCCGTCGCGCCGGTCTGCTGCATGACATTGGCAAGGCGATGGACCACGAACAAGAGGGCGGGCACCCGCAGATCGGCATGGAGTTTCTGCGCAGGTTCAATGAAAGCGAAGCGGTGCTCAACGCCTGCCTGGCCCATCATGGCGATGTTCCGCCGACCACGCCCTACACGCCGCTGGTCATGGCTGCCGACGCCATCAGTGCCAGCCGCCCCGGCGCCCGGCGCGAAAGCCTCGAACGCTACATCAAGCGCCTGCAGGAGCTGGAGGAACTGGCAACCGGTTTTAATGGCGTGCGCCAAGCCTATGCGATTCAGGCTGGCCGCGAAGTGCGGGTCATCGTCGATGCCCGCAGCGTGGATGACAAAATCAGCGCCAAGATCGCCCGTGATATCGCCCAGAAAATTCAGCGGGATTTGACCTACCCCGGTGAAATCAAGGTAACCCTGATCCGCGAAGTGCGAACCGTGGAATATGCCCGATAAATCCCGCGAAAACGAAGATCATCGCCCGGTGAACATCGCAGCTACAGCTGCGGCCGACAATAACCGCCTGCTATTATCACCAGCGCGATGCGTGGCGGTGGGGCGCAATCGACTCAATGGAGATATCGCCAGATAACCGGTTATAATTGCATCGATGCGCCCCAGCGTACTTTTTGAGGTTGTTCCATGATTGACATCAGTGCACTTTACGGCGGGTTGGAAACAGCCAGTACACCCCATCGCTATGGTCGGAAAATCACGCAGATCGATCCGCCCAAACATCAGCGTCATGCCCTGGCAGCCACTGCAGCCGAGCGCCGCCCGATTGTGGTGTGGAATCTGACGCGCACCTGCAATCTGAAATGCGTGCATTGCTATTCCGATTCCGAAGCACGCCGTTATCCCAACGAGCTGACCACTGAACAGGCGATGGCGGTGATGAACGATCTGGCGGATTTCAAAGTCCCCGGCGTTTTGTTCAGCGGCGGCGAACCTCTGGTGCGCCAGGATATTTATGAACTGGCTGCCCATGCCCGCACGCGCGGCGTGCATGTGGTTCTATCGACCAATGGAACCCTGATTACCGCCGAAGTGGCCAAACGCCTGCATGAGCTGGAATTTGCCTACGTCGGTATCAGTCTGGATAGCGCTGATCCCTCCACCCACGACAAGTTCCGCGGTGTCAAAGGGGCGTTTGAACGGTCGATGCGCGGTTTCCGCAATTGTGTGGCTGCCGGGCAGAAAGTCGGGTTGCGCCTGACACTCACCCCACATACGGTTGAAAATCTGGATACGATTTTTGACCTGATCGACCGCGAAGGAATCAATCGCGCCTGCTTTTATCATTTGTGCCCGGCCGGTCGCGGGCGCGGGTTGAGCACCTTGACGGCTGAACAGTCACGCCACGCAGTCGATACAATTCTGGATCGCACGAAGGAGATGCTGGATCGTGGCCGACGGGTCGAAATACTCACCGTCGATAATCATTGCGATGCTGCGTATTTGTACATGCGCATGCAGCGCGAGGGCAATCCGCGTGCCCAGCAGGTCATGGAGATGCTCCAGTGGAACGGCGGGGCGCGCTACAGCTCCGGTGTCGGCGTGGCGGATATTGATTTCAACGGTAATGTTCACGCTGACCAGTTCTCCATGTTCCGCAGCTTCGGCAACGTCAAACTGCGCAAATTCAGCGAAATCTGGCAGGATCTCAGCCACCCGATCATGGCCGGATTGAAAGATCGCCTGCCGCTGTTGAAAGGGCGCTGCAGCACGTGTCGATTCCGTGATATCTGCGGCGGTGGCCTTCGTGCCCGAGCTGAAGCAATGACGGGCGACCCGTGGGCATCAGATCCGGGTTGCTACCTGAGTGATGAGGAAATTGCCCAGCCCGAAGAGGCGATGCTGGGCGCCTGAAGCTGCATGCTTTTGTGCTGATACGACGGTGCAGTTCATCGCCAAATCTGCGACAACCGAATAATCATCCAGCGCCACCGTTGCTGCTGGCGCGCACGGCGAATGATCTGATCGATTTTCCGGTCGGCCAATCCCGCCAAAAACTCAAGCGCCCGCCGACGGCGACGCAACAGCAGATAATTGGTGCGCTGAACAATCGCTGATAGCAGACGGCGGAACAACTTTTCATCCCCCCGGGCATAATCGCGCAATAGCCGCAACCGTCGGGATAAACTGAGCCTTGTCAGCGGAATGGAAAAATGAAGCTGAGCCAGATCGCGCACACGCTGGCGCATCATCCAGCGCCGATGGATCAACCGATCAACATCGATCATGGTCAGTTGCAATTGACCATCATGCGCAAAATCGACGAACAGATGGCGCCCCATCAAGGTGGGCAGGCCGATGCCCGCATCATGCACCTGGCGCAATTGACCAGCCAGCCGCACACTGACTCTATTCAGCTGGATTTGGCTGGGCGACTGAGCCAGCCAGTCATCCAGACAAACACCCCGCGCAGCTTCGGTGATGAGAAAACTGAACGTCTCCCCCAGCAGGTTAAACTCCGCTCCGCTGGCGATACAGGGGCTGGTTGGCAGACCGGCGGTGGCAAGTCTCTTAAGCGCTTCAGCTTCCATCTGGGCTGAGGAGATCAACCGACCGTAACGAATCACCGCCATCAAGGCATGTTTGCGATATGGCTTGAGATTGCGCTTGAGATACAGCACTTCGGTCTGGCCGGCTGGCTGCAACCGGCAGACATCACGACGACCTCGTTGCAGCTTGATCGGTTTCCCCGGCCAGTTGCGCACGGACGGAAGATCAACCAGTCCCAGCGACTGCAAAAGATCTGCCCGGCGATGAATCGTAAATTGATGACGCTTCACTGGCGATGTTCTTATCCCAAGGTTGGCGGGACTGCAACGACGTGTCGGTGGCTGTCTTGCCTGTTGCATGGCTGCATGCCCATGTCGCCTTGATGACGTGCTCACGTCCGATAAGACGCGCGATGCTGCAAATTCATCGTCTCTTGTTGGCCGCTCATCATAATCGTGATAAACTAGCTCCTCGGTATTAACGTTTTAATACTTCGAGCAACGTGCAAGTAACTCCCCGACGGTATGGTCAATGTGGCATTTTCTGCAGATTCTCAGCGGTGTCGGCTTGCTGCTGTTTGCCATCCGCTTCCTTAAAAATGGCGTGACCAGTTTAATGGGTTCGCGCTCCAACGATCTGGCGCAGGGCGTTGTTTCCAGACCATTGCGCGCCATCGCCACCGGCGTCGCCATTGGCGTGGCGGTTCCATCCAGTGCTTCGGTGGCAGCCCTGGTCATGCAGGCGGTGACCGCCTCTCAACTCACCGCTTTACGCGCACTGCCACTGGCGATTGGAACCGATATTGGCTCAACCGCGCTGGTGCTGTTTACATCACTGCATGTGCGCGATGCGATTCCGCTGCTGATTATCGTCGGCGTGGGTCTGTACCAGTTTGCCCGTCGTTCACGCTCACGCGCCATCGGACAAATTTTGTTGAGTCTGGCCTTGGTGCTGATGGCTTCCGGCATCTTTTCCACCGTCGGTCAGGAGGTGGCTGGCAACAAAGACCTGGCGACGCTGATTGGTGTTGCCCGTGATTATCCATTTATCCTGATCATTCTGGCCGGCGTCACTGCATTACTTCTGCAATCAGCCACCGCCACAATTCTGCTGATCGCTGGTTTTGGTTCCACCGGCGCCCTGGATCTGCCGCTGGCGTTACTGGTGACGGTTGGTGCGAATATGGGTACCGCCGCGATCCGGTTGGGCATCGGCTGGCCACACGAACAGACCCGCCGTCTGGCCGCCATTTTGCTGGTGGGGCGGGGGACCATCGCGATTGCGGTCGGGCTTTGGTATCCCGTCATCGCCTCCTGGTTTGAGCTGTTGCCGCTGGGATACAGTATGCGTGTCGCCATGACCCACCTGGGTTTCAATCTGGCGGTCGCGCTGCTGTGTCTGGTCGCCAAATACCCCCTGACCCTGCTGGCGGGTTGGGTGATTCCTTCCCCGTCAGCCAAAGAGGCTGAACCGTTTGGCCCGCGCTACCTGGGGCGCGAAGCGCGCGAAAGTCCGGCTTTGGCACTGGGTCAATCGCAACGCGAAATCCTGCGGGCAGCCGAAATTGTGCGCCAGATGCTCAAGGATCTCTGGCACGCCATCGAGACCGGCGACGAAGAACTGGCCCATGCGGTCAGCCAGCGCGATGATGAGGTTGATCTGCTCGATCTGGAAATCAAGCGCTTTCTGTCGGAAGTGGCCGGGCATGACATTGATGATGAGACCAGCGCTGAGCAACTGCGCCAGCTGCGCTATCTCAGCGAGATCGAAGCCATCGGTGATATTGTCGATAAAAACCTGTCCGAGCTGGCACTGAAAAAAATCAGCCATAAAGCCCACATCGATGCCCCCACCTGGACAGCATTAAGCGATTTCTGCACCCGTGTTCAGGAAAACATGCTGATCGCGGAAAATGTCTTTCAGACGCGCGATCGTGTGCTGGCTGAACAGCTTTTGCGTCATAAACAGTGGCTGGGCGACCACTACCGCCGGTTGACCGACCAGTGGCTGACCCGTGGGACGTATGACAGCAACTCGATTCATCTCGACCTGCTGTCCAACCTCAAACGTATCAACAACAGCCTGTCGCATGTCGCTTATCCCGAACTCGGCTCGACCCGGTCCGCCACCGCCGGGGCAAATCCGTAAATCTGTCCGACAAAGTGCTTTGCACTGGAACGGTTCATCTGTCGTAATGATAAAAACGTTTCGAGTAATCGACTTTGTCTGATAAAATCCTTTGCATGACCTTGTTTGAAAAAATTATGGCTGGTCAGATCCCCGCCAAAGTCCAGTACGAAGACGAGCAATGTATCGTCATCCACGATATTAACCCGCAGGCCCCAGTGCATCTGCTGGTGATCCCGCGCAAAGTCATCCCCACCCTCAACGATGTGACTGATGCGGATGGGCCTCTGGTCGGGCATTTGTTCCGTGTTGCTGCCCGGGTCATGGCTGATCTGGGCCACAGTGACTATCGCACGGTTTTCAACTGCGGACCTGGCGCCCAGCAAGTCGTCTTTCACCTGCATCTGCATGTGCTGGCCGGTCGCAGTTTCACCTGGCCACCGGGGTGAGTCGGGTTTACGCGGCTGCGGTGCCCTCAATACGCCTGCCTTGAGGCGCTCGACGCTGGGCAATCGATCTCTGGTGGGTCGTTTTTGTTTTGATCGTTTCTTGTCCTGGCATTGGGATTTGTTTTGTTTGTTTATCTGGCCGGTTATACTGCAATTCAATATCCTTCTGGCAACCTGTGGAGACCGCATCACCATGAATCGCTGCATCTGGATCGTCTGCCTGTTTGCATTGCTGCTGTCCGCTACGGTTCTGCAGGCTCAGTCAACCGACTATTCCCTTTCGGCCACCCAGGTCTATGGATCGTTTTATCCCCTGTCTAAATGGGTCCCGCTGCGTGCTACGGTGCGTAATAACACCTCGCGCCCGTTGGACGGCATCGTTGAGCTGCAGATCGCCGACGCCAATCCGGCCTCGCGGGTGCGCCTGCCCATGCAAGTGCCCGCCCACTCCCAGGTAAGCAAAGACCTCTTTGTCTGGTTTCCCCCGCTGGAAGGCGGTGGCCCGACCGACAATACCCTCGCTACCCCAAATACCTCCCTGACGATTGAACTGCTCAATTCCTCCGGTGGCATGCTGACGCGCCAAACCGCTCTGCTGCGCGCTATCCCAGGGTCAAACACCCTGTCCGCTTTCACCATACTGCTGGCGGACAGTTTTCAGGAGGGCGACGCCTTCGACCCATTTATTTTCGTGGAAACTGTCGCTGACCTGATTAACTACAACACCACCGTGACTTCGCTCGATTCCGAACAATTTCCGCACGATCGTATCGCGCTCAATGGTGTTGCCGCCATTACGCTAGGCCCGATCGATCCGGATCAGCTTGATCCTCAACAGCGTCAGAATCTGCTCGATTTCATCTCCGGCGGCGGCATTCTGCTCGTCAACGCTCCCGATCCGCAGATCTTCGCTGCCAGTTGGCTAAGCCAGTATCTGCCGGTGCGTCTTTATGGTCAGCATCTGGCCAATCAAATCTCCTTCAGCGGTCAAACCATCCCGTTCATCAGCTACAATCCCGTCACCGAAGCCATCGCGGATCAGGGCAATGTCGTGATTGCCGACCAGGATTACGTCCATGTGGCCTATCGTACGATCGGCCTGGGGCGAATCATCTTCACCTCGTTCCCGATCAATGCCCTGGATGCCAAGACGGCTGCCACCTCTCAACTGTGGAAACAACTCCTGCAAACCGGCGCCCCGCAAACCAACTGGACAACAACCAAACTCCCCGCGGTGCGCAATGATATTCTCAGCCGCATCATCGGTAAGACCGTTGCCCCCTGGGCGCTGGCCGCCGGCGTGGTCGGCGGTTATGTGCTGCTGGTGATCATCGTTCAGTTGGTTCTGGGCGGTGCCCGTCGGCCACATGCCTTCAGTCTGACTCTTGTTATCGCCGGCCTGTTCAGCCTGGTGCTGGTCGTGGCCGGACTGATTCGCACCGGCGAGCAGGTCCCCATGGTTGCCCGTCTGGCCACGCTCGATCTCAACCCCTACGGCGGCGGCCTGATGCAGGAATCGGTCGCCTATGTCGGCCGGTCGCTGCCGGATCTGGCGCTGCACGCCACCAGCGATGATATCGCCCTGCGCGTCGAACAGACCTTCACCCGTGGCGACCAGCCCATCGTGCTGCAGCAGCCCTTCATCGTGCCGCACGCCGGCATGTTGCAGGAAAGCTACCAGCGCCTGTGGCATGCGCAGTCGCCTCTGCCGGACGATTTTCAGGTGCACGCCACCGCACAGTTAACGGAACAAGGTCTGCAGGTGGAAGTTGACAATCGTCTTTCCGCTGTTTTGCAATCGCCGCGTTTCGTCTGGGATGATGTGGTTCTGGGCCTGGGTCAGACCCTGCCCGTCGGTCAGACCACCCGCGCTGCTGACGACGACACGGATTCAACCCTGCTGGTCTCCGGTCAGGATAAATTGCATCAAACCATCCTCCAGGCGTCGCTGCCCGATCATGCCGGGTTTATCAACCCAAATTTCGCGCCACCGCCGCCCATGCTCACCGCCTTCGTGCCTGATGCCGCAGTCCCGCGCCTGATCAGCACCCCGATCGATAGTGACCTGCTTCCCCGCACCCAGGCGCTGCTTCGTCTGCCGCTGACGTTTCAACCAACACCTGTCGGCCAGTCCGTGCGCGTCCCCGCGCCGCTGGTGCAGATGGTGATCGGTCGTGACAGCCTGGGACTCCCCTATGATTCTTCCCGGCATGAGTGGTTGCCCACTCAGCAGGATGCCACGTACATCGTGGGGTTTGCTGCACCGTGGCAGGCTGGCGTGCTTCAACCCACCCGCGCTTCGATCAGCATCGATTTTGACGCGCCGCGCCACAGCATTACCCTGGCCACCCGTCAAGGCGGTCAGCAGCTTACCTGGCAGGCGTCGGCGTCGGCCCAGTCAGGCACGCTGGAACTTTCACCGGCTGATGTTGACGAAAACGGCACGGTCTGGCTTTCATTAAAAGTCCAGCGAGTTGGTCAACCGGTCGCTGGCGAGATCGCGCCGACCTGGCATATGCGCTGGCTGCGTGTCGGCTTGCAAGGCCAGGTTATTGCGCCGCCCAAATCCCCCGGCAACATGAGCTTGCGCAACGCCAGCGCCGAAGGGGGCGATAGCGCCCCGCGCCCAGATGCCGCTCAGGCTGAACCTGCCGATCATCACACCCGTGTTATAAACCCCGTTCATCAACCTTCAACCGCTCAGCCGCACCTCAGCCAGACTTGGCCGGCGCTGCTGGCGGGTTGAATACAATAGCGAATGTTCCAAGACGATCTGGAGACCAGACCCTATGACCACTGAACCCCAACCATCAACTTTGCGCAAACCATCCGTCGTTGATCGCAGCAGCCCGATTCTGCGCACGGAAAATCTGACTAAAAAATATGGCTCGCACACCGCCCTGGATAATCTGAACATCACCATTCACCGTGGCGAGGTTTTTGGTTACATCGGCCCCAATGGTTCGGGAAAAACCACGACCTTCCGTATTCTCTGCGGGTTGCTCGATCCCACCAGCGGGCGCGCCATCGTGGCGGATAAAGATGTCACCGGCAACAAAGACCTCATCAAACAGGTTGTCGGGTATCTGCCGGACAATTTCGGCGTCTACCCGACCTTGCGCGTCTGGGAATATCTCGACTTCTTCGCCGCCGCCTATCGCATACCCAAAAAACAACGCGCCGAGCGCATCGACAAATGCCTGAACATCGCCAACAGTTACGAATTTCGTGACAAACTGATGGGCGCACTGTCGCGCGGGATGAAACAGCGTGTCGGCATTGCCAAGACGCTGATTCACGACCCCCAGGTCATTATCCTTGACGAACCGGCTGCCACCATCGACCCCCGGGCGCGCATTCAGATGCGCCAGCTTCTGCGCGAACTGGCAGACCTGGGCAAGGCGGTGCTGGTCTCCAGCCACATCCTGCCCGAGCTGGCGGATGTCTGCGACACCGTGGGCATCCTCTCCTCCGGCAAGCTCATCGCCGCCGGCCCGGTGCGCCAGATCATGCACACGGTTCAGCAGAAACGCGCCATGTCGATCACGCTTTTGAAAAATGCCGACAAGGCACAGGAACTCATCGGTGCCGGCCCGGGCACGTGGGAACTGGTGCACCGCGATGGCCTGACCCTGCGCTACGAAGTGCAGGCCGACGAAAAGGAACTGGCCAGCGTCTTATACAACCTGAGCAAAAATGGCATCCCCGTGGTCAACTTCGCCGAAGTGCCGGCTGATCTGGAAGATGTCTTTATGAGCCTGACACACTGACCAACAAACCGATCGATCGGTCGCTTTATTCAAGATTATTGATAACCGGTGGCACTCATCCATGAACCCTGTCCTTTTAAAAGATCTCATTGGCCTGCTGCGACTGAAGCGCGTGGCGGCGATTCAGGTATTTTTCCTGCTGGTGCTGGCGCTGCTGGTACTGCTCACCTGGCCGCAAGCCGGCGTGCTGGAAGGGTCTTTTGGTGCCAGTGGCGATAAAATCGCCAGCGTCGCGCGCGGGCAGGATCAACTGCTCCTGGGGCTGGTCATTGGTCAGATCGTGCTGTTGACTTTATTCGTCCCGGGCATCGCCGGCGTCGCTTTAACCGGCGAAAAAGAGGGCGGTACGCTGGAAATGCTCTATGCGTCGCGCCTCAGCCCCGCCCAGATCGTCTGGGGGAAAGTCGGATTCGCCATTGCTTATCCGGTGCTGCTGCTTTTAAGCGCACTGCCGTTTGTCGCATTGCTTTATTTTCGCGGAGATGTGCGCGGCGACGAGCTGCTCTGGGCCTATCTGCTGCTGCTGGTTACGGCTGTCTTCCTGGCGCTGTTGTGTCTGGTCATCTCAGCCCTGTGCGAACAAAGTTCCTCCGCCCTGGTCATCAGCTACATCACGGTGCTGGCGATCTGCGGCGCCGTTCTGGTTCCGGCCGCCATCATGCTCAAAAGCCAGGATGGTCTGTCCGCTCAGCTACTGCATTATTCCCGTTCATTGTCACCCGTCGCCGCTTCACTCAGCCTGCTGGCGCCGGATCAGTACGATTTCAGCGGCAGCAACCGCCCGGGGCTGGCTCCGCTGTGGATTGCTTTTCTACCTGCTGCCGGCCTGGTGATTCTTGTCAGCTTTCTCATCCTCGTGGTGCGCCTGCGTAAAGCGCCCAATGCGGCGGCTGGTTTCGGCCGCGGCGACCAGCAGCATCATGGCGGCGCTTTGCACCGCATCATGTATCTGATCGACCCCAATAAAACGCCCAAGCCCTTCGGTTCATTCAATCCCGTCATCGCCAAGGAGCGGCGCACCAATCAACTGCGCAGCGGCCGCTGGATGATCCGTATTTTTTATGCTTCGCTGTTAATCTCGCTGATGCTCAGTGTCATGGCGCTCTACAGCGGCACTGAATATCAGGACCTGTTGGAATATGTCGCCGCCGTCGTCATCACTTTTCAGGTGGGGCTGGTGGCACTGGTCAGCCCCAGTCTTACCAGCAGCACCGTCAGCACCGAAATCGAAAACGGCACGTGGGAAGTTCTCCGCCTCACCCCCCTGAGCGGCTGGCGCATCTTCTGGGGTAAATTCATCCCCGCCTTCCTGCCCGCGTTGCTTCCAATTGTGGCGCTGCTGCCAGCCTACGGTGCGCTCTGGTTCGTTCAGCCCAGTTATCAGGTTTATTTCTTCATGGTCTTGCCGGTGGTGCTGCTGGCGGCGGCTTTTTGCTGCACCCTGGGGCTGATGTGTTCGACGCTCATCCCCAACACTGCGCGGGCAACGGTCACCGCCTATCTGCTCACCGCCGCGCTGTTCGTCGGGCCGATGATTGCCTGGTCCGCCAGCGGGGTGGTGCTGTCACCCAAAATTGCCGCCTACATCGGTTTTCTTTCGCCGCTGGTGGTCGCGGTCAACGTTCTGCCCAATGGCTGGGCTGCACTGAGCCAGCAAGGTTTGTACAACGCGCACCTTTATCTGATGGGCTTTTTGACCCTTGCCATGCTGGTCGTCGCATGGTTGCGTCTGGCAGCGCTGATGCGCCGCGGCTGATTGGCCACAACGTACAAAACGCCGTGCGCCCCGGCAGCCTGGTTGATCGTTTTGATCCGTCGAACAATCACCCGCCTGCCGCGCACGGGCTGGTTTGTGAATCAAACCCTCCAGCCATTACAGAAGGAACCGACCCATGCGAGCAATCTTCCGCAGTGCCATTCGACGCCTGTTGCGACCGTTCATCGCCGGCGTATTAACCATCCTGCCGCTGGTCATCACGATCATTGTCATTGCCTGGGTCGGTTCATTCCTTCAGCGTTTTCTCGGGCCGGATTCCGTTATCGGCAGGGGTATCCGCGGTTTGGGATTGAACTTCGTTTCCGATACCACCCTTGCTTATGGCATTGGTATTGTTGTCGTGATTGGTTTGATCTTCGGGCTGGGTATTCTGGTTGATCTTGGCGCCCGCACCAGCATTCAGAACGCACTCAAACGCCTGCTGATCCGCATCCCTGTCGTGGGCAGCATCTACGATACGTCGCGCCAGCTTGTCTCCATGCTGGACAAACGCGACCCCGCCGACCTTCAGGGCATGAGCGCGGTCTTCTGCCAGTTCGCTGCCAGCGGAGGCGTCGGGGTGCTGGCTCTGCTGGTATCGCCCAAACGTTTTACTTTTAATGATCGCGAGTTTCTTTGCGTGATCGTTCCCACCGCCCCAGTACCCGTGGGGGGTGGGATGCTTTTTGTCCCGGTTGAACAGGTTCAGCCAACCGATCTGAGTGTCGAAGCGCTGATGGGCATTTATGTTTCCATGGGCATCAGCGCGGAGCAGATTTTACAATCACCGCCGGCCGGCCCGGCAACTTGAACCAGCCACCCTTGAACCAACCCCCAGCACAGCGCAATCACAATTCCCACCGGCGAGCGGCTTTGGACTCATTCCAGCCCGGATTTTTCAGTTGCCCGAAGGGACATACCACGGGTCAATCGCATCATCATTGGCCGGTGGCCGCAGATCGACGTGCCAGTCAAGGTAAAGATAGTTGCTGCCCAGCTTCACGCCATGACGTGACAGTTCCACCACTTTGAAAAATTCCGTTGTGGTGCTTTGATCGATCGAACCATCGGCAGCCCGGCCAAAACCCTCCATGTAATAATCCATTGTCTGAGTCTTTTTTTCCCCCATCACAACAATTTCCGATGATGCTTTGCCGCCCATCGGACGACTGGAAATCTTCATCACTTCACTGGCGGACTTAACCAGATATTTATTGACGATGTAGGACGTGCCCGACGGCGGATCATTATCTTCCGGGCACAGCATGATCGGCGGACTCCATTTCCGTCCCAGCGCCTGTCCGACAGGATCATCGTTGTAATAATTCAGCGGCTGGGGCGAGGCTGGCGGCTCGGGCCAGTTGATGTCGCTGAACACCACCACCGGCCAGCGCTGCCACGGCAGCTTGTTCGCCCCCAGCGATTCATACTGGTTTTCCGCATTGGGGCTGTTGGGATCAAGTTGACCCACGGGAAAAATCCATCCCCGATAGCTGTTGGCGTACATATTGATGTAATCGCCGATCTGTTTCAGTTGGGCGGCGCATTTAACCTGGTTGGCCTGTCGGCGCGCCCCTTGGATTGACGGCAGGAGCAGCGAAATCAGGATCGCGATAATCCCGATCACGACCAGCAGTTCCACTAGCGAGAAACCGAATTTCAACCATTGATTGCGATACACCTGGCTGGCCAGACGATGGCTGTCGGTACCGATGTCTGCCTTCATAACCTGACCTCCAATCTGAAAACTGGCTAGCCCCGGTTCCCCGCCCCCCGCGGCTGGCAACAAACATCTGTTCTGCTTGCACTGATCCTTGGCTACCACGACTCGCCGGTCAACTCCTGATAGCGGCGGCGCATACTCCACTGCGGCGTCCAGCCCAGCTCCGCCTTGGCCTGTTCGTTCAACAATAATGGTTTGTCATCAGGCCAGTCACTGGCTGGTTGCGGCCATTGTGGATGATACTCATCCCGCAGGGCATGCACATTCCTGACCAGGTAACTGTCATCCGCACAAAGATTGTACGTCCTGCACCCATCCAGATCACGATCAAGCGCTGCTTGATAAGCCCTCGCCACATCCTCGGGATGCAGATAAGCGCCCAGGAATTCCAAAGTCTGCCTTTGCGCATTTCGCCGATGCTGCTGCAGATGATCCGGTGTATTTATATTCTGGTATAGAACCATGGGCAGACGAAAAATTGAAATCCGCTGTCCATATTTCTCGTTCATGAACCGGCAATAACTCTCTCCCGCACACTTGGCCAGCGCATAACTGTTATTGGGATGCACCGGATGCACTTCGTCCACCGGCAGATAGTCGGGTACGGAACTCGGACAATTTCTTAGCGCCTGGAATCCGTAGGCCTGAACCGAGCTGGTATAGATCACCCGCTGCAGCTTCAATTCCGCGGCTGTTGTCAGCACAGTGGCAGCGATACAGGTGTTATGCGAATAGACGCTGTCATCACTGTGTCCATAGGGGCTGGGCAGTTCGCCCAGATGCACCACCGCATCGGCCTGCTGCAAAATCGGTTGCAACAATTCCCGATGGCGCAAATCCATATACACAAACCGCGCAGGCAAACCATCGGTAAACTGGTGATCAATGTTGGTCACCTCATGCCCACATGCTGCCAGATGCTTGACGACAACACTCCCGATATGCCCGCTGCCACCGGTCACCACTAATTTCATCAATTTCGCGCTCATCCAACTTCAACCCGTTGCAAAATCATTCAAATTTATCGCGCCATTATAGCACTCGTTTACGGCGGGGCGCGGTCGGTTGCCCGATAATTTGGGCGCACCCCACCAAGGCATGGACGCAAACTCAATTTGTCGCGATTATGACAAAATTTGTCCCTCGTACGGCCTTGTCAGAACTCCTTATTTTCGTATGGTAAACACCTTGCTTGAGTGCGCATCAATTTCAGAAAAAAGAGAGGTTATTCATGTCCCGTCACTACACCATCGGTCTTGATTTTGGAACGAATTCGGTTCGCGCCCTGGTGGTCGATGTCTCCGATGGACGCGAGCTGGGTTCATCCATCTGGGAATATCAGCACGGCCAGGCGGGAATACTGCTGGATTCGGCCGATCCCGATCTGGCGCGCCAGCATCCAGCGGATTACGTCACGGGCATTGAAAAAACGATCATCGGCGCTTTGCAGCAGGCCAGTCAGGATCAACATTTTTCCGCGTCGCGCGTGATCGGTATCGGCGTTGATACCACCGGCAGCACGCCGATCCCCGTCGATCAAACCGGCACGCCGCTGGGATTGAATGAACAATTCCAAAAAAACCTCCACGCCATGGTCTGGTTGTGGAAGGATCACACTTCTCACGCCGAAGCCGAACAACTCACCCAAACCGCTGCCCGTCATCGTCCGCACTATCTGGCCAAATGTGGCGGGCGCTATTCATCAGAATGGTTCTGGGCCAAGATTCTGCGCTGCGCCCGCGTCGCGCCCGAGGTATTTGACGCTGCTTATACCTGGGTCGAACTGGCCGACTGGATTCCAGCCCTGCTGACCGGTTCGACCAACCCCGCCGCGCTCAAACGCAGCATCTGTGCTGCCGGTCACAAAGCCTTTTTTAATCAGCAGTGGGGTGGTTATCCCGATGTGGATTTCCTGTCGCAACTCGATCCGCGCCTGGCGCGCGTGCGCCAGACGCTGCCTGATCGTGCCTGGTCGATTGCTGAATCAGCCGGTGGATTGACCAGCCAATGGGCGAGTCGGCTGGGTTTACCGGCTGGTATTCCCATCGCCATCGGCGCGTTTGATGCGCATCTGGGCGCTGTCGGGGCTGGCATTGGCACGGGCACGCTCGTGAAGATCATCGGTACCAGCACCTGCGATATCATGGTCAGCCCGATGAAACAGAAACTGGCGGATATCCCCGGACTTTGCGGGATTGTCCCCGAGTCGGTCCTGCCGGAATACTTCGGCCTGGAAGCCGGCCAGTCGGCGGTTGGGGATATTTTCAACTGGTTTGTGAAAACCATCCAGCCCGGCGGCACTAGCGCCGCTTCACACGAGGCGCTGACCGCGGGGGCGGAAAAACTCTCCCCCGGCGAAAGTGGTTTATTGACACTGGACTGGATGAACGGCAATCGCACCGTTCTGGTCGATCAGCGCCTCACCGGCCTGATCGTCGGTTTAACCCTGGCCAGCACACCGGCGGAAATCTACCGCTCGTTGCTCGAAGCCACCGCCATGGGCGCGCGGGTCATCATCGAACGACTGGAAAAATATGACGTGCCGGTTCAGCGCATCGTCAACTGCGGCGGCATCGCTGCCCGCAGCCCGTTGACCATGCAAATCTACGCTGATGTCACCAACCGTCCCATCGCCATTTCCCGCAGCACCCAGACCTGCGCTCTTGGCGCTGCCATGGCTGGTGCGGTCGTCGCCGGTCAACAATCCGGCGGTTACGATCGCTTTGAACAGGCGATCGAGAAGATGACCGCTGTCCAGTCGCGCATCTTCCAGCCTGACCCCGCCCGGGCAGCGATTTATGAAAAACTGTACCAGCTCTACCTGCGCCTGCATGATGCTTTTGGTATCGCGGGCCACACCGCCCAACTAAGTGACGTGATGAAAGAGCTGCTGATTATCCGTGATGCGGCGCTGGCCAGTAAAAAGTCATAGATTTGTTGTTGACTGAATCAGCCCGTCCGACCTTTTTCAGGAAATAGACATGAAAAATCTTCGCCCGATCGAATTCTGGTTTGCCACCGGCAGCCAACATCTTTACGGCCCGGCTGCCATCGAACAGGTCGGCGTCAACTCACGCCAGATTGTCGATGCGCTCAACGCCAGCGGCCAGTTGCCCGCCCGCATCGTTCACAAACCCGTGCTTACCACACCCGACGCCATCCGCCAGCTCTGCCAGCAGGCCAGTGCAGCGGATACCTGCGCCGGTTTGATCGTGTGGATGCACACTTTTTCCCCCGCCAAGATGTGGATCGCCGGCCTGACCGCCTTGCGTAAACCACTCGTGCATCTGCATACCCAGTTCAACCGCGATCTCCCCTGGGCGGATATCGACATGGACTTCATGAACCTCAACCAAGCCGCACATGGCGACCGTGAGGCAGGGTTTCTGCACACCCGTTTGCGCCTTCAGCGCAAGGTCGTTGTGGGGCACTGGTCGGATCCATCAACGCAGGCGTCGCTGGGGACCTGGATGCGGGCAGCGCGGGGCTGGGATGAGCTTCAACATCTGAAAGTGGCCCGTTTTGGCGACAACATGCGCTATGTGGCTGTCACTGAAGGCAACAAGGTCTCGGCTGAAGCAGCGTTGGGGTTTTCCGTCAACACCTACGGCGTGGGCGATCTGGTGGCGCTTGTCAACCATGTCACAGATGCAGCGGTGGATCAACTCGTTGCCGAATATGAAAATTGCTACACCATCGCGGCTGACTTGCGCAAAGGGGGCGCCCGTCATACCAGCGTACGCCAGGCGGCGCGTATCGAGCTGGGCCTGCGCGCGTTTCTGGAACAGGGTCAGTTCAGCGCCTTCACCGATACCTTTGAAGACCTGCATGGCCTGACCCAGTTGCCGGGCCTGGCGGTTCAGCGCCTGATGGCTGACGGTTACGGTTTTGGCGGCGAGGGAGACTGGAAAACCGCTGCCTTGGTACGCGCCATGAAAGTGATGGATGCTGACCTCAAGGGCGGTGTCTCGTTCATGGAAGATTACACTTATCATCTCGAGCCGGGCAATCATCTGGTCTTGGGCGCACATATGTTGGAAATCTGCCCGTCGATCGCCGCTGGCCAACCGTCGCTGCAGGTTCATCCGCTGGGCATTGGTGCAAAGGCTGACCCTGCCCGTCTGGTCTTTGATGCACCCGCCGGTCGGGCGATCAATGCCTCCCTGATCGATCTGGGCAACCGCTTCCGCCTGATCGTCGGTGAGATCGATGTTGTGGTTCCACCAGCTCCTCTGCCCAAGCTGCCTGTCGCCCGCGCTGTCTGGCGCACGCGGCCTGACTTCCAGACCGCCTGTGCTGCCTGGATTCATGCTGGTGGTGCCCATCACACCAGCTTCAGTTACGCGGTCAACACCGAGCACCTGCGCGATTTGGCTACGATGGCTGACATTGAAATTGTCGTCATTGACCAGCAGACCGAATTGAACCGTTTTCTACAGGATCTGCGCCTTGGTGAAATTTATTATCACCTAGCCCGCGGGTTGTAAAATGCGTGGTCATAACAATTGCGCAATGGCAAACGTCCAACCATTGCCACCTTTTTGAACGAATCGAGCGCTATCAATGTCTTACGCCGCACTGAAACAACTCGCCTGCCAAGCCAATCTGGATCTGGTCAAGGCTGGGCTGGTGGTATTGACCTGGGGCAACGCCAGTGCCGCCGACCGTGCTGCCGGTGTCATGGCGATCAAACCCAGCGGTGTTCCTTATGACCGTCTGTCCGCCGATGATATTGTTGTATTGGAAATCGCCTCCGGCCGCATTATCGAAGGAACCGCCCGCCCCTCATCCGACACCCCGACCCACCTGCACCTGTATCAATCCTTCCCTTCCATCAGCGGGGTTGTTCATACCCATTCAGCCTGCGCCACCAGCTTCGCTCAGGCGCACCAGCCAATCCCCTGTTTCGGTACAACCCACGCGGATAATTTTTATGGGGCTGTCCCTGTCACCCGTCCCTTAACTGCACAAGAAATCGACACGGATTACGAGTTGAACACCGCCCGGGCGATCGTTGAGACTTTCACAAAAAGCAACATCGATCCTGTCCAGGTTCCCGGTGTGCTGGTCGCCAGCCATGCGCCGTTTACCTGGGGGCCATCGATTGCCGCAGCGATTGAAAATTCGATTGTGCTGGAGTTTTCCGCCCGGATGGCGCTGGCCAGCCTGCAATTAAATCCGCAACTGGCCGGCATCCCGCAACCGCTGCTCAACAAGCATTTTTTCCGAAAACATGGCCCGGGGGCGTATTACGGCCAGAAGACAAAATAATCTTTTTTTTGTCATAATTCGTGGTATGCTGGAATTGCAAAATGTGGACAGTGCGCGCAAAACGCAACTGTTTAGTTGTATTATTTTGTTTTGTTTCAGGAAGGGCGTATATGAGTCGTATTTCTGGCGCCATGGCGCTAACGGGCGTTGTTCTTCTCCTCGGTTCGGTCAGCTCAGCCAGTGCTCAAACATTGATTCAGCGTACTATCACCACGCTGCCCACCAACACCGCAACCGATCAGAATAATGCCTCATTCACCATTCAAGGCTTGAGCGGGATCACCTACGCCGGTGGCAACACCTTCTGGTCGATCATGGACAACAGCGACAAGCTGGTCAAATTGAGTGTCAATTTTAATTCTGACGGGTCAATCTCAGCCAAATCGGTTGCTGGCGGGCTGACACTCAGCGAAAGCAAAGATTTTGAAGGCATTGCTCTGGCTGCCGGTGGTCAAAGCGTTTACGCCAGCGAAGAGGCAACGCCTTCGATCCGGCAATACAACCTCACCACCGGCGCTTTGATGGGCACGCTGCCCCTGCCGTCGGTTTATACCAATCGTCAGACGAATCTTGGCTTGGAAGCACTCTCGCGCCGCGGCCAGAGTCTCTGGACGGGCAATGAAGAAGCTCTGAGTGTTGATGGCGCGCTCTCCACTCCCAGTAACGGTACGACCATTCGCCTGCAGCATTTTGATCTGAACAATCCCGTCTCGGCTGGCCCACAATACGCGTACACCACCGCGCCGATTCACGATTCAATCAATGATGGCCCGCGCACAACCAGCGGTACGACCAGTCGCAGCGGGCTGGCGGATATGGTCGTGTTGCCCGATGGCCGGCTGCTGACACTGGAGCGCTCTTTTGCTAAAAGTGGTTTGTGGGATCTCTCCAGCAGCTATCAAACGCGCATCTATCTGGTTGATCCGCAGGGGGCAACGGATGTCTCCGGGCTGTCTTCATTAATCGGCCAGACCTATACCAGCGTCACCAAAACATTGCTTTGGTCGAATAAAACGGCTTTGGGTGGCTCTTTGGGCAATCTTGAGGGTCTGGCACTGGGGCCGCAGCTCGCCAACGGTAGCTGGGTTATCCTGGGTGTTGTGGATAACAACGCCGGTAACGACCCACTGAGCGCCAATCGATTGATTTCTTTTGAGTTTGTTCCCGAACCGGCGTCACTACTGCTGCCGATCATGCTGGGAATCGGTTTGCTGCGCCGTAGTCGCAACCGTTGCACAAAGTCGCACTCTTTGAACACTCATGACTAAACCTGACCTTGCACCGAAGATTTACACCGTCGAACAACGTACGATTCCAACCGAGGCACTGACGAACTGGCAACACGCCGCCTGGGCGGGTGTGGTTGCTGCGCCAATCGATCGCTTTCTGCCGAGCAGTTCGGCCAATCGGCCGCAGGTGCAGGTGCGACTTGTCCATGATGACCAGGCGCTTTATCTGCAATATCGTGTCATTGGCGAAAAAAATGTCACCGCCCGCCACGCGGCTTTGGGTTCGATGGTCTGCGAGGATAGCTGTGTCGAATTTTTCTTTCAGCCTGATCCGCGTCAACCGGGTTATCTCAATTTTGAATTTAATTGCCGCGGCGTTCTGCTGTGCTACTTCATCGAAGATGCCACACGGACGAACGACGGTTTTGCCCGTTTTCGCGTCATTGAACCAGCCGATTTAGCGCACGTGCTGACTTATCCGTCGCTCAGTTCTGACGATGTTAAAAACCAGACGGCTGCAACCCAGGACTGGACGTTGGGGGCGCGCATCGGCCTCGACTGGATTGCGCAGCAAACCGGAAGCGCGATAATTCAATCGGGTTGGAAAGCGCGCGGTAATTTTTATAAATGTGCTGAGCTATCCGGCCTGCCCCACTACGCCTGCTGGAGCATGATCGGTGGCCCGCCAAACTTTCATCAACCTCAGTATTTTGGTGAGCTGCACTTCAAGTGATGCACGGATGAATTGCGGGCAACGCCTCAAATCAATCAATCAATCAAAATCAAGCACGCGCCCGTTCCCGCGGTCTTCATACCAGCGCCCGGGTTTAAGTGTAACCTTGCGCAGACCGGATGATCGGCACGCCAGACGGAGCTGATCTTCCACCCCCGCCAGCAGGAGCTGCCTCAGCTCATACAAATGCGCCGATGAATCAACAATCACTGTCAACGTTCCCCGGTAAAAACTCTCCAGGGCGCAGCGATCACAGAGAAACTCGGGTACGAGCTTTTCCCACGCGCCTGCAATGGCGGTGAATTTTCCCTGCCGTTTTTTGACCGACTGTTTGAAGAAACTGACCAGATTCTCACCGAGATGATCCGCATCATGGTGGTCAGCCCGCTTATGGTTCCACAACCGCTCGATGCTCTGCAGCGGATGACCCACTGACACCGCACGGGTGGGTGGCGATGAGCTGGCGGCTGGAACGGATTTACGGGGTTTCATCGCTGGTCTGTCTCATCCACTAAAGATTCACCGGCATGATCACATAGAGAAAATCAGATCCACTTTTCACCAGACCCGGTCGATTGGCTGCTGAAAGTTCAAGGGAAATTTCGTCGCTGTTAACCACTTTCAGCGTATCAACCAGAAAGGCGGGATTAAACCCGATTTCCACATCATCACCCTCAAATTTGCACGGGAAGTTGATGGTTGCTTCACCTGCTTCGGGTGAACGGCTGGTCAAAATCAACCCATTTTTACTGAACTGCATCCGCACGCCTTTGCTTTCCTCCGTGCTCAGCAGGGCAGCACGTTTGATGGCACTGAGAAATTCAGCCGTATTGGCGCTCATCTTCTTGTCAGCATCCTTGGGAATCACATCTTCATAGGGAGGAAACTGCCCCTCGATCAGCGAGCTGGTCAGCGTGGCGTTACCTACTTTGAAGTTCACCCGGTTTTCACGAATCTGAATCGAAACGACTTCCTCCAGTTGATCGTTGTCAATCAGCTTATCCACCAGTTGCAGCGCTTTGCAGGGGATGATGGCCGAACCCACTTTTTTGTCGCTGGCGGTTACAAGGTCTCCCTTGGCCAGCGCCAGCCGCCGCCCATCGGTACTGACCAGCGTGACCTTCTTTCCCGCTGCACTGACCAGCACCCCATTAAAGGCGTACCGTGAGCTTTCCTTGGCCGCTGCGAACAACGTCTGGTTGATCAGCCGTTTGAGTACCCCACCCTGGATCTGCAGATCGGCTTTATCGGTGAATTCGGGAATTGGGGGAAATTCATCAACCGGCTGGGTGAAAACCTTGAAATGCGAATCGCGCCCCTTGATATGAGCGGTGGTATTTTCGATTTCGATGCTGATGGTGTCATCAATCGATTCGCGGACGATGCTATAGAATTTGTCCACAGGTAGCAGACATTCACCCGGTTGGTTGATTTCAACCTGGTTATCAAAAATTTCCAGTGCCAGCTCCAGATCGGTGGCTGTAACCGTCAACTGGTCATTTTGGGCGCTGAGTTTGACGCACAGTAGTGCGGGTTTGGGTGTGCGTGTCGATACAGCGTTGCCCATGACAGCCAGCGCGTTGAGTAAAGCGCCTCGATTGCAGATCACTTTCATATACAAACCCTTTCCCTGTGGTTATTGTTTCCCAGCCCCCTCGAAAGGGGATTTGTTACTTTAACGGGACTGTTCGGAGATACAAATTAAATAGATAGTAGTAGTAGTAGTGATTGTCGTATTGTGGATAATTTCAAATAAAGATCGGTAAAGCTAGATACAATAATAACTTAGATTATTTATTATCAGACTATCACGGTGGATAAGTTGTTCATTGTCTGGAGCGATTAATATCGATAACCAGCGATTTTAACCCTGGTGGTGCTGTTAAGATGACCGGGAGTGGCGAAAACCTCCCAGATTCAGGAACAGCCCCTGACAGGCGAAATCAACTTGTCCACGACTTATACGGAACACGTGTTGATAGCCAAGCGGTTCTGACGACAACTGATGCACGCATTACCAAGGATCAACCCACGGTTTATGCGCATGATTTTCCACCGATCATCCACAAATAATTTAGGCAGTATGTTCGTGCGCGATTCGACCGATGAGCAGTATTACGATGTTTTACCATCCTGACAGCACCATACCACAATGACTGATTTGGTCCCACCTTTGCAAGATGATCCGTCACCGTCGCGCGTGCGCGGCTTGTTGAGCGCAATCCTGCGCCGCGGTGGATGGGCGATTACCGATCAGGCGGTGGTCAGCATCGGCAATTTCGGGCGTGATGTCATTTTTGCCGCCTATTTAACCAAAGAAATTTACGGCGCTTATGGCATGGTCATGTCGCCGTTGCTCTTGATCGGCAGTCTGCATGCCGCCTTGATTATCTATCCCGTGCAGGTGCGCGGGGCGGTGGTCGATGCTGAACGCCTGCCGAAATTGGCAACGGCATCGCTGATTCTGACCCTGCTGCTTTCCTTGCCGCTTTTGGTCTTGATGGGGCTGGCGACTGTCTACGCGATTTGGGACGCGCACATCGCCATTGGCTGGACAACCGTGTCCACCATCGGATTTTTGCTGCTCTTCCAGTTTCAGGAGCTATCACGACGCACCTTGATGGCGCGCCTGCGCTTTGCAGCAGCCGTTCCCGGCGACAGTATCGTTTATCTCGGTCAGATGGGGCTTCTGGCATTCCTAGGATCCACTGGCTGGTTGAGTGGTACAGATGGTCTGGCCCGTGGCTTTTTCATTATGACACTGATGACGATCCTGGGGGCCTTGATCCAGACCAACCAGGTGGGATTCGCGCGTATCGGACTGGAGGATATGCGCACCATCTGGCGTGAATTTTGGAAACTGGGCAAGTGGATGGCAGCAGCCAATTTAACAACGGTTGTAACGGACGTGGGTTATAACTGGATGCTGGGTAAAACCCACACGCTGGAAGCTGCCGGCGATTATCGCGTCATCGGTCAGTTGAACAAACTGATCAACCCCGTCATGTTGACCATGATCGGGTTGATCGTTCCCGTGGTGGCCAAAACCAAGTCCGGTTCCAATACAAAATTTGCCAAGCGCGTTGGGTTGAAATACGCCACTGTCGGCATGGTGATGATGAGCAGTTACTTGCTGGTTCTGCTCATCGTACCCGAACTGCCACTGTGGTTGTTTTATCGAAACAGTATGGACATCGCCAATGGTGTGCGCCTGTTCGCCCTCGCGAGTATGATCGGACTTACCGCAACGATGATTCTGGCGGTGTTGAACGGGCTGGGCCGGCCGCAAGCCCAATTCTGGACTCAGCTCACCAATACGGCTGTCAGCCTGGTCATCGGTTTACCCTTGACGCTGTACTTCGGTTTGTGGGGCGCGTTGTGGGGGGGGCTGGCAGCCTCGATCGCACTGACAACGGTGGCCATTGTCATGTTCCAGAAAACCCGCTGAACCTCGGCGCAGTGCCGCTGCTTTCGCTACGGGTTGAATCTGAGTTTTTAACGGGTCGCAGGGTAAATATCCGGTTGATTGACTACCTACCCTGTCGGTGGTGCCCTATGATATCTGACCATGTTTGAGCTTCTGACCGAACGCCGCTATCTCGCCTCTTTCAAGGCCGCCCGCCTGCCGCAGCAGTTTACTGATGTGCTGATCATTGGTGGCGGTGTCGCGGGTCTGCGGGCAGCCATTGCCGCCGCTGATGGCGGCTGCGAAACGTTGATCCTGACCAAGGATGTCATCGACGAATCCAACACTTGGTACGCCCAGGGGGGCATTGCTGCGGTTCTGCAGCCTGAAGACAGTCTGGAGCTGCATATCAGCGACACACTGGCCGGCGGGGCGGGGTTGAACGGTTTTCCCGCCGTGCAGATGGTGGTTGAGCAAGGCCCGCGGCGGGTGCTGGAACTGCTGAACTGGGGCATCGATTTTGATAAACAACCAGGTAATGCGCATGGTCTGGCTTTTACGCGCGAAGGGGGCCATAGTTTTCCGCGCATTCTGCACGCCTTGGGCGACGCCACCGGTAAAGAACTGGCCAGCACCCTGATCCGCACGGTGCGCAATCACGACGATATCCGCATCAGTGAAAAATCATTCGTGATCGATCTGATCAGTCATCAGGATCGTTGTCTGGGTGCTTTGGCGCTGATTGGCGGCCAGATCAACATCATCTGGGCTAAACAGACGATTCTGGCCAGCGGCGGGGCGGGTCAGTTGTATCGGGAATCAACCAATCCACGCATCGCAACTGCCGATGGTCACGCCATGGCCTACCGCGCCGGTGTGCGCCTGCGTGATATGGAAATGGTGCAGTTTCATCCCACCACGTTATATGTCGCCGGTGCCAGCCGTGCGCTGATCACCGAAGCGGTGCGCGGCGAAGGGGCTTACCTCGTCGATCGTCATGGTTATCGCTTCATGCCCGACTATCACGAGCTGGCGGAGCTGGCGCCGCGCGATGTGGTCAGCCGGGCGATTGTGCAGCAGATCCGCAAAACCAGTTTTACCCATGTCTTCCTGGATGTGCGTCATCTGCCCCAGCAGGAGTTCGCGCAACGATTCCCGTCACTGGCACGATTGCTCGATCAGTTTGATATTGCGCCCGACCACGATCTGATTCCCGTCCATCCAGCAGCCCATTACATGATTGGTGGTGTCGAAGCGGATCTGAATGGATGCACCAGCCTGGCCGGGTTGTACGCCATCGGCGAAACCGCCAGCTCCGGCCTGCACGGCGCCAATCGCCTGGGCAGTAATTCGTTGCTGGAAGGCTTGGTTTTCGGCGCCCGTGCCGGTACGCACGCAGCCGCGGCGGCAACGCAAAGCCCGGAAATGAAGTTCCCGTTGAATCTGGAGTATCAATTTCCCGCCTCGCAGCGAACCGAGCTGGACGTGCAGGATGTGCGCTCCTCGTTACGCAGCCTGATGTGGCGCAACGTCGGTATCGAGCGCAGCGGCCAACCTCTGGCTGAGACGCTGGAAATCATCGGATTCTGGAACCGCTATGTGATGGATAAGACTTTTGATCCCCGTCAGAATCTGCCAGCCGCCCTGGAAGGCATGGAACTGCAGAATATGCTGACCACCGCCTACCTCATCACTGCGGCGGCGGCTGCCCGTACGGAATCGCGCGGGGCGCATTTCCGGTTGGATCATCCCGCCCGTGATGACCAGCGCTGGCACGCCCATCTCCTGTGGCAACGACCTTACCAAGCGCCAATCATCGAACCCGTTTCCTGAAGATCACGAAAGTTTTGATCTGGCTGATACGTCTCATGATCGCGCAGTTGCTGCGCATTTATGAGGAGGAGAGGTCGGCAGGAGCCGGAAAATCAGACGGCATAATTATTACGAAACAATAGAGTATTTTTGCATTTCATTGACCAATTCGACGGTCTGAATCTTGATTTTGTCGACAAAATATAGTATGTTTTGCCGACAATGTCAGAGCGATCGATTCAAAGCCAGACGTGCTACAAGCAACTGCGCCGAATGGTGCTGCTGGGGCAGATTCCAGCCGGTGAGCGGTTTCGCGAAGTGGAATGGGCCGCGCGCCTGGGGGTGCATCGGTCGTCATTGCGCGAGGCGTTAAGCGGTTTGGCGCATGAAGGGCTGATCCGCCGGGGTGAGCGGGGAGGATTTTTCGCGCCGCTTTATGAACAGCGCGATCTGGATGAAATTCTGGAAGTGCGTGCCATTCTTGAAGCTGGCGCAATCCGATTGCTCGCAGCCCGTCCACCGGCTGAGGTTCCGTTGCAGCGTCTCAGCGAAGTCTGCGACATGATGCAACAACTGCTGGACAGCGATTTGGAGCTGGGATTTGTCGATGCGGATCGACAGTTTCATCAGATTTTGATCGAGCTGAGCGAGAACCAGAAATTGATCTCGATTCACCAGCGCGCTCCCCTGCCGATTCTATTTTCCCCACTGGCGGACATCGAACGCCGAAGGAAAGGGGCGATTCAGACCATCGCCGAGCATCGGCAGATCACGCAACTGCTGATGGATCGGCAGTTCGATGCAGCCGTGGAATTGCTGCAACATCATTTACAACATGCCACCGAGCGGTTGCTGGTGGCGAATCAACCTCGTTAAGGAACGGTACGTTATGTCGCAAGGATATTTCATCACAGCCATGGGAACCCCGCTGACGGCGGATGAACAGCTTCATGAGCAAGGTCTGGATGCCCAGTTCGCCGATCAGTTCAACAACGGGATCAAGGCCTATCTCATCGCGGGAACGATGGGCATGATGCAGCTTTTGAGCGACCAGACGTATCAGAAACTGGTCGAGCGCAGCGTTGCCTGGTGCGCCGGTAAGCAGGTGGAGTTGATGATCGGTGCCGGGGATGCCAGTTTTGCCCGAACGCGCGACCGCATTCAGCTCATCAACCGGTACAAAGTTGATGGCGTGGTGGTGTTGGCCCCTTATTTCGTCCGATTCACACAACCGGAATTGCTCGATTATTATCGTGCCCTGGCCGATGTCTCCAAGGCGCCGCTTTATCTGTATGACCTGCCGATCCTGACGCGATCCAAGATCGAAATGCCCACCGTACTGGAGCTGGCCAAACACCCCAACATCAAGGGGATCAAGGTTTCCGATGAATTGACCTATACGCGCCAGTTGATCGATACGCTGCATCATCACGGATTGTCCATGCGGGTCATCATCGCCCAGCCGGACTTGATGGACTTGACCATTCGCCATGGGTTTTTTGAGCAGCTTGACGGCATGTTCACCATGGCCCCCGAATGGGTCAGCGGCATCGGTCAGTGTGCCGCCAGAGGAGACTGGGCGGGAGCGGCCAGGCACCAGCAGAACCTGAGCCTGCTCAAACAAACCCTGATCCGGCATATGCTCCTTCCGTCATTTACAGCCGTCATGAATTTCCGCGGGCTGCCCGGCAATTATGCGCCGCAACCCCACAAGGCACTTACCGAGACTCAGCGTGAACAACTGCGCAAGGAACCGATCGTGAAACTTCTGATTGATCGGTGAGAAAATGGCGTGATCAAAACGTGAGAGATGCGTTATGTCTGCACCAGACTTTTATTTCGCGATCAACTCGATGTTCCGCTACCTGCATGACACCTATGGCAAGGGTGTGCTGGTGGATTATTGGCGAAAACTGGGGCATGAGTATTATCGCCAGCGGTCTGACAACTGGCGGGAAAACGGCCCGGCGTCCATCGCCGAAGACTGGAAAGCCTATTTCCAGAAGGAACCCCACGCCGACGTGGAGACGAGTTTCGACCAGACCAGCGCCACGCTGGAGATTCGAGTCTGTCCATCCATCAAGCACCTGCGTGATAATGGCCGCGAGATCGTGCCCTATTTCTGCGAGCATTGCGACCACATCTGCGGGGCAATGGCGGAAGATGCCGGATATAAATTTGAGCGCACCGGTGGAATGGGATCATGTCGGCAGGTATTCACCAAACTGACGGTGAAAGAAGGGAAACGCTAATGCTTGGATGCCACGATTTTTGCGGCCATTACGAGTGGACGTTTCATTATGTTCGCCGCCGGTTCGGCCAGGAGGCCGTTCATCAACTGTGGGATCAAGCCATTGGTGGTGATTCGCAGGAGCATTACAAACGCGCCGCTGAAAAGGAAGGTCTGCGCGGTTTGTACAACTGCTGGGTCAAGACCGGCGAGGATGAGAAGTGTGGCTGGCAATGGGTGGTCGATGAAGGCAGGAATGTTCTGCGCTGCGATATGTGGGAATGTCCCAGCAAAGGTTTTTTGATCAAGAATGATCTGAATGCGGATGAGGATTATTGCGACCACTGCATGGGCTGGACCGTGCCGCTGCTGGATCGGGCGGGGTTTGAGGTGGTGGGACACGAACATAATCATACGGGTCAGTGCTGGTGGGAAATTCGTAAAAAAGGCAAGCCGTACCACTCCATCTCCCCGCCCCACGACATTCGCAAAGACCCGCGCTGGCAGCACGGCTATCTGGATCGCTGGCACGACAATCCGTCACAAAAACTGCCGCTGTACGAATCAGCCAGCAGCGCTGCTGATCCATGCGATGTTCTGCGCGATTGGTTTGCGCGTACGGATCAACTGACGGTGCTGGGCCGCGGCCCCAGCGCTGTTGAACCCTGGGCCAGGGCGCTGCCTCAATCCAACGTCATGGTGGTTGATCCCACCTATGCCCAGCGCGACAGCTTTGCCGGCGAACCTGTCGCAGTGTTGTTCGGTGATGGTGCCACCGAACTGGCTGCCGCCGCCAAACGGTTCCACCAGACCCCGCCTGATCGTCGTCCGCTTTTGATGCACATGTACCTGCACCGTCAGGGCGAAGCAGCGTTTGCGGCGTACGATCTTCCCCGGCCCGTGCCGATCTTACCGTTGTTGATTCGCACGGGTCTGTACACCCACAATCCGAACAGGCCATACCCCACCAGCGGCGTCTTCATGGTGTTGCTGGCGGCTGCACTGGGCAAACAGGTGGACGTGGCGGGCATTGACCTGTATCGCCACCCCAGCGGACGAACATACGTTGATTCTCCGGCCACCAATCCGACCCGATGGCCAGCGCAACATAGCGAGCAATGCGACATCGAACATTTGCGCAAAGCCCAGCAATATAGCCAGGGGCGAGTACGGATTTCACCGTTTTTACAGAGCGCGCTCGACAAGGCTGCGCTATCGGGCTGACAGTCAGCCAGCCAATTGCCCGGAACAGGCGTCCGCTCTGCTGGGCAACTGTGCGCAGGATCGAAAAACCTTTCGATATCGGTGCTGAAGCTTGGTATCCTTGTCGGATAAGTTAGGATGTAACCAATGGCACAATCGTATGTATTAAATATCGGCGAGGTTGTTTTACGTCCGTTTGATGCGCGGAACGACACCGATGATCTGGCGCGAATTATCGGGCAGATCTGGGGCGGTGGAAACAACGCCCTGACGGAATCGCAGTATGGTCTTATTGGTGGAAAATCGTGGGGGCATTGGCAGGCCAAAGAGATCATGAGCTATCTCTCCGCTGCCCAATGCAGCGCCTACACGGCGGTGGAAGCGGGAAAGATAATTGGCTTTTGTTCTTATGTGCTGGATCGTGAGCGGTTGATCGGAACGGTGGGGTACAACGGGCTGGCACCGGAACAGCAGGGGCGAAAGCTGGGGTCGGCGATGATGGATTTCGTCATGCGGAAATTCAACGAGGAAGGAATGCTCTATGCTGCGGTGATTGTCATGAACAACCCCCAGCACGCTCCGGCACGCCGGGTTTATGAGTCGCATGGTTTCAAAACGATGGTGGGGTTGGATTACATGTTTCGCAAACTGTAGTCTTGGCGCATTCTCCTTCGGGAATGGAAAGTTCAACTATGTTTATCGACATCCACTGTCATGCGTACCGTCGTCCCGTTCCGTTTGTGGTGCAGTTCTGCACGGCTGAGCAGGTACTGCAGCGCTATGATGAGGCCGGGATCGAAAAGGGCGTGCTCCTGCCCATCGTCAGCCCGGAGATATATCTTCCACAGGCCAATGAAGATATTCTCGACATGGCTGAACAATACCCCGATCGGTTCATCCCGTGGTGCAACATCGATCCTCGGGCGCTGACGAATTCGGTCGATGCGCCGCTGGGGGATCTGTTGCGTTATTACAAGGACAAGGGCTGCAAGGGCGTCGGCGAGATCATGCTCAACGTGCCGGTGCTAAACCCCATGGTGCAAAACCTTTTCAAACATGCTGAAGAAGTGGGCATGCCAGTGACCTTTGATGGATCGGATCAAATCGGGGGTGATTTCGGTCTGTTCGACGAACCCGGCCTGCCGCAAATGGAACATACGCTGCAACGATTCCCCGATCTGGTGGTGCTGGCGCATGGACCGCTGTTCTGGGGGGAAGTGGGCGAACTTGATACGCCCGGACAGCGCAAGCCTCCTTTTCGTCCCAAAGGCGGGCAGGGATATTTCCCGCCCCAGACCGGGCCGGTGACGCGCGAAGGATCAGCCCCAAAACTGCTGCGCCGATATCCGAAACTATACGGGGAGCTTTCTGATGGCTATGGCGCGTTGACCCGCGATGAGGTCTACGGGCCTCGCTTTCTGGAGGAATTTCAGGATCGTCTCTTTTTCGGAACCGATCTCTGCCAGTTCAAACAACCCTTGTTGATCCGCGATCTGCTGCTGCGGTGGCGTGATGAAGGGAAGATCAGCCAGAGTGTCTTCAGCAAGATCGCCCGTGAGAATGCCGCGAAATTTTTGGGTGTCTAACCGCGTGTCTGCCTCTGGGAATGCGCAATAACGCGCAGAAGTTGGATTTTTTTCAACAATCAAATCAGGCTGATCTTTTGACCATAATCGATCATCGGTTTACTCTTTATCCATGGCTTATTTCAGGCAGATGCGATGGATGTCGGTGCTGGTCGGGGTGGTTCTTGGTTATGGGCTGATGGATTGCGCCTCAGCTCAGACATTGTCCGATGATCCTGCGGCGGAGGTTCCGTCGATCACCCAGACACCGGAGGCGATTATTACGCCCTGGCAAAGCCCGGATTTGCATATCCCCAAACCATTGCGTCGCAATGAAACCACCGCGCGCACCGCCGAGTTGCTGGGAGCGGCGCTGCAACAACCCGGTGTTTCGCTTACCCGTCGGGCGGAATTGATTCGTGATCTGGCCAGTACCCAGCAGCACGAAGCGGCGGCGTTTATCCGTACTGCGCTAAGCGATCAAAACGTGCAATTGCGTCTGGCGGCAGCTCAGGCGGCCGCGACGCTGGGCCAGGCCGAGCTGGCGGGTGATGTTGCGCGTCTGGTTGAAGATTCTGACCCGCTGGTGCGTGCTCAGGCGGTGGCAGCTTACGCGATTCTGACTACCGGCCAGAAATCTGATCCATCCATTATCCTGCGGGCGCTGAATGATCCGGCGTATCCGGTGCAGCGATCAGCGTTATTGCATGCTTCAACCGCAGAACAGGCCCAGGCGATTGCTGCGGCGCTACCTTCATTGCCACCGGCGCTGCGCGTCGAGGGGATCAAAGCGCTGGGCCGAATTGGTGCAGCTGAACAAACCGCTGTGCTGGTTCAGCAACTGCGCGGCGGAATTGATGAACAGGTGACAGCCTTGCGGGCGCTGGGACAGTTAAAAGCCCAGGCGTCACTGGCGGAGGTTCAGGCGCTGCTCAAGAGTAATCATCCCGCCGTTCGGCGCACCGCTTTGCAAACCCTGGGTTTACTCCTATCTGCTGATGACGCCCGCGCCACGTGCCAGCAGATGCTGGCTGACCCTGATCCTTCGGTTCGCCAGGTGGCAGCAGCCGGTTCAGCCCCCGTGCAGACAAGTGCCCTCATCGACAGGCTGGTGGAGCTTCTGTCCGATCCTTATCTGCCGGTCCATGATTCTGCCCTTGCCACCCTTGGCCAAACCGAGACTCCGGCGATGCGCGATGCCGTGATCGCCCGCGCGGTGGTTTTGTTGGACGCGCCGCTGGCCCGTCGGCGTCAGGATGGCTCGCATTTACTGGGCGTGTATCGCAGTAACGCGGGATTGGAAAAGCAGTTGGTGATCCTGACCGCCACCACGCCGACCGAGGCGATTGATGGCGATGTGTCGGCTGAAACAGCCAAGGCGCTGGGGTTGATTGGCGACAAGCGCGCAGTCGATCCGATTTTTAATCTGGTGCGCCGTGGGGCTGACGCAGTTACGGGGAAGGGGAAAGATGATTCGCTGGCGGGTGCTGCTGCGGCCGAAGCGATTGTTGCCGCCGGTCGGTTTGGCGATCAGCGCATCCTGCCGTCAGCCCATCAAATACTTCGTGCATCGGGAGAGACAACGCCTTATTTGCCTCGTTCGGCTGCGGCGTGGGCGCTCGGCGAACTGGGTCAGAATGATACTGCTGCTGATTCAGCGGCTACCTTTCAACTGCTTTATGGACTCTACAACAGTATGTTTGATGCCCCCGCCACCAAGTTTGAAGCTGTTAAAGCCATCGTCCGATTGAAATTGAACGATGCGCTGCCGGTGCTGCCGGAACTGATCCAGCAAAATAGGGATGCGCGCATCGGTTGGGTTGCGGCCTGGGGACTTTGGCGCATGACGGGCGAACCGACGAGCTACACGCTGCCGGCCGTCTCCTGGCAACCCAATGTCGCCATACAGGATGTCAAACCGTAAGTTGCGGGAAAACGCGAAAGCGATTGCGTTGACGCGATGAGGCGGGTCTACGGATGTTGGCCGGAAAGCAGGACAAAATCAGCCGATTGCTGGCGTGAAAAGAAAACCGGACTGGCTGGGTTAAGTCGCTCGCAGAGCTGGTCATCCCCCAGCATGATCTGGCCGGTGAGCGCGAAATCTTCGGGGATGGCGGCTGCAGTCGGCGCATCAGGTTCGTCGATCACCATCGGCGAATGAATCGTCCACAATCGATCCACCAGCCCGCTGGAAAAAAATCCGCGCGCCAGTGTCGGCCCGGGTTCAACCAGCAGATGCATGACATTGCGCTGTCGCAATTGTGTCAGGATCGGGCCAAGCGATAGTTGACCGTCACCCCCCTCTGTACCGATGACTTCCACGCCCAGATGGCGCAACTGTCTGGCCTGATCCGATTCAGCCGCATCAGGCTGACAAAAGACCAGGGTCGGATCCATATCGACCGTGCTGGCCAGGCGGCATGATGGGCTGAGTCGCAGATGCGAATCAAGCACGATACGCAGCAACCTGGGGCGCAGGCGTTTGACGCGCCGCGGTGTCAGCAGCGGATCATCGCCCAGAGCCGTCCCCGAACCGATCATGATCCCGTCGCAGCGTGCGCGCAATCGATGAACCGCCTGCCAGCTTTTTTCGTCACTGATCTGCACCGCCCGTCCACCAGCCCCAGCCACTTTGCCATCGGCACTCTGCGCCCATTTCAAAGTGACATACGGCCGCTGGTGTACCATGAACGCGATGAACGGCGCAATGAGTTGACGACATTCATTTTCCAGTACAGGAGCATCGACCTGAATACCAGCACTGCGCAGAAGGGCTGCGCCGCGGCCATTGACCGCGGGGTTGGGATCCATACATCCGATGACAACCCGTTTGAGTCCCGCTTCAATCAGGCGCGGCGCACACGGTGGTGTCTTTTTGTTGTGATGACAACACGGTTCCAGTGTCACATACGCTGTACCGCCGCGTGGATCCTGGGTGCATGACGCCAGCGCGTTGGGTTCAGCATGTGTCTGCCCGAAACGCTGGTGATACCCCTGGCCGATCACCTGGTCATTTTTAACAATCACACAACCCACCAGCGGGTTGGGTTCAACCGATCCCCGACCTTGCATGGCAAGATCGATAGCGCGCTGAAGATACGCCTCATCTGCGATCATCGACAGGATATTATATCGTGTTGGTGCTGCGATCGTGATTTTGAGTTGTGGCTGCGCCGTCAGGTGCCGTCGGCGAAAAAATCGTGTAGACCAGCATCAACACCACACCAATGCACAAAAGCGAGTCAGCCACGTTGAAAATCCACGGAAAGATGTCCCAGCGCGGCAGGGCATAGATCATGTCGCGCACATACCCGTGGACGATCCGGTCATACATGTTTCCCAGCACGCCCGCCAGCAGAATGCCCAGCACGAGCTGATAAAACCATTGACGCCGCTGACTGATGGCAAAAAGATAGCCAAGAAACACGGTGGCCAGAACCGAAACAATCAGAAACAGCCAGACCTTCCCCTGACCAAGACCGAAAACGGCGCCGTAGTTGATCGTACCGTGAAAATGCAGAAATCCGGGAATGAACTGATAGGTCTGCGATGAAACCACATCCCAGCGATGCCCGCCAGCGGGTTTCAGTTCCACCTGCAAGGCAGCAAAGGCCCATGCCTTGGTGAACAGGTCCAACCCAATACCCAACACCACCGCCAGAACAAATCGGCTGATGGCGGCAGGGCTGCGCAAGGCTGGGCGGGGGGAATTATTCATCAATCAAAGCGCACACGATAACAATGCAAACCAAAAGGCCCAAGTGGCGCGGGGTTTGTTTTTTGTTTCATCCAGTGCTGGCGCCCCTGATGATTGCCGGATGACCACCACTGGCTGGCGGGATGGCGCGAATCGTCGGGTGCAGATTTTCGCGATCAGTGGGCACGGCCTTCTTCCATCAGGCGGGTGTACTCAATCGAATAACGCGCCCACGGTTTGGCTTCCAGGCGGGCTTTGCTGATGGGCTTACCCGTTCCTTCGCACAGGCCGTAGGTTCCATCCTGTATTTTAGCCAGCGCCTGATTAATTTCGCGCAAAACGATTCGGTCTTTTTCGACCAGGCCCAGGGTGAACTCCTGCTCGTAGTTGTCCGTGCCCATATCGGCCATGTGTACCGGCAGGGTGGATAGATTGCTCTGACTGCCCGAACGCAACGCCTCGCGTTCCATCGAACTCATATCGCCAACCAGATCGCGACGTTTCTGCAGCAGCAGGTTGTGAAAATTATCCAGCTCCTTGCGGGATAGACCAGCCCGATTTTTGCGCGGCGCGTCGCTGGTTTTAACCCGAGTCGGGAGCACATGAACCGCATGAACGGCTGGGCGCGTAATGCCCGCCGATTTTTTTCGACCGGTTCGTTCGGTTGTCGCTGCCGCAGCACCAGCGCTGCGACCGGGTTTGCCCGTCAGCTTGTTGGGCTTGGCTGCCCGGAGCAGCACGGGCTGGGTTTTTTGAGTATCGGCTGAAGTTTTACCGACGGAAATTTTACCCGCTGAAGTCTTATTCGCCGGTGCAATTTTTGACGTGCTCTTGGCGCTGCGGTTTTTAACCACCTTGGTCGATTTGGCCGTCTTGAGCGTGGCTGCCTTTTTCGTGATTGGGGCAGTTTTTTTCACACGGCGAGCGATTGTCTTGACAGTTTTTTTCTGGGCCACGCGGTTGTTGGTTCCTTTCTCACGGTGAGCTGGTTAATCAACCCTCCGGACGTGCCGGTGGAAAAGACCCGCGAAGATACACTTTTTTGACAATAAAGTCAACTTTTTCAGGCGCATATTTTTCAGTAAATTGCTAAAAAGGAGAAATTTTTTCACCAATTCAATAAAAATTCACGGTTGTTACGAAAATTCAACATTTATTCCATCGCGCAGGCATCATCGCCGCAGCAATGCTGACAACAACCACCGGGCGAGGATTTGGCTGCTGGGCTGCCCACGGCAAAATGGCTGAGTTGACGAACTGTCTTGGTCGATTGGCAACTTGGACATTCGACCGCCTCATGCTCGTGACTGGAGCGGACAAATTTATCAAAGGTTTTTTTACACTCGGTGCAGACGTAATCGTAAATTGGCATTGCGGGTTCTCCTGTTTGGCTGGCCGATTATATCCATCGTTTTGGCCGATGGTATCTCCCTCGATCATCCGCCGATTATTTTGCGATCGCCCCATTGATCCGCTGCAATATTTTTCGTCAGCGGATGATCCAACGGTTTCATTTCCTCACGCCGTTGCCACCAGCACCAGCCGCCACTCAACCCACCGGGCGATTGTCTTCTGCCCCAAGAGCGAGCTTCAATGATTATCCGTTGAATGATCGAAGCTGTTGAGATGCTCTTAAATATCCAGCAGACGAAAGGTTTTATTACGATAGCCGCTGCCGATATTGATTGCGTGAACCGTGCCAAAGTGCGCCTCGGCCGGTACATGGCTGTGGCCGCAGAAAATATGACTGATGTTGGGATAGCGCAGCAGAAGCTCTCCCAGACGCACTGAGCCAAGATAAGCGCGGGCGAAGTCCCACTGGTCCCCGTGGCGTGGCGGCGTCAGCTCCAGAAAAGGAACGTGATGCACCGCTGCAATCACGCGCGGTGTGGAGCGCAATTCATCGAGCTGCCGGGTGAGCGATGCCAGACGTTCAGTCAGAAATTGCGGATCGGATCGACCCAGCTTGACGAATTTACCGTCGTTCCAGCGGGCGATGATTTCAAGCGCGGACGGTGGCACGGGTTCGGGATCATCCAGCAGATACTTGAACTGGCTGAAGCGCACCGCAGCCCCGGGTGAAATTTTGGCCTGGTAAAAACGCAGCGGAATTTTCAGTTGTGCTGCAGCCATGGAATAGTCGTACCACCCAACGCTGCCCACCACCGCAACCTGATCGGTCAGATGAAATGGCTGAGTCTCCAGCCAGTGCCACCCCAGCGCCTGTACGCGCTGCGGCAGTTCATGGGTAAACAGCGCATAGCTGTCCGGGCCGTGCGTCCATAATTCATGGTTGCCGGCCAGAAAAAGTTTTGGCCCGGGCAGATCAAACAGCTTCAGACAGGTTTCCAGCGCATCACCATCTGCCACCGCCGTATCGCCGACCACCAACAGCGCATCAGGCTGAAGCGCGTTGATTTGTTCGATGAGCTGCCTGGCCAGCGCCTGCGAGCGCGGGTGGTTGTAGTGCAGATCAGCCGTAATCAGCAAACGCATGATGATATTGTCAGCTTGGCGGGACGATTTGTCAGGTCGTGTTGTCCTAGATGGACAAAAGAGGAGAGATCACCAGTGCAATTTTAGAACGATGGCGGAAAGTCGGTTTTTGAAGCCTGACGCATCAGCACAATTCAAGTGATTGGCGCAAAGAACCGGCTTGGGAACCTTGTCAGTACCCAAGCCGGATAAAATCAAAACAGGGTTTAATGAAACTTCGACGAGTTGGCCGGGTCTTGATCACGCGGCGAAATCGTTCGGCCAGGCGTGCTGTTACCGCACGTTCCAGGTTGTCATCCGGCTTGGGGGATCGATCAGCCAGAAGTGATCCCAGTCATCCTGCGCCTGTTGACCTTCATAGGCCCAGTTACGATCCGTTCGCTGCAGACGTTCCTGACCGGAGTAGGCCGGTGTTGCAAACGGATCATTCTGATGCGGGATCCGATAGGCACAGCCACTGGAAAAAGTCAGTGCCAAAGCAGACAAAACCAACAATGCCAATATCTTCATGTTCTCGCCTTTAGTCTGGGTTGTAAAACTCACCGATGTACAGCGTTTTGCGAGCGTTACGTCAGCTGCCAATTTAACGCCATTACCGCCAGCCTGTCAAAAGCAATCAAAAACCGCGCCAACCGTTGCAAGGAAAGATTCGACGTTGACCGCATTGAACTCAGTATTTACTGCTGACGTCGGCTATGATTAGTCACCATGGCGGATGCTGGTAAATCAGGTCTTCAGGTAACGCTTAAGGATGTACATCGCATTTTCCCACCAGCAGTAGTGGCAGTCGATGGTGTATCACTATCCATAGCGTCTGGTGACTTTGTAGCGTTCCTCGGGCCAAGCGGCTGCGGCAAGTCCACTCTGCTACGAATCATTGCCGGGCTGGATCAACCCGATCAGGGTCAAGCCATTATCGGACCCGATCATTTTTGTCCCGCCTTCGGCTGCGATACACCTCTGGACGTAGCTTATGTCTTTCAAGACCCGTGCCTTTTGCCCTGGCGCACCGTTCTGGATAACGCTGCCCTGCCGCTGGAGCTACACAATCATCCTAAATCCGTCCGGCGTCAACAAGCCGCAGCCGTTCTGGAGCAACTGGGTCTGGCTGATGCGCTGGAGCGTTATCCCAACCAGCTTTCCGGCGGTATGCGGATGCGTGTGTCGCTGGCGCGGGCGCTGATAACCAATCCAAAACTTTTACTGCTGGATGAACCCTTTGCCGCTCTGGATGCCATCACTCGTCAGAAGCTGGACGAAATGTTGCGCCATTTGTGGTTAACCCGAAACATGACGATCTTGTTCGTGACCCATTCCATCTCCGAAGCAACCTTCCTGGCGCAGCGCGCCATTGTCTTTTCGCGTCGTCCTGCCCGCGTGGTGTTGGATCACGCGATTGATCTGCCCCAGGAACGAACGGTCCAACTGCGGGCTGACCCCACCTTCGCCCGCCACATGGCCAGTCTTCAGCAGGCATTGACTCTGGAGGAAGTTGAACAGTGAGCACCTCACACCAACAACTTCCTGCCGGCCATCAAACCCCGGATCATCACCAGCACCCTGCCGGCAGCGCCAACCCGCGTTTAACCAATGGCCTGACTTCCAGCGCCGCTGCAATGCCCGCACGCTGGAGGGGCATCAGCCCGATCGTCCTGCCGCCGGTCATTGTGCTGGTTGTTATTTCCGCATTGCTGGAAATTCTGGTTCGCAGCGGTGTTCTCTGGGCCTACATCGTACCCACGCCCAGCAGCGTGCTTGAACAGATGGGAACCAGCAGCCGGCTATGGATCGCTGCGGGACAGACCGGACTCAGCGCGATCATCGCCCTGGCGCTGAGTACGGTTGTTGGCATTGGTGCTGCCATTGCCCTGGCCAGTGCGCGCTGGGTGGAGCGGGCGTTTTATCCCTACGCCGTGTTTTTCCAGACCGTGCCGATCATCGCCATTGCGCCGCTGCTGGTGGTTTATCTCGGCTATGGCATGCAGACGATCGTGGCCAGCGCGTTTATCGTGTCGATCTTCCCGGTACTGGCCAATACGCTGGCCGGTTTGCGCTCGACCAATCCTTCCCTGGTTGATCTGTTTCAGCTTTACGGCGCCGGAGGTTGGAAGACGTTGTGGAAGCTGCGCTTTCCCTCGGCTGTTCCCAATATCATGACGGGTTTGAAGGTGGCGGCTGGGCTGGCGGTCATCGGCGCGATTGTGGGGGAATTTATTGGTGGTTCCACCGGTTTAGGTGATGAGATCGTCGCCGCCATTCCGCGTCAGCGACCGGATATTGTTTACGCAGCCATTACGCTGGCTGCCTTGCTCGGATTAGCGCTGTTTGCGCTGATCAATCTGATCAGTTGGTTATTATTGCGCCACTGGCACGCATGGCAGCAATAGAAGATCGGGACAAACGCCTATGAAAACCCAATCGTCTGCCCCTACTGAACCGGTGAATGAAATGATCGATCATTGTATCCGACGACACCGATTCACAACGGCTGGATTCAGCGCGCGCATCCGTTGCGTGGTCTTGCTGACGCTGGTTATCGGTTTGAGTCTGGTCGGTTGCAAGGGTGAAGATTCAACCAGCAGCACCAACGGTTTGACCAAAGTTCGCCTGGCGTTGAACTGGAAACCTGAACCGCAGTTTGGCGGATTTTATGAAGCGCAAATCGGCGGCCATTACGCTGAACAAGGGCTGGAAGTGCAAATCATGCCCGGTGGGGCGGGTACGCCTACGGTACAGATGATCGGGGCTGGCAGCGCTGAGTTTGGCATTGTCTCGGCGGACGAAATTGTGATTGCCCGTGATCGGGGTAATGACGTGGTTGCGTTGTTCGCTGTTTTTCAGGATTGCCCGCAGGGATTGATGACGCATGCCGAGCGCAATTTCACCTCGATCGGCGATATTTTTAAGACGCCGGGGAGAGTGGCGATGCAAAAATCACTCCCCTACGCCCGCCTGCTGGCGCAACAGTATGATTTTTCCAAGGTACAGGTTGTGCCGTCGCCCGGCGGGGATATCACCGCATTTCTGGCCGATCCTGATTTTACCCAACAATGCTTTGTGACCAGCGAACCGTTGAATGCTGCCCGGCGCCAGGTCAAAACCAAAACATTTTTAGTCAAGGAAGCGGGTTACAACCCGTATACCGTTGTTCTGGCGACCAGCCGCCAATATCTGGATCAACATCCGCAGACCGTTGCAGCCATGGTCGAGGCGGTTCGGATGGGGTGGAACAGCTATCTTAAAAATCCTGATTCAGCCAACGCGGCGATGCACGACCAGCGACCGGACATGGACGAGACGACATTCAAGGAATCCGCCCAAGCCCAGTTGCCCCTGATTATGACCGACTACACCACCAATGCCGGTGTCGGGATGATGCAGCCATCACGCTGGCAGGAATTGATCGATCAGCTCAAAAGTCTTGGTGATATCCATACGGATGTGCAGGCGACCGCCTGTTTTTATCAGCCCCAGCCCTGAATTCAGAATTGAATGGCCAATCAACGTTGTAAGCACCGCAAAAATTAACCATCCGCAGCCGGTGCATTACGGCCGGACAACATGGCGTTACTGGGAAAATGGTTCTATGATGCCCAGCTTAATCAGCGCTTTTGTTTACGCTGATCATTTGGTTCCACCAAGGAAACAGGAGTTGTTGTAATGGGTAAAAAAGCATTGATCGTGCGAGGTGGCTGGGATGGGCATCAGCCCAGAGAGGTTTCGGAAATCTTCGATCGTGTTTTGCGTGAAGAAGGATTTGAAACGGAAGTATCTGATACGCTCGATGCGCTGAAGGATCAGGATAAGCTCAATGGCCTGAGCCTGATCGTTCCGGTCTGGACAATGGGAACAATCACCGCCGAGCAGAGCAAGCCGGTCTTCAAGGCGGTCAACGAAGCCGGCGTGGGCATTGCCGGTTGCCATGGTGGGATGTGCGATTCATTCCGTGAAAATACCGAATGGCAATTCATGACCGGCGGTCAGTGGGTGGCGCATCCGGGTGATGATGGCGTCACTTATCGTGTCAGGCTTATCAAGGGTTCCCACCCGATTGTTCAGGGCATTGAGGATTTCGATGTTTGCTCCGAACAATATTACATGCACACGGATCCGAGTAATCATGTTCTGGCGACCACGGAATTCCCTCTTGCCGCCGGGCCGCATACACCCAACGGTCGGTTCGACATGCCCGTTGTCTGGACGCGCTTCTATGGTAAAGGCCGGGTTTTTTACACCTCGCTGGGCCACCAGGCCAATATCGTTGCCTCCGAACCTTGCCTGACGATCATCCGCCGCGGGTTCAACTGGGCTGCCAAGTAAACCGCGTCATTAGCCATGTGAGGAAAAAATGAAAATAAGTATTGCAACCTGGAGTTTTGAAAAGCTGCTGCGCGATCCGCAAAAACCGGTGGACTATCTGAGCGTGCCCGATCTGGTGCGTCAGCATTACGGTCATGATGTGGAAGCTCTGGAGCTGAACAACGTCTTTTTCGCTTCGCGCGATTCGGCCTATTTGTCCAAGCTTCTCGCCGCCAGCCGCCAGGTTGGTTTGGCACTGTTGAACATTGCCGTGGATGAACCAGGCGACCTGTCCGGCAGCGATGCGGCGCAGCGGATTGCCGGCGTGCAGAAGTATGCCGACTGGCTGCCCATTGCCGCCGAGATGGGTATCAAAGCCATTCGCGCCAACACCGGCGGGGCCGATGTGGCGGATCTGCCCGTCAGCGATCCGCGCCGCAGTGCTGCCGAGCAGGCGTGTATCGACAGTCTGCGCCGTCTGTGCGACGAAGGCCGGCGTCGCGGCGTCTGCGTGCTGGTGGAAAATCACTGGGGGCTTAGCGGTAATCCGCAGTCGCTGGTGCGCGTCATTCAGGCGGTCCAGCAGTCGCACGGAACCGATGCCATCGGTACGCTGGTGGACTGGGGCAACTGGCCACCCCAGATCGATCGTTGGCAGGCGCTTGAGCAGACCTATCCCTACGCCAAGGCGGTTCACGCCAAGATTCAGGACATTGATGAAAACCTGAATCATCCCGCGTATGATCTGGCCCGTTGTATCGAGGTGACTCGATCCGCGGGTTACGATGGATATCTGGGCATTGAATATGAAGGAGAGGGAGAACCGCTGGCTGGTGTGGGGCGCGGAGTTGCCAGGCTCAAGCAGTTGTTGAGTTGAGTGCGGATCAGCGCCCACCGGCGAATTGTCGCGTTGCGGATGAATCGTCAGTTCGATCAGCCATGATCAACGCGATAATCAATTGTGCTCTTGAACCATAACGTGCGGCGCATGCCATGATCATCACCATCGACGGTCCAGCCGGTACGGGTAAATCGACAGTTGCCCAGCGCGTCGCCCGGGAGCTGGGGTTTGATTTTTTGGATACCGGCGCGATGTACCGGTCGGTGGGGCTGGAGGCGTTGCGCCAGAATATCGATCTGGAAGATGCCTCTCAACTGGAACGGTTGACGCGCGATTGCCACATCGAGTTCAACTGGTCAACCCAGCCGCCACAGATTCTGCTCAATGCCCAGCCTGTCGAATCGCTACTGCGCAGTCCCGAGGTGACGCGCGCAGCATCCTATATCGCGACCGTTCCCGCCGTGCGCCAGTTGCTGGTTCAGCAGCAACAGCGCATCGGCCACCAGCGCCCCAATCTCGTCAGTGAAGGCCGGGACCAGGGGAGTGTTGTTTTCCCGGATGCCCAGAGGAAATTTTATCTTGATGCCACGCCGCACGAGCGGGCGCAGCGCCGCGTCAATCAACTGCGCCAGCAGGGTAAGACAGCGGATGTTGACGAAGTGCTGCGCCAGATTCTTGATCGTGATGAGCGTGACCGCAATCGCCGCGCCGGGCCGCTGGTGGCAGCGCCAGGGTCAACCATCATTGATACCACCCATCTCAGCCTGCAAGAGGTGGTTCAGGAAATTACCCGGATGGTACGGGCGCTGTAGTCGCCCTGGGCTGATGAGCGGCGTATAATCGCGCCACTGGAGCGCGACGATCTGCCGGCTTGTACCTGCCGGCTGGTGGGGCGTTTCATCAGATAAAAAGTTTTTCGATCGGCGCAACCAGATTTCTGATCCATGAGCATTGATACTGATAACGGGAATAACCACACGGTGGCCGACGATCATCACGACAACCGTGATCCGCAGCGACGTACACTGCTGTGGATCATCCTTCAATCGCTTTTTCGGGTGATGACAACCGTGATGTTTGATCTGAAGGTGCGCCGGATTCATTATGTACCACGGCGCGGCGGGGTGCTGGTTCTCTCGAATCATCAGAGTTTTCTGGATCCGATCCTGCTGGCGTCACAGCTTTATCGACCGGTCAGTTTTATGGCGCGCAGCGGGTTGTTCACCAATTGGATTTTCGGGCGGGCGATTCGTCACCTCAATGCCTTTCCCGTGCGTCAGGGCACTGGCGATATGGGTGCGGTGCGCGAGAGCATTCGCCGTCTGCGCCAGGGACATATGCTGGTGATCTATCCCGAAGGATCGCGCAGCAAAGACGGCGAGCTGGGGCCGATTGCATCCGGGGCGGCGTTGATTGCCCGTCGGGCTGGCGTGCCGGTGATTCCTGCGGTGATCGACGGAGCATCAGCTGCCTGGCCACCTAGCAGAAAGCTGTTTCGTCCGGCGCATATTGAGGTGCTTTATGGTCCGCCGATGGAGCTGGACGGACTGAAAGCCGGACAGATTACCGAATTGATCGACCGGACATTCCGGCAAATGCTGGTCGAACTCAAAGCGTTGAAAACGCCGCGATAAAAGGGTCGGCGCAGATTGTTCTTGTTATCTTCAATCGTTGCTCTTAGATTCTCATTTTATGGCTGCACCACGACGAATCGGTGTCTTCCCCGGGCAGTTTGATCCGATCACCAATGGTCATCTGGATGTGATCCGACGCGGGGTTAATTTATTCGATGAGCTGATCGTGGCGGTGGGGATCAATCCCGAAAAAAAAGAGATGTTTCCGCTGGAGGAGCGGCTGGAGATGATCACGACGCTGCTGGCGGATATTCCCGGCACGCGGGTGGAGCGCTTCACCGGTTTGACGGTCGATTTTGTCCGTCAGGCGCACGCCACCGCCATTTTACGCGGCATTCGTGATGTTTCGGATTTGCGGTATGAATTTCAACTGGCGCTGGCCAATCGCGCCGTCGGTGGGGTGGAGACGGTGTTCATCATGACCGGCGACCAGCACGCCCTGACCAGCTCCAGCCTGATCCGTCAGGTGGTCAGTCTGGGAGGCAATGTCGATCAACTGACCGGGTTATTACCGCCGATCGTGATCCAGCGCCTGCGCGGCCGCCAGAAACAACTGCTGGTTCATGATCCCGACGCCCCGGCGACGTGAGCAGGTCTGCTGCCACCCATCTGCAATTGAAATTGGTAACCAGATCAGTTCGGGGGGACCAGCCTGTTTTTCATATCAATCAGATAAACAGGTGATATGATTTCTCTTGATGGCCCGGCCGCGTTCATCCAAGGTGCATCAGGTTAAAGCCCGCCTTCTGGCGCGCATCGCGGATGGCCTGCACCGACCGGGTGATCGGTTCATGTCCAATCGTGCCATTGCCCGGCAATTTGTGGTCAGCTATCAGACGGCTGATCGTCTGGTGCGCGAATTGTGCGCCGAAGGCAAACTCGTCCGGCGGTCACGTTCAGGGACTTATGTGCCGGGCAAACGCCGAACCCGCATTGGTGCTCAACTGATTTTCCATCCCCGCGCCAAACGGATGGGGAGTTTTGGGGCACGGTTGCTGGCGGAATTGATCGTGCGCCTGGATCAGCAGCATGTCGCCTGGACGATCACCTGGGCGGAGGATCGTCGTCCGGTGCGATTGTTGCGCGATTATTTTCCTGTGATCTGGGAGAGCAGCCAGGACCTCAGTGTCTGCGTGAAGCAAAAGCATCCCGCTTTGCTGCTCAACCAGCCGTCGCCGGCCGGGCTGGCAGCGGTTCATCTGGAGAGCATCTCCGTCGATGATTTCGGCGGTGGTGTCAGTGCCGCCCAGTTGCTGGCTCAACTCTGCGAAATTGATCCGGCGCTGCTGGCAGCACCACGGGCGCACCGGGGGCGCAACAGCAACGATCCGGCCCATCGTTTTGCCGTTTTAAGCGGGCCTGCGGATGATCCGCGCAGCCAAGAGCGCGTACGCGGGTTTTTGTCGATTCTTCCGGCAACGGTTGTTCCAGCCCAAAGCTGGTTTTTTGAAGGCGCCATTGCGGAAGCGCCGCAGGTCGTCAAGGCGGGTGCTGACGGGATATTTTGCTGCAATGATCGGTTGGCGCAGGCCGTGCGGGATTGGTGCCATCACCACAAAATTTCCCCGCCGCCGCTGGTGGGGTTCGATGATGCGCCCATTGCTGAACAAATCAGCCTGACGACCATCGCCATCCCTTGGCGCGAAATGACCGCTGCGGCAGCCGATGTGATTCAACAGTGGCTGGATGATGCGCCCATTACCGCCAGTCGCCGCATCTTCGCGCCCCGGCCTGTGGTGCGCTGGCGCTGGGTTGTCAGATGAGCAGATATTTCGCTGCCTTTGCCTCTGGCGATACAATCAGCACCATGAGCAAACCGACGATCATCGTTACCGGGGCAGCCGGCTTTATCGGCTCGCACGCCAGTCAGGAGCTGATTCAGCAGGGCTGGCGCGTGATCGGGATGGATAATTTTTCCCCCTTTTACGCCCGCAGTTGGAAAGAGCAGAATCTCAAAGCCATCGGTGCCGGGATCGAACTGGAGGAGATGGATATCACCGATGCCAGTGCGGTTAACCGCGTGATGGCGGCGGTTCGACCTCAGGCGGTTTTGCATCTGGCAGCCATGGCGGGGGTGCGCCCCAGCATCGCCCAGCCCGCGCATTATTGCCGTGTCAACATCGAAGGCACAACCAATCTCCTGCAGGCTGCCGTTGAAAACAAGGTGCAGCGGTTTTTGTTTGCCAGCTCATCAAGCGTCTATGGCAATAACGAAAAAGTGCCGTTCAGTGTCGATGACGAAGTGGCAGCGCCCATCAGTCCCTATGCAGCCACCAAGCGCGCCGGTGAATTGATCTGTCATACCTACTGGCATTTGTACCGGTTGCCCATTTTCTGTTTGCGCTTCTTTACCGTTTATGGCCCGCGCCAGAGGCCTGATCTGGCAATTCATAAATTCACCCGCTTGATCGACGCGGACAAACCGATTCCGGTTTTCGGCGATGGATCAACCAGCCGCGACTATACCTTCATTCAGGATATTGTCGGCGGGATCATGGGCGCCTTAAAACAGTGCGACCGATTCGGTATTTATAATCTCGGCGGATCGGATCCGGTGTCACTGGCGCGCCTGATTGAAGAAATCGAATCAGCCCTGGGTAAAAAGGCGATTATCGATCGCAAACCAATTCAGCCCGGCGATGTTGAGCGCACCTTTGCCGATATTTCCCATTCGCAGCGCGATCTGGGTTACAACCCCAGTACCCCCATTCATCAGGGCATTCAGCGGTTTGTCCAGTGGTATCGTCAGTGGCATCAGGCGTATCCGATGTGATGCAAAATGTCCGCAGCTGGGGTGTCCGATTGATCGATGCTGCGCGCAACATCGCTGACGCGCAGCGCAATGGCCGTCATCCATGGTGTGATGAGCGGTTAGGTTCAACCGCGATACGAGGGATCGCCGCTGTAGTTGGGCGCTTCCTTGGTAATTTGAATATCGTGCGGATGACTTTCGATCATGCTGGCTGGCGAAACGCGGCAAAACCGCGCATTTTTCCGCAGCAGCTCGATATTTTGTGTGCCGCAGTAACCCATTCCTGCCCGCAAACCACCGACAAGCTGATAAACAAAATCACCCAGCGGGCCGCGGTAGGGCACGCGCCCTTCGACGCCTTCGGGCACGAGCTTGCCCCGTTCCTGCACGTCGGCTTGACCGTAGCGGTCGGATGAACCTTTAATCATCGCTCCCATCGACCCCATGCCGCGATAGGTTTTGTAACGGCGGCCCATGTGGATCACCATTTCGCCTGGGCTTTCGTCCAGACCAGCAAACAGTGAACCCATCATCACGCTGGAAGCACCGCCGGCAATGGCTTTGGTAATGTCGCCACTGTGACGAATTCCCCCGTCGGCAATGATCGGCACGCCGGCGGCGTCGGCTTCCTTGGCCACATCGAAAATAGCGCTCATCTGCGGCACGCCCACACCCGCCACGATGCGCGTGGTGCAAATCGCCCCGGGGCCAATGCCCACTTTCACCGCATCGGCGCCGGCTTTGATCAAATCGCGGGCCGCCTGCGCCGTGGCGATATTGCCCGCAATCACTTGGATATTCCACTGTTTTTTAATCTCGCGAACGGTCTCGATAACGTTGCGGCTATGGCCGTGGGCGGTGTCCACCACCACCACGTCAACATCGGCTTTGACCAGAGCTTCAACCCGCGGAAAGTTCAGCACGCCAACGGCTGCACCCACCCGCAAACGCCCGCGCGCATCCTTGCAGGAGTTGGGAAACTGATGCATCTTGTCGATGTCGCGCATGGTGATCAGACCCGCCAGATTATTGTTCTGATCGACCAGCAGAAGTTTTTCCACCTTGTTGCGGTACAAGATGCGCTCGGCATCATCCAGGGTGGTGTTTTCCGGAGCGGTGACGAGATTTTCACCGGTCATCACTTCGCCAACCGTGCGGTTGTCATCTTCCTGAAATTTCAGATCGCGCCGGGTCAAAATACCCAGCAGCCTGGGGCGCGGGTGGCTGATGCCATGAACCGGCCGACGCACAATACGGTCGGTTCCGTCGCCTGTTCCTTCGACAATGGGGATACCACTGACATTGAACGTACGCATGAGCTGCCGGGCGGTGCCGACTGTGGCTGCCGCTGGCAGGGTGATCGGATCGACAATAACGCCGTTTTCCGAGCGCTTGACCTTTTCAACCTCGCGGGCTTGATCTTCCGCCGACAGGTTCTTGTGAATAATGCCGATGCCCCCTTCCTGAGCCAATGCGATAGCCAGGGCGGATTCGGTAACTGTATCCATCGGGGCGGAAATCAGTGGAATGTTCAGCTCAATCTCGCGCGTCAGACGGCTGCGCGTGTCAGCCTGGGACGGAATGAAATCGCTGCGGGCGGGAATCAACAGAACATCATCGAACGTGATGCCGTCATGGGTAATCTTGGCATGCTCCATGGAGCAGAATTAGCGATGCAGATCGGGACTGTCAAGAACTCTCTGATTTTCAGCAGATATTTTTTGTCTGGCAGACCGGTTCATACGGGCGAATAAAAATGCGGATGCGGGAAAAAAACCAAAAATCATCACGTGAAACGAGCCATTTAACAGGCTCAGCCAGAGGGATCACTCAAAATAACCAACCCAAGCGCAGCCAATCCGAAAAGGGGGGAAAATCGTTTTAGGTAAAATTTTTATAACCTGAGTTGGACAAAGACGATAGAATGTGGCATCTTTTCATCCGCTTATCCGGATGCAAGAATATAGTAAAGGAGTCTGCCCGTGAGTCGTTTATCATTTTTAGAGTTGGCCCGTCAGCGTGTCGTTGTTCTGGACGGCGCGATTGGTTCAACCCTGCAGCTCATGCCGCTGGACCTTCAGCGTGACTGGCAGGGGCATGAAAACATCAGCGAAGTGCTCAATTTTTCCCGTCCCGATGTGATTCAGCAGATTCACGAAGGTTTTCTGGCTGTTGGTTGCGACGCGGTGGAGACCAATACCTTCGGTGCCAACCAGATCGTCATGGCTGAATCGGGGATGGCGGATCGCGTGTATGAAAATAATCTGGAGGCTTGCCGGATTGCCCGCGCTGCCTGCGACCGCTATGAAACAGCGGATCGTCCGCGGTATGTGATTGGTTCGGTTGGTCCGGGCACCAAACTGCTGGTGCTGGGTCAGACCGACTGGGACACGATGTATGCAAGTTACCGCGAGCAGGTGCGCGGATTGATGGCCGGTGGGGTTGATGCGCTGCTGCTGGAGACGCAGCAGGACATGCTGGCAATCAAGTGCTTTCTGGCCGCTGCCAACAGTGCCATGGATGAAGCCAAACGGCGTGTACCGATCATGGTGCAGGCGTCGTTTGACACCAACAATGGCCAGCAGATGCTCACCGGTTCCGAACCGTCAGCCCTGGTGGCGACCATGGTTCCGTACAACGAAGTGGCGGTGCTGGGGTTGAACTGCGCCTTTGGGCCGTTCGATCTGGCTGAAAGCGCGCGCTATATCAGCGAAAACTGGCCGCGCCTGGTCAGCGCGCTGCCCAACGCTGGTTTGCCGGTGATGATCGACGGAAAAAGTCATTTCCCGATGACGCCGGCGGATTTCACGCGCGGGATGATGCGCTTTGTGGATGAGTTCGGGGTGAATATCGTTGGTGGTTGCTGTGGGACGACACCGGAGCATCTTGGTTTGCTGTGTCAGGCGCTGAATCTATCGCCGCAGAGTGACGGGCGCGGCCATGTCGCCAAGGCGCGTCAGGTTCGAGTGCGCGCGCAGGTTTCCAGCCTCGTCAGTGCCCAGGAGATTCGCCAGGAAACGTCGTATCTGATCGTGGCCGAGCGCACCAATACCAATGGTTCGCGCCAGTTCAAGCGTCTGTTGCAGGAGGAAGACTGGGATGGCCTGGTGTCGATGGCGCGCGACGAAGTGCGCGATGGCAGCCACCTGCTGGATGTCTGCGTCGATTTTGTCGGTCGCGATGGTGTGCGTGACATGCACGAGGTTGTGCGCCGGTATGTCAATTCGGTTGATGCGCCGCTCATGCTTGACAGCACCAACCCCGCCGTCATGGAGGCGGGGTTGAAACTGGCTCCGGGCCGGTGCGTCCTGAACTCGATGAACCTGGAAGATGGCGAGGAGAAACTGGCCCTGATCTGCCGGCTGGCCAAAAAGTATGGAGCCGCGGTGGTGGCGGGTACGATCGACGAGGACAAGGTCAACGCCATGGCCCGCACCGCGGATCGCAAGTTGTCCATCGCCCAGCGCATCCGTGATCTGGCGGTGAATCGCTACGGTCTGCGCGATGAGGACCTGCTGTTTGATCCGCTGGTGCTGCCGATCAGCACGGGGATTGAGGAAGATCGCCGCAACGCGCTGGAAACCATCGAAGGTGTGCGCCTGATCAGCCAGCACCTGCCGCAATGTCAGACCATGGTCGGCCTGTCCAATATCTCATTTGGACTCAAGCCCTCAGCCCGCGTGGTGCTCAACAGTGTCTTTTTGCATGAGCTGTGCCAGGCAGGATTGACCGGCGCGATTGTCCATGCGTCCAAGATTCTTCCGCAAAACCGCATCCCCGAAGCGCAGTGGCAGGCGGCGCTGGATCTGGTTTATGACCGCCGCCGCGAAGGATTTGATCCCCTGACCTATTTTGTCGGGCTTTTCCCTGATGAAGCGGGTCAAGCCAGTACAACCAAAGCGACCAACGGTGCTTACGATGATCTGTCGATTGAGGAAAAACTCAAACGACACATTATCGATGGTGAAAAACGTCAGTTGATTGAACATCTTGATGAGGCGATGAAGAGCTACCCGCCGCTGGAGATCATCAATAATCTGCTGCTGGACGGGATGAAAGTCGTCGGGGAGCTGTTCGGCAGCGGGCAGATGCAGTTGCCGTTCGTGCTGCAAAGTGCGGAAACCATGAAAAAAGCGGTCGGCCATCTGGAACCGTTCATGGACAAGATCGACGGTCAGAGCAAGGGGAAAATTGTGCTAGCCACGGTGCGCGGCGATGTGCATGACATTGGTAAGAATCTGGTGGACATCATCCTCAGCAACAATGGTTACACTGTTTACAATCTGGGGATCAAACAACCGCTGCATGACATTCTCAAGGCAGCCCAGGAGCATGACGCCGATGCGGTGGGGATGAGTGGTCTGCTGGTCAAGAGTGTCGGGGTAATGAAGGAAAATCTGGAGGAGATGAATGCGCAGAAGGTGAATATTCCCGTGCTTCTGGGCGGGGCGGGTTTGACCCGGGATTATGCGGAGGAAGACTTGGCCAGCCTGTATCAGGGACCGCTGCTTTATTGCCGCGATGCTTTTGACGGGCTGCATGTGATGGATGCGATTTCCGGCGGACGGCTGGAACAGACAGTGGCGGAACAGCGCCAGCGGGCGGAGCATCGGCGTCAATTGCGCGCCAATGCCGTCAAACCGAAATCGACCGAAGCGGCGAATATTCAACCCATCGACAAGAACAATCCCGTGCCACTGCCACCGTTCTGGGGTCGGCGGGTGGTGACGGATATTGCGCCACGTTTTGTCTTCCCCTTTGTCAACGAGACCGCGCTATTTACCGGCCAGTGGGGTTTCAAACGGCGCGGGATGAGCGCGGCCGACTATGAAAAACTGCTGAACGAAAAAGCCCGGCCGGTCTTTGAAGAGCTTCAGCGGCAGGCGATTGCCGAAGCGTTGATTGCGCCCAAGGTGATTTATGGGTATTTCCCGGTGCAAAGCGACGGCAATGATCTGATTGTCTATCACACGGACACTTTTGCTGCGCCTGATGCAACCAACGGGCAGGCGATCAGCAGCACCGGCAAACCGACCGAGCGGCTGCGTTTTAGCTTCCCCCGTCAGGATGGGCGGCGTCACTTGTGCATCAGCGACTTTTTCCGCAGCGTATCATCGGGGGAGTATGATGTTCTGGGCGTGCAACTGGTGACGGTGGGGCGCAAAGCCACCCAGCGAACCGAAGCCCTGCGGGCGGAGAACCGTTACCAGGATTATCTGTACCTGCATGGCCTGAGCGTGGAAAGTGCTGAGGCGCTGGCGGAGCTGTGGCATAAACGGATGCGGCAGGAGCTGGGTTTTGCCTCGGAGGATGCCCCGGAAATGCGCAAGCTGTTTCAACAGGGGTATCGCGGCAGCCGTTACAGTTTTGGTTATCCAGCCTGTCCGGATGTGGCCGATCGGGCCAAAATCGCCGAACTGCTGCAACCGGCGGATGTGGACGTTGAACTGACGGAAAACTTCATGCTCATCCCCGAACAGTCAACCGATGCGATTGTGGTTCATCATCCCCAGGCCAAGTATTTTGATGTGGTCTGAGTTTTTCTCCGATGCGGGCAAAGGTTAAGATGCCCATCACTGAAGATGGATCAATGTCATTTGTCCAACAGGTCGGTAAGGATGGGCAGCAGGCGGTCGGACGACGCGCCGGCCTGGTCTGGCGCGGGTGTCAACGGCGCTGATTTTTCATTCCCGCCATCCGGAGCGACATGTGCTGGAACGTAAGCCCGGATTTGATCTTGACCGCCTGTCGCGCGGGATGAAAGTCGGATTATTTACCGACACGCTCGACGACATCAACGGGGTGGCGCGATTTGTGCGCGATATGGGGGAGGAGGCGCGTCGCCGGCAACTTCATTTTGTGGTTCACACCTGCACCGGATCGCCGCGCTTTGATTTGCCGTTTCGTCGCAATTTTTCCCCCATGCTCAAGGGCCGGCTGCCGTTGTATCCCGAGCTGGAGATGAATCTTCCGCCGGTGGCGGAGATTCTGGACTGGGTTAACCAGCAGAAATTCGATGCCATTCACATCAGCACGCCCGGGGCGATGGGCCTGAGCGGGTGGCTGGCGGGCAGGTATGCGGGGATTCCGTTGCTGGGGACGTATCACACGGATTTTCCGGCGTATGTTCAGCGGCTCAGCGACAGTCGGCTGCTACTGCGTGGAACGGTTTTTTACACGCGCCGGTTTTACCGCGCCATGAACACGGTTTTTTCGCGCAGTTGTGAATATCGTCAGAGCTTGGTTCGGCTGGGGATCGATCAACAGCGCCTGACAACCATCCTGCCGTGCATCAACACCGACAAGTTCAATGTGCATCATCGGGACTTGTCACTTTTCAACCGGTTGGGGGTGAAACAGCCGCGCCGGATACTCTATTGCGGGCGGGTCAGCCGGGAGAAGAATCTGGCGCTGTTGGTCGAGGCGGTCAAACAGCTTTTTACGCAGCGCACCGACACCGCCCTGGTCGTCGCCGGGGATGGGCCTTACATGAATTCGATGCAGGCGGCGCTGCAGGGGTTTCCGGTTTATTTTCTTGGGTATCAGAATGATCAGCAGCTTGGGTTGCTCTACGCCAGCAGCGATCTGTTTGTCTTTCCATCGCGTACCGACACGCTGGGACAGGTGGTGATGGAGGCGCAGTCGTCCGGGCTGCCCGTGATTGTCAGCGATGAAGGCGGGCCACGGGAAATCTGCGCCGATGGTGTCAGTGGCATTGTCGTCAAAGGCGAAAATCCGCAGGCGTGGTGTCAGGCGATTGCCAGTCTGCTGGATGATGAACCGCTGCGGCGCGCGATGAGTCAGGCTGCACCGGGGCGCATCAGCCGTTTCAGTATCAACAGAACATTTGAGGCATTCTGGGCCGAACATGCCCGGGCGGTCTGGCCGGCGGGCAGTCAGGATGCGGGGGAAATAAAATCCTTCTGAGGTGACATCGCTTCCTGTTTTTTGGGGCTACAATCGCGTCGATGGCAGCACCGGTTTCATTGCATATTCGTCTGGGCACGCGCGGCAGTCTGCTGGCGCGCACGCAGAGTCAGTTGGTGGCGGATGAATTGATGCGCCGACATGCCGGGCTGGTTGTGGAGCTGGTGGTGGTGACGACAAGCGGCGACCGGATGGTTGATCAGTCGCTGGCTGACGCGGGAGGCAAGGGGCTGTTCACGCGCGAGCTGGAGACGGCGCTGCTGGCCGGTACGGTTGATCTGGCGGTGCATAGTTACAAGGATGTTCCGGTGACGATGCCGCTGGTCGATATCAGTGAGCTGGTTATTGCCGCCGTGCCGCAGCGCGAAGATGCGCGCGATGTGCTGGTGACCAGGCCTGGTTTGCCCGTACCGGCGGTGATGCAATTGCCGCCCCAGGCCGTGGTGGGAACCAGCAGCCTGCGCCGGCGCTGTCAGTTGCTGGCAATGCGGCCGGATCTGAAAACAGTGGCATTGCGGGGGAACATCGATACGCGGCTGCGCAAGTTGCGCGAAGGTCAGTGTGATGCGATTGTGCTGGCAGCGGCGGGTCTGAATCGTTCGGGGCTGATGGACGCGAGGTGCATGACCGCTCTGGATGTCGCGCAAATGCTTCCCGCAGCCGGTCAGGGGGCGCTGGCGCTGCAATGTCGCAGGGATAATACGCAGGTGCGCGATCTCGTGGCAGTATTGGATGATGAGGCTGCCCGGCGGTGCGTTGCAATAGAGCGTGGTGTTGTGGAGCGCTTGCAGGGTGATTGCCATTCACCCATTGCTGCCTGCGCCCGGTTGACGGCTGAGGGACTGTTGCTGCAGGCAGCGGTCGGTCGTCGAGATGGTGAAGCGCCGGTGATCCGCGCCCAGGCATGCAGGGCTGATCCGCAGCAGGCGCTGGAAGCGGTGCTGGATGAATTGCTGGCCGGCGGTGCGGTGGAGCTGCTGCGCGGATAAGCGAACCCTGGCGCAACGAGTCATCGGTGCATCAACAATCCGAAGCAGGGGAATTGATCAACTGAAACAGACGGTGAAATTCAGGCGGGCTGAGTGTTTCCGGCCGGGCCTGGGGGTCGATTCCCAGTTGTTCTAAAATATGGGGATCACGGCCAGCCATGGAGAGTGCTTTGCGCAACGTTTTACGCCGGGCTGCAAAGAGTTGGTGGACGAACCGGGAAAAATCGCGGGCACGATCGCCCAGTTGGTCGGCGTGGCGCAGACGAACCAGGGCCGAGTCAATTTTCGGTGGGGGCCAGAACGCCTGTGGGGAAAGCGTGCGCAATACTTCGACCGTTGCCAGCATTTGAATGATGACCGACAGCGGGCCGTAGTGTTCGGTGTTGGCCGGGGCGCGCAAACGATCAGCCACTTCCTTCTGCACGGTGAAGGCCAGCAGATCGATTCCCTCCAGCAGTAATTCAACGATCAGCGGCGAAGCGATGTTGTAAGGGAGATTGGCAACCAGCTTGATGGGTTGATTGGGCGCGTGCTGCCGGGCGTGGCGGATGGCGCTGATCAGTTGGGCGTTGAGGGCGTGTTTGCCCGCCAGGGCGTCGCCCTGGATGAGCGAAAAAGAAGATTGAATTGCGCGAGGATCGCCGCTGACGGGTGGCGACTGCCCGAAGCGTTGCTGGAGCATCAGTGCCAGATAGCGGTCAATCTCGACGGCGATGACGTGTGCCCCGCTGGCCAGCAGTTCCTCGGTCAAGGTTCCTGTACCCGGGCCAACTTCAATGACCGTCTGGCCTGATTGAATTTCCCCCGCCAGCGCGATCAGGCGCACGAGGTTCTGGTCAATCATGAAATTCTGACCGAAGCGATGGCGCGGGCCAACCCCGAGCTGCTGCAGGATGGATTGAATATCTTGTTTGGTCTGCGCCATGTCGGAAAGAGGGTAAGCGCCAAAAGGTGTCAATGCGAGAGAGGCGGTCGGATTGGTTATTGGGTATTGAGGATTATGCCCGTGCTGGGCGAGCCAACCTGCATTTGTTCAGCCAAGAAACGACATGGTTCCAAACATGGCCAGCCAGATGACATCAAGAAAATGCCAGTACAGGGCGCTGCAATAGACACCGCCGTAGTTCTGGTTGGTGTACTGACCAGCCAAGGCGTGTCGCCAGGTGATGACCAGAGCGATGAAACCGCCGAAAACATGGGCAGCATGAACCAGCACCAGCGAAAAGACCAGTCCATACAACGGCATGCCGGCCGAGAGCAGTTTGGCGTGGTCGGCCAGTAGCAGCAGCATCGACGGAGTCTGCACGAGCAGGAATCCAAGTGCCAGTGCGGTGGTGACCCCCATCCAACGCTGGGAGATGGCGGGTTTGTTGTGAATAATGCTGACCACGGCGCGATGCGCGGTGTAGCTGGCGGCCAGAACCAGAATCGTGCTTAACCAAAGTGCCTGGGGCAGGTGAAGATGAAAATTGTCGGGGATGGCCGGGCTGGTCAGACGCACCACGCCATAACCGAGCATGCCAGCAGCAAACAAAATGGCCAGCGTGAGCAGGAACAGCCACATACCGATGGTCTGGGCTTGGCTGGGCGAGCGTAAATCCTGATCGGCGGCTGGGATCATGGCGCAATGGGCGGCGTTGTTATTCGCCGGTCAGTGGGAAGACGCGGCTATTGCCCGTTGCTGGCGGGGTGTAGTTGGGGGCATATTCCCGGGTATCGAGGATGGTAATGCCCATCATCAAAGCCACAAACAGCAGCGCCACAATGAAAGCGAAGGCATTGAACGGGCTGTCCCAGCGCAGGTGCATGAAGTAAAGAGCGACCAGCGCCCCCTTGGCGGCTGCGATGAGCAGCGCCACCCAGATATTGCCCGCGCCAAGCTGAACATAGGTCGCAGCGACGGTCAGAATGGTCAGGACGACCAAGGCGACGAAAATACCGATGAGTGTGCGCAGGGGCACGATATGAACCGTGCTGCCATGACCGGAATTGCTCGCTGCTGCGGTGGTGGCTGCGACTGAAGCGGTTGTGCTGGTGGAAAGTGCCATAATTTTGATCCGTAGTGGTCAGTAATAATGATTGCTGAACGATGCGTCCGCCAAATCCTAGTGAATCAGATAAAGCAGGGGGAACAGGAAAATCCAGACCAGATCGACCAAATGCCAGTACAAACCGACCAGATCGACGGGTGTGTAGTATTGGCTGTTGAAATCACCGACCGCGTGCGCGGGGCGCTTGCGCCCCGCCGCCACGCCAGCGGCAATGGCGATCAGGCCCAGCACCCCCAGAACACCGCCGATGATCAGTGGCAAAGTGGTTTGCGTGATAAAGCCAACATAAGCCACATAGACACCGAGCAAAATCGGGATCAATCCCAGCAAGGCGGGTCGGTGGCGCGGGGCGCTGGCGCGGACGGTGATCCAGAAAATCAGGCTCATGCCGATGATGACATGGATACCGTGCAGGCCGGTCATAATGAAATAGATGGAAAAGAAGGCAAAAATATGGTCGCGAGCCTGCTGGGGCATGGCATCGAGCGATATATTGTGATGACCGGCGGGTGCTGCGTCGGAAGCGCTCATCCCTTCGGGGGTGGCGAAGCGCGGTTTGATCGACGGTGCGTCGGCGGTTCCAGCCAGGGCATTGGGGGCGAGCAGCGCATCAGGCGAACTGGCCGGGGCGGCAGCCGAAGTATCATCAACGGTTGGACGATCGAGTTGAACTTTATGCGGACCTTCGTACGTGGGGCTGTAGATGTTGTGAGCAGCACCCATGCCGACGAGGTGATGATACTTGTCGCGATACTCGATGCCCTTGATACACATGAAACCCAAGCCGCCCAGAATGGTCAGCAGCAGGCAGGCGACCAGGGCTTTGGAGCGGCTGAGCTGGGCGTAACGCACACCCATCGCCATGGTCAGTGAGCTGGTCAGCAGGATGATCGTATTGATCGTACCCCAGGTGGTGGAGAGATATTCATTGGCAGCATAGCGGAAGACCTCGGGGTAATTGGCCCGCAACACGCCATAAGCACAGAAAAGCCCGCCAAACATGAGGATTTCTGTAACCAGAAAGATCCACATGCCGATTTTGCCCGATTGATATTGTTGCTCGGGGGTCTGGAAATGATGCGCCAGAAACGGGGGATGATGGGGATGCGTTTCGTCGTGGGCTTCGGGTTTGCTGGCCAGCAGCTCCATGGCGCTGTCCTGACCGACATGTACGTGCGTGCTCATAAAATTAGCCTTGATCGTGCGTTGTTACCAAAAGAACCAAACGTAAACCGGAACGATTGAAGTCGAATCATACCTTTTGAATGTGAAATAGAAAACCAGAAGTTTGGCGATGGATGCGACATTTCGCCACCCTGGGGAAAAAATAATATTCCCATCTGGAATTACCCAGCCTTACCAGATATCCTGATTGACTGGAAGGTAAAGTCGATTCTGACCGAAATAATTGGTATGTTTTGCCAGGTCGGCGTTATACTTGCGTTATCAGACGCAGATATTTTATAAATGTGGCTGTGGCGGGTGTCCGCTGCGAGTTATAGTTACGAAATATCATTCGTCAGCGTCAGTCGTCTGACGTGCTTTGAGACTCATAAGCTCTATTTGAAAGGAGCCAGCCTTGTTTACCACGGGGATACTCAGCGCCAAACGAGCGATCGGGGTTGGTGCGGTCGTAGCGGCGGCATTGGTCGTCGGCGGTTGCAGCAGCGTTCCGAACGATGGTCAAGGTCCTAAAGGCCTGCTCGATCCAACAGCGGTCGGTAATTTCAACAAAACAGAAAAGCCGCTGGTGGTGCCGATCCTGAAAGATCTGGACATCATGCCCGAAGGCAGCGAGGCCCAGTTTGCCAGCGCCAAACCCCCGACTGCTGATGACCTTCAGGTTGTCCGCAGCGACTATCGAATCGGTCGTAATGACCTGATCACCGTGTCGATCACCGATCTGGTGGCGGCGGGTGTGGAAACAACCACGACCAAGCGCGTCAGTGAAAGCGGGAATGTTTCGCTTCCGCTGGTGGGCACGGTGCGGGTGCTGGATTTGACCGAGCCAGAAGCCGAGCGAGCCGTGGCTGATGCGTATTCACGAGCCAACCTGATCCAGAACGCCAACGTGCAGGTTGTGGTGACTGAAGCACGGGCGCGCACGTTCAGCGTGTGGGGCGCGGTTTCGGCTCCGGGGCAGTACGCGATTGTGAACAGCGATTTCCGGGTGCTCGATGCCCTGGTCCTGGCGCGTGGCGTGACCATGCCCGTGGGGATCAACAAGATTTACATCATTCGTTCAGCCGATGCGCAAGAACAGTCCCAGCCAGCCGATCAGCAAGCTCAGCCCAGCGAAGGACAGACGGCGCCATCGACCGATCTTTTGAAACCACAGAGCGACGCAAGCTCAGCCATGCCCTTGGCCCGTGCGGTCTATCTGCAGACCGAAGGCGAAGAACAACCGGCAGCTCCGGCGACCGAGGGTGTTGTCGTGATCGAAGGTCAACAGAAGGAGATCGGACCGGCGGCGGATCAAGCCGCAACCGCCCAGCCGGCTGCGTCAGCCGCGGACGAAGGGCAGTCGAGTCAGGCATTTTCGGGCTTCAGTGCCTTGAAGGAACCGACCGACAAGCGCGTGATCGAAATCGATTATGCTGGTCTGAAGTCGGGCGAGCTGAAGTACAATGTGGTGATTCGGCCTAATGATATGATCATGGTTCCCGAACCAGCCACGGGCGAGTACTACATGGGCGGACACATCATGCGTCCGGGCGTGTACAGCCTGACGGGTCGAAATATCACCCTGAAGCAGGCCGTCGTTTCAGCCGCCATGTTCGATGCACTGGCGATCCCCAGCCGAACGGAAATCATCCGTCGGTTGCCGGATGATCGCGAAGTCTTTGTCCGCGTGGATCTGGACAAGATTTTCGCCGGTCAGCAGTCAGATATGTACCTCAAGCCCAATGACATTGTGAACGTGGGAACCAATGCCGCAGCCCCCTTCCTGGCGTCGCTGCGTGGGGCGTTCCGGTTCACCTACGGGTTTGGCTTCCTGTATGACAGGAACTTCAACGACCGGGCTTATAACCGGTAATATGGTCAGTTAATCAGGCTATATTCCTGACAGGTATGTAGGTGATTGAATGGAATAATTGCCCCGGGTAACTCCGGGGCAATTTACTTGTTGAGCTTGCTTGGCGGAGCGTTTGGCGTTACCGATCGGATGGATGGAATCGGGAATTTTTTGAACTTTTATGAAATTGGGTCGTAAAACTTGAGGCGACAAAAGTTTCGACCCGATGACGCCGATGCAAAGACTGGAACTTTCGATCAGCAAAGGAGTGCTATAGTAGAGCGAATATCGGACGGACATGCGTTGGTGGCGGCTGGATCAGAACCAGCCCGTCGGCAGCTCATGTTTTTCGAGTTCATTTTGGCCAGATCGACAACCTTTGTTTGAAAGAGAATCGGTGAGCGTTATCACACCCTCGTCATCTGCGATTACGCCGGCTTCAGCGGTCACATCTGATTTCTGGGATCAGCGTCGTTATGGTTTGTCGCTCAGTACCTGGGTCAAGATCGGGGTGTTGCTGGTTCTGTTTGCAGCTCTTTTTTGGCCGAACCTTCGCCGTTTATGGCAAAAGACCAATCCGTTCACCGGCGAGGGAAACTGGGAACACGCGATTTTCATTCCGTTGATCGGTCTGTATTACCTGTACGTCAACAGCGAAGATTTACTGAAGCGCCATATTCAGCCGCTGGGTGTCGGGCAGTTTGATCGACGGCGCTGGGTGTCGGGGCTGGTGACGCTGGGCATTGGTGCGGCCTGTTATTTTCTGCTTCCGCTGCTCAGCCAATCTCAGGGTGTGCGCCTGCAGGCGGGTGGAATGGCCTTGATGATCTGGGGAACATTGGCGCTGCTGCTCAACTGGGGCGTGGCGACGGTGCTTTTTGGGATCGGTACATTCGCTTACGGGATCTGGCCGGGTCAGAATGACTATGTGAAAGACCTGGGGATGGTCATTACGCTGTTTGGTGTGGTGCTGGCGCTGTGCGGGTGGGACGTGATGAAAATAGCGTGGTTTCCAATCGCTTTTTTAATCTTCGCGCTTCCCTGGCCCGGGTTGGTTTACAGCTGGGTCGCCATGCCGCTGCAGGAAATCGCGGCGCAGGTGGCCGTAGCGGTTCTTCAGGTGACCGGCGTCGATTCCTCCGTCAACGGGACCAAGATTATCATGACTGGTCACGGCGGGCAGATGCGCATGCTGAATGTGGCCGAGGCGTGCGCGGGTTTGAAGTCGTTGATGACCTTTCTGACCGTCGGTGCAGCCATGGCGTTTTTGACCGCGCGCCCTTTATGGCAGCGACTGATCATTGTTATTTCAGCGGTTCCGATTGCGATTTTCTGTAATACGATGCGCGTGGCGGGTCAGGGATTGCTGGATCATTATGTCAATCCGGAGATTTCACAGGGGTTTGCCCATCAGTTTTCCGGGTTGATCATGTTGATCCCAGCCTTTTTCATGCTGCTGCTGGTGGCGTGGATTATGGATCAATTGTTCATCGAAGAAATTGATGACAAATCAATCGCAACCGTCAGGAACACCGCTGCGGGTCAGCCGGGTGGTTCGGGCACCGCGGCTTCTGCATCAACCCGTCGTCCAGCGGCAGTTGTTTCTGCGCCGCCACCGGCTGGGACATCGCTGCGATCGCGCCAGTCTTCAACCGGAGAGCGCCCATGAGTGCTGATCAAACCAAACCCGCCAGTGTCGCGACCGGGGCAACGACTTCCGCTGGCCCGGCGACTGGGCAACCCATCGGCAACATTGGGTTGATGAGGCATCTGCTGCAGCCGGGTTTTGTCATTGTGGCGCTGATTCTGCTGGTTTGCGCCATCGGCCTTAATGCAGCCGTGACCTCGATGAAGCTGAGCTTTCAGAAAAAGCCGGTGGAGCTGACGGTATTTGGTAAGGAATTAACCCAGTTGCCAATGGATCTGGGGCCGTGGAAAATGGTGTCGCACGATGGACGTTTGAATGTGGATGTGGAAGACGCGCTGGGCACGCAGCAGTATGTCTTCCGCGATTATGTGGATGAGCGTCTGGTGGGGGCGGAGATGGTTCAGCGTCTGCGTGAAATGGATGAGATGCAGTGTCGTCGCGCCCTGACGGATATGCAGATGCGCGACCCGCGCGCAACCATCAGTCTGGCGGTGACGTACTACACCGGGCTGGTTGATACGGTGGCGCATATTCCTGATCGCTGTTACATTGCCGATGGATATCAACCAACGGAATACGTTGTCAAAACCTGGCCAACCCAGCCGGATGAAACCAATGCGCGTTTCATCACGTTTGAGGATCAGACGGGTTTTGGCAAGATGGCGCGCAACGTGGCGTATTTCTTTTTTGTCAATGGTCAGCAGACCAGCGATCCGTTGGGGGTTCGCGTGGCGCTGCAGAATCTGACGGAAGAATACGGGTATTATTCCAAGGTCGAGCTGATGGTTGCCCAGGCGAAACCGGCGGTGGCCGAAGCGGTCATGGCTGATTTTCTGGGCTTTGCCAAACCGGAGATCGTCCAATGTCTCCCGGACTGGCAGAAGGTTCTGGCCAGTTCCAAAGACAAGAAATAACCTGTGGTATTGGATGCGGGATCAGTCGGTCAATCAATCAATAACCAGATCGCAACACTATGGCACGTAGAGTCAACACAAAGTTTCTCGTTATCTTGACGCTGATTATTGGCGGCGGTGCCGTGCTGGCATTGGTGGCCAAGAAGACCATCTTCAAGAAAGATCCGGTCGCTTTGGCGCGTCAGGCGGAGGAAGCGCTGGCGCAGGGCGATCTGGACAACAGCGCCCGTTATCTGCAACAGGCGATCGGTGCCAAGCCCAGCGACCCGGATTTGCGCGTGCGCCTGGGTGATGTGTGGGTGCGCCAGCTCTCGGGCGACAGCGATGCGCTGCGCCGGGCGATGGGGGCGTGGAACAGCGCGCTGGAAGTGGATACCCATTACCTGCCGGCGCTGGATCGATTGATCACGGTTTATCAGCAGTTCGCCCAGAACTCCTCACGCAATCAGTACTTCACGGAATTGCAGCGGCTGCTGGGCAAAGCCGTCGAAGTGCAACCGAATAATTACGAGTACCAGGGGATGATCTACCAGGCGACGATCGAACCCTGGATCATGCATGGTTTTCCCGCGTTGCCCGCGACCATTGACCAGGCGATTGATGGTTTGACGCAGTTGATGGCGAAGGACCCCGCCGGTTCGTTGTATCCGTTCTGGATCGCGCGGGCCAAGTTGTTCCGCGCCACGACGGAAAGCCCAGCCAACCGTCAGAAATTGCGCGATGAGGCGCTGGCGGTTGTGGATGAAGCATCAGCCAAGCAACCCGAAAATGCTTCCCTGTACTGGCGCGCTGCCCAGATTCATCTGCTGGCTGGGGGGCTGGAAACCCAAAAACAAGATGCCGTGACCCGTCAGGACGAGGCGCGAAAATTAATCGACCAGGCGCGAAAGTTCAGCAAACCCGACGACCGGGATTATGACAACATCCAGATTCTGGGGGCGGAACTGGCATTGCGCAGCGGCGATGTTGAGGGCGCATTAGCCATCTACGATGAGCTGATCAAAGCCCGCCCGGATGACCAGCAGGTTCGTCTGCAGTACGCGCGAATGCTGAACCGCGATCCGCAGCGCCGTGCCCAGGCGATTGCGCTGTTGGAGCAGCCGATCAAGCAGGGGAATTTTGATCTGCAAAATGCGTTGCTGGATCTGGACAAGGTGACGCGCGTACAGCTTCTGGAGATGAAAATCGCCGAGCTGGCGGACCTGACTGACGCGGCAAAGAAAAAGGCAGCCATTGAGGACGCCCAGGCGCGGTTGACCGACTTTACCCGCCAGGTGGGCGAAACAGCGCTCATGCTGCGTCTGCGCGGGCAGTTGGAGCTGGCCAAGGGACAACCGGTGCAGGCGATTCAGACGCTGGAAAAATCGCGGGCCGTGGCTCAGCAGAACGGTCAGGCGACAGACTATGACCTGCTGTTCACGCTGGCGCGCTGCTACATCGATCAGGGACAGAGCGGTCTGGCTGAACCGATGCTGCAGGAGATCGTGCAGGTCAATCCCGAGCATGTATTTTCGCGCCTGCTGTTATGTCAGTTGCAGTTGCAGCGCAACGATGTTGTCGGGGCGGAACAGAATCTGAAAGTGCTTGAACAACTGAAGGTCGATCCGGTGCGCTTGCAGACGCTGCGACTGGCGCTGGCCAATGCCAAAAAGGATACGGCTGAAGTCGCGCGGGAATACGAGTCGCTGCCGGAAGAGACAACGGCGGACATGATGCGCAAGGCCCAGGTGGCGCTGGCGACTTCCAACCGCCCCGAGGCGATTCGCCTGCTGGAAAAAGTGGTGAGTATCGACCCCAAGCTGGTGAATGCACCGGCGCTGGCGGCGCTGTATGTCGCAGAAAATCAGCGTGACAAGGCCAAGGCGGTCATCGACAGCGCGTTGCAGGCAGACCCAGCAAACCGGTCGCTGCAGCTATTGAGTGGACAGCTTAAAATCGACAATCCCACGCCTGAACAGTTGCTGGCGCTGCGTCGTGGAATGGCTGAGTCGATGCCCGATGAATTTGAGCGTCAGACGACGCTGTTCGATATCGAGCGCGATGCGGGCAATATGGATGAAGCGCTCAAGCACCTGCTCAAGGCGCAATCGTTGAAACCGCAGGACTGGGATGTCAAGCAGCAGCTTTTCGCGGTGTATCTGCAGCAGCACAACTGGGATGCTGCCGGGAAACTGGCTGATGAGCTGGGTCAGGCGAACCGCGACCAGGCCGGTGGATTGCTTTACCGCTTCCAGTTGGCGATGGCGCGTGATGAAGTCGAACGCGCGGTGGATCTGGCCAACCAACTTGTCGCCCAATTGCCGCAGTTTGCCCAAAGCCATCTGACCCTGGCCCAGGCGCGTCAGCGTCAGGGTCAGTATCAACTGGCGATCGAGTCGTATAACCGTGTTCTGGAACGTCAGCGCACCAATGCCGATGCCTATCGCGGTCTGATCGCCTGTTATGAAGCCATAAAACAGCCGGGCGAACTTCTGCGCGTGCTGGAAGAAGCGCGGCGTGTGCGCCCGCAGGATTCGACCTTTATCGATTTGCAGTTGCGCTATGCCGAGCGTTATGGCAATCCGGCCGACGCGGTGGCTGCCCGTGAAGCTGCGGCACAGGCGAACCCTGATGATTCGACCGCCGTAACAAATCTGGGGCGGGTCTACCAGGCGTCAGCACGTTACGAAGCGCAGCGCGGCAATACCACGGCTGCAACCGCAGCACGGGAAAAAGCCAAGGCTGTCTACGCAGGAGCACTGAAGAAATGGCCGGAGGATCTGAAGTTTTATCCCGCCATGACAGCGGTTCAACTGGAACTGAACGACACCGCCGGGGCGGAAAAGACGCTGAAAGATCTGCTGGAACGTCCCGAGTGGAAGGATAAACCCCAGCCGCATCTGTTGATGGCGGAATTTCTGACACGTCAGGGGAAAATTCCTGAGGCCAAGGCGGAAATGCGCCTGGCGATGCTGAATGCCAATGGCGATATGAATGTGCGCCTGCAACTGGCGTCGTTCCTGGCCAAAACAGGCGATGTTGATGCAGCCCTGGAAGAGCTGGCTGCTGCTGGAAATGATCCGCGGGTCGAGACTCAGCGCATTGATATTCTGCTGGCTGCCAATCGTGCCAATGAAGCTGAGGCAGCATTGGATGCGGCGATTAAAGCTCATCCTGATTCAGCGAATTTCAAGGCCCAGCAAGCCATGCTGTACATGGCGACCAAGCGATCCGACAAGGCGCAGACCATGGCCCAGCAGGCTCTGGCCAGCGACCCGATCAATCCGCTGGCACTTTTGGTCAAGGGGAAGATCGAATTGGCCCAGGGACAGGCGGAGAAAGTGATCGATACGTTGAGCGATGCCAGCGAGCAGTCGCCGCAGAATCTGGAGATGCATCTGACTCTGGCCGAAGCGTATCAGCGTCTGGGAAATTGGGGCAATGCCATTACGCAAATGGATGCTGCCATTCAGATTCAACCGCAGGATAAAAATTTACGCCTGCAGAAGTTGAATCTGCTGCTTAGCGCCCGGCCTTCGCGACTGTTGGAAGCTGAATCGTTCATCCGTGAATCACGGCAGATACCGGCCTTTGCGCAAGACCCGGACTGGATACTGGCTGAAGCCGGTATGTGGCGGCAGCGCGGTCAGTATTCCAAGGCGTTGGATTCGATACGCCAGGCGCTGAAGTTGTTGCCGGATAATCCGACTATTTTGAATAATTACTTCGATATCCTGCTGATTTCGCGTAATTTCAAAGCGGTTTTGGCGGAGACCGCGCCTCTGTTGACCAAAGAACCGGTACCGGTCTGGGTTTATCAGAAACGGGCTACCGCGCTCAAAGGCAGCGGCGATAAGGCGGGTGCTTTGGCGGAGTATCAAAAAGCGCTGGCCACGGACGAGGCCAAAGAGCTGGAAGCAGTGCAGAAGCAACTGGTTGCCGGCATGGCGCAGGATATCGGTGTGGATGACGCCATCAAGGCGATGGGAGCGCGTCTGGATACCGATCCGACCTGGCAGTTGCTGGCCGTTCAGCTTTATCAGGTCGATGGGCGGTACCAGGATGCGGTGAATATGCTGCAAAAGACGGAAAGCATGCAGTCGCAACTGTCGGATCGCGATCGTAAAGCCTATTTGCGTCTGGCTGCCAGCGTATATGCAACCGGCGGAGTGACCGCCCAACCGCAGAAGGCACTGGATGCCTATGTGAAACTGTTGGAGGCAGAACCGGATTCACTGGACGTATTGAATAATCTGGCGTGTCTGCTGGTGGATACCATGCGTCCGTCGGATCCGAGTCGGGCATTTATCTACAGCCAGCGGGCCATGGATGTGATGACACGTCAGGGTCAGTTGAACCCGTTGATTCAGGATACGCATGGATGGGTTATGGTGAACATGCCTGACCGTCAGGTTCAGGGGATGAACCTGCTGGCGGAAGTGGCCGGGCGGGATGCCGAGTTCCCCGATGTTTATTACCACCTGGGCGTGGCGTACCTTCGTGTGGGTGAGCCGCAACGGGCGATTGCGCCATTGCAAAAGGCACGAACGATGGTTGAAAAAGCCCAGGAAAATGGTTCGAGGCAGTACGATGAGTTGAAAAGCCAGATCAATGAGGCTTTGACACGGGCTGAGGCATTGGCGCAGCAGTCCGATAAATCGGCCTTGGCCCGTTAATTGAGGATTCAGTCGGATTATCACGATCAGTTATTAACGACCCTGGTCAAAACCAACGATCAAGGGACAAGGGATGGTTAATACGATAAACTCGTTGTTGGTGGCCGATCGAGTTATTAAATTTTGAGTTATCAGAACCAGCCTCCAGGAGCAGACACTATGACGACGTTGCCCCAGACGACAACCACGATGAAATTGCCGCGCGAAGCCGGTGTCGGTGGCGGAGCTGGTCTGATGGCGCCGGTGGGTTTGTCCCATGCCGGTGCATCACAGATGACCGCTGCCGATGTCTGGCGTGTTATTCGCAGCAACATCTGGCTTATTGTTATCAGCGTCGCGGTGGCCGGGGTGATCGGGGTGGGTTTGAACGAGGTGCTCAAACGAGTTCACCCGCGCTGGACGGCAACCGGGGTGGTGGAGATCAACCCCTACGCGGAGCGCGATCCGCGCCAGATCATGGCCACGTCGCCATCCAAAGAGACGATTCTCGTGGAGCAGCGCACCCAGGCCAGTAAAATGTCCAATGAGCAGTTGTTCAGCGACTTGCTGCAGTTGCCGACCATCCGCGAAACCGGTTGGTACAAGAGTTTCACCAAACCCGAAGATGCCAAGCAGGATCTGGTTGATAACGTGCGTGTCAGCCCGGTTCCAGACACCCGCCTGATTCAGGTGTCGATGAGTGCAGCCGATCCGGGCGATGCCCGCCTGATTCTGGATGAATTGGTCAGTTTGCATATTCGCAACGAGCAGCGTCGGGCGTTGGAAACCAACCTTGATCGCGGCCAGGTGCTGGGACGCCTGAAAGACGAGATGAACGCTCGTCGTAATGATATTGTGCGTGATTTGCACCGCGCCCAGGCGGAACTGGCCACGGCGGGCAGCGGCCTGCCGGGCACTGGTGGTGTCAGCCCCAAGGATCTGGAGATGATGGAGCTGGTGAAGCGCGCCTTGGAACTGCGGGCAGCAGCGGAAATGTCCGACAGCCAGTATCAGGGCGTCATGGAGACGCTCAAACGCGGGGAAGAACCGCCGATGGTCTCCGAACGCCTGGGCACGGATCCAATGGTGATGCGCTATCGTCAGATGCTTGACGAGATCGATCTGCAACTGGCGGGGTTGAATCCGGATATTCTCGGCGACAGTCAGACGCGCACCAATCTGCTTCGTAAAAAGGAGCATACCCAGAAGGCGATGGATGATTACAAAGCCGAAATGGGTCAGACGTATCAGGCGCAATTGCTGGATACCCTGCGCTCCACCGCCGCTTCGTCCCAGGCTCAGCTTTCAGCCGTTGAAGATCGAATCAATGAGCTGAAGCAGCAGATGGGCGACTTGAAGCAGTATCAGGTCGATTACCTGCGCCTGCAGGACGAAGACAAGCAGATTTCAGAGCAGATGCGCGATTTGCAGAGTGAAATTGCCCTGGTCAATGAAATTACGCGCAAGGAAAAGAGTGCTGGTGTGAACTGGGCGACGCGACCGCCCAAACCCGACATCATGAGTTTCCCGCGCATGCCGATCACGGTGGCGCTGATGGTTTTCCTCGGTTTGGCGCTGAGTGTGGGTATCGCCTTCCTGCGTGAGATGCTGGACACCAGCGTTCGCAGCCCGCGTGATATTGCCCGCGTCGGTCAGTTGAATCTGCTGGGGATGATTTCCGATGAATCGGAAGATCAGCAGGCCACGCAGACGCCGTTGGAATTGATCATTGCCTTGGCGCCGCATTCGATAATGGCGGAGCAATTCCGTCAGTTGCGCACGCGGCTGCATCATACGGCGTCGTTGGATACAACGCGCAGTATTCTATTGACCAGCCCCAGCCCGGAAGATGGCACGACGACGGTTGCGGTGAATCTGGCGGCGGGCTTGGCGCTCAACGGCCGGCGAATCCTGCTGGTGGATGCGAATTTCCGCCGACCAGCGCTGCACAGTATCTTCAAGCTGCCCATGGAGCGCGGTTTCAGTGATGCACTGGTGGATATTGAACAGCTTCCCAACCTGGCGCACGAAACGGAGATTCCGAATCTTGACCTGCTCACCAGCGGGGCCAAACCAGCCAATCCGACCGAGCTGTTGGAAAGCCAGTTGTTCATTGATCTGATCGATCGTTGTCTGGACAAATACGATCATGTGATTTTCGACAGTGGCCCGATGCTTTTCGTGTCGGATACGGTGGCGATGGCGCCGCGTGTCGATGGTGTGATCAGCGTGGTTCGTGCCCGCAATAACAGCCGTGGTGTCCTGCAGCGCCTGCGTGACGATCTGCGCAAGCTCAAGGCGGAACACCTGGGTGTGGTGCTCAACGCGGTCAAACATCATGCCGGTGGTTACTACAGCCAGAACATCAAGACCTACTACGAATATGCCCAGCCGCGGACGTAAATCCGGCGAGGCTTAAAACCGGTTGGATCTATTTTGCGGCCGGCGGGTTTGGGTTTGGCTGGTCGGGAGCGCAGGCATACGCAACCAGCGGTGGATAGGGTATAACTGCCCGTCTATGACAGAGAAAAAACGTATCCTGACCGGCGACACACCCACGGGTCGCCTGCATCTGGGGCATTGGGTCGGCAGCGTGGAAAATCGTCTGGCTTTGCAGGAACAGTACGACTGTTATTTTCTGATTGCCAACAAGCACGCCTTCACCACCCGCGCCGACAGGCCGGCGGATATCCGCCAGAGCGTTCTGGAAATCGCCACGGATTACCTGGCCTGTGGTATTGATCCGCAGCGCAGCGCCATATTTATTCAGAGTGAAGTACCAGCGATTGACGAGCTGACGTTCTACTTTTCCATGCTCGTGCCTTTCAACCGGGTGATGCGCAACCCGACATTGAAGGATGAAATCCGCGACAAAGGCTTGGGGGATAATTATCCGTTTGGTTTTCCGCTTTACGCCGTGGGGCAGTGCGCGGACATTCTGGCTTTTCGCCCGCAGCTTGTACCGGTGGGGGAGGATCAGTTGCCGCATCTGGAACTCAGCCGTGAAGTGGCCCGCCGGTTTGATCAGATGTACTGCGGCGTTGATCCGCAGACCGAGGACAAGGACTATGTAACCGCCGGCGGGGTGTTTCCGGTCATTCAGCCCAAATTGGGGCGGGTTGAGCGGCTGGTCGGAACCGGCGCGCCAAGTGCTGAAACCGGCGAGCTGCTGAAAATGAGCAAATCGTTGAACAATGCGATTTTTCTTTCGGACGATGCCCAGACGGTCACCAAAAAAATCCGCGGCATGTACACCGATCCCAAACGAATCCGGGCCACCGACCCGGGCGAAACGGATCCGCGCAAAAATCCGTTGTGGGCGTTTCACGAGACATTCAATCCTGATACGGCCTGGGTCGATGAACACCGGCAGTTGTATCGCAACGGCAAAGTTGGCGATGTGGCGGTGAAGAACAAATTGATCGAGGTGATCAATAATCTGATCGACCCGATTCGCACCCGCCGCCAGCATTTTGAGCAGCGACCGGATGATGTGATCGATGCCCTGCGCCTGGGTACGCGCAAAGCTAATGTCATCGCGGAGCAGACGCTACAACTGGCCAAGACCGCGATGAAACAGGATTATTTTCCGCAGCGCAGCGTGACGTTGAGTTAGCAGCGCGCGATTAAACGATAGCGAGCAGCTCAGTTGCCAGCAGCAACGATGGAAGTCGGCGACGCGGGACGGGGGCCGAAGAGGCCCAATCCCAGCCACATGAAAACCCCAGCCATAAAGATGATGGCTCCGAGAATCATGCTGATGCTCATTGCCGGCAGGAATGTCAGCGAATCCGTGCCATGGCCAATGACGGCAGGTTCGACGCGCAGCATCTCCAAGATAAACCGTGTGGGGCCTTCCAGCATCAGCATCAAGCCAAAGACTCGCCCGGGAATGGGCGAAAGCGAAAAATAGCTGACGCATACACCGGCGATCAGCAGGGCTGTGAACGTGCTGTAGAGCTGGGTGGGAATGGTCGGGGCGGAACGATAGTTGCGGGCGATGCTGGCTAGCGAGGGCACACTTTCAACATAGTGCCGGGGTAAAAGCCCGCGTGGGTCTGCGGGGTTGGTCAATTCGATTGCAGGGGCGGCAGGCAGGCGATTTTCATAAAAATGATCGACGTAGGCATTGGATCCGTAGGGGTAACTGACGGTGGGAATGTCGGCAGCATAACTGATTTCACCATAGCAGCAGCCATTGAGAAAACAGCCGATCCGCCCAATGGCCAGCCCGACCATCAACGCTGGAGCGACCACATCCATCCCGCGCAAGATATTGACCTTCTTGCGCCACCCGTAAAGCATGACCACCGGCGTAGCCAGCAGAAAACCGCCATAAAAAGTCAAACCGCCGTCGGTCAGCCGGGCGGCGTTCCCCAGATTTTGCCACAATGACAACTGAGGCAGCGCATATTGGGAAAAATTTTCCAGCACATGCGAAAGCCTGGCACCGATCACTCCGGCCACCAGCGCAATCAAACCGGCGTTGACGTAAATTTCGGGATTGGTTCCGACGCGCCGCGCCAGACATTTGGCCAGCTCAGTGGCCAGCAAAAAACCGATCACCAGCATCAAGCCGTAGCTGTAAATGGGGAAATTGAAGATGCGAAATAGTTCAGGGTGCATACCAGCTCATTGCCGATCGTTGTTTCATTGACCGAACCCAGCCAGAACCTGTCATCACCAGTCAATGGTTGCAGGCGCCGACAACGTGTTAACTGAGATCGCAGCCAATTTATTGCGGCGACAGCTTCGATAAATTACGTACGATCTGCGACGACCGATTGTTCTCATCAGCAATAACAACGGTGGATCGGTGCGTTTGAGCTTCTTCAGGCGTCGCCTGGATGAAACACATGATGATCACCCGGTGACCGACCGCGGTCAGGCGGGCAGCAGCCCCGTTAATGCCGATGGTTCCGCTACCGCGCGGACCGGGAATGATGTAGGTTTCAAACCGGCTGCCATTTTCACAGTCAGAGATCAGTACCGCCTCATTGGGGAGCATTCCGCTGGCCTCGAGCAGATCAGCGTCAATGGTGATGGAACCGTGATAGTTCACATCCGTAAACGTCACGGTAGCGCGGTGAATCTTAGCTTTAAGCAATTTTAATAACATCGGAACGTACTATTGTATGCCCGATCACCGGTGGCGCAAAGCCTGCGACTCCTGTCAACAAATTTGTGCGAACCCGATCGGGCCAAACGAATTTAGCGAGGCCTGTTACGCGTAATTGTTCAATCCGATCCGGTTTTTATCAGACGTTCTGTTGTGATTGATTAACCGAAGTGATCGATCAGCCGATCAAAACCGTAGGAATTGCATGATTGCCACCAGCCAGCGTAAACCTCTCGGACAACTTCTGCTTTTGCGCGGACTGATCAAGCCCGAGCAGTTGCAGCGTGCGCTGGAGGAGCAGCGGCGCAGCAACCACCAGAAATTATTGGGGGAAGTTCTGGTTGAGCTGCGGATATGCAGCGAAGATCAGATCACCGAAGCATTGGCAGAAGCCTATGGTGTGCCGTACGCCCGCATTTCGCCCCGAATTGCGGATCCGAAAGTCATGTCGGTTCTGCCCAAGGAATTTCTCGAAAAACATCAGGTTCTGCCTCTGTTTCTCGTGCAGCGGGTTCTGACCGTTGCCGTGGCCGAACCAACCAACGTCTTTCTGGTGGAGGAAATCGAACGGACCAGCGGTTATCAGGTGCAGGTGGTGGCAGCCACCACGCGCGACATCAAAGCGACGCTGCAAACCTACCTGCCGGATGATCAGGTGTTTGTCATTGACGACATCATCGAGGAGGTCAAACCCGAAGAGTTTGCCCTGATCGAGCAGAAGGTTGTCACTGACATTGGCAATCTCGAGCAGGCGGCCGGTGATTCTCCGGTGGTCAAACTGGTCAACTACTGCATTTATAACGCGGTCAAGGAAGGCGCCAGCGACGTGCACATCGAGCCTGGGGATAACCAGCTGCGCGTGCGTTACCGGTTGGATGGGCGCCTGGTGGAACGATTGCGCCCGCCGCATCAGATGGCAGCAGCGGTGGCATCGCGCGTCAAGATTATGGCGGGGCTGGATATTTCCGAACGGCGATTGCCTCAGGACGGCGGCATCCGCGTGATGATGGAAAAACGACCGATCGATTTGCGCGTCAGCACCATGCCCGCCAAGCATGGCGAAAAAGTCGTCATCCGCGTGATTGATAATGACAAATCCAGCCTGAATCTGGAAAAACTCGGGTTTGGTATTGATACCCTCAAGGCGTGGCGCAAACTGCTGGCAGCGCCCAACGGCATCATCCTGGTGACCGGGCCCACCGGTTCGGGTAAGAGCACCACGCTCTACGCCTGCCTGCAGGAAATCAATACGGATGATGTCAACGTCTGCACGGTTGAAGACCCGGTGGAATACGCCCTGGAGGGGATCAACCAGTTTCAGGTTAATGAGAAGGCGGGATTTTCCTTCAGTAATGCGTTGCGCTCACTGCTGCGACAGGACCCCGATGTCATCATGGTCGGCGAAATCCGCGATAGTGACACCGCACGCATCGCGGTGCAGGCTTCGTTGACGGGGCATCTGGTTTTCAGCACGCTGCATACCAACGATGCCCCGACAGCCATCACGCGATTGTACAACATTGGCATTGAACCCTATCTGGTCGGTGCCAGTCTGACGGGTGTGCTGGCCCAGCGTCTGGTGCGCAAGCTGTGTCAGAATTGTCGCCAGGCGTATGAACCGAGCGTTAATGAACGGCGTCAGATCGAAAAGCTGGCCGGCCCGATCGATCAGCTTTATCGACCCTGTGGATGTGCCAAGTGCCGCAATCTTGGGTATCAGGGGCGTATCGGTATCTATGAACTGCTCATCCCGGACGACAATGTGTTTGAGCTGATCAGCCGTGGTGCTCCGCTGAATGAGTTGCGCGAGGCAGCCAAGGCGACGGGGATGAAATCACTGCGGATTGATGGCATTGAAAAGGTGAGAGCGGGGATTACCACCATGGAAGAGGTATTCCGGGTCACAGCCTGAATGATCGGGGGCATATCACGATACATCGCACCGGTTCCAGCCGGTTTTGGTGACCAGTTGTCCATCCTGCGATCCCGGCAATCCAACAAAAAATGGTCTGATCCGTGACCCGGCCTATTTGTGTTGCACGGGAAGCTGGACAACAATACGGCATTGTAAAAATTATTTTGATTGATCGTACCGGAGAACATCATGTTCGATGCACTTAAAAATATGGGTAATGTCAATTTTGGCGAGTTGATGAAAAGTGCGCAGGAAATGCAGGAGAAGATGCGCAAAGTCCAGGCGGAGCTTTCGTCCAAGACGGTTACGGCTGATGCGGGGGCGGGCATGGTTCTGGCCACGGTGAATGGTCGGCTGGAGCTGGTTAAACTGCGGATTGACAAGGATAAAATTGATCCTTCTGACACCGAGTTGCTGGAAGATGTGATTACGGCCGCCATTTCAGCCGCTCAGCGCAAGGCAGCGGAAATGATGAAGCGGGAGATGCAGGTCGTGGCGGGGGAACTGGGATTACCGCCGGGGATGTTGTCCGAATAGCCGGGGTTTGTCAGCGGAAAAACGCGAAGACCGGGGAGGCAAGGGTGCATCGGATAGTTTACCGATACCCACCCGGGATTTGAGCCGGAAGGCGGTGGTTCGGTAGAATGCTGAGGCTCGCAAGGCACTGGCAGATAGCCGGCTGCAGCATGGCGAAAGGGTTTAAGAGCAGATGTACAAGATCAATGGGATAGTGCTGATGATGGCGGGATTGATGGCTGGGTGCGCTGCGCATCATCAAGATCAAGCCAGATCGGTTGATTCAGCGGGGGTTGCCCGGGCGGACCAGTCGGCTGCTCCGTCGGCGCCGCCGGTTGGATCAGCTCATCAGCATCAGGGGGCTGAATCTTCGCCGCCGCAATCACAGGCGCAACCCGGCACCGAACCGGGGGCAGCGCCCACAACTCAGCCATCAGGTTCCGAAGCTAATCTTCGGGATGCAGCGCCATCGGACGAAACTGCAACCGGCCCGTCAACGCCAACGACACAGGCAGCGACCACGCAGGAAGTTGTGACGGATCATTCCGATGAACAAACATCATCAACACAAGCAGCGGAGGTGGCCGAGTCGCCGCGCCAGGTACTGGCGGGCGTGATGAACGCGACGTTCCGCGGCGATGCCGAAGGAGTGCGCAGCCGGTTGCTCGCTCAGGATGAATCATCGCAGCGTCTGGCCAAGGCGATGGTGGATGTTGCCTTGGCTGCCCAACAGGTGCGTCAGGCGACGGTGGATAAATTCGGTGCAGAAGAAGCCCGGAAACTGGATGTGGATGTCGTTCCGCCGGTGGTGATCGCCTCCGCCGTTGAGCAGATCGACAATGATCGAGCGACCGTCAAACTCCAGGGTCGCAATGGAATTGCGTTTCAGTTGGTGGACGGGAGCTGGAAAATGTCGCTGGCGGAGGTCATTGCCCAGCAGAGCCAGGGACGCGATCTCAATGAGCTGATCAATCAGACCCGTCAACCGGTTCTTCGTTTTGCGGAGCTGGCGCGTCAGGTCAACGAGGGGAAATTCGCCAATGTTGAGGAGGTAATGGCGGAACTGGCTCAGGCATTTTTTGGCAGCCAATCAGGTAAATGAAAGCGTGGTGGATACAGGGCGGGGATCTGTCAGAGCCAATAAAAATCCCGGAGGCGATTGAATCGCATCCGGGCATGTGGGAGGGGGACAAGGGTATCGTTGGCCGGCGGCTCAGGGCAGCTCGATGGTCTGACCGACCTTGAGTTTGGCGGGATCGAGTCCGGGGTTGGCATCGACAATTTTTTTCCACTGTTTGCCGTCGCCGTAATGGCTGCGGGCGATGCTGTAGAGGGTGTCACCTTTTTTAATTGTGTACTGGTTGGCTGAGCTGGCTGGTGTAGCCGTTACGCTGGGCGCATCGCTGACCGCCGGTGTTGGGGTGGTGGTCGTCGGGGTGTACGATGGAGCGGGGGTGTAGCTGCCGTCACTGGGTGAAACATCCATCACCGAACCACTGGCCGACGGGGCGACCTGTTCAGTTTTTTTCTGGCAGCCAACGACAGACAATCCGACGACAGCAATCAAAGCAACAATAAGTTTCACGTCGATCTCCAATTCCTTCTGGATTTTTTCGCGTCCATCCATGGACGCTCCGAAAGGATTTATCGGACGTATTCCAGCTCGAGCTTGAGAGAATTTATCGAGGGTGAAAAAAACCCGAACAATTCTCTTGTAATTTTAATTTAACGTCGATATAGTTACCGTACAAAAGTTGAACAGGGGCGGTAAGCGTGCAGCAGCCGTCGAGTTCAACGGGTCAGGTTCAAAGTGAACTGATAGACCCAAATCCATGCTGCACATCAACTTAACTGCCGGCTGACCAAGATACCCGGCAAAAGGAGCTAGCCGTGGCCAAGTCCACTTCTTCAGCGGAGCGATCCGCGCGTGCTGAGTCTCAGCGTAATGAACCACGCCCCCAGAATCAGAGCGATCCCGCTCGCGATGCTGCGTTGACCCGCGCCGTGCAGCAGATCGAAAAGCAGTTTGGCAAGGGGTCGGTCATGAAAATGGACGGAGATAATCCGCCACAGATTGACGGGATTCCGACCGGATCGTTGTCGTTGGATATTGCCCTGGGCGGGGTTGGTATTCCGCGCGGGCGGGTGATCGAGATTTTCGGGCCTGAATCATCCGGTAAAACAACATTAACTTTGCATATTGTCGCCAGTGCCCAGCGCTTGGGGGGCATCGCCGCTTTTATCGATGCCGAACATGCACTGGACCCCTCCTGGGCCAAGCGGTTGGGGGTGCAATTGGATGACCTGCTGGTGAGCCAGCCGGATACCGGCGAACAGGCGCTGGAAATTTGCGAGCTGCTGGTGCGTTCCAACGCGGTGGATGTGATTGTGGTTGACTCGGTGGCGGCGTTGATTCCGCGGGCGGAAATCGAAGGGGAAATGGGTGATAGTCACGTTGGTCTGCAGGCTCGATTGATGAGTCAGGCGCTGCGTAAATTGACTGGCGCCATCGCCAAAAGTCGTACGACCGTGATTTTTATCAACCAGATTCGTGAAAAAATCGGTGTGATGTTTGGTAATCCTGAAACCACGCCGGGCGGGCGGGCGCTGAAGTTCTACTCGTCGATCCGTATTGATGTGCGGCGTACGGGAACAATCAAAGATGCCGAAGTTTCGGTCGGCAACCGGACGCGCGCCCGTGTGGTGAAAAACAAAATCGCCCCGCCGTTCCGTGATGCGGAGTTTGACATCATGTTTGATCGTGGCATCAGCTATGAAGGTGATCTGCTGGATCTGGCAGCCCTGGGGAATGTCGTGGAGAAAAGCGGTGCCTGGTACAACTACAAGGAGACGCGGTTGGGACAGGGTCGGGAAAACGCAAAAACATTCCTGGCGCAAAATCCTGATCTGGCGGCGGAGATTCGTCAGGCCGTGCTGGAAAGCAAGGGTCTGGTGGCGGCGAAACAGGCGACCGATCAGCCGCTGACCTCGGCTGAAGCGGAGTAGTTTCAGAGGCTGCAATGAAGGTTGTTTTACGATCTTTGTGAACGTGGAAAAATAAAAACAGGCGCAAATCCATCAAAGGGTTTGCGCCTGTTTTCGTAGTCGGCGTTTATTTTAATGTAGCGCGATCACAATCACGTTCTATGGGATAACCGGTTCAATACTGTTGGAATCCCCATCTTTGCACGTGATGCGGGTAATGGTCATGGCTTGGGCGGTGTTCATACTAATCCAACCTTTATCGCCAGTGCCCGGCGCTTTAACTTCAATACTGGCCATCATCATCGGGTCAAGAAAAGGTGGCGGAGCATCCGGGTTTGCGTCAGCCTGCTGCATTTTTTTCAGAGCCTCAGGCGTATATCGTTCCATATAGGCAACGAACGGTTGGCCACCGGCACATTTGAAAACATGCACCTTATAGGCCGTTTTTCCGTCATGTTGAAAGGGGGCTCGGTTCTTGACGCTGTCCGCAAACCACGTTGCGCCGTCGTCAATGGTGAAGAAGGCTTTGGTTGGGAGTTTCGGAGCGCCCGAACCGGCCAACTGCCAGACAATGACAATAAGGGCGATGACAATAATCGCAGCCGTAATACCGGTGGTCATGCCGGGATTATTATTCATTTTTTCGCGGATACCCATAAGAAGCTCCTCAGTAAGTGTTCCTGGTTCGGGTTCATGCCCACAATAGTGCGATCGATTCAATCAATTTTTGATCATCGTACAGAATTGTGACTTCGGCCCACAATGAAAATCGTAAAATAAAGCATTACAACTGACAAGTCTTATCGGAATAGTTGCCAGTTTACGACATAATTTTTACATGGCGCAGGTGATAAATGTCCAGCCCGATGCATGGGACATAGGCTGCGCTGACCTCAAGCCAGATCAATCAGCCGCGCGACTTCCTGACAATCCTTGTCTCCCCGCCCCGAAAGATTGATGATCATCAGTTGATCTTTATTCATCATTGGGGCTAGTTTGGCCGCCTGAGCGATGGCATGCGCGCTCTCCAAGGCGGGAATAATCCCTTCCGTGCGGGCCAGCAGTTGAAAACCTTCGATGGCCTCAGCATCGGTGATGCTGACATACTGCACCCGGCCAGTGTCTTTCCATAAAGCATGTTCCGGGCCTACCCCTGGATAATCCAGACCAGCCGAAACCGAATGGACATCCGCTGTCTGCCCCTCATCATTTTGCAGAACATAGCTCAACGCCCCATGCAGGACACCGGGTTGACCCAGGGTTAACGTGGCAGCATGTTGACCCAGCGCAGTGCCCCGCCCACCCGGTTCGACACCGATCAGTTGGGTGGTACGGTCATTGATGAACGGATAAAAAATACCTGCGGCGTTCGACCCGCCACCCACGCAAGCCAGAATCACATCGGGCAACCGCCCTTCAACTTCCAGGCATTGTTGGCGTGCTTCGTAACCAATACAGGACTGAAAATCGCGCACCATTGATGGGAATGGATGCGGGCCAGCCACCGAACCAATGATGTAATGCGTGTGCTCAACGCTGCCCATCCAATCGCGCATGGCTTCGTTCAGGGCATCTTTCAGCGTCTTCAAACCGCTATGAACCGCAATCACGTTGGCGCCCATCAGCTTCATGCGAAAGACATTCAGACTCTGGCGACGAATATCCTCATCGCCCATGTAAACGTCGCATTGCAAACCAAACAGTGCTGCCACCGTGGCGCTGGCAACGCCGTGCTGACCGGCACCGGTTTCAGCAATGATCCGTTTCTTACCCATGCGCCTGGTCAAAAGTGCCTGGCCGATGGCATTGTTGATCTTGTGGGCACCGGTATGGTTCAGGTCTTCACGCTTGAGATAAATCCTGGCCCCGCCCAGATGCTGACTCAGGCGTTTGGCGTGGTACAGCCGCGAAGGGCGGCCGGCATATTGTTCCAGGTAATACTTGAACTCCGCCTGAAACGCCGGATCAGCCTTGGCGCGGGTGTATTCATCCGCCAGTTGTTCAAGAGCGTAAACCAGCGTCTCGGGTACGAACGTACCGCCGTACAGACCGAAATGGCCTGTCGCATCAGGTTGGTGCAGCAGATCAACAACTGGCGCGGAGCTACTCATACATCTGATCCTACGTCCGAATCAGCGTAGACTCAATGCCCGCTCCGCGCGCTCCGTTGTTGGCGCAATTCATCATCGCGCGGTCTTGCGCTTATCCGATTTAGCTGCAGCCCATGCTATTGCCGCAATTCAGGCACTTGTAACAGGTTCCGCTGCGCACCGTGATGCTGCCGCAGACATCGCAGGCGGGGGCATCGGACTGCATATCCGCGCCTTGCTGGCTGAGCGGATCAACGACCCCAACCAGGCGAAGGTTGTCGCTTGAAGCCGGTGTTGTTGCCTGGCGACTGGGTTTGGTGGAGGAAGCCTGTTGAACTTGTTCTTCCAACCCCGATCCATAGTCAAAAGGTTTGGCGTCCGGTTCATCCAAACGCGGGCCATGTCCGTTACTGCTGCGCAGCGACGCTGTTGTGTCTGACTTAGCCGAGTCGGGCTGCTCACCCTCCTTGTCGGTTTGATGATCCGGTGACGGGGAGGATGACTTGGGCTGCGGCCGACGTGGGGCGTGCGCCGCGCGATAACCGGGGATGAATTCCATCGCCAGCCAGCGGAAGATGTAGTCCACCAGGCTCTTGGCCATTGGGATTTCGGGATTGCGCGTCATGCCACTGGGTTCAAAGCGGGTATGTTCAAATTTACGCACCAGGCTTTCAATCGGCACGCCATATTGCAGGCTCAGTGAAACCAGCGTGGCGATGGTGTCCATCAAACCGCCGATGGTGCTGCCTTCCTTGGCCATGGTGACAAACACTTCGCCGGGCTGGCCGTCCTTGTACAAACCACAGGTGATGTATCCTTCGTGTCCCTGCACATCGAACTTGTGCGTGATGGCATTGCGCGTATCAGGCAGGCGCCGGCGCAGGGGTCGTTCCACGATGCGCTCGACGATCTTTTCCACCACGCGAATGTTGGCTTCGCTGAGATTGTCAGAGGAAATCGTGGCCGCTCGGGACGAGCCAGCACTGTTTACCGCCGACTGCACACCGGCCACCGCTTGATGCGCCACTTCCTGTTTGGCGCTTTCCACGTTGTCTTCATCATCACTCTCAGCCTCATCAAGCTCGGTATCCGACTTGATGTTCAGCGGCTGGGAAAGTTTGGATCCGTCGCGATAGAGCGCGGTGGCTTTGAGGCCGAGCTTCCAGCTCAATTCATAACTGCGGGCGATTTCCCCGAGGTCCGCTTCGTTGGGAAGATTGATCGTCTTGGAAATGGCCCCGCTGAGGAACGGCTGGGCCGCAGCCATCATGCGGATGTGCCCCTCGACCCGGATAAATCGCGTGCCGTGCTTGCCGCACTTGTTGGCGCAGTCAAACACCGGCAGATGTTCCGGGTTGAGATGCGGAGCGCCTTCGATCGCGCCGTGACCGCAGATGTGATCATTGGCCGCTTCGATCTGCTTGCGGCTGTAACCCAGCTCCTGCAGCAGGTTGAAACCCGGTGCCTGATATTTGGCTGGATCGGTGAACCCAAGTCGCTGCATCGTCTGCTGACCAAGTGTCCACGGGCTGAAGGCAAAGCCCAGCTCGAACACACCCGGAAGGCTGTTTTCGATCCTGGCCAGATCATCTTCGCTAAAGCCAGCCAGCTTCAACGACGCATGATTGATATGCGGCGCGTCGTCCAGGCTGAGCGTTCCCATGACATGGCTCAAAATGCCATGAATCTGTTCGGCACTGTATCCCAGATTGACCAGGGCGGAGCCGAGCGACTGGTTGGCGATTTTGAAATAACCGCCACCGGAAAGTTTCTTGAATTTGACCAGGGCGAAGTCGGGTTCAACGCCGGTGGTGTCGCAGTCCATGAGCAGGCCGATCGTGCCGGTTGGCGCGATGACCGTTGTCTGGGCATTGCGGTAACCATGAGCCTGGCCAAGCTCAATCGCCCGATCCCAGCACTGGCGAGCCGTCATCAACAAGGATGGCGATGCCAGCGGATCGCCAGCGGCAAACTGCTTCTGATCGATACCGACGGGTTTAATATCCAGACCCTCATAACCTGAAAGTCGGTCGCGATTATCGTTGTTGCGCTCCACGTCGTAGGCGGCGCGACGATGGTTGCGAACAACGCGAAGCATTTCATCCTTGTTGTCCTGATAACCCGCAAAGGCACCGAGCTGGCTGGCCATTTCGCCACTGGTGGCATAGCTCTCGCCGGTGAGGATGGAGGTCAGGGCTGCACAGATCGCCCGCCCTTTATCGCTGTCATAAGCAATACCCGCCTGCATCAGCATCGCGCCAAGATTGGCGTAACCCAGGCCCAGCGTGCGGTAGCGATAACTCAGCTCCGCGATTCTGGCGCTGGGGAAACTGGCCATCAGCACGGAAATTTCCAGCACGATGGTCCACAGACGAATTGCGTGTTGGAAAGCCGCTATATCGAATGTGCGCGAGGGGGCGTCGAAAAATCGCAGCACGTTGAATGACGCCAGGTTGCAGGCGGTGTCATCCAGGAACATGTACTCAGAGCAGTTGTGCACCGTCAGACCATTGGCGATGAACGACTGGCTGACCGGTTCGGTCAGATCGAAAACCTGCTGACGCCCCAGATGCTTAAGCGAGGCGAAGGCGTCCCAATTCCCTTGGCGGACGATTTCGTTGCCGGCGCTAACTGCACGGACACGCCGGTGAAGGCGTTGAGCCTGATGACCCGGCAGAAGGCCGATGTGTTGTTCAAATAAGCGGAGACTGCCCGGATCGATGCGCAGGCCGTGGCGCTGGCCGGGGGTCTTACCCCCATCTGCGTCGATGGGCCAGTCTCCGCCCGGGAAAGCGTCGCCTTCCCGGATGTTGGCCTGGCCGTCCTTGCCGACCAGCTCAAGGAGCCTGGCGGCTTGATGACGGATGGCCGGTTGTGGATTGCGGAGAACCGACAAAGTCGATTGAACTCCAAAACCGCTCAGCAGAAGCTGAATGTCTTCCAACAGCCCGGCGCTTCGGCTGGGCAGGATGATTGTCTCGGAATTAAAAATTCCATCCGCACTGAACAGCGCCCGCAGAAAATGTTTCTGGGCTGCCAGTCCGGCGGTGAAGGCTTCGTCATTCAGGCGTGGCCGCTGACTGTCCATGCTGACATAAGCGCGCAAACGACTGATCAGACGTTTGTTGGTCAGGGTGGCGGTGAGCGTATTACCCGAGTGGCTGGTCATCGGAGTCTGCACCAGGCCGGTGGTATCGACCATCTGTGCGTTGACGTAATCGTCCGGGTAGGCGCCCCAGCGAACGCTGACATACTGCGCGAATTGCTCGATCAGTTCCGGTTCATTCAGGCACGTTTGCAGATGCAGCGAAGTGATGTCGTTGTTGGCCTGGGAGACGAACAAGCCAACCAGTTGGAAAAACAGGTGATCCTGCGGTTCGCCGATCTCCTTCACGCACGCCGGCTGATCCGGCAACTTGATTTCGTCGCTGGTCGTGAGATGGCGTGCTTCAACCCAGCCGCGCTGGCGCGTCCAGATGCGATGATCGGCGGTAACTTTGACGTTGTACCCGCCGCAGGTGCGCAGGGCGTAAACATCGCGGGTTCCGGTGGGGAACGCGCCGTCCGTGACGGCAATCTGCTGGTTGTGCAGATTCGTCACGACGCGCGAAGGCAGGTGGATCATCTGGTCGATGCGCCGCCAGATTCCGCCGGGGGTGAGCACGCGCGTATCGCCGGTGACGCAGGGATTGGAGGCATTGATGCGCCCCGAGCGCGGACAGGTGTGCCATTGATTGATGGTGTCATCAAATTGCACACCCGGATCAGCGCAGCGCCAGGCAGCGAAGCAGATTTCGTCCCACAGTTTGCGCGCCTTGACGGTGCGATGGATTTTTCCCGGTGTCGTGCGGCTGTACAGATTCCAGTGGCTGTCGTCTTGAATCGCCTTGAAAAAGGCATTGGGAATCCGAACCGAATTGTTGGAATTCTGTCCCGAAACGGTCTGGTAGGCTTCGCCGTTGAAATCGTAATCCAGCTTCAATCCGAGTTTCTGCGCCAGTTGCTTCTGGTCGGCCGGCAGGGCTTTGATTCCTTCCGCCAGGGCAGCCACCTTCAACTCTTCGCGCACTTTCCAGTTGACGAAATCTTCAATGTCCGGGTGATCCAGATCCAGGCAGACCATCTTGGCAGCGCGTCGCGTCGTGCCTCCGCTCTTGATCGCACCAGCCGCCCGGTCGCCGATCTTGAGAAAGCTCATCAGCCCCGATGATTTACCACCACCGGACAGGGGTTCATTTTCGCCGCGCAGGCGCGAAAAGTTGCTGCCCGTGCCGCTGCCATACTTGAACAGGCGTGCTTCGCGCGTCCACAGGTCCATGATGCCGCCTTCATTGACCAGATCATCGCTGACCGACTGGATAAAGCAGGCGTGCGGCTGGGGGTGCGTGTAGGCGTCGGATGATTTTTCCAACTGGCCCGTCGCGGGATTGCAGAAGTAGTGGCCCTGGCTTGGCCCGGTGATACCGTAGGCGTAATTCAGACCGGTATTGAACCACTGCGGACTGTTGGGCGCGCACATTTGATGCAGGAGCATGTAAGCCAGCTCCTGATAAAAATTCTCCGCATCTTCGTCGCTGTCAAAATAACCATGCGTCTGCCCCCAATGTTTCCAGCAACCCGCCAGGCGATGAACCACCTGCTTGACGCTGCGCTCCGGTCCATAAACCACATTGCCACGCTCATCGCGCTTGAGATTGCCGTCGCTGTCAACCTGGGGCACGCCCGCCTTGCGGAAATACTTGCTGACCATGATATCCGTGGCGAGCTGGCTCCAGGTGGCGGGGATTTCCGCATCGTTCATTTCAAAAACGATGGTTCCATCCGGGTTGGTGATCCGGCTGGTGCGAACCTCATATTCGACCGTGCTGAAGGCATCCTGCCCGGGCTTGGTAAAGTGACGGTTGATTTTCATGGCAATCTCGCAAGACAAGTCAATAATTTATAAGCGTACGAACAATAATAGCGTCATATTTGGAACGATCGTCGAACCGATCCGAGGCGCAGCGATAGCGCAACAATCAGCCGGGGATCAATTCAAAAATTAGTCCACCTTCGGTAACGTCAAACCGCGCTGATCCTGATATTTTCCCGCCTTGTCGGCGTAACTGGTCGAACAGACGCGCTCGCCCTTCAGGAAAATGAGTTGGGCGATACCTTCATTGGCGTAAATCTTGGCAGGCAGGGGGGTCGTGTTGCTGATTTCCAGCGTAATCTTGCCCTGCCACTCCGGTTCAATCGGGGTGACGTTGACAATAATTCCGCAACGGGCGTAGGTGCTCTTGCCGACGCAGATCGCCAGATAACCACGCGGCATCTTCAGATATTCCACGGTTTCGCACAGGGCAAAACTATTCGGCGGAATCAGTACATGATCGGCGCGGGTTTCGTCGCAATCGAGCGTAACAAACGAACGCTCGGAAAATTTCTTGGGATCAACGATTTCCGAATTGACATTGGTGAAAATCTTGAAAATCGACCCAACGCGCAGATCGTACCCGTAACTGCTTACGCCATAGCTGATTTTGCCGGGGCGTTTCACATTTTCCTCGAACGGTTCAATACCGATCAGTTCACGGATCTGGCTGTCACAGAGAATCCCCATGTCTGATTATCCTTTCGCGTTTAATTTTACCTGACTTTTCACCCGCCAGGCGTTATGACACGTTCAGTTCAAAGGCGGGTCTGGCGCATCAACCCCATCAGACGAGAATGAAATTCCCTCGCCCTGGCGGACTCAATCCGCAAAGACCCCAAAACCATGTTGTATGACGGTATAACCGTCTCACCCGCACAACGAGTTGCAATCTCAACTACAAAACCAGAACAGCGTTTGACTGGCGTTGGATCGATTTTTCATTCCGTCGATCGCCAGCAATCTTAGCCGCATTCATAACCTAACCACTATATCTGGTATACGTCAAGACTTTCTTTACTCAATATAGTGTATCTGGAGCTGTCTTTGTCTTTAAGCATTCATAACTGCGGAGGTTAGAGAATAAAGAATTTTTTTTTTATCCCAAGTGAACGTTGCGCCTGCTTCATGTTATCCACGAACCAGCCCGCGGGATTGTGCAGAAGTGGTGAGCAGATGGAACAAAATTGCTTATCGGACGGACCTGGCCACAGCTCTGTTGGCTTGCGTCCATACCATCAAACAGATCAACAAAATATAAAACATAAAAATGCGAAATTTTGGTGAAAACCAGCCATAAATTGCCCCCTTCTTGTTAATACGGTGCTGCTCGGTGATTGGTTCGTGACCGGGTCTGTTTTTGTCCGGTTCATTATTGGCGTCTGATGATTCGGTCAGCCGATAAATGGGATGCGGAAAAAAACCTGAATGTCGATTAAGCCTCCCCGGTCGGTGGACGATGAGATTAGTGCAACCGACGAATGCCAGCAGCCAGTTGGCGTTAGTCGGCTTGTCGATGGGGTGTTACCCGCGACATGACGCAGGGCGCGTTTGCCTCGTGTTTACCGCGTCTGGACTCAGGCACAATGGCCTGGGGTCAGCCGGAACGAGCATTCAGTGGTGGGATGGGCGCAAAACCGCCCTCTCCGGGACGCCTTTACGGGAGATTGTTATGAAGGCGATGAAGAAATTGCTGGTCAAGTTGACCAGGGATGAGCAGGGCGGCGAGGTTCTCGAATATGCCCTGATTGCGGGTCTGATCGTGGTTGCTGCGATTGCGGTTATCGGTGCTGTCGGTGGCAAGGTTCTTGCCCGCTGGAACAGCCTGAACACCGGCCTGTAAACCAACGATGATCAGGAACAGGTCGCGATACGGCATGCAACAGGCTGTGTCGCGACCTGCTACTGTTTTGCGGTTCCGCGCGGTTGGGTTGATTGCAACCGCGCCTCGTCGCAAGGCGCGTTCCTATCTTTCAACTCCGTTCGCGCGCCTGCTGGTTCGGGAGGCATGATGAAACGAATATTGAATTCATTCAAGTTGTTTATGAGCGATCAGCGCGGTGGCGAGGTGTTGGAATACGCCTTGATCCTGGGTCTGATCGTGGTCGCTGCGATTGCGGTGATCGGCGCTGTCGGTACCAAGGTTCTGGCCCGATGGACCAGCGTTAAAAACGGTCTCTGACGCGCAATCGCGCTGGTTCGCCCGTCTGCGTCCGTGATGTGTTGCCACTGTCTGACCGCCTGTTTACCAGCAGCGTCTGACGAAACTGATCTTTAATCATGCACCTGCTTGCGATCATTCCGCTCCTGCTTTTTTCAGCCATTGCGGCGATGATTGACGTGCGCCATCGGCGCATCCCCAACTGGTTGTCGTTGACGCTGGCGTTCAGCGGGCTTGCTCAAAGTTTCCTGCCGGCCAGCCAGATGTCGCCGGGATTGGCCGCCCTGGGCGCATTGATTGGTTTTACACTTTGCTTTATTCCCTTCGCCTTTGGTGCAATGGGCGGAGGCGATGTGAAGCTGATGGCAGGTGTCGGCGCCTGGCTAGGCCCCTGGCCGGTGCTGGGGGTTTTCGCGGTCGCCGCCATTATCGGAATGATGATCGTTCTGGTTCAGGCGCTGGTGGAAGGGCGGCTGAACCGATTATTGCGAAACACCGCGCTGGTGACGGTTAATATGATTCATGTTCGGCAAGTCGGTATGGAACATACCAAAGCCACCGGTCAATCCTGTCGATCAGTAGACAAGCCACTGCCTTACGCCGTGCCCGTTTTCGTGGCGGTTCTGGCGGTCGTATTTGGGTCACAACTGATCGGAAGTGTCTGATGTCAAGTTCATCACCCGTTCCATTTTCGCGGCGTCGTCGCGGCAATTCCGTTGTCGAGACCGTTCTGGTTCTCGCGTTGGTTCTGCTGCCGCTGACGTTTGGCGCCATCGAGTACAGCTATGCTTTTTATGTGAAAAACATCATGCAGACTGCGGCCCGCGAGACTGCCCGTCGCGCTATTTTGCCCGCCTGTGTCACCAACCTCGATGCCGAAAGCAAAGGCCGCGAGGTGCTGACCCAGGCCTTTGGTTCCAGCCGCGCCGGTCAGTTTACATTTACCTTCAGCCGCAACGTCGCCAGTGCCACCAGCGGCGATGAAATTCGGGTTACGCTGACGGCTCCGCAGTGGTCGGTCTTTGGTGTCCGTCCGCTTGGTTCCATGCCTCTGTACAGCTACGTTGCCCCGGCAGCCAGTAAAAAATTCACCGCTGCGACCGTTATGTACCGTGAATAATCAGCCATTGCCCTTGGCGCGGTCAACTCTGCTGGTTTACACCTCATCAGGTCTGTTCCGATGTCTCAAGCGCTTGCGCCACTGGCTTGAACCTGCGCGAACCGATATCTTTTAGCGCATGGGCTATCTACTGGGTATTGATATCGGAACAAGCGGGACCAAGACACTGATCTGTGACGAGAAGGGGCAGGTGCTGGCCACCGCGATGGCCGAACACCCCATTTATACGCCGCGCCCGGGTTGGAGCGAACAGGATCCGATCGACTGGTGGAATGCCTCGTGCAGCGCGACCCGGGCCGTTTTGCAAAAAGCCAGATTGCGCGGACATGACATTACCGGCATTGGCCTGTCCGGGCAGATGCACGGCAGCGTTTTTCTTGGCGACGGGCCAAAACCGCTGCGCAAGGCGCTGCTCTGGAACGACCAGCGCACCGGCCGGCAGTGTGAACAGATCACCTCTCTGGCTGGCGGGCGCAAGAAGTTGATCGAGCTGGTCGCCAACCCCGCCCTGACCGGTTTTACCGCGCCCAAGATTCTCTGGGTTCGCGAGCACGAACCCAAAATCTATGACCGCACCAAACACATCCTGCTGCCCAAGGATTACATCCGCTACTGTATGACCGGCGAATATGCCACCGAAGTTTCCGATGCCTCCGGCACGCTGCTTCTGGATGTGGTCAAGCGCTCCTGGAGCCAAAAGCTGCTGTCGATTCTTCAGATCGATCAGGCGCTGCTGCCGCGGTTGTATGAAAGTTATCAGGTCAGCGGCGTGTTGACGGTGCCGGCGGCCAAACAAATGGGGCTGGTTCCGGGTATTCCGGTTGTGGGAGGTGGTGGCGATCAGGCGGCCGGTGCGGTCGGTAATGGAATTGTGACCAGCGGGATCGTCAGCGCCACGCTTGGCACCAGCGGCGTGATGTTTGCTCATTCGGACAAACCCACGCGCGATCCGCAAGGCCGCGTGCATACCATGTGTCACGCCGTACCGGATAAGTGGTGCGTGTTTGGATGTATGCTGGCAGCCGGTGGTTCGTTCCAGTGGTTGCGCAATAATCTGGGACAGGCGCAGGTTGCAGCCGCCAAAAAGAAAAAAGTTGATCCCTACGAATTGATGATCGAACTGGCAGCCCAGGCGTCCGCCGGTAGCGAGGGGCTGTTTTTCCTGCCTTATCTCACGGGCGAGCGCTGCCCGCATCCTGACCCGCTGGCCCGCGGCGGCTGGATCGGTTTAACATCACGCCATCAACCCAGCCATCTGTATCGCGCGGTTCTGGAAGGCATTACCTTCGGCATGCGCGATGCGCTGGAGATCATGCAGCAGATGAAAATTCCCGTGCGCCAGGTTCGCGCCAGTGGCGGCGGGGCGCGCAGCAAGTTCTGGCAGCAATTACAGGCGGATATTTACAACAAGCCGCTGGTTCTGACCAATGCCTCCGAAGGCCCTGCCTATGGTGTGGCGCTGCTGGCAGGTGTGGGCACGGGCGTCTGGAAAACCGTGGAACAAGCCTGCCAGTCATCGATTCGCACCACGCAACGTATCGCCGCCCGCTCGAGTCTGGCCAAACTTTATAACCGCCACTACGCGGTTTATGACAAGCTCTATTTCGATCTCAAACAGCGTTTTGTCGAGATGGATGCCCTGGTGCAGTAACCAAAGTGTAATTGTTGTGGTGGTGGTGTGGCAGCCCCAGGTGCCGTCGTTGCGCTGTGCGCAGTGAATTGTCGCAACTAAACCGCCGGGAAATCCTGATCAGAATCAGACGCCGGGAGATCATCGTCCGCAGCTTGATCACAAGCCGTCTGATCTGAACCAGCCGGTGGATCGGTTGGGGTCGGGTCGCGATGGGGCTGCGCGGCAGACCCGTTTCGGTCTTGAATCATTTCCAGCGCGATCCGGGCGGTATTCAGTGCTGCTCCGGGCTGTTCGATACGATCGATCAACTGGATCAATCGCCGGCGCTGCGCCAGCAGGGCTGAGGGATTGCGCAAAAAGGCGATGGCCTGCTGCGCGACAGGATCAACGCTGCCGTACCACGGGACATGTTCAGGGACAATCGGCTCGGGTTGGTCATTAAGAATGTTGACCACGGAAAACGTTCGGGTGTTGACCAGCCACCGCCCAACGGCGTGCCACGCAATGGCGGGTACGCGATAAACAACGATCATCGGCACACCGAACGCTGCCACATGCAGCGTGCTCGTACCGCTCTTGGTGATGCACAAATCACAATCAGGCACGAGTTCTTCAAAACCGTCCAGCCGAATCTGAATCTTACTGGCTGGTGGCGACTCGATCGCCGCTTCGCCAGCACGGGCGACGCGCTGGCTGACGATCAGATGCGTTGCCTCCGTAGTGGGGATGCGAAAGCTCACCGTGGGAACCGCCCGATTGATGCGCTGCGCCACCGCTAGAATGCGCGGGAAGTTCGATTTGGCATCACTGGCGCGCGAACCGGGCAATAAACCAATGATTGGCGGACGGTTCGGATACTTTTGCTTTTCGTCGATAATGCGATATTCGGCAGGTTCCAGCTCGTCAAATAGCGGGTGGCCGACATAATCCGCCTGCACGCCGCGCTGGTGGTAATATTCCTGCTCAAACGGCCAGATGCTGGCTACCCGATTGACCAGCTTCTGCATCGTCTTGATGCGCCCGGGGCGCGAGGCCCAGAGTTGCGGGGCGATGTAATAAAGCACCGGCACGCCTGTTTCGTGGGCAATACGGGCAAAATGAAAATTCACACCCGATGAATCAATACAGATCAACAGATCCGGTTTGTTCTGCTGGAAATAAGTGCGCGTCCACTTGAGATAACGACGGAACTCCAGCACTCGCAAGGCTCCACGCCACCCCATGGCGGCGCGGCGAACCGTTTCATGATGAATTATCGCGCCAGCCTGCGCCATGGCCTGTCCACCCAGACCTTCAATGATCATTTCAGGATCAAGCTGCTTGAGCTGGCTGATCAATTCCGCAGCGTGCTGGTCGCCGCTGACTTCTGCAACTGAGATAAATACTCGTCGTGGCATGGTACCGATGTTAATCACCTGACGGAGTTTGTCATCTGGGAAACAGTTTCGACGGAACGTTTATTGCAAGGGTCGCGGAGGAACTGATCGGGCAGCCGATTGGACAAATGAGGGCTTGCCGAATGACGCCGTGCGCTGCTACGGCGCTGGTGGCGGCTGATACAGCAGCAGATTGGGATACCAGTACTTCATAACGCCCCAGTACAGATTGGGTTCCACCGGTAATTCCGTCAACTGAAAACCGCGGCGCGATTTATCACCATCGACCGCCTGGCCGTCGGCGCTCCACCCGATGGTTGTATCACCATCAAGCATCGCCACGCCTTTGCGCCGCGGATCGGTGTTCAGCCGAAAATAAGGAGTCAGATCATCTTCCAGCCGCCGGTCAAAGGCGCGAATCTGATCGGTGGTCCGATCACGCAGGAGCAGTACCGGAACCGAACCAGCCATGAAATTCAGCGGCACATTGGCGATTTGATCCATCGGCACCGCCATTGGCGGGTCGGTATGAATGACCGCGATCGAAGTCTGACTGCCCGATGGTAAATGCGCCGAAGCCGGAAGATTGTAATACGGCAGAACCGCAGCCACCGGGTTGCCCGACGCGGTGTCCGACAACGGCGCCATGACGCGCGTCTGTGGGTGCAACTGCCGCCAGCGCTTCCACGACATTTTTTCCGTGGGAATTTCACCGCCGATTCCCGTCGCCGGTGCTGCGTGGCGCGTGCGCAGGGTCAACCCATTGATGAATTGCCCCAGCCGGCTGTTATAGACCAGCAGGGCATTGGCGGGCATTGAGACAATATCCAGATCGCGCGCTTTCAGATCACGATCAATCGATGCGGCCCGGGCGCGATTGGCGAAAGCGGACCAGAACAGGATCAACCGCTGATTCCGATCTGTCTGAATGATCACCGGCCGGGTGTACAACAGTCGAAATGGGTAGGCGTAATGTTCATCGGCAAAATGCAAGCCGACCACCATTTCATCATCAGCCAGATAATCCGCGTCAGATGCCCGTAGAAAAACGGGATTGTCCAGAATCTGAAAGGCGTTGAACGAGCGCGTCGAAAAACGATAAACGAACAAGCCCAGAATCGGTGCCAGCGCGATCAACCACCAGGATCGGTTGCGACCTGACACCACCAGCGCGATCAGCCCGATGCAACAAGCAATGCACGCCACCACCAGCGGCCATTGCAACCGCCGGGCAGTGTAAATCAACTCCAGACCAGCTTCAGTGTCGGCCCAGTTCGGGTGGGTCCCGAATGCCACCGCCACCGCGAACAGCATGGAGGCTATCACCAGAGCGACAGGAACGATCACATCCTTAGCCTACCGCCAAGCCGACAGTTGTGCGAGATCAAACAACGATAAAAACAATTGTGTGATCGATCGAACAATCAATCACCTGGCGCGCCAGAGGCCCAACCGGGGATGATGGCTGCAGGAATGAGGCGTGATCGACCTCGGACGATTGTCACCACACAACAGACGATTCTTCAGGTGCTGGCGATTTTCAGGCGGTATTTCAGATAACGCTGACCTTCGTCCGTGGCTTGGCGGACATCGCTCATCCCCTCATGGTAGCGATTGTAATGATCGATGATCTGCTGGCGCTGGGCGCGATCATCCGGCAGCTCAACGACCAGGCTGCGCGACACGCGACCATTAAAAGCGTAGATATTCCTAGCGCCCATTTTGTACAGCGTTTCAGCAAATCCCTGCGCTTGCGCCGTGGTCATGCCCATGAGGCTGAATAATGGATTTTCCAGGAATGCCTTGATTTCCAGATGGGGCGAACCGTCAAGCTGGCGTGTAATCGCCTGATCTTCAAACTTGTACTGGATCGGCGGTTTTTTGTTGGACTGGATCAGAAAAAATGCGCCGGTTGAAGCACCCGCCAGCACCATCAAGGTCAGGATGGTCCAGAGAATTGTTTTTCGGGTATTGCTGCTGGCTGGGGCAACTTCGGGCAAGGGCTGGCGCACCGGGCTGGCGACGGTGGGAAAGGGCGCTGGCGGGATGGAGTGGGGCGCGGGTGCGGGTGGTTCATCTTCAAACAGATCATACGACGTTTGAGGCTTGGGCGCATCGAGCTGCGGCGGCACGATCATCATCTGGCCACATTTGCACTGGGCACGTTTGCCCGCCAGTTCAGGCTTCCAGGTATACGCCTTGCCACATGACTGGCAGAAGAATTTGGCATGTTCCGACATGTCGCCTCGGGTGTTAGAACGGCGGCGCACCAAGCGCCGATGCGCGCCAAGTATAACGCAGAACAAGCCCGAACGATCAGTAAAATTCGACAATAAAATTGATGATGGATCAGTGGATCAGCCGTGCTGCTCGCGGGCTACTTCCGCCACGGCGGTTTGGGGTTTGGGCAGTGGCTGCATCCCGATCAGTTGGCGCGCGGCGTTCAGGGCATCGTCGATATTGTCGAACAGATTGTCCTCGCCGATCTTGTCCAGCAGTTTGTATCGGCCCAGGGCAAAAATGGGCTGGGCGTGTACACCAGCCAGCAGCAAATGGGTGTTTTGGCGGCGACATTTGTCATGAAATTCATCCAGGGCGTGCATGGCGGTGGCATCGATCGCGGTCACACGTCGCATACGCAGAATAAAAACGCGGGGCGGCTTTTTCACGCTGCGCAGCGTGTCCTTGAGGCGGTCAGCGATACCGAAAAAGAACGGCCCGTTGATTTCATAAACTTCCACCTCCGGCGGAACGGTGCGCTTGGTGATGGCGTTGGGGTCAACCACATCGGGCAATTGTGGCCCGCGTTCGGTGATTTCATCGCGCAGCGCCTGTACATCGGTCACTTCCGCCATTCGCTTCATGAACAGCATGGCGGCCAGAACCATCCCGACGCCGACGGCAACGGTCAGGTCAGTTAAAACTGTCAATCCAAACGTGGTGAGCAGCACGGCAATATCGCTGCGCGGAGCGCGCAGCAGCGATTTGAAATGATCGCGCTCGGCCATGTTCCAGGCGACCATGATCAGAACCGCCGCCAGCACACTCAGGGGTATCTGGCTGGCGTAAGGCGCCAGGATCAGCATCATAATCAGCAGGAATACGGAATGGATCATCCCCGCCAGCGGGGTGCGCGCCCCCGATTTGACGTTGGTCGCGGTGCGGGCGATGGTGCCGGTCGCGGGGATACCGCCAAAACCAATGGAGGCAAGATTGGCCACGCCCTGGGCGATCAATTCGGTGTTGCTCTTGTGTCGCCCGCCGATCATCCCGTCAGCCACCACGGCGCACAGCAACGACTCGATGGCGCAAAGTATGGCGATCGTCGTCGCTTCAGGGACAAGGGTTTTGGCTTTGTTCCACAAAGTGCTTACATCCGCCCATGAGCTGAGGGTAAATGGAAGCTGCGGCACGGGTAGGGTGCGGGGGATACCACCGAAGCGCGTCCCGATGGTCTGAATCCCACCGTGTGCGCCCGGCGCGTCGCTGGCCAGACCAAACCCAGCCGTGAGCACCGCGCCGACAACCACCACCACCAGCGCGCCAGGAACCCGCGGGGCAAAACGGCGCAGACCCGCCATCGCCAGTAATGCCCCGCCGCCCATCAGCAACGTGATCCAGCTCACACTGCCCAGATTGGCGATCAGTACCTGCCATTTATGAATAAATTCGCCCGGCGGTTCGGTTTGAACAGCGCCGGCAGCATCGGTCCAGGAGATGGTGAGTCCGAAAAAGTCCTTGATCTGCTGGCTGAAGATGATGACCGCAATGCCGCTGGTGAAACCAGTGGTCACCGGATAGGGGATGAATTTGATCAGAGCGCCCAGGCGTGTGATGCCCATGATGATAAGAATGATCCCAGCCATCAGGGTGCTGATCGCCAGACCTTCATAACCATGATTGGCGACGATGCCCGCCACAATCGCCATGAACGCACCGGCGGGGCCGCCGATCTGCACGCGCGAACCGCCTAGTAGTGAAATCAGAAATCCAGCAATAATAGCCGTATAAAGGCCTTGTTCGGGGCGCACGCCCGAACCAATCGCCAGGGCCAGACTCAACGGCAGGGCGATAATGCCGACGGTCAAGCCCGCCATCAGATCATTAAAGAAAAATGCCCGGCCGTACCCCTCGCGCAGGCAGATGAGAGATTTGGGCTGATAAAGTTCCAGCCATTGGATGAACCGTGATCGTTTGGTTGGTGAGGCGGAGGCGACAGGTTGTGAAAGTGCCATACGGGACAACTCCAGAGACAACGAACTATCGTTGTGTATCGACATTCATCCGGCAAAGGGGTGAAATACCCGGCGCTATATATCACATCGGCCAGATATTGTTATGACAGGCTGGTTACATGCCCCCAGTCATTTTCGCGGGTGTCGGCGAATTGGATTGTTGGCGCAGCGCCTCAATCAAGGACTGGATTTGCGCCGTGATGGCGTCGAGCTGCTGATGATGGGGATGGAGCGATTTGGCGTGCAAAGGCGCGCCGAAGGTGAGTTTGACGGAGCGCGGGAACAAAAAGGTGCGCAGCATGTCCGTTTCACGCCAGGGACTGTTCAGATAAGCCGGATAGATCGACGCGCCGCTGCGCAGCATCAGCAAGGCAACTCCGGTCTGAAAGGGCAGGAGCTGCTGGTCGGTTTCAATGCGTCCTTCGGGGAAGATTCCCAAAATGCGCCCCGATCGCAATGCGCGCAGCGCCATCCGCAGCGCCGATAGATCGCGCTGGTCGCGGCTGACAGGAATGGCGTCGATCAGGCGAAAGATCCACCTCAGACTTTTGCGCTGGTAATACTCGTGGGCCATCATCCAGACGATGGGCCGGGCGCAGGTGGATTGCAACAACAGCGGATCAAGACCGCTGGTGTGGTTGCAGACGAGAATCGCTGGTCCGCGCCGCGGCAATGGACAGGCCGAGGCTGGTTCCAGGCGATGGTAGCAGCGGGTGAAGATGCGGTTGACCGCCGCAAGCATCTGCAGGCTGGGGCGCTGCTCGGGACGATCAAATCGGATGGGGGTCTGATCCTGACTCACCGGCGAAGTTTTACCATGGAGCAGTGTTGTGGGAAACAAACCGGTCATATTGCTACGACGGGAGTTTCATATCCGGTAGCAACTGCTCGCGCAGCGCCTCAAACTCCTGACCCCAGCGCTGGCCACCGACATTTTTACCCTGCATGATGTAGAGCTGGGCCAGACGTTGCCTGGTCTGGTCAGCCAGCGAGGACAAACTGCTGTCGGCAGCGGCAATTTCGAGATTCGACTTGAACAGCTTGTACATCGCCTCCCAAGACTGGTCATTGTCAACCAGCTCACCTTCAGGGTTATAACGTTTAGGCCCGCCTAATTTGCGTTCGCCGATCAGCCGGGTGTAGTAGGGCTGGGCGGTGCGGTAATCGCCCAGATCATACGCGGCATTGGCCAGGCCCAGTTGCACCACCGGATCATTTTTCTCCCCCAGCAGCGCCTGATAACGCTGCTCGGAGGCTTTGAGCAGTTGCTGGCGCCGGGCCGGATCATTCGTCAGGCGGGCAGCCTGCGCCTGCGATTCAGCGTCATAAACCCGGTACTGATAGACGGCATCTTTTTTGTTGGTCTGCGCCCATTGCACCAGATAACCCGTCAGGGCAGCGCGGGCAGCGGCGAGTTGTTCCATTTCCGGGCGATTAGCAGCTTGGCGTGCTGCCTCAAAATCGTTGTTCAGACGGGTCAGCAGATCGTAAATGATCTGCGCACCCTCATCACCGCCGCGTGTTTGCAGCAGTTCCACCAGGGCGTCGGTCGCCTGGGTGTTTTGCTTGAGATCCATGAACGCATCGACCCGGATAAACAGCGCCTGGGTCAGGAGCTGATCAGCCTGCGACATGCCTTTGACCGTGGATTCAAAATTGTTCAGAATTTCAATGGCGCGGGCGGGCTGATTCTGTACACGATTGGCCAGGTCAGCCGACATCAGCGTGGTCTGGGCCAGCACGCGCTGGGCGCGGCTGCGCTGCTGGGCGTCAGTCGTTGAACTGATCTGTCCCTGCGCTTCGGTGCGAACCTGCTGTGCCAGCGTCTGCACCTGTTCCTGCAGTTGACCCGCCTGATCGACAGGCAGTTTGGTTTTATCACCTGCGGTCTTGACGCGATCCGCGTCGAGACGCTGCTTAATGGCGATCATCTGAAAATAGCTGGCCCAGAGCTTGTTGGGATCATTCGGCAGCACTTTGGCGTATGCGGCCTGCGCCAGGGCATACTGGCCGGTCTGTTGGAGTTGACGGCCCGCCTGATAGGCCAGATCGATCCGGTTAAACGGTTCATCCACTGCCGCGGCCAGCACGCGCGTGTACAAGTCGTCAATGCGGGCGTTGCTTTCCCGATCCGCCAGTAAAGGGTTGATGAGCGCCATGGCGTTATCCAGGGCGAATGTGGCGTTGGCATTGGTCTTGAACCGCCCGACGAACGCCATGTACGCCTCGGCGGCATCGAGAGGTTGATTGTCCGCCTCCAGCAATACGCCGCGCAACAGCATGGCAGTGGCAATATCATCATTACCAATGCCTTGCTGACCTTGACGCGACAAAAACAGATCGGTCGCAGTCAGGGCACGCTTGATGGTGCTGGCATCCCGCGCTTCGTTCTGCGGCTTCATCGCCTCCTGTTCACCCTGGCGCATCAGCGCGCGAAGCATCAGTGAGTCGGCCTTGGTCAGATCGGTGCTGGGGGCAAGGCGGTCAGCCAGTTGCTGATAAATGACGCTGCCATAGGCGGGTTGTGCCTTGACCAGATTCACCAGTATCTGGTTGGCCTGCTCGTTAAGCTGCTTCTGCTGGCCAGGCGTGCTGTCAGCCCGGGCGGAGATGATGCGATATTCCATCATGGCGATGGCAGCGTCGGCACCAGCCTGCCAGGTTTTATTGTCCGCCGGGATGTTGGTTTTCTGCCAGGTGCGCAATTTCTCCAGTGCTTGCTGGGCTGCATCCAGTTTTTTATCCGTCAGATCGGCAACCACGGAGAAATAGAGCGCCTCATACGTCTGGCCAACGTCAGGCGGCGGGGTGGTCTGCTGGTCGATCACTGCCTGAAACTCTTTTTTCGCCTTGTCGTAATCATCGGCATCGCCGCGCGCAATCAACAGCTTGCCGATGCGGTTTTTTACCACGACCTGTACGCCACTGTCGGCTTCGTCCAGCTCGCGAAGTTTATCAATTGCCTGGGTGGCGATTTGTTTTCGCTGGGGATCAGCCCGATCAATCGACAATGCCAGCGCGTACTGGTTCATCGTGCGCGTGAAGTCAGCCGTTGTCAGCAGCGACTCCAGTTTGAGGTACTGCTGGGCGGCAGCGTCATTGGGCCGACGGATTTTATTGGCGATGGTTTCCAGGTCTTCGTTGCCGACGATCAGTGCGCGATCCAGAATCCGATCCGTCGCCAGTACAATCGGGTGCAGCGACGCCTGCAGGCGCGGATTTTCGCCCCAGAACTCCAGCGTGTTGACATCATTGTTGACCGATTCCGTGATCAACAGATTCGCCTGCTGCACCAGCAGATGGGGGTCTTTGATTTTAGGCAGCGTCGAATCGATCCCGGCGACAACGTGGTCGATCAGCGTCTGGCGCTGGTGCGGGCTGAGCTTGCTGTTGGGATCACCCAGTTTGCGCAAGGCGCTGAGTGTTTTGATGCTCTCCTGTTTTTCCTGCGGGACATGGTTGATCTCAAAAGCACGCTGGAGCAGTTGATCCAGTCCACGGCTGGCCAGTTCGGTGAACAGGGCATCGTCGCTGAGGGCATTGAGTCCGGTGGCAGCGTTTTTGGGTGTCGGGGTCGTCGGCGGAGTTTGCCCCTGCACCAAAATGGCGGGGCTGATGAGCAATAAACCTGTGGCAAGAACAGCGGTGAGAATGGATCGTGAACTGACCATGAAAGAACCTGGGGTGCCTTTTTTATTCATGGGACTGGGCAAAACTGATTTTCTTGAACTGGGCGTCGGTCACCGCCTCAAATACATGAATCGCATGGGCATAGGGGACATCTTTTTGCGGATGGATTTCCACCTGGATTTTATCATCACTCGTGCCGGCAGCGTTCAGCTCCTGATGCATCTGTTTGAGCGCTTCGGTCAACTGATCCATCTGCTGCAACCAACTTTCCTGGGTGGAGGCGTCGATGGTCATGGCGATACGCCCAGCCCGGACATCAAACTTGCTCGGATCCGCCCGGTTGCGATCAACCCGGATTTCCAGTGGCGTATCAGGAACCGTGTTATCAACCGCCGCCTGCCCGACACCGCTTTGCTTGATCGGCACGTTGCTGGTCAGGTAGCGCTCCACGCCGCCAAAACTTCCGGCCAGCATCAGGAAGATCAGGATCACCATGACCACGTCAACCAGCGGCGTCATGTTCGGCCCGGCGTCGTAATGAACTTTTTTCGATCCTCGGATTCGCATGCGTTGCTCACTTCTTAGCCTGCACCGTTTCAGTTGCGAAGTTGACGTTTTTCACATTCGCTTGTGCCGAAACAAATAGAACCGGTTCGAGCAGACGATAAGGCATATCCTGTTCGCCGCGGATGATCACTTTGAACTCGGGATTGTTGGCGCGGGCGGCCTTGAGCAGATCCAGCAATGGGCGCTCGATCTTGCCACCGCGGTTTTCCTCGAATTTCAACTCGGTCGTGTCGTGATGTCCGGGCAGTAAAGCAGTCACCATCGGCAGCGGCTGATTGATGTTACGCACGTTTAGCGTCAGTGTGTTGCCCAGGTCCTTGATATCCTGTCCCAAAATGGCTTTGGGCAGCGTCATCTCTTCAGCACCGCTGGTCACGCCGATCTTGGCCACCAGCATGAAGAAGATGATCAGACACATCACCACGTCAATCAGGGGCGTGACGTTGGGATGAGTGACGTTGCTTTCGGGCATGGAGTGCTTGCGCATGGCTGGCTCCTTTTTACAGTTTCAATCGATCGGCTTGCTGGTGGCCAGTGGCCGCAGCCAACTGGCGCTGTGACCGATTTTATCTTGCGCGATCTGCAACGGATCGCGCAGTCGTTCAGGTTGATGCAGGTGTTGGCGATGGTTCGGGGGCAGCCCGTTTGACCGCCGGTGACGGTGCAGCACCAGTCCGCGGGGCGGGTTTGCTGTCAGCCGGTTTGATCATCAACAGCAATTCTTCAGCAATCAACGCGCCGCGAACGGTCAACCGATCAACGATCGTTCTCAATATCCCAAAACAAGCCAGGGCGGGCACGGCCAGAAACAGACCCATGAACGTATGGGCCAGGGCGATGGCGATACCGCCAGCCAGTTGCGCCGGACTGGCGTTGCCTTCAGCCCGCTGCATCGCGTCGAACGCGACGATCATGCCCAGAACCGTACCCAGCAGACCCAGCAGCGGCCCGAGGTTGCCGATGATATTGAGGTATTCGATCTTGCGGAATTGCTCCGCCGTCTGCTCGCCGACGCTGGTCTCCATCGCTTCGCGCATGGCGTTAAAGCTGGGGGCGCGCTTGAGGGCGGGATTGAGGGCGCGGGAGATAAAGCTCGGGTCGTTTTCAGTGAACTCGATCAGCTCGCGGAACTGACGATTGGAGATCATTTCGCGAATGCGATCAGTGCTCTCCTGGGGCATGAGGACGCTCGGCCGGTTCTTGATAAATCCCTGGATAATCAGGGTCAGGGCGTAGACCGACAGCAGCGAGATCGTCACGGTAATCGCGTCAACGTGGTTAACGATCAATTTCAGCAGCACGGAAATCGTTCCCGGCTGATCCAGGACATCGCCTCCTTCAGCCGCAGCATCCTGCGCCCAGCCGGAGGAGACGAACATCGCTCCGCCGGCCAGTATCGCCACCAGCAGCGTGATGCGTAACATTGCGGGGAATCGACTCATAGATCAGTCCTTTCTTACTCGTAGGCAAATCAACTCTTTAATCATGCCGGCGCGCCAGATTCAGCGTCGCTGATTGTTTTTTGTTTCATTCGCCGGATTCAGCCATCCGCTAAAACTCGTCCACCGCCGCCAGTTTGAAGACTCCGCCATGGTCAGCGGCGATTTTTTTCAATAGTTCGACAAACGGCGCGGCATGGGCTGTCAGAGCGCCTTTTTCATCCGCACTGACAAAGGCGATGGTGTTGATCTTGGCACGTCCGTCTTTATTCAACTCCGCCAGTACCCCGCTGACACGATCGTTGGCGTTGAGCGCAAATTCAAATTCGCCATCAGTCAGAAAATAGATGAGCTGAGGTTGCATTCTGAACGCCAGTTGCAATGCGGGGATTGGGTTGGAATCAGGCCCGGGGGTGACAGAATTGAGAAACTCATACGCACGGCGCTTACCTTCAGGATTGGCAGCGAGCAGGCGCGTTTTGTCCAGCGGAATGGCGAGGTTGTTGTTGAAGAAAATGACATTGAAGAACTGCACCGGTTTAAGCGAATCGATTGAGCGCCGAATCTGGTCTTTCAGGATGTCCAGTTTCGGGCCTGTCATGGAACCGGAAGCATCGCAGATGAAAAGGATCTGGGTGGCGTTACCGCTGGTTCCCATGAACCGGCTTTTAGGTCCCACCCCGCCACCGCCGCCGGGAATACCGAATGGCGCTGCCCCGCTGCCGATGTCGCCCTGACCCGTGCCCATGCCACCTTGCCCGCGACTGCCCGCATTAGGCCCGATTGCCAGCGGGTTGGTTCCTTCGCTGGATGATCCACCACCCATCAACGACTGATTCAGCGTCTGCACCTGCGTGTTACTCAGACTGGCTGCGTTAACAGGAATATTGGCATCCATGTCCTGGGTATTGGCACGGTTGGGATCATCGCCCAGACCGGGATTGGGAATACCGCCAATATCAGCCCCTTCGATCAGGGTCGAATCGGGAATGATGATCTGTTCGCGGATGACGTTGTAGACCTGCTGAACCTGGGTCGCCAGCAGGATCCCAGCGATCACGATGGCGGCATGCAGAAGGAAACTGGTGACAAAGGGAAATACACTCTGCACCCAGCGCTGCTGCCAAAAACTGATATGGACACTGGCTGGCGATAGTTCGTCGATAGTTGCCTGCCGATCCACATCCGTACCCGTCTCGGCAACGCCAGCAGTTGGTTGGTGCTGGGGATCCGATGGTCGAGGAGCAGTTGTGTCAGCCATATAGCACCTGTTATCGAGCTGGCCAGTTTGCTGCCCGGTTCGTCCCTGCGGGTTTGGCGATTGAAATAGCCTGTTTTGCGCAACAACCGTTTGCCGGGCGCAAGAACCGGAAGTATTACACGATTTAACCGCTGTAATGCAACTTAAATGTATCATTAGCTCACTTTAATTGTTGCTGGACAGCGCGATGGGTCAAAAAGTGATAACGATTCCTGGCCGATCCAGTCAAAAGCCCGTGATCGGGCGATGCGCATCGGCCGTTCCTCGGCGCAACAGATGGAATAATTTTTGTCCATTCGACCGGATAAACTCAGTTTGTAGATCGTATTATGACCGTTAAACTGCCAGCCTTGGTTTGGGTCGAACGGGTTTTACCGATAAAAAATCAGAGATAAAGAACTTCTGCCGGTGTCGAGAATCCTGCTGCTCATTCCGCTGATTCTTTGGATGGCTTGGCCGCAAGCGGTCAGTCAGGGCGATTTTCTGCGCCCGATCTGGTTCAGCCTGCTGCTCTATCTGACAGGTTACCTGATGCTGGTTTTGCTCATGGCGGGTTGGGCCAGACAGATTCTGAGCAAAGCCGGATCGCATCAGCTTTATCGCCGCATCAGCCGGTTTAATCGCGGGATGTTTTTGGCCCGGCTGGTGGTTCTGTTATGGATGGGGGTTGGCCTGTTTTTTTTGGGCTGGCGTGTGTTTGTCGGTCATGTGCTGAGGCTGGACTCACTGGCTTTTGATTTGCCATCGTTGCTGGTGGGGGTTGCCCCGTGCTACCTGGCGTGGATGGGGCTGTGGTGGAGCCAATATCCAACGGAACGCGCGGTGCGCGAACAGGGCATTCTGATAAATTTTGACCACAATCTGCCCGTCCACCAGCCGCCGGAATGGTGGAGCTATTTTACCAGCCACCTGCGGTTGCAGATTCTGTTTACACTGGCGCCGGTTGTGCTGATCCTGGCAATTGTCGATGTGGTGAACGTGGCCATGCTGCCACTGGTGCGATACCTGTCACCATCGCTCCATTCGGCGGTGCAGCAGGGGGTTATCTTTGCAGCCGTTGCGATGATTTATCTTTTTTCACCGGAACTGCTCCGGCGGTTGCTGCGCACCAGCCCCTTGCCCGATTCGCCGCTGCGCCGGCAGTTGCTGCAGATGGCGCAACGCCAGGGTTTGAGGGTTCGTGATATCCTGCTTTGGCAAACGCATCACAACATCTGCAACGCTGCCGTCATGGGCTTGTTGGGCCGTTTTCGTTATGTGTTGCTGACCGATCTGCTTCTGGAGACGATGACCGATGAGCAGATCGAAGCGGTCTTTGCCCACGAAGTTGGGCATGTCGTGCATCGTCATATGCTCTGGTATGTGCTGATCATTGTCATATTGGTGCTGACCTTGACGGGGGTTGAACCGTTGCTGGGGCGGTTCTGGCCGGGCATGGGCCATACCGTGTGGCTGGGGTTGTCGGCCGATCTATGGTTGACCGGGCTGGCGACGGGGGCGTTTATCCTTGGATTCGGATTTTTATCACGCCGGTTCGAGCGGCAGGCGGATGTTTTTGCGGCCCGTGTGATCGAACAATTCAACCCTGTACGGCTCGGCGCTGGCAGTGATTTTGATTCCGATCCGCAGTCGGGTTCGCGCCGATTGGCAGCGGTCGGGCCATACGGAGCAGGCATTTTTTCCAGCGCGCTCAATCGCGTGGCCTCGATCAATAACATTCCCACCATTGCCCGGCGCTGGGGCGGGGGAAGTTTCACCCAATATCTGACCTACCGGCTGGATCGATGCATCGAATGGGCCAACCATTTTCTCCATGGCAGCATTGTCTGTCGTGTGCGCTATCTGCAAAACCTGGGGGCGGACCGGGGAAAAACAGCCCGTTTTGATCAAAGCATGAAGCGTCTTTACAGCCTGCTGCTGATTCTGCTAGCCGGCGCGATCATGCTGGTTTGCTACGGGCAGATTTTTAACACGGTCTGATCGAATGATCCGACCAACTGGCGACTTACCGGCATAACCGGATCAATGCCGCGGCAGCAGCCAGACGGACATCGCTGTCCGGCGACTCCAGCAACGGTTGGAGATAAACCTGGGCATCATTGCGCCCCATCTCCGCCAAGGCCATGGCCGCCAGAAGCTGGATGCGCGGGTCTTTTTCACGGGTGGCGTTGGCGGCAATCGTATAACCCGCATCGGAACCGAGCATGCCCATCGCCCGGGCCGCCGCCAGTTGGACTTCGATATGCTCAGCCGTCAGCATGGCGGTGATATGAGGCGTGACCCGTTGATCGCGCGGGCCAGCCAGCGCCAGCACCGCAACCATCTGGTAATCCGTATAAGCACTTTGCGAAGCGGCGACCAGTTTTTCCAGACCTTCCATACTTCCCAGCCGCCACTGCGCTTCAGCCACCTGCAAAAGCACGGCGGGATCGCGGTCGTAGTCCATGTCACGCAAAATGGTCAGACCGGTCGGTTCGCCCAGCAGCCCCAGCACCATCGCGGTGTCCGCCCGCAGCGACGCCTGCGGATGAGCGGCAAAGGTTTCCAGATCGAGGCTGTGACGATAATCGCCCAGACGATGCAGGGCGTAACGCACCGCAATCTGCACGCTGGGGTCGGGGTCTTCGACCAGATTCAGCAACTTTGTTTTGGCAGCGGCAATTTTTCTTTCGCCTGTCGCCATCGCCGCAGAAAAACGCACGATCGCTTCCGGGTCGCTCAGGGCATCGGTAATCGCTTCATTGCTTCCTTCGCCGCCGAGTGTTTTCAGCGACTCAATGGCATGGGCGCGAATCAACGGATCATCCGACCGCAGCGCCTGTTCGATTTCTCCGGTTGCCCGACTTTGCAGCTCCGGCGAAATCGGCATGTCCTTGGCCGGTGGTGGTGGTGGAGCCTGGCGCGGATTGGGCGCCCACTTTGGCCCCTGCTTGAATTGCGGTTTGGCGCAACCGGTCAGAACATTCACAAAAACAATCGCCAGACTGAGTACAACCAGAGGGGCGGGGCTTCGATAAAGTTTGGGCATGGGAATTATCTTCGGCAAAATTGAAAAAGTTACCAGTATGCAAACAGTTCATTTTAAGCTGAATTTCATATCAATCGCGCCACAAGGGGCCAGCAACACAAAATCGCCGGTCGGTTCCAATAAACCCGTGCTGGTGAGTATGCCGATGATAAGCACAGACCCGTGCTGGCTGATATTTTTCGTCAACTTCGTCGTACAAAGCGTTCGTCAGCTGCGGCTGAACCTGCGCCAAGCTCGCCAGCTTGCGCGTCAGTCCTTGAACAAAATGATCTGCAAACGCTGCTGAAACGACCAGCGGTCAATCTGGATACACCTGAATTGCAGCGGTTTCTGGCTGATAAACGTGTCCTGGTCACGGGGGCGGGCGGGTCGATTGGTTCAGAAATCTGCCGTCAGATCATGAAATTCTGTCCGGCGTCGCTGGTATTGGTGGAGCAGGCGGAGAATGCCCTGTTTGAAATAGATCAGGAATTGCGCCAGCGCTGGATGGGCATGAATCTGGTTCCGTGTGTGGCGGATATCGGTGACGCCCAGCGCTTGGATGACATTTTCACCGCCCAGCAACCACAGGTTATTTTCCATTGCGCCGCCCATAAGCATGTGCCCATGATGGAAGCCAACCCCGGCGAGGCGATCAAGAACAACATTCTGGGAACGCAGATTCTGGCCGATGCAGCGTTGGCGCACGGCTGCGCGGCGTTTGTGATGGTCAGCACCGACAAGGCGGTCAACCCGACATCCGTCATGGGGGCAACCAAGCGCGTGGCGGAAATGTACGTGCAGTCGCTCAATCACAATCAGGCCGGTGCGCCGTGGGCCGGGCCAAACTCATCAACGCGCTTCGTGGCGGTGCGTTTTGGCAATGTGCTGGGTTCATCCGGCAGCGTGGTGCCGATTTTCCGTAAACAAATTGCCGCTGGCGGGCCGGTCACCGTGACCCACCCGGACATGAAGCGCTACTTCATGACCATCAGCGAAGCCAGCCAGTTGGTCTTGCAGGCTGGCGCCATTGCCCAGGGTGGCGAAGTGTTTGTGCTGGACATGGGTCAGCCGGTGAAAATTCTTGACCTGGCCCGCGATATGATCCGCATGGCCGGGCTGACCGAGGGGCAGGATATCGATATTGCGTTCACCGGCGTTCGTCCCGGGGAAAAACTCTACGAAGAATTGGCGCTGACCGATGAACAGACGCGCCCGACCAGCCACCCGAAAATCCGGGTCTGGCAACTGACGCCCATCCCCGCGCAGGAATTGGAGCAGATGCTCCATCGCCTGTCGCGCGTGATTAATGCTTCGTCCCAGAAAATCGTCGAGGTGTTGCAGCAATGTGTCAGTGAATATCGGCCTGCTGCCAGCGCCAGCCAGTCATCCGTCACAACCATGCCGGTGATGCCAGCACCGGCTGCTGCGGCTGCGCCAGCCACCATCACGGATCAGGCCAGTGCGCTGCGATTGTTGGTCGCGCAGGCCCATCGTGCAGCCTGAAGCTACCACTGGTGATAATCCAGCCCCATGCTCTCAGCGATGATCTCGGCAATATGCTTCAGTTGCGACGAGACCTGATGGCGATGCAGCATGCCGGAGATATTCATCGAACAACCCGCCTCATTACAGACCGTCACCGGCGCCTCGGTGGCGCGGATGCAATCAGCCTTGTCTTTGACAATCGCCCCGCTGATGGCCGGGTATTTCACCGCGAACGTTCCCCCGAAGCCGCAGCACTGATCCGTTTTCTCCAGCGGGACAAAATCAACATTCCCCAGGCTTTTTAGCAGATGTGATGCTTCGGTCGTCAAGCCCAGACCGCGGGAATGACAGGTGTAGTGAAATGTCGTCCGCTGTTGGTCGGGCAGGGCAAAACGGGACAGATCAACCCGCAGCACCTTCACCAGAAATTCGACGAATTCATAGGTGTTGCGCCGGACGCGCTTCAGGCCGTCCTGCCACGAGGCGTCGTTGCCCAGCACCTGTTCATAGTGGCTGCGCATCATGGTGGCGCAGGAACCCGACGGGGTGACGACGTAATCGTAATCCTGAAAAATCTCGATGAATTTTTTCGCCAGCTCAGCGGTTTGCGGATGAAAACCGTTGTTGTAAAACGGTTGACCGCAGCAGGTCTGATTGGCGGGGAATTCGACGCTGCACCCCAGCTTTTCCAGCACCTTGGTCACCGCAATACCCACGTGAGGGTAGAACTGATCAGTCAAACAGGTGATGAATAAGGCAACGCGCCAGGTGACAGGTGGTGCATGATCAGGCATGACGTCTGCGCATCATAAACAGACCTGCCAAACCCGCAAGAGCCAGGCAACCCGGTTCGGGGATCGCCGTGTAAATAGCACTGCGGTAGTCTTTCAGGTCAATGCCGTACAGTCCATCGGGTGCCGCAATCGAGGCGTTGTTATAGGCTGCAAATAAAGCTTGACTGGCTGATTGGTTTTTGTTGACTTCCTGATGACCGGTGTAGGCGGACACTGCCGCCACCTGCCACTCTCCGGCAGTAGTATTCCAAACGAACCAGCCACCGCCGGAGTCGCCTGCGGCTAGCATCGCTTCGCCTTCAATCGCATAGGAAGAATTGGGACCATCGAACAAAGCGGCCAGAACATCGGACGTATAGGGAGAATCTTTTGGTGTTTGATCAGCCAGTTCGGCGACAATGACATTTCGCCCGAAAACTGGAGAGGATGAATACGCACTTGTTACCGAGTATCCGTAGGTGTCGCCGCCAAACTGTAGCTCCGCATCGCGCGTCTTACCGTAACCACCAACCGTAAACTCCTCGCCAATCAGAGAGCCAGCTCCATCGTAAATGTTGACCCACTGGGTAAGGTTCGCCGGTTGGTTGTTGAGTTCCAGGCGCACAACGCGCAAGTCAACGCTGCCGATATTGAAAACTTCCGCCACGGTATAATTGGTTGAACCAAACTTGACGGTTGAACCGACACCACCGCCCTGATGGCGCGCGGTAATGGCGTAATTAGCGCCAATCGCGACGGCCGAGGCGTTGGATCCCCATTTGCCAACAACCAATGCGTTTGGCCCGGAGATAGTCGCCGAGTCATCCACGGGATGTATCACGACACCAGATGCAGGAAAAGAGGAAAAAGTCAGGCAAGCGGCAGCAACAAACAAGGCTGTTTTACCCATAAGCAATCCCGAGCGAGATCAAGCTCCGGCCTCCGAAAGGTGTCGATTTCCAAACGCGCAGAGGAATTCTGCCACTGACTGGCGCGAGAGTCAAAGAAATTCGCCCCTATAATATGACATATTCGGGTACGGATGTTTATCGGGGTAATCTGTAGCAGTTATATTTGCTGACATAATCAGGAGTTAGAGCAGCGGATCAAAGCATCGAGGGTTTTTTGCGCCTGACCGGAATCAACCGCCTGATTGACGAGCACCAAAGCAGCGGGCAGATCGTCAACCTTACCGGCAATCACCAAGCCGGCAGCGGCATTGAGCAGGGCAATGTCGCGTTTAGGCCCTTTTTCACCCGCAAAAATGCTTTTCAGGGCTGCGGCCGATTCCTCCACCGTTTCCACCTGCAAATCAGACAAACGGGCGTAGGCGATACCCAGCGATCTTGGGTCCAATCGGCGTGAACGGATTTCACCATCTTTCAACTCGCTGATGCGGGTCGGGCCAAGGGTGGAAATTTCATCCAGCCCATCATCGGCGTGCACCACCCAGGCGCGGTGGCTGCCCAGACTGCGCAGCACGGCCGCCAGTTTGTCGGTCAGTTCAGGGGCAAAAACACCGAGCAGTTGATAGCGTGCCCGTGCGGGGTTGATCAAAGGGCCGAGCAGATTAAAAATGGTCACAATGCCCAGCGCCGAACGGGTCGTCGCCACGTGCTTCATGGCTGGGTGATGGGAACGGGCGAAGGCAAAACAAATACCCGCCTCACGCAGGCAGTTTCCCAGTTGTTGCGGCGTCAAGTCCAGCTTCATCCCCAGTTTTTCCAGTACGTCAGCACTGCCGGACTTGCTCGACGCCGAGCGATTGCCATGTTTGACCACCGGCACGCCACAGGCAGCGATAATAATGGCAGCAGCCGTGGAGATGTTGAATGTACCACGCACATCGCCGCCGGTTCCGCAGGTGTCAAGAATCAAACTCGAACCGTCGCAGTCGATGTTGACCGCTTTGTCGCGCATGACGGTGGCAGCGCCCACCAGTTCATCAATCGCGGTCCCCTTGGCAACCAGACCAACCAGTAACCCGGCGATCTGTGCCTCGCTGGCCTGGCCTTCCATGATGTAGGTGAAGGCCTGTCTGGCTTCATCGCGCGACAAATCCTGGCGGGCGCAGATCTTCAGCAGAATATCGCGGAAATTAAAATCCATGGCGTTGATTCTATCCCATCATGGCTGTTGAGCGAACTACCCGGGCGCGGCTGGTATCGCAGCGGTTGAAATTCCGGGTTTCCGATGGTTGCGCGGGTTCAGGAGCGCTGGCGCAACCCAGGCGACACGATTCATTCCACCCGCGAAGCGCCAGCCGTGGCGGTGGTGACAAAAGCGGTCGGTTGAATCCCGAAGCGATCCTGATATTTCTGTTCCAGTTGGGTTGTCAACTCATCCACGCTGCGCGGTTGAACCAGCGCCACGATACATCCACCAAACCCGCCGCCTGTCATGCGCGCCCCGTAAACACCCTTGATCTGCATCGCCTGTTCAACCAGATAATCCAGCTCGGGTACGGAGACCTCGTAATCATCGCGCAGGCTGTTGTGACTTTGCACCATCAGCGCGCCGGCGCGCTCGTATTGATGGTTGGATAGGGCGGTCGCCGCCTCGGTGGTGCGCAGATTTTCACTTACGACATGGCGGCAGCGCCGGTAGATCAAATCGGATAATTCACCTTTGGCTGATTCGAGTTGCGCCAAGCTGACATCGCGCAGGGCTTTGATTTTGGGATTGGCGCGGGCGAAATGGGCAACGCCCATCTGGCACTGGTTGCGGCGGTCGGCATATTCGCTTCCGGTCAGCTCGTGTTTGACCATGGTGTTGACGATCACCACCCGCAGTTCCTGGCTGTTCAGCGGGACATAGACCCGCGTCCCCTGGCGACAGTCATACAACGTCGCGTGCCCCTGGCGGGCGGAGCTGACGATCATCTGGTCCATGATCCCGCAGGGGACATCGGCGAAATTGTGCTCGGCCTGCTGACACAAAAGCGCCAACCGCGCCACGTCCATCTCCAGACCCGCCAGCGCCAGAAAACAGAGTGCCGTACCCACTTCGATGGCAGCGCTGCTGGACAAACCGCCGCCGACGGGCAGGGTGTTGCTGAGCTGGACATCCATCCCGATCAGCGGGATGCCCGCTTTTTTGAGTTCGCTGGCCACGCCGCGGACGTAATTGGCCCAGGTTGGCTGAGCTTTGGTGATGGCCGTCTGGATGGAGAATTCCACCATTTCATCGGGAAAAGCGGTGCTGGTCACGCGCACCAGACCATCTTCCCGACCTCGGCAGACGAAGCTGACCTGCGGCTGGATGGCCATGGGAAAAACAAACCCGTCATTATAGTCGGTATGTTCGCCGATCAGGTTGACCCGGCCGGGCGAGCGCACGACCACCAGCCGCCCGCCTTCACCAAAAGTCCGGGTGAAAGAATCCTTGAGAGGTTCGTAGGATGATTCCATGTGGTCAAAGTATGGTTGGTGACGGGTAATGGTCAAGTGAGCGACGTTACTCATCGCACTTGCTATAATCGTCGCCGAGCAGATACTTTTTGGCGGTGGAATCTGATGGAAACCAGCAATCTCAGTGCCAAGTTCATTGTTCTGGATGGAACCGAAGGGTGTGGCAAAAGCACCCAGACCCAGCTCTTGCGCGATCGGTTGATCCAGAGTGGCATTCCAGCCCTGCTGGTGCGCGATCCCGGCACCACGCGCATTGGCGAGCGTATCCGTCAGATTCTGCTGGATAAGGAACATACCGAAATGAGCATGCGCTGCGAGATGCTCCTGTACATGGCGGCCCGGGCGCAGCTCATGAGCCAGCTCATCACGCCGGCGCTGGAAAGCGGCAAGCTGGTGATTTCAGATCGCTTCGTCTCCTCAACACTGGCGTATCAACTTGGCGGGGAGGATTTGACCGGTGAAGAAATTCGGGAGGTGGCGGAAGTGGCGGTGCAGGGGCGCTGGCCGGATCTGACCATTATTCTTGATATCCCAGCCGAGCAGAGCCTGGCCCGTGTGCAGCGCGAGAAAGACCGGATCGAACAGCGCCCGCTGGAGTATCATGAGATGGTGCGCCAAAATTTCCGGGTGCTGGCTTCCATCGAGCCGCAGCGCTATCGTTTGATCCGGGCGGATCGGGACATTGCGACGATCCACGAGGAAATCTGGCAGATCATCCAGACGCTTTAATCGGACATGCCCCATTCGTATCGTACACCGGTCGGCGCAACGGCCACCGGGACGGTTATCAGGCAATTATTCACGAGTTAAGCATCAGCAATTTTGATTGAAAGGCAGTTATGGCAGCGCTTCATCTTCTCAGCCCCCGTGGTTTTGTCGCCGGGGCCACACACGCCGGCATCAAGCGGCGCAATGTTCCGGATGTGGGGCTGCTGGTTTGCCAGCGCGCAGCCAGCGCCGCTGCCGTTTTTACCACGAACAAGGTTTTTGCTGCGCCGATCAAGATCGGGCGCGAGCATATCGCCGGTGGCCGTCTGCGCGGCGTTGTGGTCAATTCCGGCAATGCCAATGCCTGCACCGGCCGTCAGGGCGAAATCGATGCGCTGGCGATGTGTTCGATTGCCGCGCAAGTGGTTGGTTGTGATGAGCGGATGATTCTGCCTTCGTCCACCGGTGTGATCGGTCATCTCATGCCCATGGCAAAAGTCGAAACGGGTATTCGCGCCGCTGGGGCTGATCTGGGTGACAGCGCTGAGCACGCCGAACGTTTTGCCGATTCGATTCTCACCACTGACCTGACGCGCAAAGCGGCGGCCGCCACGATCAAAATCGGTCGCCAGGTTGTTACGCTGGCCGGTGTGTGCAAGGGTAGCGGCATGATCGGGCCGCACATGGCGCTACCGGGCAAAGCCGGCAGTCCGCTACATGCGACCATGCTGGCGTATCTGTGTACCGATGCGGATATCGCCCCCGCCGCCTTGCGCAAAGCACTGGCGCTGGCAACCGACAGCAGTTTCAACTGCGTAACCATCGATAACCACACGAGTACCAATGATACCGCCGTAGTTCTGGCGTCAGGGCTTAGCGGCGCCAAAATCAACACAGCGCCAGCGCTGAAAAAGTTCACCGCTGCCATGGTCGAACTCTGCCAGTCGCTGGCGCAGCAAATCGCCCGCGATGGCGAGGGGGCAACCAAGCTCGTCACCGTCACGGTCAAGGGGGCTGTCAATGCGACCGATGCCCAGGCGATGGCCCGGGCGATTGCGGATTCGCCACTGGTAAAGTGCGCCATGCACGGCAATGACCCCAACTGGGGACGTATCGTTTCAGCCGCAGGGATGTGCGGTGCTCGTTTCAACCCCGATCAAGCAACGCTGACACTGCAGGGGACACGCGTTTTTCATCGCGGCCGGCCGCTGACTTTTGATACGGCGCACGTCAGCACGAGTTTGGCGGCGAAGGAAGTAACGGTGGAGCTGGTGTGCAATCTCGGCAAGGCGCACGCGACGGTCTGGACGTGTGATTTGTCGCGCGACTACATCCGTATCAATGCCGACTATCACACTTGAACTTTTAACGCGCTGGCCAGCACACGCGATTGAATCGACCGATCACAACGAAAGAGGCACGGATGCTACTGGATCGAATCGAACACCCTGACGGGCTGGTGTATTATCGTTCTCCCCGGTTGCACGCATTGGGCGTCGCCCATGCGTTCAGCACGCGCCTTGGTGGTGTCAGCAGCGCACCGTTTGACTCGATGAACCTGGGCAACCCCAATGGTTGTCCGGTTCAGGATGACGTGGCGAATATCCAAAAAAATTATCGACGACTGCTGACAGCGATCGGCGCTGGCGGATGCACATTATTGCAGGTTCATCAGGTCCACAGTGATCACGTGGTCCGGGCTGAATCGGGGGTGACCTTTGATCGTCATGCCAAGGCCGATGCGATTATCACGGATGATCGTTCAACCGTTGCGTCGGTGCGCGTGGCGGATTGCGTTCCTGTTCTGCTGAGTCGGGATGATGGTCAGTGTGTGGCAGCGGTGCACGCGGGGTGGCGCGGTGTGGTGGCGGGAGTCGTTCCCAAGGCAGCCGGACTACTCGGCCCGGCCGGGCGAATTTTTGCAGCCATCGGACCGAGTATCGGGTTTGATGCGTTTGAAGTCGGGGGCGAAGTGCTGGATCAGTTTGCCGGGCAGTTTGATCCTGCGCCGATCCGCCGGCGAGCCGATGGCAAGGGCACGGTTGATCTGCGTCAGGCACTGGTGCAGCAGCTTGTTGCCATTGGCGTGGATCAGGAGCGCATCGACACCACCGACCGCTGCACGGTGCGCGACGGTGGGGAGTTTTATTCGCATCGGCGCGACAACGGTGTCACCGGCCGGATGGCAGCGGTGATTATTCCGGCGGCGATGCAGGCTGCGTCAATACGCTGAACCAACGGCTGATCCACCGCCACTGGGACGGTTGCGCGGTTGTCGTCGATTGTGGGCTGCGGAAGATTGCGCGATTACACCCGTTCCAGCGCCACCAGGTCTTCATAATTCTCACGGCGACGGATCACCGTATAACTGTTGCCATCCACCAGCACTTCGGCAGCCCGTCGCCGGTTGTTGTAATTGCTGCTCATGGAAAACCCGTAAGCGCCAGCCGTGAAGACACACAACAAATCGCCGCGCTGCGTATGGGGCAATAGTCGATCCTTGGCCAGATAGTCGCCTGATTCACAGATCGGCCCGACCACATCCACCACTTCGCCGTTATTGGGGACGGTTTCGACGCTGCGCTGGGCGGGCACGTTGTCGGGCGTGGGGTGAACGGGCCAGATGTGATGATAACTTTCGTAAAGCGTCGGGCGGATCAGGTCATTCATCCCGGCATCGACAATGATGAACTGTTTGGAACCACCTTTTTTGCGATAAAGCACCTGAGTCAGCAGTACGCCGGAATTGCCGGCGATATAGCGTCCGGGTTCAAAGGCGATGCGGTACGGTTTGCCTTTCAAAAGCGGCACGAGCGCCTTGGCATGTTCGGTGATCGGATGCGCCTGATCCGGTCGTTGGTAGTTAACGCCAAAGCCACCACCAACATCAAACCATTCGATCTTGTGACCACGCTGAGTGAGGCGGTCGATCAGCGCGGTGATTTTATTAACGGCGTCGATGTAAGGCTGAATTTCATAAACGGGCGAACCGATGTGAATATGAATCCCGGCGATGCGCAAGTGCTTGAGATTGCGATACTGATCAAAAACGCGCTCCGCCCGCTCCAGATCGACGCCGAATTTGGTCTCTTTTTTCCCGGTTGTGGTTTTGGCGTGGGTTTTGGGATCGACATCGGGATTGACGCGAATCGCCCCCACCGCCTGGCGGTTCATGGACGCCGCGACACGATCGACATTTTCAATTTCCTCCTCGCTTTCAAGATTGAAAGCGGCAATGCCGGCATCGATGGCCATGCGGATTTCCTCATCACTTTTACCGACACCGGCAAAGATCATCTTGCTGGCATCACCGCCGGCCTGCAGAGCGCGATAAAGCTCGCCGCCGCTGGTCACGTCAAAACCGCAGCCCTCCCCGGCCAGCATCCGGCAGATATTGATGTTGCCGCAGGATTTGATGGAATAACAGATTGTGGGGTTCAATTCCGCAAAAGCGGTTGCAATCTGGCGGTAATGATGCAGAAAAGTCGCCTTGGAATAGATGTACAACGGCGTGCCCACTTCCGCAGCGATTTTGGCCACGGGCAGGTCTTCGCAATACAGCTCACCATTTTTATATTGAAAATAGTCCATAGTCGGGAGATTGTGGCAGCCGCAAGCGTCTGTGGCAATGCGTGACGGCGCGCCGGCAGCGGATTTGATTGGGGCTGGGCTGGAGGGAATAATCATATCAGCTGCTGCGACGGCTGGATGATAAGTATTCTCATGCAACGGATAAAAGCAGTAGGTTGTTACGACTATGCTTCACAGCCGGGTGATTGTGATTATCGGCGGTACCAAGGGTTTGGGGCTTTCAGCAGCCCGGGCGTGCATCGCCCAGGGTGCGGCGGTGGTGGTTGTCGGGCGTAATGCAGAACAAGCCGAAGAAGCGCAATTGCAACTGGGCAATCGCTGTCGTGCGCTGGCGTCGGATGCGACGGATCCAGCGACGGCTCCTGCGGCAATTCGTGTTGCGCTGGATGCCTTTGGTGCGTTTCATGGTTTGTACCATGTGGCAGGGGGTTCAGGGCGTCGTTTTGGGGACGGGCCGCTGCATGAAATAACCGATGAGGGTTGGGATCAGACGCTGAATCTCAACCTACGTTCGTTGTTTTTGTCCAATCGTGCAGCGGTTCGGCAATTTTTGAAACAAGGTGATGGGGGCAGCGTTTTGAACATGGGCAGCGTGCTGGCGACTTCGCCATCACCGCGACATTTTGCAACTCATGCGTATGCCGCCGCCAAGAGTGCGATTGTTGGTTTTACCCGCACCTGTGCTGCGTATTACGCACCAAAAAATATCCGGTTCAATGTGCTTGCGCCTGCGCTGGTCGAGACCGACATGGCTCGACGGGCTGCGGGAGATACCGTGATCCAGCATTTCATCCATACCAAACAACCGCTGGATGGCGGGCGGATTGGTCAGGCGGATGATCTGGATGCGGCGGCGGTTTATTTTTTGTCTCAGGCGTCGCGCTTCTGTACCGGCCAGGTGCTGGCGGTTGACGGCGGCTGGTCGGTCAGTGAAGGTCAGTTGCATGAATCCGTGCCGGTTGGGTCGGAGTAGTTGCCATTTGTAAACGACAACAATCATGAAGTACGCGATTGGACTGGACATTGGCGGGACAAACATCAAAGCGGTGGCGATCGATCCGGCGGGTCAGGTTCTGGAAGAACAAAATATGCCGACCCAGGATGATGCGAACAACGTGTGGAAATCGCACGTCCGCCAATTGGTTCAGCAGATCCAGCAGAGGCGTGGTGCACCGGCGGCATGGGTGGGTGTTTGTTGTCCGGGGATTGTCGCCCGGGATGGTTATAGCATCTGGTGGATGAGCGGGAAGATGGAAGGCACGGTGAATTTTCAATGGGGGCCGTTTTTACAAAGAACCCGGCCCGTGCCGGTTTTCAATGATGCCCAGGCGGCGTTGCTGGGGGAGATTTGCTGCGGCGCAGCTCAGATGAGTCGCAATGCCGTTTTGTTGACGCTGGGGACGGGTGTGGGAGGGGCGCTTTGGTGTGAGGGCCGGTTATTGCGCGGGCATCTGGGACGGGCAGGACATCTGGGGCATATGAGTGTTGATTTTAACGGGCCGCGTGATCTGGCCATGACACCCGGCGCCATCGAATATCACATGGGAAACTATTCGCTGCAAAAGCGCAGCCATGGCCGGTGGACTTCAACCCAGGAGCTGGTTCAGGATTATGTCCGGGGAGATGGTGCTGCCACGTTGGTCTGGTTGAATAGTATCAAGGCGCTGGCAGCGCATATTGTCAGTATTGTCAATGCCGTGGATCCGGAAATTGTGATTATCGGTGGCGGCATTGCCGCAGCGGGAGATCATTTGTTTATTCCCCTGAGTGAAATGATGGATGATTTTGAATGGCGGCCGCATGGCAGACAGGTGCGTGTTGTGCCAGCCGCATTGGGCAGTGAGGCCGGTGCCGTCGGCGCCGCCTATGGGGCGATGCAAGCGGAGCGGGAACAGAAATAGTTGTTAATTTCTGGCAATTTTCAAGGTTTAATCGAATGTCACCCAGCGAAATTTATCTGCAGAAATGCCGTGGCCTGCTTGAGGTTGTTCAGAATCAGCAGCCTGCCATCAACCTCGCTGCCGACTGGTTCAGTGCCACGATCCTGGCCGGTCGGATGGTGCATGTCTTTGCCAGCGGCCATTCGCGCATCATGGTTGAGGAGATGTGGCCGCGCTATGGGTCGTTTCCGGGGTTCAACCCCATTGTCGAACTGTCGTTGACGTTTCATAACCTTGTGGTTGGTGCCAATGGCCAGCGTCAAGCCATGTTTCTGGAAAATGTCAGTGGCCTGGCGGGACGAATTTTGCGCAATTTTGACATCCGTAATCAGGATACAGCGCTGATTATCAGTTCCAGTGGTTGCAATATCGTGCCCATCGAAATGGCCGAAGGTTTCAAGCAGCGTGGCGTAAAGGTCGTGTCGATCATCAGCGTTGCCCATGCTGAGCAAAGCAGCAGCAACGACGCCCGCAGGCGCAAGCTCGCGGATTTCAGCGATTTGATTCTTGATACCGGTGCGCCGGTCGGCGATGCGATGGTCAAAATCGAAGGATTGGATACGCCGGTAGCGCCGGGATCGACAATTGGCGGCTGCCTTTTGATCAACAGCATCAAGGCACTGGTGGCCGATCGATTGACCCGTGCCGGTCAGCCTCCGACCGTACTCAGCGCCGGCGCGGTGGTTGGCCGTCAACGGGCCAGGGAGCTTTTTGAAGCAGCCTATGACCAGCACGCCCACCGTCTGGCCCGGTTGTATGAAAAAGTTGGGGAACCGCTATCCAGATAAGACTGACTGCAAATACGGAAAGTGTCATAATTTGTTGAGTGACCAATTACGCAGGAGCATGAGTATGAAGCTGGGAACGATGCAGGTGGTTCTGAAATCGGCCGATGATGCCGCGAATTTTGAGCGGGCCAGACGCCTGGGGCTGGCGGGAATTGAACCGGATTTGTCGTTGGAGGAATTGGCAGATCCGAATCATCCGCGGGTGAACCGGTTGCGCAAGTTGATTGAACACACGGGCGTGGTCGTGCCATCCGTCTGCCTGGGTGTGTATAACGAAGATGGTTTGATTGCCAAGCCTGATCGCCAGCCAATCATCATCCGGGAAATTGGTGTGGCGATTCAATGGGCAGCAGCGCTGGGGTCAAAGGTGATTCTTCTGCCGTTTTTTTTCGCCAATGATCCACGGGATGACTCAGCCCAGTTGAAACGCACCGCTGAGCTGCTGGCACCGTTGTGCGCCCAGGCGGCCAGTCGCGGAGTTGTGCTCTGTTATGAGGGCACGCTTGCTGCCGAGCAACTGCACGAAATGGCGGATCGCATCAAGGTTCCCGATGGGTTTGGGGTTTATTTTGATCTGGCCAATGTCGTGTGGGTTGGCATGGATGGTCCGCAGCAGATTCGCCTGCAGGGTGATTTGATCCGGCAGGTGCATATGAAAGAGACGAAGATCGGGCCGGGTGATGTCCGGCCGGGTCAGGGGCGGGTTGATTACAAGGCCAGTGCGCAGGCGCTGGCGGAGATCGGTTTTGATCAGTGGTTGATCCTGGAAACCCCCGCCACGACGCGGGATGAGGAATTGATCAGGGACATTGCCCTGACGCGCAACTATTTTCCGATCGACTGAGCGCGCGTCCTGGTGTGACCGGCGCGCAATGACACAACAACGAAGGAAGATCGATGAACGAGCAACCGCTGCGAACCACCGTCATTGGCAGCTATCCTTTCCCGGGGTGGTTGGAGTTTTCGACGAGTCACCTGGATCAATTCGGCCCGGATGATGTGCGTGAGATGCAGGCGGACGCGGTCTGGTGCGCGGTGCAGGATCAGGTGGCTGCGGGGCTGGATGTGATTACCGATGGCGAGCAGACACGTTTCGATTTCAATTTGTCGTTTTACGGGTATCTGCAGGGGATTGAGCTGGAGGGCGCTCCGCTGCGGCGCTTTGGCCCGCCGGCGCACGATCAACGTGGCAAGCATCGGGTGGTGGGTGAACTGACGGCGCCGCGTGGATTGGGCGCTGTGCAGGAATATCAGCGTCTGGAGCAGGTGGTCAGGGCGGGTTACGCCCAGGCAGCCAGTGGTATAACGCTGAAAGCCTCCGTACCCGGCCCTTATACGCTCAGCGGCCGGTTGCTGCCCAATGATTGCTATCGTGATCGCTGGGCGCTGACCGAAGCACTATTGCCGATCGTGCGCACGGAGCTGGAGGCGCTGGTGGCAGCCGGATGCCGCGAGATTACCGTGGATGAACCGTCCATGTCCTGCTACGCCCATCGGGAAGACCCACGGCGGTTTGTTGATATTTTCAATCGTACGGTTGAATCGGTGGTGGGCAAATGTCGCCTGGGAACGCATTTATGTTTTGGTAATTTCAAGGCCCGGGCGGTGGGCAAACGTGAATATGCACCGATGTTTCCAGCCTTTCTGGAAATGAAGGTGGATGAGATGCATGTTGAAATGGCCAGCCGGGAAATGGCGGAGCTGCCCATTATTTCCGCGATTGCCCGTCATTGCGATGTGGCGGTGGGGATCATCGATGTAAAAAGTTATTACATCGAAACGCCGGAAGATGTGGCCAGTCGCGTGCGTAGTTGTCTGGAACACGCCCCAGCCGGGAAACTGGCGTTTGCCCCCGATTGCGGTCTCAGTCAGACGGCCCGCTGGGCTGCTCGGCGCAAACTGGTCAATATGGTCGCAGGGGTAAAACAAGTGCGACAGGAGCTGGGGTTGAAATAGTTCTTGCAGTATCTGCGGTAAAGGACTATTACGGCTTGGAGAGAGCCATCTATTTTATTGAGGATCCGTCGATCATGCTTGAACCATTTGTCAGTGATGATGCGCTTGTGGAGGATATCCAACAGGCCCGGAAACAGCGTAACGCCCTGCATGTCTGGTGGCTGGGTCAAAGCGGGTTTCTTCTGCGCTACAACGATCTGGCGATGCTGTTTGATCCGTATCTGTCTGATTCCTTGTCGGTCAAATATGCTTCGGGTAACAATCCTCATGTGCGCATGATGCGCCGTGCGATTGACCCAGCGCGACTGACCGACATTGATTATGTGATCAGCACACACAGCCATACGGATCATCTTGATGCTCTGAGCCTGAACCCCATTCTCACCGCCAATGCGCAGGCCTGCTTTGTTTATCCGCGCGCGACGCAAGCGCAGGTGAATGAGCGCATTACGGTTCATCCGCGCAAATGGATCGGCACGAATGCCGGGGAATGGGTTGAAGGCGTTTTGGAAGCCGTACCCGCCGCCCATGACAAACTGGAGCAGGATGCAGCGGGGAATCATCGTTATCTGGGTTATATCGCCATGATGGGGCCGTTCAAGATTTATCACAGCGGCGATGGCGTGCCGTTTGATGGTCTGGCGGAGATCGTCAAGCCACGCGCCGTCGATCTGGCGATTTTGCCGATCAACGGCAAACTTGGAAATATGGATGCGCTGCAGGCTGCCCAACTGGCCAAGGCGATTGGGCCGAAACTGGTTGTACCGTGCCACTATGATCTGTTCGAGTTCAATACGGCTGATCCGCAGGCGGAATTTGTCCCCGAATGCCGCCGCCTTGGTCAGCCGTTTCATCTGCTGCGCACGGGCGAGCGGCTGACATTGACCAGTCACCCGTGAATCGCCTCAGGCTGCGATGATTTACAGATCAGTTTTAACGCGAATCTGATCGCGGGTATTGCCCGTGAATTGTGTCGATCACTATAAACGGGTTTGCTGGAGGAACTTAATCGGGAACGGATATGAGACGTTGGAAAGTGGTCGGGATCAATTTTGATCATATGCACATGGGCGATCTCCTGCGCCAGGCCAAGGCGCATCGGCAGGTTGATCTGGTGGGTGTCAGTGACGAGCAGCCCGAGCGCGTCTGGCCGATCATGGAGCGATTAGGGCTGGATCGTTCGCTGTTCTTCGGTGACTATCGCCAGTTGCTGGAGAAAACCAAGCCGGATCTGGCGATTTTGTGCCCGGCGACGGCCGATCATGCGGACTGGGTTGAAAAAGTTGCGCCATTCGGGCCGCATTTGTTCGTGGAAAAGCCGTTTGCAGCGACGCTGGAACAGGCGGATCGGATGATTGCCGCAGCGCACAAGAGCGGTCGGCAAATGGCGATCAACTGGCCGCTGCGCTGGGTTCAGTCGCATGTGACAGCCAAGCGCCTGTGCGATGAGGGGTTGATCGGACAGGTGATACAGGTGCATTACTATGACGGTAATCGCGGCCCGCTGCGTCACGAGATGGACAAAATCGAGATCAGTTCTGAACAAGCCATTCAGCGGAAATCGGCGAGCTGGTTTTACCAGAAGCAGAAGGAGGGCGGTTCGATGCTGGATTATCTGGGTTATGGCACGACGTTGGGGACATGGTATCTCGACGGTCGGGCACCCATTGAAGTCACGGCGACGATCGATCAGCCGGCGGAGCTGGAGGTTGATGAACAGAGTGTTACCGTGGCCCGTTATGACACGGGATTGAGCAAATTTGAAACGCACTGGGGGACATTTACTGATCCATGGTCATTTCAGCCCCAGCCCAAGTGCGGTTTTGTGCTGGTGGGGCGCAAGGGGACGATCAGCACGTACGATTACGAATCAACCGTGCGTGTACAAACGGAAAACAAGCCGGAAGGTTATACCGTTGCGGTTGATGAGCTGAAGTTTCCGTTTGACGGGCCGATCAATTATGTCCTGCATTGTCTGGAAACAGCCCAGCCGTTTGAAGGGCCGCTGAGTCCGCGTATTGCCCGTATCGGCCAGCAGATCGTCGATACGGCGGCGCGCAGTGCCCGCGAGAAGCGCACCGTCAAGCTGCTGGGTTGATGGCGGCGGAGTTTTTCAATCCTTCTGTTGAATCAGGAACACATTCATGGCCAAGGCGAAAAAGAAAGAATACGGGATCAAGCAGAATCCAGCGCTGAAACAAATCGCCGCGCCGGTTTTAGCCTACGAGCCGCCGCGGCCGCGTCGTTACAATCCGCCGATCGGGCTGATCGGTTGCGGCGGGATTTCCGCCTCGCACCTGGGTGCGTATAAGAAAATGGGTTTGAATATCGTTGCCCTGTGCGACAAGATTCCCGGGCGCGCGGAAAACCGCCGCAAGGAGTTTTTCCCCGGCGCCCAGGTCTACAGCGACTATCACCAACTGCTCAAGCGTGATGAGATCGAGGTGGTGGATATTGCGACCCATCCGAGCGATCGGGAATATCTGATTCCCGCTGCCATTAGTGCCGGCAAGCATGTGCTCAGCCAGAAGCCATTTGTGACGAAACTGGACAAGGGGGAGGAATTTGCCGAGCTGGCGGAGAAAAAGGGGGTTGTGCTGGCGGTGAATCAGAATGGTCGCTGGGCGCCGCATGTGTCGTACATGCGCCAAGCGGTGAACAAGGGGTTGATCGGCCAGGTTGCCGGGGCGCATTTACGTTGCAGTTGGGATCATGAATGGGTGCGTACAACCGACTTCAACCGGCTGCATCATGTGATTCTGTTTGATTATGCGATTCACTGGTTTGACATGATCAACTGCTATATCGCAGACAAAAAACCGCTGCGCTGTTTTTCCACCTTGATGCGCGCCGGCCATCAGAAGAGCACGCCGCCGTTATTGGGGCAGACGTTGATCGAATTTGAAGGTGCCCACGCCAGTTTGGTGTTTGATGCAGCCGTTTCCTTCGGCCAGGAGGATGTGTCGTATCTGACCGGCTCCAAGGGTACGTTGATCAGCCGCGGCGAAAATATTTTGAACCAGCCGGTATCGCTTTATACCGGCAAGGGGTACAGCACGGCCAGGTTGAAAGGGCAGTGGTTTGTGGAAGGGTTCATGGGGACGATGGGCGAATTGCTGTGTGCGATTGAGCAGAAACGCCAGCCCATCAACAATCCGCGCAATAATCTGCGGGGGCTGGCAATGTGTTTTGCCGCGGTCAAGAGTGCGGAGACCGGCAAACCGCAGGTGGTTGGCCAGGTGCGCAGTACGAATCCGAAAACCTGCCGGGTTGCCCCGAAATAACCCATATTTTCGTTGGCCTGATCGCTGCCGGACGGACGGGTGGAGCGCCGTAATCAACGATCCAGTTGGGTGATCGTAATGGGGCGAGAACGAAAGAAATTTTGGCGGTTACGAACAAACCGGCGTTGCCAGCCGTTATACTGGTGCAGCGTTTCCCGGTTGCCCAGGCAGCCGCGTCGGGTGATTTCATCCGGCGAGGAAAGTCCGAACTGCGACAGTGCACGGTGCTGGATAACATCCAGGCGGAACAGCGCGGAGTCCTCTGCGTCAAGCCGACGGAAAGTGCAACAGAAAGCATACCGCCGCGATGATTTTTCATTTGCGGTAAGGGTGAAAAGGTGCGGTAAGAGCGCACCGCGCCGGTGGTGACACGGGCGGCGATGGCAAACCCCACCGGCAGCAAGACCAAATAGGCAGTCAGCCGAACCCGCCGCGAGGTACGGTTCGGCACGTTCCGGCACGGGGCGTCAACAGCTGCGGGTAGGTCGCTTGAGGCGACGGGCAACCGTCGTCCCAGAGAAATGGCTGCCCATCCGGCCGGTTATCGGCAGGATCGACAGAATTCGGCTTATCGGGTGGCCGGGAAACGCATTTATTTTTCGATCGAATTTTGCCATTGGAATAGGGCTGCGCAGCGGTGCAGCTTGAATCTGCCGTTGCGCTGTCTGACAATCTGCTGCGCATGGCTCGATTAAAAGATATTCCGCTGGCCATTAAAAAGGTTGGCGTCTTTCGTTTCGGCAAGAACGTCGTCAGCCAGATCATCGAGGATGACTGTTTTACGCTGGGTACGTCGATGGCGTATTCGTGGTTGTTTGCGATCTTCCCGTTCTTCATCTTCTTGCTGGGGCTGGTGCCGTATGTGGTGGCGAAGATTCCACATGCGGAGATGCAGCAATTTGACGGATTGCTGGCACAGTTTTTCGACCAGTTGCCAACAGAAGCCGGAAGTTTTCTGAAAAGCACGCTGAATGATCTGCGCAGCCGCCCGCGGGCCGGTCTTTTGAGTCTGGGCCTGGTGTTGTCGTTATGGATGGCCAGCGGAGGAATGGCGACAACCATGTCGGCCATTACCCGATGCTATGATGTGAAAGCCCGTCCGATCTATTTCCAAAGGCCGATGGCGGTCATGGTGACGGTCTTTGTCGTGGTGATGGTTCTGGCGGTGATTATTTTGTTGCCGGTGGCGACGATTGCGCGGACATGGATCAGCAATCACCCGGATTATCTGGCGTATGTCGGTGGTCAGTGGGTTCTGATCCTGTTCGATCTGTTGCGTCATGGGATGGCGCTGCTGTTGCTGTTCGGGGCGTTGTCGATCATGTACCACTTTGGTCCGCCGATTCGTCAGACCTATCACTTTATTACGCCCGGTGCGGTGTTTGTGGTGATTACGTGGCTGGTTGTTGGTTATGGGTTCAAGTGGTATGTGAACAACTTCGGGAATTACAACGCGACGTACGGGGCGGTGGGTGGTGTGATTATTCTACTGCTGGTTTTTTATCTGAACTCGTTGATGTTGTTGATCGGCGCGGAAATCAACAGCGAAATCGACGTTATTGTTCGACCAGCTTCGGCGGGGACGGCGGATTATCGCGAAAATCGGGACAAGAGTTCTCATCGTAAAAAAGAGCTGGCAGTGGAGGCGGCGGGGAGTCCTGAGCTGGAACCCGGTCAGACGGATCGTGCGGATCAAACCGTGGCGGGAGATCAAGCGGCAGCGGATCAAGCGATGGGCAACGCCGATCAGCGTCAGCCATGACCGGATTGCACCAGTGGGCAGGCGGGTAGTCCGTTGGGATGAGCGCAAAAAAATGCCCGACATGTTTTGCATGCCGGGCATCGCCAGAAAGTGGGAGGGAGCGTCGTGTCAGGCAAGTCGCTGAGTCAGTCCCCTGACTCGTGCTTGCGACTTGTCTGACGCTCATGATGTACAATTGAAATGGGGCGCGAGGCAAATCAAAAAAAATTTCTCCGAAGACGGTATTCCGGGCAGGCATCCACCGCCGCAGCAAGGGGCATCAAGCGTCTGTACCACCCGATCGGGGCGCAATTACGACTTGATCTGGCGGAGCAGGTGGATGGAGATGGGGCCAAAAATAAAAATGGGCAAAAACGCCATAAAGGCAGCCCATTGATCCAACCACTGCGGCTGGGGCGGGCGGGCGGCCAGGCTGTTGGTGATGAATACCAGACCCATAAGCGTCGCAACGAGTATGCCGCATTTAACGGCCATCGGGCCAATAATCCGCGGTTCACGGGTCAGCACAGCGGGGATGGACATCAGCAGCATGACGATGTTGAGCAGGACGCCGGCCCAGCGTGTGTGTTTGACGCGCACCAGTTCCTCCGTGCCGAAGGCTTGCGGGCTGGAGAGTAACTGGTTGATCTGATGGGTTGACAGCAGTTCCGCGACTTTCAGTTTCCGGTACAGGGCGATCACTTCCGGCGAAATCGTCGAATGCAGCGCCAGCATGGTGGTTGGTTCGCCTGAACCGACTTGAGAACCAATACGAACATAGCGTCCATTGGTCAGCAGCCATTGCCACTGACCGTCGCGTTTTTCCCAAGTGGCTTGGTCGGCGGACAGATGTCCCACGACCTGACCATCGGGTGTGCGGTCCAGCACATCGAGATACTCGATGGTGGCGGGGGTGTCGCCGGTTGCTGGCGTGTAACGGGCGGCGCGGAAAAAGGCATTGGTCTGGGCATCGCGGATTCCGCGCACAGGCTGGCCTTGTCTGATCGTGTTGCCACCCACCTGATCATGTCCGCGCATGAGTTGGGGGATGATATTGGGGATGACCAGTTCCTGATTGACGATGACCAGCGAGGTAAGGGCGACGGCGGTGAGAATGATCGGGAGGGCCACACGCAAAAGCGGCACGCCGGCGGCCATGATTGCGACCAGCTCGTTGGATCGGCTCAGGCGGATCAGGGTGAATGAGGCAGCGACACCGGGTATCACCGGCGCCAGATTGGTGAAAAACAGCAGCGACTGATAGAAGTAATAATCGACGATGTGGTACATGATCTGCACGAAGGTGGCCACACCACCGGAGGACTGGGACTGCTGCATTTCCGCCAGTTCGTCGAAGTTGAAGACCATGTCCATCACGATGTACAACCCCACCAGCACGATCAGCGTGATCGCATAGTTTTTGAGGAAGGCGGAAATGATGTATCGATCGATGATTCGCATAAGCATGGACAGAACAAAAGAGGGTGATTATTGCCTTTGCAGTTTCAGGGTGAGATAAATCGCCAGGATCAGGGTGAGGAGGTTGCCGCTGTAAATAAGTGTGACACCCAGACGCAGGACGGAGGACATCTTCGAGAGATCCGAGGGAAGATTTTCCGCCGTATGCTGCCCGGTGACGATCAGCGCCACACACAAGACCGCGGGAATGGCGCTGACCGCAAAGGCGCTGAGGATATTGCCGCTGCGAAACAGTGAACCCAGGGCAGCGCCGACCAGCATGAGAATCAGGCAGCTCAGGGTGAATGAAAGGCGGGCATGGATTTCAGCGATGATGTAGTTGATCAATCGAGCCTGGCGGCGCTGGAGCAACTGGGCGGCGGGGCTATCCGGCGCCAGTTGATGAATGGCGGCAACGGGGGGGGGAATGGGTACGCGGAAGCTGCGCTGCACCAGGGGACGCGCGGTCGGGCCGGTATCGCCTTCGAGCATGGTGTCGCGCAGTTCGATGTTGATATCGAAGCTGCCAGGGGTGCTGCTGAGCTGGGCGGTGATGCGGATCTGGCGGGCCACGGCCTGCAGGATGCGCTCATTACCTGCTGCGGATGTCGGCAGGGTGATCTCCACGAATCCAACTTCGCGTTTTTGCGGATCTTCGTTGTAGGAAATGATGACGCTGTTGTCGCGCAGCTCCGGCGCAGTGGCTGCAGCACGGATGGTGGTGCGTTCGGAACCGGTGGTAAAGGTGAAGGTCCGGTCGCCGGTTTGCAGTCGCTGGGCGATGCTGGCCAGATAAGCGTCAACCTGGGCTTGTTGAACACCTTTGGTGACGATACCGGAGATCTCACGGCTGCGCATCGGATCAGCTAAAATACGTTTAAGCTGATTGATGGTCATGAATTTGGTGTTTTCGCGGATGGACGATGGGATGGGCACGGGGCCGAAACTGGTCGTACCGATACTGACCTGCGAACCGCCGGCCAGATCGCGGGGGAAGCTGATTCCACCTTTGAGTTGGACTTCCAGGGTTACTTGCGCATCGGGGTTTTCACGGATGAACGCGGTCGCCTGGCGGGCGGTCATAAACTCTTTGGGTTTACTGAGGGTGGGGTCTTGGGCGGAGGGCTGAAGCGTTACGACGGTGGGGCTGATCAGCTCGACGATCTGCATGTTGGGCATATCCGGCGGTGGTTTGATCACGCGGGCATCGTCAGCATAGATGGTTGCTTCGTTGAAGGTTATTTCGTGGGTGCGGTCAATCTGGGTGGCGATGAGTTGGGAGATATTGCTGTAAAGAACGCGCTCCATTTGAAGGGTGAAGATCGGAACGATGAAGCACAGCAGCAACAATGAGAGGAGGGCGACCGCCAGTCCCAGCAGAATGGCGGGAGTGGTCATCGCCAGATAACTGATTCCGCTGGCGCGGCAGGCGTTCATTTCGTTGTCGGCGGAGAGGCGACCATAGACCATGGTGGTGGCGAACAACGCGGCGATGGGCAGGGCGTAGGTGGTCATGGCGGGCATGAGATAGACCAGCATCCAGCCCATCTGTGCCACATCCAACCCCTGCTTGGTCAGCGGTTTTAACAACCCCCCGAAGCTCATGATCATTGTCAGACCGATGGCTGCCAGAAGAAAGCTTCGGAGAAGGTCTTTGAAAATATAGAGAAACAGAGTCCGACCCATAGACATGGCGCATTGTCGAACAGTCAAGCCCTCTTGTCGATGCAGGGTTGGATGTTTTTACCGGAAATATCAAAATAAGGCCGGGCAACCGACTGGATTCGTTCAGGCGGCGTCGGCATGGGCTTTGATGCTGGTCAGGAATTCCACACCGGCATTGACGCTGGCAGCACCCTGGGGTGATGTACTGACCCATACGACACGGGCGGGAATCATTCCGCGCCGATTGGCCAGCGACGAACCGGATTGATCCAAGCCGACATGAACCGTCAGCAGGCGCCCGGGTTGAATCAGGGCGGTGCGGGGCAGTTCGATTTGTAGCCCTGAAGCGCTGATATCGCGCGTCTGGCCACCCAGATAACGAGCGGCTGAGGGGATATAAACTTTGATAGGCCGATGCTGACAGATTCGCAAGCCTCGGCGGCGTTCCATCGCTGCTTTGGGTAGCACCGTTGCCGGTTCATACAACATACTCATGCGCCATCGGCCTCCATGCCGGGTTGTGGTCAGTCTACAGACATTATCGGAACTGGCGCAGCTAATTCTGCAGTCAATCAACCGGAGAAGGGGAAGATTTTTTCATCGTGAAAACCTGCCACACCTTATCTTCAATGGTCAGCGTCATCAGGTTATTGGCTGACGCAGGCGGCGTTGCATCGGCGGTTAAGGTTCGACCGGGGCAGTAAAGCAGGAGTGTATTGTCGTTAAGTTCAGGCATTGACTGTAGTTGCGATTGATTGGCGATAATGGGAACATCTTTTCCCAATTCAAAAACCAGGGGCAGACTGGGGCGGGTTTGATAAAAAGCGAATGATGAAGGGCCGAAACGATCGGTCAAAATTTTAACAGCGCGGGCGGGCGAAGTTGTCTCCAGTCGCGGCGACCAGACCCCTTGCAGCAAGGCGATCAATACCAGAGATGCTGCAGCAAACACGCCCATTTGCTCAAGTCCGCCACGCAGGAGTCGCTTCAGGGAATACAACGTGATGACTAAAATGACGACAGGTGGCCAAAAATCGACCAGGGCCAAGTCGTCGCGTTCGTAGAATGTGGTCAGCACCATCCCCATCGGTGCCAGCACCAGCGCCAAGGCTGTCAGTCGCAGACCAAATACGGTTAAACGGGCGTCGAATGAGGTTGTTTGTTGGAGCAATCGTTCGTAGGTGACGGCCAGCAGGATCATTAGGATGGGCATGACGGTCAACAGGTAGTGGTTCTGTTTCTGCCCGATTACAAACAGTGGTAGAAAGATGGAACTGGCAGCAATGATCAGTCCGCGCATAACCGGATCGCGCTTCCAACGACGGATCCCAAAAATAATTGCACCGAAAACAAACGGCGTCCAGGGGAGCGTGTCTACAAGGAGCATGGGGATGTAGTCATAAAACCAACCGGGGTGGCCTGTACCTTCCGATAAGTTGTAGATTTCGGTATTGAGTACCCTGAACTGACCGATTTTCCAGACCAAAATGAACCACGGCAGGGCAATTGCCAAGGCGGTGAGGGGAGCGCCACATTTCACAAAATTCCATAAAGATCGGTAGCGGCGGAAGATAATGACAGAGGCCAGGAGAAAAATGATTGGGTAGGCTGCCGGGCCACCTTTGGCCAGAACCGCCAGCCCGATAGAGGCGGCTGCCAAGTGCCAGAGACCGGCGTGCAGCGGTTGTTGGGACGATTCGACCAGCGCGGCATTTTCGATGGATTGATCGGTAGGCAGGCGTAGTGCGCGCCAGAAGAAGTAGATGCCACCGGTGACGAAGGGCATGGCCAAGGTATCGGTTTCGGCCTGACGGGCAAACTGGAAAAAAAAGAGTGTTCCCAGAAGCGACAAGGCCGCGAGAATACCCGCCCGCCGACCGGCTAAATGATTGGCCCAGGCGTAGGTTAACCCCAGTGTTGCCCAGGCAGCGAGCATCATGGGTAGTCGCCCGGCCCAGAGTTTGATACCGAAGACCATGAAACTCGTGGCGGATAACCAGTACGCCAGAGGCGGTTTTTGTAGACGTGTCGCCCCGTTCATTTGAGGGACCAACCAGTCCATGCCCAGTCCATCCGCCATTTCCCGAGCGGTGACCAGCACGCGCGCTTCCTGAGTGCGCTGCAGCGGATCAGTTCCGAGTGTGAGCAGCAGGATACCGCCAGCGACAATCCAAGCGACCAGCAAAACTCGACCCGACCACTGTAAATTCATAAACCACCTTGAATTGTTCACTTGGAATTGGCCGCAACGACGATAGAGGCTGGGTTGATTGTTGTGAACAGTTGTATTGGTTGCGGTCAACACGCCACTGGCTGTATGGTAACATGCGATTGTAGAGAATTTTTTCTGAATTAAAAAACACCCTGCGAATTGCTATTTGTTTCACAAGGTGCGACTGATTGCCGCATGTCAGTCCTCTTTTATGAATGAACCACTTATAGCATGATAGAAGTGCTTTATGGCGGAGACACCACCGACGGCCCCGGCATCCCTTGATGCACAGCCGAATCGTTTCATTTTCCCTCGCTGGGCTAACCTGCTGCTGCCATTCATTATCGTGATGGCGGTTGGAGGTGGTCTTTACGCGACCCTGATCGTTGGTTTGGGCTTTTCGCCCCAGGCGACGGATGTCGGGTATATGCCCGAACAACCCGTCCCGTACAGCCACGAGCTGCACGCCGGCAAGTTGGGGATTGATTGTCGTTATTGTCACACGACGGTTGAAGATGCTGCCTTTGCTGCCAGTCCCCCCACGCAGACGTGCATGAATTGCCACACCAATGTCAATGTGGCTAATCCCGGGAATATTCAGAAAATCAAAGAGAGCTGGAATACTGGAATGCCGGTTCAGTGGGTGAAAGTGCATGATCTGCCCGATTATGTCTTTTTCAATCACTCAGCCCACGTAAATAAAGGCGTTGGTTGCGCGACGTGTCATGGTCAGGTTGATCAGATGCCGACGGTTTACCAAGCCAAGGAATTGAGCATGAGCTGGTGTCTGACCTGTCACCGCGAACCGGAGAAGTTCCTTCGTCCGCGCGATCAGGTCACCAATATGAAGTGGTCTGCCAAGGATCATCCGATGTTTGCAGATCAACCGGATATTGCTGAGAGTGTTGCTCAGTTGGAACTGGGCAAGAAGTTGAAAGTTGAATATCAAGTGCGTGATACGCAGTACATGCAGAGCTGTTCCACGTGCCACAGATAGGAAATTATCGTCATTAAACTGGTCCAAGTGGTTTTTTGTCAGGTAATTAAAAATAATGTCTTCTTCGAATCCTGAATCCGGCGCGACGTATTGGCGCAGTCTTGACGAACTGGCGCAGACGCCTGAAATACAGGCACAGATTGAGCAGGAGTTCCCGGGTTACGATCCGAAAATCATTCTTTCCTTGTCGCGTCGTCGGTTTGTCAAGCTGATGGCTGCTGCCCTGGGTTTGGCGGGGATCGGTTTGTCGGGATGTCGGCGCTGGCCTAAGGAAGTGTTGGCGCCCTACGTTTCGCGTCCGGATGGGCATATTCCGGGTGTGGAAGAATACTACGCTTCGATTTTTGAACTGGGCGGCATTGCCCAGGGTCTTCTGGTGGAAACGATTGATGGTCGCCCGATCAAGGTCGAAGGCAATCCTTCGCATCCGTGGTCGGCCACCTTCAAAGGCAAACTTGGCGCCAGTAACGCATATCAGCAGGCCAGTGTGCTGGAACTGTATGATCCCAGCCGCAGCCGACAGGTATTGCGCACGGATCTGCCTGCCAGCAGCAGTCGCAACGAGCGTTTTCCGGGTTGGGAAGGTTTTGAGAAACAGGCGCTGGCTGCTTTGCGCCAGGCACTGAAAACCAAGCCAGCCAGTGTTGCGATTCTGTCCGAGCCGAGTGATTCACCCAGCTTGGCCAGCCTGCGTGACAAACTGACCAAGGCGCACAGCGGTGTTAAATGGTACGACTACGAACCGTTGAACCGCGACCATGAAATTGAAGGTACGCGCCGGGCGTTCGGCCAGGCGCTGCGTCCGCGTCTGCATCTGGATAAGGCGGAAACCGTTGTTTCGCTGGATGCCGATTTTCTGGCTCCGCTTCATCCTGCCAGCCTGCGTTACGCCAATGACTGGGTCAAACAGCGCAAGAGTGCTGATCAGGGCCGCATGAACCGGGTGTATGTGGCTGATACCACCATGAGCCTGACCGGTTCGGTCGCCGATGAGCGTCTGCCGCTGACGCCCAGCCGCGTTGCTGTTATTGCGACTGCCCTGGCCAGAGGTTTGGGTATTAGTGACGCGCAAGTCCCAGCGCTGCAGGCGAATGAGCAGACCTGGGTTGACCGGGCCGTTGCAGACCTGAAGACCGCCGGTTCCAAAGCGGTTCTGATTGTCGGCGCTTCCCAACCCGCCGCGGTTCATGCCCTGGCGCATCAGATCAATGCCCGGCTGGGCGCGATTGGCAATGTAATTGAATATCTGCCTGATCCGCAGGACAAGCGCCCGCTTCAGCGTGATCAGATCAAGGAGCTGGTTGAAAAAATCAATTCCGGGGAAATTCAGAATCTGCTGATTCTGGGCGGCAATCCTGTTTATGATGCGCCCGCCGAGCTGCAGTTCGCCGATGCCCTGGCCAAGGTGGGGTTGAGCATCCATCTGTCACTGTTTGAAGACGATACATCAGCCAAGTGCACCTGGCATCTGCCGCGCGCTCACTACCTGGAATCATGGGGCGATGGCCGGGCGTGGGATGGCCTGGTCAGTATTCAGCAGCCAATGATTCTGCCGCTGTTCGGCGGCAAGTCATCGATCGAGCTGCTGGCGCTGGTTCTGGACGATGAAACCACGGATGGCCAGGCGCTTGTCAAACGAACCATGAGCCAGATGCTCGGCGCGACCAATTTTGAATCGCGTTTCAAGCAGGCACTTCATGATGGGTTGATTGCAGGTACGGCGGTGGCGCCGGTGCAGGTTCAAGCCAGGGCCAGCGAGACACCGGCGTTGGCCGCTGGTGATGCCATGTCGTTTGAGTTGAACTTCATTCCATCCTACGCCTTGCTCGATGGCCGTTATGCCCCCAATGGCTGGTTGCTGGAGACTCCTGATCCAATCACCAAGCTGACCTGGGATAATGCTGCATACATCAACAAGACCGATGCGGACGAACTGAATCTGAAGGATGGCGATCGGATCGATATTTCCGTGCAAGGTCGTTCGATCGACATGCCCGTGTTTGTGCTTCCCGGTCAGCCGCGGCGCACCTTGGCGCTGCCGCTGGGCTTTGGGCGCAAACTCGCCGGGGCGATTGGTTCGGATCTTGGATTTGATGTCTACCCGCTGCGCAGCAACGGAACCAGCGGCGTCGGCGGCGCCAATGTCCTGAAGCTCAACCGTCGTTACCGTCTGGCCACCACCCAGCATCATCACATGCTTGATCAGGCTGGCGATGATGCGATGAAGACGCGCATTGGCACGAAGGGTAATACGGGCAAAATTGTCCATGAAGCGAGTCTGGCGGAATACATTGATGCCGGTTTGAAGCGCAAGGTGTTTGTTCCTGAAGGCGAACATTCCGGCGTGGAATTGCAGTTGTATCAGGCGCCGCAGCAATTCAATTCGCCGCATGCCTGGGGCATGACGGTGGATATGACCGCGTGCATTGGCTGCAACGCCTGCGTGGTCGCGTGCCAGGCGGAAAATAACATCCCGATCGTGGGCAAGGAAAATGTCGAAGCCGGTCGCGAAATGCACTGGTTGCGCATCGACCGTTATTTCAAGGGTCAGGGCGAAGCCTCAACCGAGCGGGCCGCCGACCCCAACCCGCAACTGGTTCACATGCCGATGTTCTGCGTGCACTGCGAAAATGCGCCGTGCGAGCAGGTCTGCCCGGTGGCAGCCACCGTGCATGACACGGAAGGCTTGAACACCATGGTCTACAACCGCTGCGTTGGCACGCGGTATTGCTCGAACAACTGTCCGTACAAGGTGCGTCGGTTCAATTATTTTGACTGGCATTCCAAGGACCCGCGCGGCGGACGTTTTGCCCCGCCTTACGCCGGCATGCCGGATCAGCAGCAGCTTAATCAGGTTGATGCGATCAAGCAGATGATGTTCAACCCTGAAGTTACCGTGCGCATGCGCGGCGTGATGGAAAAATGCACCTACTGCGTTCAGCGCATTCATGCTGCGACCATCAATGCCCGCAACGAGCACTCCAAGGGTGATCGCGAAACAGAACTGGTGCACGATTTTGAAATTGTGACCGCCTGCCAGCAGGCCTGTCCGACGGAAGCGATTATTTTCGGCAACCTGAATGATCGCCAGGCGGAGGTGGTCAAGCAGCAGTCCAGCCAGCGCTCGTATTCGGTGCTGGAGAATTTGAATACGCGTCCGCGAACCAAGCATATGGCGCTGGTTCGCAATCCGGCGGAAAAGTCGGATTCAACCCAGGCATAGTGTTGGGCATGGGTCAGGGCGCCCGGATCGGACGATAGCGTCAAAAGGACGGTATCGGCAACAGGTAAGGCCGGTGTGAGACAGCGCCAGCCAGGATGAATTTTCGGATCGAAAAACAGTAAATTATGTCGGCAATCACTCCCAACTACGGTTACCTCCGCGGCTCGCGTGAAATCGACAATACCGTCGATACGCCGGGTCATCGTGCTGCGCTGGTTCTGGGAAATAAAACCTTCCACGACGTGACCGAAGCCATCGCCAATGTGGCTGAGCGGCCTACGACCAATGGATGGAGGGTCGGTTTTGCCCTGTCACTGGCCCTTTTGGGCATGTTGGGGGTTACGCTGACTTATCTGGTGAGCACGGGCATTGGTGTCTGGGGAAACAACCAGCCTGTCGCCTGGGCGTTCGGAATCATCAACTTTGTTTTCTGGGTCGGTATCGGTCACGCCGGTACGCTGATCTCGGCAATTTTGTTTCTGTTCCGTCAGAACTGGCGTACCAGTATCAATCGTTTTGCTGAAGCGATGACCATCTTCGCGGTCATGTGCGCCGGGTTGTTCCCGTTGATTCACGTTGGCCGTCCGTGGTTGGCGTACTGGTTGTTCCCGATTCCCAACCAGATGTCGATGTGGCCGCAATTCCGCAGCCCGCTGCTGTGGGACGTATTCGCGGTCAGTACCTACGCCACCGTGTCGATTCTGTTCTGGTATTGCGGGATGATCCCCGATCTGGCGACCTTGCGCGATCGGGCCAAGAGCAAACTCGGCCAGGCGCTTTACGGTATTTTCAGCCTGGGTTGGACGGGTTCCAGCCGCCACTGGGTTCGTTACGAACGGATGTATCTGCTGCTGGCAGCGTTGGCCACACCGTTGGTTCTGTCGGTGCACTCGGTGGTGGCGTTCGACTTTGCGGTATCACAGTTGCCCGGCTGGCATACGACGATTTTCCCGCCGTACTTTGTGGCCGGTGCGGTGTTCGGCGGTTTTGCCATGGTGCTTTGTCTGGCGATTCCCGCACGGGCCTATCTGGGGTTGCGTGATTTCATCACCATGCGACATCTGGAAAACATGGCCAAAATCATGCTCGCCACGGGCTTGATCGTCGGTTATGCCTATGCCACCGAGTTCTGGACCGCGTGGTATTCCAAGGATCATTACGAACAGTCGCTGTTTTTGTTCCGGTTGACCGGGCCATATGCCTGGGCGGTCTGGACGATGCTTTTCTGTAACGTGGTGGCGCCGCAGTTTTTGTGGATCAAGCGTATTCGGACGAATGCCTGGACCTTGTGGCTGGTGGCGCTGTTCGCCAACATCGGCATGTGGTTCGAGCGGTTCGTCATCATCGTGACCAGCTTGAATCGGGACTTTTTACCCAGTTCGTGGCACATTTACTGGCCGACGTGGGTTGATATCTGCATGCTGGCCGGTTCGTTCGGGTTGTTCTTCACCTGCTTCATGCTCTTTTTACGGTTTTTGCCGGTGGTGGCGATTGCGGAAGTCAAAGCGGTCATGCCGCAGGCGCATGCCCATGGCGGGCACGATGGTGCCAAGCCCTCGAAAGAAGATCACAGTGATTACTGGCCGGAAGAAGGACTGAGTTACGCGCAGCACAAGGCCGGGCAGAAAAAGTAGATCCGCCCCGCCGATAATGCGAATCAGCGGCTGACGAAATGGATGTGGAGTTAAAGAACCAATAAGCGGACAATGAATGGTAACTGATTACCTATGACCACTGAACTTGAAACAATCCCCGATGCCACGATCGACGAGCAGGACCAGGCTCCGCAGTTGGTTGGATTGATGGCTGAATACAAGGATGTGGACAGTGCTGTCCAGGCTGCCCGTGTGGTGCGCGACCGCGGGTTTAAGGTCTGGGATCTGCATTCGCCGTTCCCGATTCACGGTATCGACAAAGCCATGGGTCTGCGGGCGACGTATCTGCCCTGGATCGTTTTGATCGGTGGGCTGTTCGGAATGGCCAGCGGTATTGCATTGCAGGTCTGGACGATGTCGATCGACTATCCGTTCCTGGCTTCGGGTAAACCGCTGAACAGTTTTCCAGCCTGGGTTCCGATTATTTTCGAGTTGACCATTCTGTGCAGCTCGCTGGCGGCGGTGGCGGGGATGCTGCTGCTCAATCGCCTGCCCATGCTGTACAACCCGCTGTTCAACAAACCGCGTTTTCGCCGGGTGACGGATGATCGGTTTTTCATCGTGATCGGCGCCGACGATGAGAAGTTTGACGAGATCGAGACGATGCGCCTGCTTGAAAGCACCGGCGCGCTGCTGGTGGATAAGGTGGAAGATTAAAAATTGACCAGTCGCCAGCCCGTGATGGAATGCACTGGCGGCGATAAGTAACCAGTGTACGTAAGCAACTGAAGTAACCAAGATCGACAACTGACAACCGATTCATGTCAAGCCAACCAACAACAACTTCCTCTGCTGCCCCCCGTGGTCGCAGACGTATTAAACCGCCGTTCTGGCTGGTGTCGATCCTGATTATTCTGGTGATCGCCAGTTGGATTCCCCTGGCTGTCATTGCCCGGGCGCGGGTCAGCAAGAGTCCGCTGCCGCGTATTCAGCTCATCCAGGACATGGACAGGCAGCCGGTTTATAAAACGCAGCAGACCTCACCGGTCTTTTCCGATGGTCGGGCCATGCGCATGCCGATTGCCGGTACGGTCGGTCGCGGTGATCTGCGGGGTTCGGATAATTATGTGATGGGTTACACACTGGATGACAAAGGTCAGCCGCAATGGGCGGTTGATTTTCCCCAGGAAATCACGGTTGATGATGCCCTGCTGCAGCGTGGTCGTCAGCGTTATGATATTTACTGCCTGCCCTGTCACGGGGCTGATGGTATTGGCGACGGGCCGGTGAATCAGCGCGCCGTCGAGCTGCGCGGAAGCTGGATCCCAGCCGCCAACCTGGTCGATGCCGCGATTCGCGAGCGTCCGGCCGGTCATCTGTTTAATACAATTTCGCGCGGCATCCGTTCCATGCCGCCGTATGGTGAGCAGCTTCCGCATCTGCGCGATCGCTGGGCGATTGTTGCATATGTCCGGGCGCTGCAAGTGAGTCACGATGCGCCGATCAACCTGTTGCCCGCCAAATTGAAGCAGCGCGCCCAGGCCGATCAAGCCCGTCAGAAAACCGGTAACTAAAAGTAAACCCATGTCCCACGCTGAAGAACATTTCGACTACGAGCGCTTTAACGCTACAGAAGCCACCCAACTGGGCAGCAAGGCTTCGGCGCTGTTTGGTGTTTCCGCCATGATCGGCGCGCTTGGATTGGTGGCGGCGATCGTGCTGGGGTTCATGGCGGGCGACGGTTTTCGCCAGTTCTATTTCGCGTATCTGCTGGCGTATGCGTTTGTGGTCACGCTGGCGCTGGGCGGGTTGGTGTTTGTGCTCTGGCAGCACATTTCGCGCGCCGGATGGAGCATTACCGTACGACGCATCGCTGAACTGCTGGGGGCTACGTTTCCCATACTGACCGTGCTGGCAATACCGCTGGTGGTCAGCGTTTTAACGGGCAAACCGGGTCAGCCCAGCCTTTATCGCTGGGCGCAGCCGCTGCCGGTCGGCGGTGTGGTTCACCATGACGAACAGGGCGAGGCAGCGCACGGCCAAGCGGTTCATGGAGAAACAAGCCACGACGAGGCGGATCATGGCCAGGCGGTTGACCAGGTGCCGATACCCGCTGCGTACGATGGTCAGGTGGATGATTTGATGCTGCAAAAGCGCAGCTGGTTGAATCCGCCGCTGTTTGTGATCCGCGTGATCGGGTGTCTGGTTTTGTTGAGCTGTGTCGCAGCCTTTTATCGACGTAACAGCGTGCGCCAGGATGAGACGGGGGATGTTGCCCTGACGGTGCGCATGCAGGTTGCAACCGGGCCGCTGATCCTACTGTGTGGTCTGGCGGTAACCCTGTTTTCGTTTGATGCGCTGATGTCGCTTGATCCGCACTGGTACAGCACGATGTTCGGCTTTTACTACATGTCCGGATCATTCGTTGCTGGTTTTGCCATTATCATTGTGATTGCCAATGTGCTGCAGATGGGCGGTTTTCTGAAGCGCAGCATCAATCAGGAACATTATCACGATCTGGGTAAATATCTGTTCGGGTTCGTCTTCTTCTGGGGATATATCGCGTTCAGCCAGTACATGCTGCTGTGGTACGCGAATTTGCCTGAGACAACCGCTTGGCTGGCGCGTCGTGGTGTTTCAGCGGTGCCGGGTGCGCAAAATCCGTTCACCTGGGTGGCGGTCTTGATTTTGTTCGGGCATCTGCTGATTCCGTTTGGCGGGCTGCTTTCGCGCCATGTCAAGCGCAAACGGCCGGCGCTGTTGTTCTGGGCGATCTGGCTGCTGGTCTTCCACTATCTGGATATGGTCTGGCTGGTTAAACCTGAGCTGAGCTTTATCAACGGTGTGGCTGCGGTAAGCGAATATAAGCTGAATCTTGGCCTGCTTGACCTGTTTTGCCTGCTGGGTATTGGCGGAGTGTTCGTGGCAGCCTGGGTGAAAATGGCGGGTTCGGCAGCGTTGCGTCCGCTGCGTGATCCGCGGCTGGGTGATGCGTTGGCGTTTGAAAACCAATAAACTACCGGTGTGAATTGCGGTCGGGCTGGTCCTGGCTGAGCGTTCGCCGGTTACGATCGGGAATTACCGTGAGTACCAAACAAGATATCAATGGTTCGTTGCTGGTCACCATCGCGATTGCGTTTGCTGTTTTTCTGATTTTTCTGGTGTTTGCGTTGCAGGCGTGGTTTCTGGCTGCCGAGCAAAGCGAAACACAGGCGAAGTTTGATGCAGCCCACAACACGGTGCTGGAGCAGATGCTGGCTGAGCAGAATCAACGGCTGACCACGACGGGATACAGCGACGGCAAGGCGTCAATACCGATCGAGCAGGCGATGCAGGTGATTGTAAAAAATAAAGGCGCGCTACCGGCAGCGAGTTCGGGGAACTGATCGAACAAGCCAACTCAGCCACAGGGTCTGAACGATTGTAACGCCACGGCAATAAGATTGTTATGCTGTCATGGCGATGAACTGAGCGGCGGCTTTTTGCGACAGTTGGTCGCAGAATCGAAAAAGAGACTTGCTTCATGCGTAAACTTTCCTGAACCTTACGCTTTATAGGCAAGTGCGCATGACCATGAACGTGCTGAAATCCATTTTCGCTGCTTTGGCTCTTCTCGGCCTGCCCGTTTGGGCATGGGCGGCGGGCGGCTTTGGCCCCGGTGGAGGTTATGAGGGGTATGACAGCGCCCCACCGTCGCTGTCGTACACACCGGCCGATGTGAAGGACGTGGGGATCACCGAGAAACTGGGAGCGCAGATTCCGCTGGATGTTCATTTCACGGATGAAACCGGCCGCGATGTACGCCTGGGTGATCTGGTCAAAAATAAACCGACTGTTTTGCAACTCGGATATTTTGAGTGCCCGATGCTTTGTGATCTGGTCGCGCAGGGGTGGATCAAGTCCATCCAGCAACTGCCGCTGAAACTGGGGGATGATTATCAGGTGCTGAGTATCAGCATCAATCCCAAGGAAACGTGGCAGTTGGGCGGCGAGAAAAAGAAAAATTTCATCAGTGGACTGTCCCAGCCGGTGCAGGCGGATGGCGTGCATTATCTGGTCGGTTCACAGGAATCGATTGACGCGGTCAGCCAGGCGGTTGGTTTCGGGTTCAAGTCGCTCCCCTCAGCCGGGCAATATTCGCATCCGGCGGTGATTACCGTCTTGACGCCGCAGGGGGAAGTATCGCACTATCTCTATGGAATTGAATACGCCCCCGACGAACTGCGCAGCGCGATCGTGGCGGCGGATGAAGGCAGGAGCACTTCGTCATTGGGTCAGTTTATAATGACCTGTTTTCTGATGAGCGGGAAAGACCCCTTCAGCGCATTAACCATCATGCGCATCGGCGGGGCGATTACAGTTGTTTTGTTGACCGGTGCTATTTTCATGCTGGTCCGGCGCACCAACCGGAATCTGGCTTCGGTATCCACTAATTCGGATTTGAAAACGTGATGAGCTTTTTTTATTCATTCCTCGCCCAGGCGAGCAAATTCCTTGACGGCACCACCGCTGAAACAGCAGACGGGGCGAAGGGCAGCTTCTGGATGCCTTTCCGCGCCAGCAGTTACGCGGGCGATGTCGATTGGACCTTTTATTTCATCTACTGGATCTGCGTGATTTTCACCGCGTTGATCCTGTTTCTGCTGATCTATTTCACGATCAAGTATCGTCACAAGAGCAACGGTCCGGCCCCGGCGCGTCCGGCGGCGCACAATACCGCGCTGGAGTTGACGTGGACCATCGTGCCGATTGTCCTGGTTCTGACCATCTTTTATTTTGGATTCCGAACCTACATGGATCAGGTGGTCGTGCCGCCCGATGCCTATGAAATCAACGTCAAGGGACAGATGTGGTCCTGGAGCTTCACCTACCCGGACGGCAATGTGCAAAATGAACTTCACGTGCCGGTTGGTGTTCCCGTGCGTCTGGTGCTGACTTCCGGCGAAGGCGATGTGATTCACAGCTTTTTCGTTCCGGTGCTGCGATTGAAAAAAGACGTGGTGCCCGGGCGGTATAACCAGATGTGGTTCAAGGCTGATACGGTGGGGCGCTATCAGGCGTTCTGCGCCGAGTATTGCGGCACGAACCATTCACAGATGGCCGCCGTGGTGGTGGTTCATCCGCTGGAAGCCAGCGATGACGAGGAGGAGCAGGAAGGCAGCATCGTGACCTGGGCGCAGTGGCTGGATTCAGCCCGCGACCCGCGCCAGGGTGGTGATCCGGTGACGGTCGGCCAGGAGCTGTATGCTTCGCGTGGTTGCAACCAGTGTCATACGGTTGATGGCAGTGCCAGCATCGGTCCGACATGGAAGGATATGTTCGGCGAGGAAACCCGTTTCCGTGACGGCACCAGCCAGATTGCAGATGAGAACTACATCATGCAGTCGATCAATCAGCCCAATGCCAAGGTGGTGGCTGGTTTCCAACCGGTCATGCCGACGTACCAGGGGCAGTTCAAGCAGGATGAATACACCGCCTTGATCGCCTATATGAAATCGATCAGCTCGCATGCACCGAACTATCCCAAGACCTGGGCGGACGTAGATGCTGCCAGTGGTCAGGGGAAATAATGACGCAGATCGGTGCTGATGCTGCGAGTGCGTCGAATCGAGTTGATGTTATTGTGATGAGTGATTCGCGCTGTTTTACATGAAATTTTTGACCGTTAGCCCAAGGAATTGACCATGTCCGCCATAACCCCGACGCTTGCCGACAGCCTGGCGCCTCAGCCGCTGCCGCCGGGTGATAACTATCTCACCCATACCCGCGGTTTCATGAGCTGGGCGTTTACGCTTGATCACAAGCGCATTGCGCTGATGTATTTTTACGCGGTTGGCGTGTTTACCTTCATTGGCGGCATTTTTGCCATGCTCCTGCGCACCGAGCTGATCATGCCCGGGCCAACATTCTTCCCCGGCAACCCCACGCAGTCATGGAACTTTTACAACCATATGTTCACGCTGCACGGGGCGGTGATGGTGTTTTTGTTCATCATCCCGGCGATACCTGCCATCATCGGTAACTTTGTTCTGCCGATCATGCTCGGCGCCAAAGACATGGCGTTTCCGCGTTTGAATCTGGCCAGCTTCTGGATCTACATGATCGGGGCGCTGTTTTTCGTCTGGTTGTTGCTGGGCGGTGTGATGCGGTCAGCCATTCCATCGCTGGGCGACAGCGGCTGGGCGTGGTTGTTCCCCATGGGGCTGGACACGGGTTGGACTTTTTATACGCCGTACTCGACGAGCATCAGTAAGAGCGGTGTCGTGCCGGCGACGTTCGGCGCTTTTATCCTGGGATTCAGCTCGATCCTGACTGCGGTGAACTTCATCGCCACCATTCATAGCCTCAGGCCCAAGGGGATGACCTGGTTCCGCCTGCCGCTTTTGCTCTGGTCGCTGTACGCCACCGCAGTCATTGTGCTGCTGGCGACACCGGTATTGGCCATTACGCTGCTGCTTCTGTTGGTTGAGCGCGTCTTCAGTGTGGGTATCTTTGATCCAGCGCTGGGCGGTGATCCGGTCATGTACCAGCATTTTTTCTGGTTCTATTCCCATCCGGCGGTTTACATCATGATCCTGCCGGCATTCGGGGTGATTTCGGAAGTGATCGCCAGCCACTGCCGGCGCAGCTTGTTTGGATATAAGTTCATTGCCCTGTCCTCGGTGGCGATTGCGTTCCTCAGCGCCTTGGTCTGGGGACATCACATGTTCACCAGCGGTCAATCGCCCCTGGCCAGCATGTTCTTCTCAGCGCTGACCTTCTGCGTGGCGATTCCATCCGCCATCAAGGTTTTCAACTGGGTCAGCACCCTGCATGGCGCATCGATCCGCCTGCATACAGCCATGTTGTGCGCCCTGGGCTTTTTGGTCTTGTTCACCATCGGCGGGTTGACCGGTTTGTTCCTCGGCGCGATCCCCGTGGATGTGCATTTCCATGATACCTACTTCATTGTCGCCCACTTTCATTATGTGATGATGGGCAGCGTGCTGTTTGCCTTCCTGGCAGCGGTGTATCACTGGTTCCCCAAGATGTTTGGTCGGATGATCAACGAAAAAATGGGGAGTATTTCGGTGATTGTCACCTTCATCGGGTTTAATCTCGCGTTCTTTATCCAGTTCATCATGGGCAGCCAGGGCATGCCGCGCCGCTACGCTGACTACATGCCCCAGTTCTGGATTCATCACTTTGTCAGCACGATCGGCGCGTACACCATGTTCCTGGGGTTGATCCTGGTGTTGATCAACTGGGTCTGGTCAGCCAAACGTGGCAAACTGGCTCCGGCCAATCCGTGGGGTGCCAACACCCTGGAGTGGCAGACGACCAGCCCGCCGCCGCATGACAATTTCCCCGTCACTCCGACCGTCGAAGATCCGTATGACATGGGCCGGTGGGAATGGAATGATGAGGATCAGGGCTTTGTTCTCACCGCCGAGGCCCGGGCGGCGCTACATGCCGATCCTCAGCGAAAGATCGAGACGGCGTAAGTCGATTCAGAAAAAGAGTGATCCGACCGGTGAAAAACCGGCTGGACAAAACAGACCTCCGACCAGCACCGGGCCGCTTTTTGAGGCTCGGTGCTGTTGTTTAGGCAGCGCAAGCAGACCGAGAATTGCCCGGAAAAACCGAAAAACTGGCGGGATACCACGAAATTTGTGAAAAGCGGGTATTCGGTTTCATCCGGTGCAGGGGTATAGTGGGCCATCATGGCTAAATTACTTCAGACAATTCTCGAACATAATGCGACATTTGTTGGTACAGGTGCGTATGAGCAGTTTCGCACGGATCGTTTTCCCAACAAGAAAATGGTGGTGCTGACGTGTATGGACACCCGTTTGACGGAGCTGCTGCCGCAGGCGATGAACCTGCGCCAGGGTGATGCCAAAATCATCAAGAATGGTGGCGCGATTGTCTCACACCCGTTTGGATCGGTCATGCGAAGCATTCTCGTGGCGATTTATGAACTGGGGGCGACCGAGATCGCGGTGGTGGGGCATCATGGCTGTGGGATGACAGGGTTGAGCTGCGACTCCATTCTGGACAAAGCGCGTCATCGCGGCATTTCTGATGATGTCATCCAGACGCTTGTGCATGCAGGGATCGATCTGCCCGGCTGGCTGCGGGGGTTTGAACATGTCACTGATGGTGTGCAGCAGAGTGTTGCGATGATTCGCAATCATCCGTTGCTGCCGCATGATGTCAGCGTACATGGTTTGTTGATCAACCCTGAAACAGGCAAGCTCGATGTGCTGACAGCAGGTTACGAAGTTAACGTACCGGCTGGGGCATCAAGCTGAGACGACTTGAAGCAAACGGAAAGTGATTGGCGTTGGTCGGGTCACAACAGCGCCGCCTCCGGCGTACCGTGGTTAGGCAGCGCTGCCCAAGTGATGGCGTCAGTCAATCGACCGGCTGATCATCATTGTGGCCAAAATATCCCGGCGGGTCGCTGGCGGGGAATGATTCCATCGACGCTTCGTCAATAACGTCCTGGGCATCCTGCTTTTCCCAAAGGTCTTCACAAGGGCCACCAAATGTCGAGCAGCTTTTTTTGTCCAGTTTTTTGCCCGAATCGGGCGATGGGGATGTTTTATTCGGTTTGTCGGCGTTGTTTTTCGGTGTCATGGCAGGCTCCTTTGGCTGCGGGAAAAAGGTTGAACGGTTCGAGGCAAAATTCACAATACACGATTTGAAACAAACTGTGAGCCGTAAAAGTTATTTGTCGATCCAGACTATTGTATTCCGGCGAGACGCGGATTTCTGATCAATCAATTATATTCTGACATTTTGCATCTTGATGACCGGCGGAATATCTTTGCCCTGCTTAATGAACAGGCTGGTTATCTGAAGACGAAGGTTTGGACAAATTATGAAATGGTCGCAATCGCTCATCCCCACGCAAAAAGAAATTCCCACTGATGCCCAGATCATCAGCCACCAACTCATGCTGCGGGCGGGGTTGATTCGCCAGGTGACGGCGGGGGCGTATGATTTTCTGCCGCTGGGTTTGCGCGCGTTGAACAAGGCGGCGCAAATTGTTCGTCAGGAGATGGATCGTGCCGGTTGTGCCGAGGTGCAATTGCCCATTCTCCAGCCGCTGGAATTGTGGCAAAAGACCGGCCGCGATGTGGCGTACGGGGAGAATCTGTTCAAGTTCAAGGATCGTCATGGCCGGTTGACCACCATTGCGCCGACGGCGGAGGAAGTGGTCACTGAGCTGGTGGCGGGCACGATCAGCAGCTACAAGCAACTGCCGCTGATTCTTTATCAGATCGGCACGAAGTTTCGTGATGAATATCGTCCGCGTTTTGGTTTGTTGCGCGTGCGCGAATTTCTCATGAAAGATGCGTACAGCTTTCACAGCAATCTGGCTCAGCTCGATGAAGCGTACGAGAGTCTTTATGCAGCCTATGAGCGGATTTTCCAGCGTTGCGGTGTGCCGTATGTCGTGGTTGAAGCCGAGGCCGGGCCGATCGGCGGTTCAGCCAGTCATGAGTTTATGACACCTTGCGACGCCGGCGAAGATGTTCTGCTGTTCAGCGACAAGAACAACTACGCTGCCAATGTTGAAAAGGCCGAGACCGGCCACCGCAGCCACGACCTGGGCGGCGCGCCCACCGGCGAGCTGGAAAAAGCGCATACGCCTGATCTGCCCAGCATTGACGAGGTGGGCAAATTCATGAAGGTCAAATCGAAAAACATGCTTAAAACGCTTGTTTTTCAGGCGCAGGGCAATCCCACCCGCTGGGTGATGGGCGTGGTGCGCGGCGATCACGATATTAACGAGGCCAAGATAAAAAAGGCGGCGCGCGAAAAATTCGGGGTTGAATCGCTGGCGCTGGTTGACACGCCGGAGGTGCGATCCCTCTGGCCGATCGGGTTTGTCTCGCCGCGCGGAGCGATCGGTCGAAATCATACGGTTATTCTGGTTGATCCTGATGCAGCCCAGGGTGGTTTCTGGGCGACGGGCGCGGATGAAATTGATTATCATATCAAGCACTTCAACTGGCAGCGGGAGCTGGGGGCGGTGCTGAATGATGCGGAAAAGTTTGCGGTGGCGGATATTCGCAACGCCCAGAGCGGTGATCCATCGCCGAAGAACGATGGCGGTGTTCTGCAGAGCAGCCGCGGGATTGAGATCGGCCATGTGTTCAAGCTGGGGACCAAATATACCGTGCCGCTGGGAGCCATGTTCACCGATGAAACCGGCAGGGAGCAGCCCATCATCATGGGAACCTATGGCATTGGCGTCGGCCGGATTCTACTGGCAGCCGTCGAGACCGGACACGACGACAAGGGAATTATCTGGCCGTCAGCCATTGCGCCGTATCAGGTTGTCATTACGCCGATCAAGTATGAAGGCCAGGCCAGGGAAGTGGCCGATCAGTTACACGATCAGCTCAATGCCGTGGAGATTGACTGCATTCTGGATGACCGCGATGCCCGGCCCGGCTTCAAATTTGCCGATGCGGATCTGATCGGTTTCCCCGTGCGCATCACACTGGGTGAGCGCGGGTTGAAAGAGGGTCAGGTCGAGATCAAAAAGCGCACGCAAGCCGAAGCGCAGCTGGTACCGGTGGCGCAGGTTGTACAGTTTGTGCAGGATTTGCTGCTGCAGCATGGCTGATTGGTTCACCGGATTACCCGGCTGCGGGCTTTGCTGGCAGGATCAACAAGGTGGCGATGGCTGATTGCGCGCCGTGACGCGACTGCTCGCATCAGGGCGGCAAGTTGTTATGATGCGTCTAAATTCCGGGGTGTAGCTCAGCTTGGTAGAGCGCGTGCTTTGGGAGCACGAAGTCGCAGGTTCGAATCCTGTCACCCCGATTCCAATTTCGACATTCCCTTTTTGACAACTTGGTGAGGCGGGAAAGAGCATCCTGCTGGCATTGGTTTGGGATGATCTTGATCCGTCCGATCTGGCCCGCTTTGCAGTCAGTTCAACCGTTAGCCGGTCTTTTGTTTTTGCGAATTGAAAAGGGATTAATGTTGAACGGTTCTCGCTGTTGCGGATGCACTCAAGCGGTTATCATATCTGCCTTGCATGGTTAAAACTGGAGTTGCAATGTCCGAGAGTGAAAAAGACCCGCTAAAAGAGAAATTTCGTGCTGATGCTGACCCGAACCTGGATGCTGAGGTCGATCGGGCGCTGGGGGAGTTGTCGCTGGATCAGTTGTATGATCGGCCGGTGGCTAAGGCTGAACCTGCCAAAACCGGCGAGCGCGGGACGCGGAGCGGCAAGGTGGTGCGGATCGGCAATGAAGAGGTTTATATCGATTTTGGCGGCAAGGCGCTGGGCGTTGCGCCGCTGGGGGATTTCCCTGATGGAGTCCGTATCGGGCAGGAACTGGAAGTTGATGTCGAGCGCTACGATGCGGCGGAGGGAATGCTGATCGTTCATAAAAAAGGGGCGGTGCAGCAGAGTGTCAATTGGGAAACGCTGGAAACGGGTCAGGTCGTCGAGGCTCTGGTGACGGGTGTGAACAAGGGGGGGCTGGAGCTGGAAGTCAAAGGGATGCGCGCCTTCATGCCCGCCGGTCAGGTGGAACTGTGGCATGTACCTGATTTCAGCTCGTATGTCGGTACGCGCATCACGGCGGAGGTGACAACGTTTGATCGGCAGAAAAAGAATCTGGTTCTGTCGCGGCGCAATGTGCTGGAACGCGAGCGCGAACAACTGCGCAGCAAGACGATGGAGGAGCTGGAGGAGGGACAGGTTCGGCGTGGTACGGTGCGCAATGTGATGGATTTCGGCGCCTTTGTCGATCTGGGCGGGGTCGATGGTCTGCTGCATGTGTCGGAGATGAGTTTCAAGCGTGGCCGCCATAGTGCGGGCGACTTTGTTAAAACGGGCGACGTGGTGGATGTGAAGGTTGTCAAGATCGACCCTGAGACCCGTAAAATCAGCCTGTCGTTGAAACAAGCGCTGGGGGTTGATCCGTGGGAAAGTGTTGAGACGAAATATGCCGTGGGATCGCAGGTCACGGGCCGGGTTACACGGGTGGAAAATTTCGGGGCGTTTATCGAAGTTGAGGAAGGCATTGAAGGGTTGCTGCCGATCAGCGAGATGAGCTGGCAGCGGATTGCCCATGCCCAGGATGTGGTCAAGGAAGGTGATACGGTCAAGCTGGTGGTGCTGAAGATCGATCCGGCAGAACGAAAGATCAGCTTCAGCCTCAAGCAGGCAGGGCCTGATCCGTGGGCAACGGTGAGCGAGCGTTATGCGGTGGACATGATCAGCAAAGGCACGGTCAGCCGGGTGGTCGATTTTGGCGCGTTTGTGGAGTTGGAACCGGGTCTGGAGGGGCTGGTTCATATCAGCGAATTGGCGGACCATCGCGTTAAAAATGTGGGGGAGGTTGTCAAGGTTGGCGATGCGGTCGATGTGCGCGTGCTGGAGGTTGATCGTCAGGCGCGGCGGATCAGTTTGTCCATCCGGCGTGCCCGAGCGGCAGCGGCGGAGGTGGCGAAGGATCAACCAACCAAAGCCCCGCTGTCAGCCAAAGAGCAGGCCAAACAGAAAAAGCGCCAATCACAATTGCGTGGCGGCTTGGATTTTTAAGGTGCAGCGAACTGGCTGAAGGGAATGGCATCCAGATCGAGCGCGGCGTGCTGACCGAGGTTGTGCAGCAGATAACCCAGGCCGGCCGTCATGGCGGCGTTGTCCGTGCAATACGCGGGCGCAGGAAGATGGACGGGGATATCCAAGCCAGCCAGCGCCGAGCGCAGACCGCGATTGGCACTGACCCCGCCACCGATCACGATGCTGCGTGCGCCGACCTGTTTGCGGGCGCGCAATAATTTTTTGATGATCACATCGATGCAGGCTGACTGAAAGCTGGCCGCCACGTTGTTAATTTCCTGTTGCGACAAGCTCGAAGCATCGCGCTGCCGGCCCTTGTGTCCGCGCACGTGATACAGCACGGATGTTTTCAGGCCGCTGAATGAAAAATCGAGTGAATTTCGCCCCAGCAGGCTGCGGGGGAAACGAATGGCGTTGGGGTCGCCTTGCTGCGCCAACTGGTCGATGATGGGGCCGCCGGGGTAAGACAGACCCAGAATGGCAGCGACTTTGTCATAGGCTTCACCGACGGCATCGTCGATGGTCGAACCAATGAGCGTAACATCGGTCCAGCTTTTCAAGTGGTACAGGGCGGTATGGCCGCCGGAAACAACCAACCCGACGGCGGGCAGTGCTGGCGGGGATGCTGGTTCAACCAAGCTGGTTTGTTGGTCATCGGCGGGTTGCAGGTTCACACTGTAGAGATGGGCATGGACATGATCGACAGCGATCAGTGGTTTGGCGCAGGTCCAGGCAAGCGTTTTGGCTGCGGTGACACCCACGAGCAGCGAACCGATCAACCCCGGGCGGTGCGCGATGGCGAAAGCGTCGATTTCCTGAAGCCGGCAATGGGCGGACTCCAGTGCCTGATTGATGACCGGCAGGATATTTTCGATATGGGCGCGGCTGGCGATTTCGGGAACGACGCCACGGAATTTTTCGTGCAGTTGCACCTGTGAAGTGATCGTGCTGCTGAGAACGCGCACTCCGTCGGCGACCACGGCAGCGGCGGTTTCATCACAGGTTGATTCAATTCCCAGGATCAGCATGGGCATGGTTCCAGACCTGCCCACTATAACGGATGGGGATGAAATTTACCGGAAGACAGTATGATTCAGGCAGCGTCTGACTGACTTTGGGTTTGGATGGGAACATCAACAGGATCGACAGCGATACGGGGGATGCGCGAGCCAATCCGACAGAACAGTTCGTAGGGAATGGTCTGGCTGAGTTGGGCCAGGGCGTAGGCGCTGGCGGGGCTTAGCGGGTCAGCGTCGAGCAGCGTCACTTCATCGCCAATGGCTTGATCGCCGGCGGGACCAAGATCGATGGTGATCAGATCCATACTGACCCGGCCGACAACCGGACAGGGCAGGCCATTGACCAGGGTTATCCCGACACTCGAAAGAGCGCGCAGATAACCATCAGCATAGCCAACCGGAACCAGACCGATGCGCGTCGATCGGGGGCTGCGCCAAGTCTGACCGTAACCAACCGGCGTATTCGCGGCGATATCGTGAATCATCACCAGCGGGGCGACCCAGCGCAATACGGGTTTGAGTTGTCGGTCGAGGCAGGGATGACAGGCTGGATCAATTCCATAGAGCGAAATGCCCGGGCGCACCATATCAAGATGGGTATGCCGATGCAGGAAAACAGCGCCGCTGTTGGCGATGTGGCGGATGAACCCGGGCGAGCTGGAATGCCCGCCAACTGCGGGTTTGCGGCGAATGGGCGCAGCACTCGAGCGCGGCACGATGAGCGAGCCGGGCAGGAGTGGGCGCTGCGCCGACAACTGTTCAAGCGTATGGTGATATAGATCAAATTGCTGCTGAGTGGCGGGGTTATCCGCCTCTTCACTGCAGGAAAAATGAGAACAGACAGCGATCAGACGAAGCGAGGGCATGTCGCCAATACGCAGCATCAGTTCGGAAAAATGCTGCGGTGATACGCCGCTGCGACTCATGCCGGTGTCGATCATCACCTGGATATGCGCCTGCCTGCCGACCGCCAGTGCCAGTCGGGCGACATCCTGAGCAGCAGTGATGCTGCAGACGGTTAAAATCCAGCCGCGGCGAATGGCAGTTTCCAGTTTCTCACGCTGCTGACCGACGTAAGCATTTTCGACAGGTCGAAAGATATAGATCGGCACGGTTGATGGCGGGAGGTCTATCGCTTCATCGAGACAGGCGACGGCGAAGGCATCGACCAGCGGCGGTTCGATATCATCAGCGGAAAAGTTCAACAGGGTATCGCAGACGATATCAGCCCCGTGGCCGTAGGCATTGGCTTTGATAACAGCGCAGAATTTGACATCAGGTCCGATCGTCTGACGAATCAAACGGGCGTTGTGAAGCAGATGATTGCGTGAGATCAGGGCGCGTGGTTCGCCTGAAGCAAGTTTGGTATCCATGCCATCGTTCCCGAGTTTTCCCAAGGCAGCATCCTTGCCACCACAGTGTGGGAGTATATCGACAGTATCGACCAGAAAGAAAGCCAGATACCGAAAAATCAATGGTGCGATTGGGAGCATACCCAGACGCACGAGCCGGGCAGAAGGTGGCGGAGATGTGATTTTTAACTGGAGGTGTCGATTGGACCTGTTACGAGGGGAAGATGCCTGCGGGTCGCTCCAGCGCGGCGGACGAGGCGGGCGGTCCAAGCCGCCGTCAAGGTCAGCATGATGGCGGCGACGACATATTGCGCGGTGTGATTGAGATAGGGGAAAGCCAACCCAGCAATCAGCGGGCCAATCACCCGTGCCAGGCTGGCCAGGGCATGATACAGACCAAAAGCCACGCCCTGTTGATCGGGGGGCGTGTGTTGGGAGATCAGTGATGAGACGGTTGGTTGCTGGAGGCTGCGACCGGCGGAATTAACGATACCGGCGACAATCGCCAGCCACGCCCACGGGAGGTAAAGCCCGGTGGCGACGAAGGCCAGCATCGCCAGCATTACAATCACCGGCCCGGCGACGGCCAGCGGCCACTCGCCCAGCCAGCGCGTCAATGTGCCAACCAGCCCACCCTGCACGGCAACGATGGTCAGCCCGGTAATGCCGAAATAATATCCGATCTGTCGTTCACCAAAACCAAAAAGGCTGTTGAGATACATGCCCACGGTTGTTTCCAGCATGACAAAGGCAGCCATGGAAACAGCCGTAATCAGAATGAGCTGCGAGGCGATGGGCAGACGAAAAATGGTGGTGAATGTTTTCGGATGAAAAATGTTGGCGGTGGTCGATACTTTGTGATGCTGGCGTGATTCAGGCAACCAGAAGTAGGTCAAAAGAGCGGCGATCAGACTCGTTGCAGCAGCGACAAAAGCGGGATAACTGACATCAAACCGGCCGACTTCGCCACCCAGCCATGGCCCGGCGGCAAAACCGAGCCCCAGGGCCATGCCGATTATGCCCATGCCCTTGGCCCGATTGGCTGGTGTGGTGACATCGCTGATGCACGCCTGAGCGGTGGAGATGTTGCCGCCGCTGGTTCCGTCAATGACGCGCGAGAGGTAGACCAGTGTCAGCGCCAGGGCTGGGTGCAGGGATAAACGTGTGGAGAGCGCCAGAACGATGTAACCGAGCGAACTGCCCAGTTGCGAAAAGACCAGCACCGGCCGGCGGCCGATCCGATCACTCAAGGCACCCAGCAGGGGTGCGCCGATAAACTGACAGATGGAGAACGTGGAAAATAAAAGCGTGACGGTCAGCGGATGATTTTCGTAATCAGGGACATAAAACTGAATCAACGGGATGACAATGCCAAAGCCCATCAGATCGACAAAAACGATGAGAAAGATGACGGTCAGTGCCCGGCGCGTAGCCATGGGAGATGTGACGGGTGAGCTGTTGGGCGGGCTGGATTGAGACATCTATTTCGAAATTGGATCAGGGCCTGTCCGCCGATTTTTCAAAATGGGCAAAATCAGATTATGCCGATCCTATAATCCGAAGGCGATCGGCGCGGTCAGCTGAGGCGGTTGTGTCTGGACTTTACCAAGCTGACAAGAGCACGCAAGCGTATCGGTCGAAGAAGAACGAATCTGCGGAATAAAATTGATTGCAGCGAGTTAAACCTGAAAGTCTGCCAAGCGCGAGGATAATGCTGACCAAGCAAGGTTTGACGCATGGGCGTCAGGCGTATGGAGGAGATGTAGCGGGCGACTTGAAAACACAAAAAAATGATAATTAACTGTCAGCCGATTTGTCCGATTTAGGGCGGGCATTTACGAAAATTATGGTATGACGAAAAAGGAATGTTACAGTAGACGATTGCGATCTTTATGACTTCGTTGTCACGACAACAATTTGTGGATCGGGTGCTGGTGATTATTCACAAGCGGTTTCCGCTGGTGAAAGTGGCCAGGGCTGCGGGTGCCTCGTTTTCATTGCAGGTGAATCATCAGGTGATTTCGCTGGAGAACCTGTATCGTGTCAGTCGGTTGCATCCCGACGAGATTCAGCGTCGGGTGGAACGCTGGATGACCGAGTTGTTGCGGGCGGACGAAGGGACGCCGGATCGGGGTGGATCGTTTGAGCAGTTGCGTGATCGGATTCTGCCGCTGGTGATCAATACGGAAAATCAGGAAATTACCACCGCCAGCGTGATCAGCCAGCCGTGGATGGAAAATCTGCAGATCAGTTATGCCGTGGATCATGATCGAACCATCGCGTATGTGTCGCATCAGCAGTTTTCCGGTTGGGGAGTCAGCCTCGACGTATTGCACCAGGCGGCGATGAAAAACCTGATCAATCGCAGCCAGGGTATCGAAGTGCATGGCGTACAGGATGATGATGGCAGCGTCTCGCTGGTTTTGTTCCAGACGATGGATGGTTACGACGCCAGCCGGATTCTTCTGCCATCATTGCATGAGCGTCTTAAAGGGCGTCTGGGCTCGCCGTTTGTAGCTGGTATTCCCAATCGTGACATCATGGTTTGTTTTAGAAATGAACCGGATTTGATTCGCCGTACCCGTTATCAGATTGGCGCAGATTATCGTGCCATGCCGCACCAGATAACCGATCAATTATTACTGGTGACGGCGGATGGAATTGCGCTGTATCATCCGACGAAAGATCAGGGCTAGCCGAGACAACGGTTTTGCTTGTCGGTGGCGCGCCATTGTGATTGCCGGGTAACAACGAGGATATTTGCCGGAGCGTGGCTGGACGAAATAAGCTCTAAGTTGTTGTAATGCAGATATTTGTAGCTGGTCGTGCAATAAAAACTTGCCTCTTGCCGATTTCATGCAATGATTGAGGCGTGGATTTTGTTGAATTTTCGATTTTTGGCCTGAAATGTTAGTATTGTAACGCAGGAAGTTTCAGGCTGAAAACAGAAAGTGAGCCAGTCAACTATGGCCAGTCGTATTCGTATCGGGGTCATTGGTTTTGGACGGATGGGGCGCGGTTTTGTTTCGGTGTTGCAGCAAAGCCCGTACTGGGAGATTGCAACGATATGCGATGCCCAGCCCGGTGCTCGTGAACTGGCGTCGCGCACCGTGCCTACGGCGCGCATCACGGCGGACCCGCAGGACATTTTCAAGGATCCGACGATCTCGGCAGTCGGTCTCTATACGCTGGCTGATGCGCGGCCGCAGCAGATTCGCCAGGCGCTGGCGGCGAAAAAACATATTATCGCGGAAAAACCGATCGCCGCTGACAGCAAAACAGAATGGGAGCTGTGCAAGGCGATCGAGGCGAGCGACCGATTTGTCGCGGTGAATCTGTTCAATCGCAATGCCTGGTACCATAAGGAAATACAGGCGTTTATCGCTGAAGGTGAGATTGGCGATCTGGCGATTATCCGCGTTTGTCACATGACACCGGGACATATGCCCACCGAAGGACACGAACCGGAAGGCCCGCCATTTCATGATTGCGGCATGCACTACGTTGATGTTGCCCGCTGGTACGCCAAGAGCGAGTATAAAACGTATCATGCCCAGGGTTTGCGGATGTGGAATTACAAGGATCCGTGGTGGGTGCAGGCGCATGGCACGTTTGAAAACGGCATTGTTTTCGACATTACGCAGGGGTTTGTCTACGGCCATCTGGCGCGGGAGAAGACGCATAATTGTTACGTGGACTGCATCGGCACGCGCGGCATTGCCCGGATGCACCACGATTTCAAGAATGCCACCGTCGAGTGTCATGGCGTCAACCATACGCTGCGCAAGACAGGTCTGTTTAACGACAAGAAACTGGATGTGATGGTGGATGTCTTCGGACGTTCAATTCTAGCCGGTAAGAATCTGGGTTTCCCCACGGTGCGCGACAGCGTGATTGCTTCGGAAGTGGCCTGGGCGATGTTGAAAGACGCGGTGAAAAATAAACCACCGGTACGGGGAACCAAGTCTGAAATGCAGGCGATTTTGTCGCATCGACGAACGCTGCGGGAAGGTTATGGCCTGCCGGTTCGTCCGCAGGAATGCCCGACCGAACCGGTTCCGGTTGGTCTTCCGCCGCGTGCCTGTGGCGAAGAGCTGTGTGGCCTGCCCCCCCAGCAACAGAGTGATGGCCGCGCCTGGGTCGCTGATTCCAAGGAGAACCTGCGCGGCGTTTGTTGATTGCGCGACACTGGCCAGCGTGGCGCGCGGCACCAGCATCAGCGTAGGTGTATCAATTTTATAATTGATGCACCGCGAGCCTTGTTCGTGGGCGCTGCTTCAGTTTGACCGGCTGGGCAGGTTGACGCTTTTAACCTTGAGAATATTGGGTTTGGATCGCAGATTCTTGAGCAGCTCAGCCGTGGGGTCGCTGTCGGTTTTGATCAGCATGAGGGCGGTGGCTGTACCATCAGGCAGCTTATCGCGGCTGATGACCATATCGGCGATATTGACACCGGCATCGCCGAAGATTGTTCCGACCGTACCGATGGTTCCGGGCATATCCTTGTTCTGAATCGCCACCATGTGTCCTTCGGGGACCATGTCCATCGAATAGTTGTTGATGCGCAAAATTCGTGGCAGACCGTCAGCGTAGACTGTTCCCTGGATCCGATGTGTTTCACCCGTGACACTGTGGGCACGAATGCCGACGATATCGCCGGTCATACCCTGCGGAGGATTGGGTTCGTGAATTTTCACCAGCTCAATGCCGCGGGCGTGGGCGGCGTGTTCCACGTTGATGACATTGACCGGCGTTTCCAGGTGGGGCTGAAGTATCTGGACGGTCGCCAGCCGCAGCAACGTATTCATGAGTTTGGGTGCGCGCGTGCCTGAGGCGCGGAGCGTGATGGATTTGACACCGCTGTCCATGAGGCTGGTCAGCAGCGTGCCGATGCGGCTGGCCAGATCGGCAAACGGCGCTTCATCCGGAGGCAGATCGAGTTTAATACCGCCAGCGTTGACTGCGCCGCGGATCTCCCCCGTTTGCAGGTAGGCGACAATCGCCTTGCAGGCTTCGACGCTGACCGCGGTCTGTGCTTCGTCGGTGCTGGCGCCTAAGTGCGGTGTCAGCACGACATTATCCAGCCCCAGCAGCGGGTGATCCTTGGCGGGAGGTTCGGTTTGATAAACATCCAGGGCAGCCCCGGCAATTCGCTTGGCCTTGAGCGCCTCGGCCACGGCGATTTCATCGACAACTTCGCCCCGGGCATCGTTGATAATCAGCAAGTTGGGCTTGCAGACCTCGTTCAATCGCTGACGGTTGATCAGGTGGTGGGTTCCTTCGCCGCCGGGGACGTGGAACGTAATCACATCCAATTGCTTCAAAAATTCGTCGAAATCGCGCACCATTTTTACTTTGCCGTCCAGAGCGGTTTCTCCGCTGAAGTATGGGTCAAAGCCCAGGACAGTCATTTCCATCGCCACGGCGCGGCTGGCGACGGTCTGACCGATACGTCCCATACCGACCACACCCAGCGTCTTGCCTGCCAGTTGAGTGCCCTGATAAACGCTGCGTTTTTTCCATTCCAGCTGGCCATGCGTCAGGGCATTGTGGGCCTGCGGAATATGGCGTGCCAGCGCGAACATCAGTGCCAGGGCGTGCTCTGCGGTGGAAAGTGTTGACGCCGCAGCGGTGTTGAGCACCAGGATTCCCTTGGCGGTGGCGACATCCAAGTCGATGTTGTCCACCCCGACACCGGCCCGGGCGATGGCGCGCAACTTTCCCGGATTGGCCAGCACCTTGGCGGTGACCTTGGCACCGGAGCGCACAATCAGGGCGTCATACTGGGGCACGACGGCGGCCAGTTCATCTTCCTTCAGCCCGATCTGGACATCGTAGGAAACGCCGGAACTTTTCAGATATTCCAGACCTTTTTCAGCCAATTTGTCAGCAACGAGGATTTTCATGGGTTTGCTCTTTTCCGTCATTCATCTAGGGAGTTTGAAGGGATTGATGTTATTCAATCGCGGCGCTGGAGCAAGTGGGCTGAGGTAATTTTCCTGCCGACAAAATCGATTTTTGAGTTGTTTTGGCCAACTGATCCATTTAACCGGCCAATTTACGGTCGTTGCGCCAGCGGAGATTGCCGATAGTTGGCTATGTATGCGTATTCAATTTTCCGGAGCCAACCGGACTGTCACCGGTTCATGTCATGTGCTGGAGCTGAATGGTCGGCGGATCGTGCTGGATTTCGGTCTGTATCAGGGTCGGCGTGAGGAATCGCGCCTGCTGAATGAACAAGTTGCCGATGAGCTGATCTCCGCCGATGCCGTCATTTTATCGCACGGACATCTGGATCATTGCGGTCGTCTGCCGATCCTGACGCGCATGGGCTATCGCGGGCCTATTTATCTCACGCCAGCCACAGCAGCGGTAACGCGGGTGGTTTTGCAGGATGCAGCCCAGATTCAGGAGGAAGATGCTGCGTATCTGAATCGCCGTGGTCGGGCACCGGGTGTGGCGCCGGTTGAGCCTTTATACCAAAGTGCCGACCTACCAGCGGTTTACAAGGCGTTCCGACCGGTCAATTACGGGATTAAGACAGATCTGGGGAATGGGGTGAGTTTTTCGTTTCATGATGCGGGGCACATCCTTGGTTCAGCCTACATTGCGCTGAACTGGGTGGAGAAGGACCGTCCGCGGTCGCTTCTTTTTACGGCCGATGTGGGTCGTTATGGCATGCCGATCCTGCATGATCCCGTGCCGCTGAGTCAGAATTTCGATCATATTATCACCGAAAGCACCTACGGCGACCGTGCCCACGAACCGGTCAGCCAGATCGAACCGCAATTTCTCGATGCGATTAAAACCGTTATCGCCCGTGGCGGGCGGTTGATCATCCCCAGTTTTGCCGTGGGGCGAACCCAGACCATGCTCTGGTACCTGCAGAAATTCATCAACGAAAAGTTGATTCCTGAGTTGCCGATTTTCGTGGACAGCCCGATGGGCGTGCAGGTGAGCGAAGTTTATGACCAGTACCGTGAGAATTACGACACGCAGACTCATCAGATGATTGGCCGTGATGGTCTGTTCAATCAAGCCAATATCACGTTTGCAGTGAGCAGCGAGCAGAGCAAGCAGATCAATCGCGTCAATCAACCGTGTGTGATCGTGGCGTCCAGCCCGAGCTGTGAATTTGGCCGGGTGCTGCATCATCTCAAACGCAGTCTGGAAAACGAGCGCGATATGGTGCTTTTTGTTGGCTGGGTTCCGCCGCAGACGCTTGGTCGGCGGTTGCAACAGGCCGTGCCGCGCCTGAGGGTTTATGACCGCTGGTACGATCGCAAGATCGAAGTCAGAACCTTGCACGGGCTGAGTGCCCACGCGGATTATGTGGAGCTGTTGCGCTTTCTGGCTCCGACACTCAAACCGCAGACCACGGCGTTTGTGGTTCACGGCGAAGCAGACCAGGCTGACGCCTTTGCTGCCCGGCTCGTCAGCGCGGGTGTGGGTCAGGCGGTTGTGCCGGCGCTCAGTACCACCAACGCCGCGTAACACGCCAATTTCTGACGATTATGCCGATTTGATGGATAGAACAGCCCTGAGAGTGCGAAATAGAATTAAAAAAACATCAAATGTCGGATTTTTTGACATCGACCCGTCAGATCGTGGGCTAGGCTATTTTCTTTGGTGATGATCGGAGTGACTGGCGATATGGGTTTGGAGCGTTATCCAACGAAAAAGCGGCCAGCCAGAGCCGACATTAAGAACGTATGAGCACGAATTTTAAGTTTATGTCACGTCTGTTGCCCGGGTGGGTGTGGGTATTTCTTGGTATCCATGGCCTGCTGGTCGTTGCCAATGTTGTAACATTTGCGATGACGCGCTGGTTCGGGTTTTCTCCGATGTCGGTCTTTCGTCTCAGTGACGAAGCCAATGTCCCCACCTGGTGGTCATCAATCCAGTGGTTTCTGGTGGGGCTGGTTTTTAGTGCCATGGCGTTTTGCCTGATGGAGCGGCGCAACTGGCGAACGTGGGGGATCTGCTTTCCAGCAGCCATTTTCTTTTTTCTCTCGCTGGATGAAACAGCGTCACTGCATGAGCGTGTCGGCAAGGTGTGGGAAGCATGGGGTATGACCGGTCTGCGGACGGGTACCTGGGTGGCGATTTGCGTGCCGCTTTTTCTGGTGGTGCTGGTGATGGCAGTGGTGGCAATCTGGCCGCAACTGAAATCGCATCGCAGCGCGATGGTCAAAATGGGGTCGGGTATTGCCCTGCTGCTGGCCAGTGCTGTGGGAGTTGAGTTGCTGGCCAACTTTTTCGGGGACAATACCATCGGGGTGAATATTTGCGTGGTGATCGAGGAGTTGGGTGAAATGTGCTCAACAACCTTGATTCTCTGGGGCGCACTTCAGTGGGCAGCGGAAAAAAATATCCGCATTGCCTTTGCAACCCCGCCCAACCCCATCTTTGTGGTTGATCGCCGCCAGGCGTGAAAATCCGCTGCAAACGTGGTTTGCGCGACGGATTTTCATCCCGATCCACCATCCCGAGCGAGTCTTGCCAAGAGCGTCAATCGCGGCGGAAGAAAACTCATCTTTGAGAATAATTTCACATTGTTGCTTATTCGTAGGTCGCGGGTATATATTGTCAGAACAAGTCTGTCGTTGTGTCATATGTCCCGTAGCTCATTCGAGCTGGCGTCTTGCAAAAAAGGAGTTTCTCATGCCGAACATGCAGGATATTCTCTCCGCCAAGGCCAGTGCCATTCACACGATTCGTCCCGAAGCCACCGTTCTGGAGGCGACGCGGAAGATGACTCAGCACAAGGTCGGCGCGCTGGTGGTCATGCAGGATAACCAGGTGGTGGGTATTTTCACCGAGCGTGATGTGCTGCGCCGCGTGGTTGTTCAGGAGCTTGATCCGACGGCGCTGTGCGTGGCTGAAGTGATGACTTGCCAGGTCATCTGTGCTGATGCCGATACCGATCTGGAAGAGGCAGCCAGCATCATGAAAACGCGCCGCATCCGCCATCTTCCCATCTGCGATATCGACGGGGCGCTCCTGGGGATGATCAGCATTGGCGATCTCAATGCGCTTTATGCAACGGCTCAGGAGCAGACCATTCACTTTCTTAACGACTATATCTATGGTCGCGTTTAAGGTGATGAGGTCTGATCTGCCCTGGGGCTGACAGGCGTGAATCCGAGTGCTGCTACGCGCAATGGCCATGTGTGAGGCAACGGTTGTGCCTGAATCGCGTTGGCGCAGCAATGGTCAATGACTTGCATCGGGATGGATGCTGGTTTATGACTTCTGTTTGACTCAGCCGGAGGTGAGTTTTCTCGGCTATTCGGGATCGCCGGCGGGTTGAACCTTTATCGACAGGATTCATCTCGTGCAGCAATTTTCAACTCGTCTGTCGTCTGGTTGTGATAAGCAGTTTTCATCCGTCGAACAACTTGAATCGCGTACGCTGCTGACAGCGCAGGTTGTCAGCGCCTTTGCCGATAACCGCGGATTGTTTGAAGCGGTCGTCAGCCAGTCATTGAATGCTGCGACGGTCAGTGCATCGACCGTGAAGATTTACACCGCCGGGGCGGATGGCCGGTTTGGTACGGCGGATGATGTCAATGCTCCGGCGCTGGTGTCGTACGACGCCGCGTCGCGCACGATTACCGCCAAGGCCAGCATCGCTGCCAATACAGCCTATCGGGTGGTTCTGTCGGATGGGATTCAAAACACGGCGGGTCAAAAGCTCGATGGTGAGATGATTACGCCTGGAGGCGTGTCGGGTGATGGCGCCCCCGGCGGTAATTATGATGTGGTTGCGCGTGCTCCAGCGGGTGAAAAAATCGTCCGCTTCAACACCGATGCCGGCATCATTGACGTGCAGATGTACGCCAATACCCCGCTGAGTGTTGCCAATTTTCTCAAGTACGCCGACAGCGGACGTTATGACAATACCTTTATCCATCGGATGATTCCGGGGTTTGTTGCCCAAGGTGGCGGTTATTTTGCCACCGGGCCCCTGGGGGTTGATGCGGTGGAAAAATATGCCGCAGTGCAGAATGAACCGGTCAACAGCAATGTCAAATACACGATTGCTTTTGCCAAGTTGCCCGAAGGCGCCCCCGGTGGCGGGGCTAATTCAGCCACCAACGAATGGTTTTTCAATCTGGCGGATAACTCGGGAAATCTGGATGCCCAGAATAGCGGATTTACCGCTTTTGGGTTGGTGATGACTGGATCCAGCCGGGCCACCATGGACAGCCTGAACACCTATCCCACCGTTGATCCTGACCCCGGTTCATTGTTTGATGATCTTCCGGTTCAGCCTGGCACAACGCTTAATACCCTGGACATGACCCGCGATGCGCTGGATGTCACCCGCATCTCATTGAAGATGGATTTGTCCAACACCACCAACTGGGTTGTCGGTGCAACGGCGGATTTCAATGGCGATGGGCAGACTGACATTGTCTGGCGCAACTACAACACCGGGGCCAATGTTTTGTGGTTGATGAACAATGGTGTGCGCACCAGCAGTATCCTGCTGTCGTCGCTGGCCAATAAGGACTGGCAGATGGTCGGTGCTGCCGACATGAATACGGATGGCCAGGTCGATCTGATCTGGCGCAATCGTGCCAGCGGGCAAAATACGGTTTGGCTGATGCAGAACAATGCGATTGACAGTTTTAGTGCCCTGCCGCCAGTGGTCAGCCAGAATTGGCGGCTGGAAGGTGTGGGTGATCTGAATGGCGATGGCAAGACGGATCTGGTCTGGCGTAATTATGGTAATGGCAACAACAGCGTCTGGTTTCTCAATGGCACGACAGCCCCCGCCAACCAGATGAAGGCATTGCCGCCGGTTTATAATTTTAATTACAAAATACAGGCGGTTGAGGATTTTAATAACGACGGGCGGGCGGACGTGGTTTTCCGCAATACCCTGACAGGGCAGAACCAGCTCTGGTTCTTCAATGGCAATGTGCGTACCGGCGTCAAAGTCCTGCCGGTGCGAATTGACACCGCCTACACGATTGCCGGAGCAGGCCAGTTTGATAACCGGGCGGGTTCAGACTTGCTCTGGAGCAATTATTCCACCCGTCAGATGGAAGGCTGGAGTCTGAGCAGCGCCGGCGACTGGCTGGCGGCGATTACCATGCCCGCCATGCCGGGCTGATCAAACTGGTGGTCGAGCTACCCGTGCGATGGCACCGGTGCAGGGCGACAGGATGATCGGGAAAAAATTGACAAGCGCGGCGACTTTATCGGACCTGTCGCGGCCTGACCCCTTGCATGAAAGAATGTGACGTTGTTTGATATGCTTTGCATTGGTCGATCTTCGCCACCCGGCGAAGTGTGGCTGAGCATGAGTCGTATTCACCATTGAGGAGCTGACATGATGACACGTTTGCTTGCGACACTGGCGGTTGCTTTCCTGTTGGTCGGCGGTTGCCAGAACCAGAAAAAACAGACCGAGGCTGCCCCGACGCCGGCTGAGGAATCAGCGCGCGTCGCCCAGGTGCGTAAGATCTATCAGGAGGTCAATCAGGACATTCGCGTTGGCTATGTCAATGCGATACTGGCCGAGGATCAGTTGGTGTCGGTGGTCGATATCCCCGTGGCTGATTTCAAAGCGGGCGACACGATCACGTTTATCGATGCCGAGCAGAACCCCATCGCCAATGGTCGTGTGGTCAGCGTGCTGGAGGATGCGGTGCATGTGCATTACACCGCGACCGTGCGTCCGCCGGCCACGGGCGACATTGCCATCAAGTTTGTGCGCTGATCCAACCATCGTTACCGGTGATTCCTTGAAGTTTTGCGCGGCAGGCGTGCGGGCATGATCCCGTGGTGCGCCAGTCTTTGCTTCTGGTTGTTTTGAGCTGTTGTGGCCCAGCCGCGACTAATTCTCGCCAGTCAATCCCCCCGCCGGCGCAGCCTGCTGGAGGAGGCGGGGTATGTTTTTACAGTTGAACCCTCTGATATTGATGAAGAATCAATCGCTGCGGTGTTGCCGGCGGATTTGGCGGACAAAATCGCCGCAGCCAAGGTGCTGAGCGTTGCCCAGCGTCATCCTGATGCAGTTGTTCTGGCCGCCGATACCGTGGTCGCTTTCGGGGATCTGTGCCTGGGCAAACCGCGCGACGCCGCCCACGCCCGGCAGATGCTGACCTTTCTAGCCGGCACCACGCATATCGTCATTACTTCCGTCGCGGTTCATCATCGAGCGGCCGATTTTGTGCAACACAAGCGCATGATGTCAGCCGTCAACATGCGTCATTTGTCCCAGCGCCAGATTGATGATTACATTGCCACGGGAGACTGGCAGGGTAAGGCGGGTGGTTACGGAATTCAGGATAAGGATTCGTTTGTGGCGCGCAAAAGCGGAAGTTTTTCCAATATTGTCGGTTTGCCCATGTCGCTGGCGCGGGCGATGTTGACGGCGGCGGGGGTGAACCCGCAGAAATAGGGCGCTGTACTGTGCCCAGCATTGTTGCGATCACCACTCGTTGAACCGGCGCGCGGGGTTATTTCAAGACAGCCATTCCAGTATTTTATCAACACGGGTGCCGGTCCCCCTTTGTCGCATTGACCCGATGCGATTACACTGGTCACGTTATGAAAATTCACGAATATCAAGCTCGGCAGATTCTTCAGCAGGCAGGCATTGCTGTTCCCCCAGCCCAGGTGGTGCGTTCGCCGCAGGAAGCTGGCCAGGCGTTCACCAAATTCGCCTGCCCGATGTGCGTCGTCAAAGCCCAGGTTTACGCCGGCGGCCGCGGTAAGGCCGGTTTTGTCAAGCTGGTTAAAAGTGCCGATGAAGCCCGCGAAGCAGCGCAGTTCATGTTGTCCAACCGCATGGTCAGCTATCAGACTGGCCCGGATGGCGTGCCGGTCAATGTGCTGATCGTTGCACCGGGCGTTGATATTGCCAAAGAATTTTACCTTGGCATTACTGTGGATCGTGCTGCCAATACCATCACGCTGATCGCCAGCAGCGAAGGTGGCGTGGAGATCGAAGAAGTCGCGCGCAAGACGCCCGAGAAGGTGTTGAAAGTTCCGTTGCATCCGTTGCTGGGTTTGCAGCCATATCAGGCGACCGAGCTGGCATACCGGCTTGGCTTTGAAGGCAAGATGGTTCGCCAGGCGGCAGGAATGATGATGAGCCTGGTGAAGGTGTTTCGCCAGACCGATGCCTCATTGGTCGAGATCAACCCGTTGGTGATTACGAAACAGGGGGAGCTGCTGGCGATCGATGCCAAGATCAATTTTGATGACAATGCCCTGTTCCGTCACGAGGAAATTGCCCAGATGGCGGATGAGACCCAGGAGCGCCCGCTGGATGTGCGTGCCCACAAGGCCAACCTGAATTATATTCAGCTTGATGGAAATATCGGCTGTCTGGTCAATGGCGCGGGGCTGGCGATGGCGACGATGGATATCATCAAACTGCACGGTGGCGAACCAGCGAATTTTCTGGATGTCGGCGGCAGCGTAACGGCGGAAGGCGCAATCGAGGCTTTTCGCATCCTGCTGGCCGATCAGGCGGTTAAAGGGATATTGGTCAATATTTTCGGCGGCATTGCCAAGACAGACCTGATTGCCGAAGCACTGGTTCAGGCTGGGCGTGAAGTCGGCTTTGCCGTGCCGGTCGTCGTGCGTCTGGAAGGTACGAATGTCGATCGCGCCCGTGAGATTTTGTCAGCGGCGCAGAGTCAGTTGCCCACGCTCATCACCGCGACGGATCTGGCCGATGCAGCGGCGAAAGTGACGGCGGCGGTTGAAAAGGCTGCTTGAATGATCGTGAGAGACTCTGAATGAACGCCGATGGTTAGTCGGCGGGTTGGGTCGTCTCAGTCTGCGATTGTTGGCTCAGCCATTGCTGCCAGCGCTGAATGGCGGGTTGACGGGCCAATGAGTCATCATAATAGCGATAATCCATCGTCTGGCCGGTGATGCGCTGCAGCGCTTCGATGCTGTAAAAACGCACGGCGGCGTCATCGCTGTCCAAATCAGCCACCAATTGCTCCAGTGTCGCCTGGTCATGTTGATGCACGCTGCCGCGGATACCGCGAATCTTGACGGAGGCGTCGGGGTCGCTGATCGACGCCTTGGGCTGCGGGGCGGTGCAGCCCACCAGCAGTAGTGCGCAGATCAACAGTAAAAAGCGCTCGAGCATGGTTTTGTTATCGGTACAGGTCCACTGGCGGCTGTAAAAACGCAGCCCATCCCATCAACGGCGTCCCGCCCGATCAAGTCAGAAAAGTGGCGGGATTTCAAGCGGATTGCTTGACGAATCGTTCGTACAAACCGGCGTAGGTGCCACCAGCAGCCACAAGCTGCTCATGCGTGCCGCGCTCCACGATATGTCCGTGGTCGATCACCAGAATCTGATCGGCGCGCATGATCGTGCTGAGGCGGTGGGCCACGATGAACGTCGTACGCCCCTGCAATAGCTTTTCCAACGAGCGCTGGACGATCAGTTCGGTCGAGGTGTCAACGCTGCTGGTCGCTTCATCGAGCATGAAAATGCGCGAATCCGCCAGATAAGCGCGCGTGAAACAGATCAACTGGCGCTGGCCCAGGCTCATGTTGGCGCCGCGTTCGCCGACTTCGGTTTCAAAACCATCCTGCAGCGACATGATCGTATCGTATGTGCCCAGCTCATGAGCGGCGCGGATGACATCTTCGGGACTGGCGTCGGTTTTGCCGTAACGGATGTTATCCATCACGCTGCCGGTGAACAGATAATTAACCTGCAGTACCAATCCGGTCTGGCGGTTCAGGGTGGCCCCCTGTACCTGGCGGATATCGTGGCCGTCAACCAAAATCCGGCCCTGTTGCGGTTGATAAAAACGCGAGATCAGGGAGATGATGCTGCTCTTGCCTGATCCGGTATGGCCGACCAGTGCCATGGTCTGACCGGGCTGAACTTCAAAATTAATATCGTGCAGGATCGGTCGCTGCGGGTCGTAACCGAACGTGACATGATCGAAGGTGACGCGACCCTCGATGCGGGGCAGGGGACTGGCGTCGGGCAGATCTTTGACCTGTGGTTGAAGATCCAGCAGGGCGAAGACCCGTTCGGCGCCCGCCATCGCCTGCATCAGCACGTTGCTGAAATTGCCGAATGCGACGATCGGCCCCATGAAAAAATCCCAGTATAAAAAGGCCTGAACCACCGCACCGATGGTGATGGCTCCGGCGGCACTGGGCGGGCGCGTGGCGATCAGGTAAGCGCCATAAGTAAGGATAATCACCTTGCCGGCATAACTGAATGCCAGCAGCAGGACGTTATAGGCACCGTTGATTTTGCCGGCGACAAGGTTGTTGTCGGTGTTGATCTCCTGCAGCGAATTGAAGGTGCTGAGGTTCGGCTCCTGCCGGTTGAAAGCGATGACTTCGCGGGCGCCGGTGATGTTTTCCGCCAGATTGGTGCTGACGCGCGTAAACCCTTCGCGCGTAATCTGCCACGCCGACCCCAGGCGGCGGCGGAATCGTTCATTGAGGAAATAGATGATCGGGCCCAGCCAGGCGACCGAAACAAACAAGCGCCAGTCTGTCAACCAGAGCATGATCACGGCGATGCTCAACTGCAGCGTCCAGATGACCACGTTATGAATCGCCCAGACGTTCACTTCGCGCAGGCTGTTCACATCACTGGTGCATCGGCTGATGATGCGCCCGAGCTGGGTCTTGTCGTAGTAGCTCATCGACAGGCGCTGCAACTGGGCGAAGATTCTTTTGCGGATGCTGAACTGCACATTTTCGCCAGCCCCGGCCATGATCAGAATCGTGAAGCGGCGGGCGATGAGCGTGCAGGTGATGACTGCTGCCATCATGACGATGATTGCCACAACAATCGCGATGGCTGACGATTGCCGGGTGTCCGCGTGCGTATATCCCGCCCAGCCGGCCAGACTCGAGGCGATGCGCAGGATCAGGCTGCTGGAGGTCATCGACGATGAATCCGGGTCAGCCGAGCCTGCCTGGTCACGAAATGAAGTGACAAAATTGATCAGCGTGCGGATGAACTGCGGTCCCAGCAGGTTCAGCCCTTCACCGATGATGCCCGTCACCAATCCACCAGCAAAGAACCAGCGGTAGGGACGAAGCTGGCTGAATAATTGACGAATGAGTGGCCATTCCAGCGGTCGATAGCGTATGTCTTCCCCGCCACCTTCAGCCCCCGAGCCGGAGGATTTAGCGCCGGGCATTTCCAGCTTGCCGAATAGAAGTTTCCAGAGCGAGGTTTTCATCAATGATGCCCTCGCGGATCCAGGTTGGGTGCGTCAGTGGGGCTGTGAACGGTCTGTCCCTGGCCGGCTAGTTCCGGGGCGGGCACCGGTTTGGCGGGTATTGCGCCATGGGTCATACGATCCATGTGCGAAGGAGATTCTGTATCCGCACGACCGCCGTGCAATTGCGCCACGGCAATATCGCGGTAGTGGCCGGGGCGCTGGATCAACTGATCGTGCGTGCCCATCTGGGAAATTTTTCCATGTTCCAGAACCAGTACCAGATCGGCGCTTTTCACCGTGCTGATGCGGTGGGCGATGGTGAACGTAGTGCGTCCGTACATGACAAAGCGCATGCCGCGACGGATCAGGTCATCGGTTTCAGGATCGACGGCGGCGGTGGCATCATCCAGGACCAGGATGCGGGGATTGGCCAAAATGGCGCGGGCGATGGCCAGACGCTGGCGCTGACCACCGGAAAGGGAGGCACCGCGTTCGCCCAGTATGGTGTCATATTTACGCGGCAGCTCCATGATGAATTCATGTGCCTGAGCCAGCCGGGCCGCGGCTTCGACTTCGCCACCTTTAATCTGCGGGCGACCATAGCTGATGTTGTTGGCCACGGTGTCGCTGAACAGATAAATCTCCTGAAACGTGTACGCGACGCTGGTGCGCAGGCTGGCCAGCTTCAGATCGCGCAGATCCACGTTGTCGATGGAGATGCTCCCCTGCTGGGGGTCGTAGAAGCGCGCGATCAGGCCCACCAGCGTGCTTTTGCCCGCGCCGGTTGGTCCGACAATCGCGACCGTTGAACCCGGGGCCACCGAAAAGCTGATGTCCTTGAGCACAGGCACATTTGGGTCGTAGCCGAACGTGACATGATCAAACCGCACAGCGCCGCCACCGACGGGCAGATCAACAGCATCGTCCCGTTCGGGAACGCTGGGCGGGGCGTGTAATACTTCATGCAGGCGGCGAGCCGAGACGATGGCCGCCTGGTATTGTTCGTTGAGCGCCGAGACCTGTTGCAGTTTGGCCAGGATGCTGCCCATGGCGGCAGCCAATACGAGAAAATCGCCGGGTTGCAGTGTGCCGCGGATGACCAGAATGCCCACGGCCAGAAACAACGTCAGATGCGAGGCGTTGGAAATGCCCTGAACAACCGGCGTGAAGTTGGCAAACATGCGGATGCGCTTGAGGATCCGGGCCTGAAACAGATCGGCGTTGCGATTGTATTTACGGATCTCCAGATCCTGCGTCGCGAAGGCTTTGACGACGTGCACGCCGGCGATGTTTTCCGTGATGATGCTGACGTTGCGATCCTCAGCCTCCATCGTGGCGCGCTGGAGCGGTTGAATTTTTCGGCTGAAACGCAGGATATAAAACGTCCAGATGGGCAGTGGCGCCAGCGCCAGCAGCGCCACCCACCAGCTCTTGAACAGCAGCAGAATGATATAACCGCCGACGGTCAGCGAGATTTCCAGAGTGGTCAGCAGCGCATTTTGCGCAAAGAGGCGGACATATCCCAGATCAGACAGCGCCCGATTGATCAACTGCCCCGATGAGATACGGTCATGAAAGCTGAAGCCGACACGCTGCAGCTTGTCGTACACCGCCTGACGCAGGTAAAAGAGCATCTCCATGGTCAGCGAAGTGCCGTTGATTTCACGCAGATAACGGAGAAGCCCCAGACCAAGCACCAGCCCGATCAGAACCAGATTGGTATTGCGCAACGGCAATAAATCTGTTGTCGGGTGCATCAACCATGACCAGAATCCGTGATTACCGCCGGCTTGGACGTTGCGGACAAGCTGGATTTCGTCAATCGCCCGCCCGACCTGATTGACCAGCAGCACTTCGATGGTCACGAAACCGATGACCAGCAGGCAGCCGATGAAGGCGTATCCTTTGACCGGTTTGAGAAACCGGAGCATCCAACGAAATAATTGTCCATTGGACAACGGCACCGTTTGGGCCGAGGCGCTGCGGGTGGACAAGTCGTTTTCTTGACGGACAACCGAACTCAATTTCTTTACCACTTGCGAAAGCCGCCATGTTCGTGACAGCCAATACGCTATCGTACTGGATGAGTACGTCAACATCATCGTCCGATTCTTTTGTTGCCTATAATGAGGCCGGATTTACAAAATATGCTTATTTAAGGGAGTTGAAGAATGACCGATACGCCGGCAACGCCGACCGAACCGCTGAAAGAGTTAAACAAGTTGTTCATCAAGGCTTTGCGTGAACTGGCCGATGCCGGTCGCGCCGATGAAGCGTGTACCTATGCCGGGCAGGCGTGGGCGGTTTTGCGCCATGTCAGCCCGGCGGAAGCGGAGCGTCATAATGGTCTGCTGCATTATTTGACGGCACCGGGCAAGCCGGCAGCCGGGCCACCGGTTAAAAAAGGCTGAACCATTCGGGTGGCTGGGGATTAAATGGAGCGTACCGGGATCGAACCGGTAACCTCCGCGTTGCAAACGCGGCGCTCTCCCAATTGAGCTAACGCCCCGAGCGATCAACGGGGATCATACGCACCGACGCGGTTGCTGGCAACGACCGGCGGAGGATTACCGCAATGAATCAGCAGGAAAGATCAAATGGCTGATTGACAACAAGGAAAAATATTCAGTGGTGGTCAAGTGGCTGGTAATTTTCTAAAATGACGGCCAAGCCAGTAACCCCATCGGGATATCGCTCATGATTTTAATCATTGTCCGAGCCTTGTTCGTGCTGCTGATTTCAGCGGTGGGGTATTTTTACGCCACCCAAACGAACATGTGGGGTGATTCGTACACCTGGATGGCGATGGCGGTGGCGCTGGCGGTGGGGGTGTTGATCGTCTGCGTCGATATTCTTTCACCGCGAAAAAAACTGGCGGTGATTTCAGGCGTGTTTTTCGGGCTGGCGGTCGGCATTTTAATTGCGTACGCCCTGAGTTTTGTCGTCAATTTGCTGATGGAGCAGTTCGTCACTCCGCAACTCGATGCGCGCGGGATGGATATTCTGGCGGTGCAGCGCGATGCCATTGCGCGGTTCGTCAACATGCTGATCGGTACGACAACGTGCTATCTATCCGTCAGTTTTATCCTTCAGACCAAGGATGATTTTCGTTTTGTCATACCGTACGTGGAATTTGCCAAGCAGACCAAGGGGGTTCAACCCATTTTGCTGGACACCAGCGCCCTGGTGGATGGGCGGGTTTACGACATTGCCCGAATCGGTGTTTTCCAGAATCGATTGATTGTGCCCCGTTTTGTACTGCGTGAATTACAACAGATTGCGGATAGTTCTGACAAACTCAAACGGGCGCGGGGCCGGCGCGGATTGGATGTGCTGGCGAAATTGCAGGATGATCCGCGGATCGATGTCATTCAGTATGATTCCTCCGCCACCGACTCCCGTCAGACAGCGGAAGTGGATCAGCTTTTGATGGGGCTGGCGTTGCATCTGGGGGCGCGGGTGGTGACGCAGGATTTCAATCTGAACAAGGTCGCTCAGTTGCGCGGCGTGGAAGTGATCAATGTCAATGATCTGGCGGCGGCACTCAAACCGGTGGTCCTGCCGGGCGAATATCTCAAAGTGACACTGCTCAAGCCCGGCGAAGGGCCGGGACAGGGTGTTGGGTATCTGGAAGACGGTACGATGGTTGTGGTTGAGCAGGGCCGGGGACATCTCAACGAAGAAGTGAACTTCGTCGTGACCAGTATGTTGCAAACCAGCGCTGGTCGGATGATTTTCGGACGATTGGAAAACGATAAGACCAGCCCGCCCGTCCGCTCGCGCAGTGCAGGAGACAGCAGCGAGGGCGGCAAGCATCAGTCATAGAAATTAAATTCAGCCTGGGGACGGTTGAAATGCACCGCGCCTTCAAACCAGTGCCCGTTAATCTGTCGGCAGCGCAGCAAGGTGCAGGCGATGGTGATTATTTCCCCGTTGGGCCGGGGCAGCTCCACCACGCCGCCATAACCCAGTGATAATCGGGTGCGCGTGATGAACCCCATGCTTCGGCGGGTAACATCGCGGCTGAATATTTCGATGGGGTCTGTTCCTTCAACCTGGCTGAACAGGTGCAGAACTGCCCGAACCCGGTACGGCTGACGCCGATGCCGGCGCCGTTCGGGGTGATAGCTGGCGACATCCAGCGCCGACATGACGAATTCGACTTCCTTGCGCTGCGCCGGCGCCAGATCGGGAAATTGATTTACGCTGATATTCATTGCTCCAACCGCGGCGAATGGTCGCGCCGGCGCACCTGGCCATTAAGTCAGCCAGACGGCGGCACTATCAGGACGTACAATTGATTGGCGGCGGGGGCAAATCGTTCAGCCTTTGGCGCACGTCCGATAATGCAGCAGGGTTATTGCTGGAGCACGGCTGGGGATTATTTGCGCAGCGCCTGATACTGCATGTGCAGACTCTGGGCGACGGCGGAGTTGGTGACCCGGCCGGCGACAAGATTGATCCCTTCGCCCAGACCCGGATCAGCCGCAGCAGCTTTTTCATAACCGAGATTGGCAATTTTCAGGGCGTAGGGGAGGGTGGCGTTGCACAGGGCGATGGTACTGGTGCGACCTACCGCGCCGGGCATGTTGGTCACACAGTAATGAATGACGCCTTCGACGACGAACGTGGGTTGATGATGGGTGGTGGGGCGGCTGGTTTCGACGCAGCCACCCTGATCGATGGCGACATCGACGATGACCGCTCCATCTTTCATCTGCTTGAGATGTTCGCGCGTCACCAGCCGCGGCGCTTTGGCACCGGGAATCAGTACCGCGCCGACGACCAGATCAGCCTGAACCAGATATTCGCGCAGCGTATGTGGATCGCTGAAAATGGTATCAACATTGGCCGGCATGATCTGATCAAGATAGCGCAGGCGGTCGAGGTTGGTATCCATGAGCACCACGCGGGCATCAAACCCGGCGGCGATGATGGCTGCATTGGTTCCGACGACGCCGGCACCGATGATGACGACGGTCGCCGGTGCGACACCCGGCACGCCGCCTAAAAGAATCCCGCGGCCGTTGTGGGGTTTTTCCAGAAATTTGGCGCCCGCCTGAATCGACATGCGTCCGGCGATTTCGCTCATGGGGGTCAACAGCGGCAGGTGGCCATTTTTATCCTTGATCGTTTCGTACGCGATGGCGGTGATGCCACTTTCCAGACACGCCTGGGTCAGGGTGCTGTCAGCGGCAAAATGGAAATAGGTGAAGACGACCTGTCCGGGACGAAACAGGCCGATTTCTTCGGGCATTGGTTCTTTGACTTTGAGGATCAGGTCGCAGTCGCGAATCGCCAGTTCATGGGTGTCAACCAGTTTGGCACCGACGGCGGCGTAATCGGCATCGGCAAATCCGCTGCCTGCGCCAGCTTGTGTTTCGATCACAACTTCATGGCCAGCATGGATTAATGCCTCAGCGCCGACGGGCATGAGGCTGACGCGATATTCGTCCGATTTTATTTCCTTGGGCACACCGATTCGCATGGATTTGGCTCCGTTAATCAATCAAATCAGCAAACAGAGAAGTGGGGTAATGTAACCAGCACTTCATCAGGTGTCGATATGTTGCAGCCTCTATAAACGTCATTATCGGCACAAATTCATCATTGTGCGGGTTGAAAACAGAACAAAATTGGGGTCGAGACGATGTTGATTCGCGTCAACACGCTGGGATGCCGATGAAAAAAGCAGACATGCGTGTTGTCGCCAGGCCACAGTTTGTCCTGTCGGCAATACATCGGGCTTTCAGTTGGGACATTATCGGATGCTGCAAATAAATAATACCCCCGCCCCTCGGCTTTTGATTCTGGACGAAGACCGGATTGTTCTGCAATCGTTGGGACAGTTCTTGCGTCGCGAGGGTTATGACGTGCGCACCAGCGACGATCCGCGCACGGTCATGGCGATGATGGAAGCAAGCCCGGTTGATCTGCTGCTGACGGATATCAACCTGCCGGGGGTTAAACCAATCGAATTCTTGCGCGAGATCAAGCAGCGTTTTGCCCAGACGGTGGTGATTGTGATTACCGGATATGGATCAATCGAAGGAGCGGTTGAAGCGACCAAAAACGGGGCGTTTGATTATCTGACCAAACCGATTGTTGATGAAGAAATCCGCGTGGTGGTGGAAAAAGCCGCCCGTCAGCAGGCGCTGTTGTTTGAAAACCAGACGCTGCGCCAGCAGCTTGATATGCGTTTCGGCAATGACAGCATTGTGGGCCATGATCACAAGATGCTGAAAGTGTTTGAGCTGGCGGATGCAGTGGCCGATTCGCGCACGACGGTGCTGATGAACGGTGAATCGGGGACAGGCAAGAGTCTCATTGCCCGCACCATTCATCATCGTTCATCGCGGCGGGGTCAGCCCTTTGTGGAAATCAGTTGCGGGGCATTGCCCGAGGCGCTGCTGGAATCGGAATTGTTCGGCCATGTCAAAGGGGCGTTCACCGGCGCGATTGCGGACAAACCCGGGCGGTTTCTGGCAGCCAATGGCGGCACGCTGTTTCTTGACGAGATTAATTCCGCTCCACCATCGATGCAGGTCAAATTGTTGCGCGTGTTGCAGGAACGGGCGTTTGAACCGGTCGGTTCAACCCAGACCCAGACGGTTGATGTGCGCGTGATTCTGGCCAGCAACGCCGATCTGCGCCAGTTGGTTAGCGAAGGGAAGTTTCGCCAGGACCTCTATTACCGGATCAATGTCGTGCAGATCAAACTGCCGTCGCTGCGCGAGCGCATGGGGGATATTCCGTTGCTGGCGGGCATGTTTCTCAAACGGTTGGTCAAGGAGATGAACCGGAGTGTGACAGGTTTCAGCGATGAAGCCATGGCTGCCATGCGACGCTACGACTGGCCGGGCAATGTGCGTGAGCTGGAAAACGCGGTGGAGCACGCGGTTGTGTTGAGTCGCTCGCGTCAGATTGAGCTGGATGATCTGCCGGAGACTCTGCGTTATGGTTCAAGTTCAGCCGTTGTCGGCGGCCGCGAGAGTGGCAGTGCAGCCAGCGATGAACTGCTGGCCCCGATGCCGCTGCAACAGGCGCTGGAGATCCCTGAACGCCGGATCATCGAGGCGGCGCTGGTGCGCAACAGTTGGAATCGTCAGGCGACCGCTGATGAGTTGGATATCAATCGTACAACGCTCTATAAGAAGATGCGCAAATATCAGTTGGATATCGGCCAGAGCAATCAAGTCTGAAGAATTGACCGATCAGAGCGTTTCCCACCCCTGAACATGGATAAAAATCTTCCACGCCCAGGCTGCGGCGGACAGAATCGCCAGCGTCCACAACAGGGGCGGGGTGTGAACAAATCGTAAAACACGATGCGCCGCCCGGCCGGTGGCAGCGATATAGGCTGCGCCCCAGAAGACCAGACAGGTGAGAATAGCCAGCACCGCCCCGAAAGGCTGGGTGAAAAAGGCCCGACCGATCTGGCCGTGGGCGAAATAAGCAAAACTGGTCGTCATACCGCAACTCAGACAGGGGATGCCGGTATTGACGAGAAATTGACAGCGTTGCAAACCCAAAAGGGTATGGGTTCCTTCGCCTGAGGGGTCGGGTGGGAGTTGCGAGGCGATCAACAATACCGCCAGACAGCCGGTCGCTACAAGGGTGGCTGCGGCGCGGCCGGTCCAGGTAATTTTTGGCGAGCCGTAGCGCGGTGAATAGATGTTGGGGACGCTGGCGGGCATGCGTTGAGCTGAATTGTTGGCCAGAATCAGCCCAAAGTCGATAGCCGGGGCAAAAAAGTGTGAAAGGCGCATTTCCATCGACTGCTGACGACGCTATAATACATCTTTGAAAATCTGTAAGCGTTGGGTGCATGACAGCATAAAAATCAACGCTTGGCGCATCGGATTTTTAATGGTGAGGGGAAATTTTTTTCAGTCAAAATGCGTTAACTGCGCATCGTGATTCGCCGCGCGATGATTGTGCAGCTGCGGTGAAGGTGCAACGCCATTGAATGGCGGCAAAATCAGCGCAGTGCAGCGTCGCGGGCTTGGGCAGGATATAATCAGCGTTGGTTCGACGCAGCGGCGCGGGAGTTTCATGGCTGACGAATTGGCGACGGCGCGATACTGTCATCTGGCACTGGTCGGGATGAAAATAAACGTGCGAATCGGTTTGTCACCGGTCTGCAAACGACCTCGCTGGTGCGTAGGTTTGGAACAACCCGATGAACGATTGACACTTTTGACGCGGTTAACGTAGTCTGGTTGGTTTGGTCTGCGAATGAAAATTGTGCGATCAGCGCACATTGAAAGTGGTCGGCATCATGCGTGTTTTTATGTTGGGGTGGGAGTTTCCCCCCTTTATCAGTGGCGGACTCGGAACCGCCTGCTATGGCCTGACCAAGGCGATGAGCGGGTTGGGCATGGATATTATGTTCGTGCTTCCCCGGCCGGTTACCACGCCGTTCAGCACCCATGTGCGCCTCGTCAGCCCGCGGCCGGGTTCGCCGCTGGCCAGCCCCGAAACCGAGTTTCGTCTGGACGAGTTTACCAACGTGGTTTTTCATACGGTTGAGGCTCAGCTCAACCCCTATGCCCGCCCGGGCGAAACACCCGAATCGACAACCACCACCACGACCGAAGCGCACAGTGTTTTAACCAGCCACGTTGGTTCATCGACAGGTAGTGGTGCCACTGGTTCGGGCGGCGGGCGTACGACAGCGGCGACTATGAGCACGCAGGCATCGGTCACAGGCCCTGGCGCCAATTACGGTGGTGATATGTTCGCTGAAGTTCAGCGCTATGCTGCCCTGGCGACCGATATTGCGCGCAATGAGAGTTTTGATGTTGTTCACGCCCACGACTGGATGACCTTTCCCGCCGGTCTGGCGGTGGCGGGACTCAAAGGCGTGCCGCTGGTGGTGCAGGTTCACTCGACGGAGTTTGATCGCTCGGGCCAGAATGTCGATCAGCGTATTTATGACATTGAGCGTCGCGGGATGCACGGCGCGATCAAGGTTATTGCGGTCAGCCATCTGACCAAACAGATTTGCGTGCATCATTACGGGGTTGATCCCGCCAAGGTGGAGGTGGTGTATAACGCCATCGAGAGTCACCCCAACGGTCATTTCAACGCCGAACATTACCGCATTAACAATGACGAGAAGATTGTGTTGTTTCTGGGGCGCATCACCCATCAGAAGGGGCCGGAATATTTTCTGGCCGCAGCCCGAAAAGTGCTGGAAGTGATGGACAATGTGAAGTTTGTCATGGCTGGTTCGGGCGACATGATCCGGCGCACCATTGAAATGGCTGCTGCCATGGGCATCGGCCATAAGGTGCTGTTTACCGGTTTTCTGCGCGGCGGTGATGTGGACAAGGTTTTCCAGATGGCTGATCTTTATGTCATGCCGTCGGTTTCCGAGCCGTTCGGTATCGCGCCGCTGGAAGCGATGAGCCACGATGTGCCGGTGCTGATTTCCAAGCAGTCAGGTGTCAGCGAAGTGCTCCAGCACGCACTGAAGGTTGATTTCTGGGACACCAACGAGATGGCGAATAAAATCGTGGCGGTGCTCAAGCACCCGCCGCTGGCCAGTACGCTGCGCCAACACGGTTCGTTCGAGATCAGCCGCATGAGCTGGACTGATTCAGCCCGCCGCTGCCAGGAAGTCTATCAGCAGGCGATCAGCATGATGAACGGCCGACATTAAGACCGATTTGATCGGGGTAACAGGCCGTCCGTTACCCTCTTTTGTGCGCTAGTGCGTCTTGACACGCGCAGCGCGTCTGCTAGATTCGTCAGCGTCAGAAAATTAAACGTAATCCCGGGGCCATAGTGAAATGGGATCACGCGACCATGGCATGGTTGAATTTGGGGTTCAAATCCCCATGGCTCCACTTGGCTGGTTGTCTTCGATGGCAACCAGCCATTTTGTTTTCAAGGGTATTGACGGTAACTGCTGGATAGATCATTTCTTACGCGCGTATTGGGATGAGGGGGCATTTATCAAGTCATGATGCGATGCTGTCGTGGGACGTAAGAGCCGGGCTTGACGGCGCTCAACGTTTGAGGAAGTTGGCCAGCAGGGTGTGCCCGTTTTCGGTTAAAAAGCTTTCGGGGTGATATTGCACGCCTTCCAGCGGCCAGCTCTTATGACGGACGCCCATGATTTCGTTGTCATCTGTCCAAGCGGTGATTTCAAAGTCGCTGCTGAGTGTGCCGGGACGAATGATCAAACTGTGATAGCGGGTGGCGGTAAAGGGGTTGGGCATGCCCTGATAAATAAATTGGCCATCGTGATGAATGCGATCGGTCTTGCCGTGCATCAGTTTGGCAGCCCGTTCGACGATGGCGCCATAGGTGAAACCGATGCACTGATGCCCCAAGCAGACGCCCAGCACCGGTATTTTCGGGGCAAAATGGCGGATAATGTCGTTGGAGACACCAGCCTGCAACGGCGTACATGGCCCGGGTGAAACGACGATATGCGTTGGTTTGAGCGCTTCGACTTCAGCGACGGTGGTCTTGTCGTTGCGAAAAACCTGAACCGGCTGATCGGGCGCAACTTCCCCCAGCCGCTGAACGAGGTTGTAGGTAAACGAATCGTAATTATCGATCAATACAATCATGCGCTGGTCGCTGGCAGAGATAGATTCGGGCTATTGTAGCCAATAACACCTATTAGAGGCCAGTGCGCGTACGAACGAATGGACAGTTGGCATAAATGGGGGGGGTAAAGCAAAGCCGATCTGATGAAACCATCAGGTGCATGGAACTGATGAGCAGGTTCTGCGCGGGCGGATGCGCAGGTTGGAGCGTCAGGGGCTACAATGGTGGACATGAGAATTGTTGTTGCGATTACCGGAGCATCAGGCGCTAAATATGCCCAGCGGTTTATTCATGAATGCGTCAAAGCGAAGGTGCAGGTGCATCTGGTTGTTTCGCCATTGGGACGACGATTGCTGAACGATGAGCTGGGGCTGGAGAGCATTGATCTGGCGCGGCTGGGGGGCGCGGGGGCGCATGAAATTACGCTCTACAACTACAACGATGTTGGTGCGCAAATCGCCAGCGGTTCGTTTTTACATGATGGAATGGTGGTGGTTCCCTGTTCCAGTAACACGCTGGCGGAGGTTGCGCACGGGTTGGGGGGAAACCTTATTGCGCGGGCGGCGGCCGTGACGCTGAAAGAGCGACGGCGGTTGGTGCTGTGCCACCGGGAAATGCCGCTTTCACCGATGGATGTGAATAATTACAAAATATTGACCGATGCCGGTGCGATTGTCGCCCCTGCCAATCCAGGTTTGTATCTTAACCCGACCAGTGTTGAGGAGATGGTTGATTTTGTGGCCGGCAAGCTGCTGGATTTGATGCAGATTCAACACAATCTCAACACACGCTGGCAGGGGTAGGAATTGAGAAGTGAGCGCGGCAAAATCTGCCGTTGTCAGTCGATGCGGGTCAATCAATCGGCGGTGACGAAAAATAACTTTCAAGTTGGCGGATGATCAGGTTCGATAATATATCGTCCGATAAGAACATTGCGGTTAGAGTTGCCAATAACAATTTGACCGTAATATGGGGGAGGTAGATAAAATAGCTAGAAATAGCGGGCGGTAAAAATTGCGGGATCGACGATTTTTTTTGCGCGGTCGTCGATGATAATAACCATAAGTTCATCGGTTAAAAGAAGTTACATAAAATTAAATTCGTTCTCAGGTCACTCAAGGTTGGATAATTGTTGGGTCGATGACATTACCATCGATCGTACTCTGCCGCATGAAGTGGCGGTGTGGCGGCGACAAGCGACGATAGTCGTCGCGCGGAACATAAAACGTGTGGAGCCTTGGGGCAAGGGTGCTCAAACGGCTTCATCCCAACAACCACGGGAGTATCGCTATGAGGGAAATTAACAGTATCGGCAGCTCGCAGATTCAACGGATTTTGCGGAATCCCATTCATAAGGCCATTCCAGCGCAAAAAAGTGCTGCGACGGCCAGTGGCGACAAGGTTGAAATTTCTGCCGATGTCAACGCGATGCTGAAGGCACTTCAGAAAAACGATGTACGCGCGGATAAAGTGGCTGAAATCCGCCAAGCCATTGCCCGTGGCGCTTATGAAGATGATCACAAGCTCAACGTGGCGCTGGATCGGCTGCTGGATGATGTGCTGGGGTAAAATTCAGTTCGTTATCCACGATTTTAATTTGAAACTGGGAAATGAACGCGGGCGCTTGCTCCGAGCGGGTAAGCGCCCGTTGATTTTATCAAATTTCTGGTGTCGGCAGGGGCGGGGGATTAAAAAACCTTAAGTTTGGCGTCGATCGGACTCTTGACGGGTATAATTGTACGGGTACACTTTCCTGCCTTTACGCCCGGTATAAAACCGGCAGCGCCGCAAACAATCGGTCGCCAGTAAGCGTATAGTCGATATCGTGACTTGCCACGGAGTGGGCGTCTTGCGGACCAGAGGGCATTCACTGGCGAGCATGTCCGTAATCCATTGTTGTCACAATCGAAGAGATCGTTGCCAGTAAAAGCGTCTGGGTGCGATCCCGCCTGAGGTGGTTGGCACCGCAGAGGCGGAAGTTGTTTTGATATTTTAAGGATTAGACCTATGGCTCGTGATCTGACCAAGATTCGTAATATCGGTATCGCTGCTCACATCGATGCTGGCAAGACGACCGTTTCTGAACGTATTCTTTTCTACACCGGCAAGATTCACAAGATGGGCGATACCCACGAAGGTACCGCGACCATGGACTTCGATCCTGATGAGCAAAAGCGCGGTATTACGATCAACTCCGCTGCCACCACCTGTCCGTGGGATCGCTTCGGCGAGCGTTATACGATCAATCTGATCGACACGCCCGGACACGTGGACTTCACAGCGGAAGTCGAGCGTTCGATGCGCGTTCTGGACGGCGCCGTGGCGGTGTTTGATGGCAAGGAAGGCGTTGAAGCCCAGTCCGAAACCGTCTGGCGTCAGGCGACCAAGTACAATGTTCCGCGTATCTGCTTCATCAACAAGATGGACAAGATGGGCGCGGATTTTGAGTTTTCGTTCAATTCGATTCTCGAACGCCTGGGGGCGCCAGCCGTCGCGGTGCAGTATCCGATCGGCCAGTCATCGACCTACCAGGGGATGGTTGACTTGATCCGTCGCGTGGCGGTCTACTACGATGTCGAGCATGGCGACAAGGATCGCGGCAAGAGCCAGATCGAAAAACCCGTTCCGGAGGATCTGAAGGAAAAGGTCGAACAGTGGCGCCAGATACTGGTTGAGAAAGTGGCGGAAACCGACGATGTGCTGATGGAAAAATATCTCAACGGTGAGGAACTCACCGAGGAGGATCTTCGTCGCGGGCTGCGGGCAGCAACGATTGCCTTCAAGCTGCATCCGGTATTTTGCGGTTCAGCCCTGAAGTATGTGGGTGTTCAGCGTCTGATCGACGGTGTTATCGACTATCTTCCGGCGCCTTTGGATATTCCGGCGATTGTGGGAACCGACCCCAAGGATGAAACCAAGACGATCGAGCGTCATCCCAACCCGGACGAACCGTTCTGCGGGCTGGCGTTTAAGATTGTCAGCGACCAGCATGGTGATCTGACCTATGTGCGCGTTTACTCGGGCAGGCTGGAAAAAGGCAGCCGAGTGCTCAACGCCAACCGCGGCAAGCGTGAAAACGTCAGCCGCATGTTCCAGATGCACGCCGATGCGCGCAATCCGATCGATGTGGCCGAAGCCGGCGATATTGTGGCGTGTATTGGTGTCAAGGAAGCGCTGACGGGTGATACGCTGTGCGATGAGGATGCGCCGATCCTGCTGGAGCGACCGACCTTCCCCGAGCCGGTGATCAGCATGTCGGTTGAACCCAAGACGCAGGCGGACAAGCAGAAGCTGGGCGAGGCCCTGACCGTTATCCGCCGCGAAGACCCGACGTTCCATGCCAATTATGATGAGGAAACCGGTCAGACCATTATCGCCGGGATGGGCGAGCTGCATCTGGACATTCTGCGGACACGGTTGGTGCGCGATCACAAGGTGGAAGTTGTGGTTGGCAAGCCCAAGGTTGCCTACAAGGAAACGATCACCAAAAAGGCGGAGTATATTCGCGGCAAGCACGTCAAGCAGTCGGGTGGCCGCGGTCAGTATGGTGACTGCGTAATCAATATCGAACCGTTTGATGGCACCGACGGTGCGGGCAAGGCGCTGGATGCCGACACCCTCAAGAAATGGGGCTGGAAAGACGGCGTTGCCTTTGAGAACAAGATTTTCGGCGGCGTGATTCCCAAGGAATACATCCCATCGATCGAGTATGGTGTTCGCATGGCAGCCAAGACCGGTGTGCTGGCGAACTATCCATTGATCAACGCCAAGATTACGCTGGTCGATGGCAGCTACCACCAGGTTGACTCGTCGCAGATCGCCTTTGAACTGGCAGGCCAGTTGGCGTTCCGCGAAGCGTGCGGCAAGGCGGGCATGACGCTGCTGGAACCGATCATGAAAGTGGTTGTGACGACGCCGGAAGATTTCGTGGGTAACGTCACGGGCGATTTGAATCGCCGCCGCGGGATGATCGTCAATTCCGATCAGCGTGGAAATACGCGGTTGATCGAAGCGGAAGTGCCGCTGAGCGAAATGTTTGGTTACACCACGGAACTGCGCTCGATGAGCCAGGGTCGCGCCAGCTCGGTGATGGAACCGTTGAAATATGCACCAGTGCCCAACAACGTGAAAAACCAGATTCTGGAAGAAGTGGGTTAAGCCCAGACCGACGCGATCCGGATCTTCGGAAAACCAAGGGAAACCGAATTTTTCCGGGTATCCGGTTGTGGTATGATTCGGGCTGGCGGCTGGGAAAATGGATGGTTGGAGACCGTATTCACCCGTTTCATTTTCATGGTTTTCTGCAACAATAGGCGTCTGGTGTCAGCCTGGAAGCAGAAAAGCGGTTTTTCGATATTCGGGTTGCGCCCAACAAAGGAGTGCCAGCGTGATAGTCACTGTCTCAGGTCGTCACATGGAAGTAACCCCGGCCCTGAAGAGCTACGCAGAAAAAAAGGCGGATAAACTTCACAAGTATTACGATCGTATCTAGGAGATCGAAGTTGTCATGGACAGCAGGAAGGATACGGTGGTTGTGGAAATGATGGTCAATGGTGAACAGAGTCGGATGTTCATCGCCCGGCATGATCAGGGCGATGCCTATGCCTGCATCGATGCGTGTGTGGACAAGCTGGAACGACAGCTCACCGACTACAATAAAAAAGTACGTAATCGCAAGCATCCTCAGAGCGGGCCGGTGCCAATGTCACCGGATGGCGCCAACCAGGTAGAGCAGTGAATAAATCAGAATTCAGTGGCGTGCCCGGTTCAATGTTGAACTGATCACGCCCGGCTGTGTGATGTAGCGCACGCCGCAACTGGATTCACAGGAAACAAAGGTCAAGATGAAGCTCAGTGACTTTATCGTATCAAAGGCAATCGTATCGGAACTTCAAGCGGACAATCGTAACGATGTGATTCGTGAGTTGGTTTCCAGTCTGGCCAGTGCCGGGGCGATTGATACCGACGCCGTGGATGATGTTGTGGCGGCGCTGATCAAACGCGAAGAGAACGGTTCGACGGGTTTTGGCAAAGGCGTCGCGGTTCCCCACGTTAAACACGCGCGGGTGCGCAAGATGGTGGGAACGGTGGGTTGCAGCGTCAGGGGAATCGATTTTGCGGCACTGGATCATCAACCGGTTTACAGCGTGGTGTTGCTGCTCAGCCCGGAGAATCAGCCGCAACAGCATTTGCAGGCAATGAATATCGTATTCAGTAATCTTCAGAAGGATACTTTCCGCCGTTTTCTCCGGCAGAGCGGGTCGCGTGAAGCGATCGTCGATCTGCTGGAAGAGGCCGATCAGGGAAGATAAAGGAGAGTGGGCCACCGGCAGTTGACGCCTTGGGCGCATTGATTGTGCCCGGGGTGGGATTCTCTGGAACGTCGCCCGCTTGACGCTATGGCAACGGCCTCGCGCAGAGTCATCATCAGCAATTCGCTTGGGTTGCACGCCCGACCGGCCATGCAGTTTGTCGATCTGGCCAACCGCTTTGCATCGAATATCACCGTGCGCAAAAACGGCGATGAGCCGTTGGATGCCGACGGCAAGAGTGTCATGCAAATGATTATTTTAGCCGCCACCGAAGGCACGCCGCTGGACATCGAAGCTGAAGGCGAAGATGCCGCCCAGGCGGTTCAGCAACTGGCCAAGCTGGTGGCGGACAAGTTCGGGGAAGAATAACCAATCGCCGGCGCGTTGGTGCCCGTTTGAGACGCGCTCTATTATTGACCTGGCGACGGCAGGCCCGATCAAAATCATGGAAATTCGCAAGGGTATAGGTGTTTCTCCGGGAATCGTCATCAGCACGGCTGTCGTGCTCGATGCCGAAGACCTGCTGATACCGCGCCGGACGATTCCCGCGGCGGAAGTCAGCAGCGAGACGCGCCGACTGCAAAAAGCGATTTCCGCCAGTGTGGCTGATCTGGCCACCTTGCGCGACTCGATCACCACCAAGCACGGAAAGCAGATCGGCGGGATTTTTGATTTTCACCTGAGCCTGCTCAAGGATCGCGCCCTGCTTAAGGCGCTAAGCCACCAGATATCCGAGACGTGTGTCACGGCTGAATATGCGGTCAGCACGGTGATGCGGCGTTATGCAGCCAATTTCCATCAGATGTCCGACCGCTATTTTTCCGAGCGTGTCAAGGACATTCACGACATTGAACGTCGTGTTCTGCGGGCTTTGATCGGTCGCAAGATCGAAGACCTGCTGCATCTGGATCGCGATGTGGTCATCATCGCCCGTGACCGGCGGCCCAGCCAGACAGCCTCGCTGGATCGGACGCATGTCAAAGGTTTTGCCACCGATGTCGGTGGGCGCACCAGTCATACCGCCATTCTCGCCCGCGCGATGGGGATTCCAGCGGTGGTGGGGCTGGGAAATCTGGCGGCGGAAGTTTCCGGCGGTGACACGATCATCATCGACGGCAATCGCGGCGTGGTGATCATCGATCCTGATGAGAACCAGCTCGCTGAGCATCGTGAGTTCGAGCGGCAGTTGGTGCGTCTGGGTGAAGACCTGGCGGGATTGCGCGATCTGCCCGCGCAGACGCGCGATGGTCATTTGATCAGTGTGCAGGCGAACATCGAATTTTCCGAGGAGATTCCTGATGCCACCAATCGTGGTGCCCAGGGAATCGGTCTGTATCGGACGGAATTTCTGCATCTGGCCAGTGATCAGGAACCGACCGAGGAAGATCATTACAAGGCGTATGCTGAAGCGGCGCGGCTGCTGCAGGGAAAACCGCTGGTGATTCGCACCCTGGATCTGGGGGCGGACAAGTACACCCGGGCGGGCATGGCTAATCCCGAGCGTAATCCCTTCCTGGGCGATCGTTCGATTCGGATGTGTCTGCACGACATTCCGATGTTCAAACGCCAATTGCGGGCGATCATGCGGGCCAGCATTCTGGGTGATGTGCGGATCATGTTTCCGATGATCAGCACGGCCATCGAGTTGCGCCAAGCCAAGATGATCCTCAATGATGTGATGGAAGAGCTGGAAGATGAGGGGATTGCCTACCGCAAGGAAATCCCGATAGGCATTATGATTGAAGTGCCGTCAGCGGCGTTGATGGCCAACACGCTGGCGAAGGAAGTCAATTTTTTTTCCATTGGTACCAATGACCTGACCCAGTACACACTGGCGGTGGATCGCACCAATGAACGGGTGGCTGGGCTTTATTGTCCGGCACATCCGGCGGTGTTGCAGTTGATTCGTGATGTGATCCGGGCGGGCAAGCGAAATCAGATCGGCGTGAGCGTTTGTGGTGAAATGGCGGGCGAACCGCTGTACACTTTGCTGCTGCTGGGGCTGGATCTGAAGGTTTTTTCCATGAACGGCCCGGACATCCCGGAGGTAAAAAAGATTATTCGCTCCACGACGATGGAGCACGCCCGGCAAGTTGCGCGGCGCGTGATGAGTTTTGATTCGGAACGACAGGTAATGCACTTTCTGCGTGAAGAAACGCGGAAGATCATTCCCGAGGCATTTTAACAAGGAGCGGGCGCTGCGGGGGCGGATGGCTGGCTGGCGGAATCGGTTGAGCGAAGATTTGCTCCCGTAACGCTGGTGCAGGTTGTCGCCGCAGAGCGTCCTGCTGAATGAATGGCAAAAGAAATGTTGATTAACGTCTCCGCGGGCGAGGAGTGTCGAATCGCCCTGCTGGACAGCGGCAAGCTGGCCGAGCTGTACACCGAGCGAACCAGCTCGACCAGCCATGTTGGTAACATCTACAAGGGTCGGGTTACCAATATCGAAGCCAGTATCCAGGCGGCATTTATTGATTTTGGCATGGGCCGCAACGGCTTTTTGCATATCTCGGATTTGCTGCCGCAGTACTTTGGACACCGTGGTGAAGACGTGCAGGAGGCCGTGGGGCGCAAAATCGCCCGGCGCGACCGTCCGCCGATCCAGCGTTGTCTGCGGCGGGGCGATGAAGTGATCGTCCAGATCATCAAGGAAGGCATTGGCACGAAGGGGCCGACGCTGACCACGTATCTGTCCATACCCGGGCGCATCCTGGTGATGATGCCGGGGATGACCAAGATGGGTGTTTCGCGCAAGATCGAGGATGAAACCGAGCGCCGGCGCTTGCGTCAGATTCTGGATTCGCTGCACCCGCCGCAGGATGTCGGGTTCATTATCCGCACCGCCGGTGTGGGTAAGACCAAGGTTGATATCGAACGCGATTTCAAATACCTCACCCGCCTGTGGGAGCAGATGGCCAAGGTTAAAGAAGCGACGCCGGCACCGGTGGAGCTTTATACCGAGGGCGATCTGGTCACGCGCACCGTGCGCGATGTATTCAATGCGGATATCGAGCGCATTGTCGTTGATAACAAGGACGTGGCGCAGCGGATCAAGGAGTTTATCAAGATCACCGCTCCGCGCACGCGCAACAAGGTCGAACTGTACGACCAGCCCATACCACTGTTTCACAAGTATGGCATTGAACGCGAAATCGAGCAGATTAATTCGCGTCATGTGCCCCTGCCGTCGGGTGGTTCGCTGGTGATCGACTCCACCGAAGCCGTGGTGGCGATTGACGTTAACAGCGGCAAATTTCGTGAACACGCTGATGCGGAAACCACCGCATTTCGCACGGACATGGAAGCCGCCGATGAAATCTGCCGGCAGTTGCGCCTGCGCGATCTGGGTGGGGTGATCATCTGCGATTTCATCGATCTGCGCTTTGAGCGCCATCGACGCGAGCTGGAACGGCGCATTGCCGATAACTTCAGCCGGGATCGCGCCAAGACGCGCGTGCTGCGCATGAGTCAGTTCGGCATCATCGAAATAACGCGCCAGCGCATGCGCCCCAGCCTCAAGCGCAGCATCTACTACGACTGCCCGCATTGCCGCGGAGCCGGTCTGGTCAAGACGCCTGAGAGCATGAGCCTGGATGTCATGCGCAAGCTCGCGATTGCGATCAATGACCAGCGGGTGACGCGGGTGGAAATCAGTGTCAATGTCGATGTCGCGTTTTATCTGCAGAATCGCAAACGCGCCGCCCTGGCGACGCTGGAATCGCAGACGCGCAAGCGCGTGGTGATTCGGATCGATACGCATTTGGCGCTGGATGAGGCGCGGTTTGATCTATACGACCAGCGCGAAGGTCTGGTTGTCATCAACACGCTGGAAGTGCAGAACAGCGATCAGGTCATCGTCGGGCGATTGCAGAATCAAGCTGCCAATGGATCGGCACAGCGCGATGGGCGTCGGGGGCGCGGCGGTCGCGATGGTCGTGACAATCGTGACGAACGCGGCCGGCGACACCAACTGCCCAAGCCAGCGGAGACCGAACTTTCCGGCGAAGATTTGTTCGATGACGACCTGGATGAATCGCGTGATGCTGACGATCGTGCTGCGGCGCAAGCTGATAATGGGCCGGATCAACAGGGACAATCAGCGGATTTCCCTTCAGCGTCGGATCAATCCAGTGAACAAGCGCATCGGCATGATGAGCGCGATGGCAACGGGCGTGATGGTAATGGGAGTCGTTCGGGTCGGCGGCGTCGTGGTGGCCGCGGGCGCAGAAGGGGAGGGCAGTCGCAGGCTTCGGTCAGCGGGCAGTCATCTCATTGGCAGGCGCAGGATCAGGAGCAGTCGCACGATCTGGCGGACGAGCAGGGTGTGCAATCAGATCGGGGCGATCAGTCAACCGAATCGTCGGAAGTTTATGACGAGGATGGGATTGGCCCGGCGCCGCAGGTGATGGACAACCAATCAACCAGTTGGTCTGACGACCGCGATGAAGTTCGCAGTAATCATGCGTCAGCCACCCGGCAGGAGATTGCGTGGGCGGTTGATGAAGCTGCTGGCAGTGACGAAATCAATCAAGCCAAATCTCAAACCGCTGAATCGTCTGGCGATCAATCGGCGCAGGAGGATGACGACAACCTGTATCATGCAGCCAGTGAAGCTGATGAGGGTGGTGTAAAAAATGAAGCTGAGGCGACGAATGGTGGCAACCAGACTGAGGCACCCAAAAAACGTCGTCGCGGCCGCCGGGGCGGGCGTGGTCGTCACAAGAAGGCAGATTCAGTCAGCGTCAGCAGCAGTTCAACCCATGCCGATGAGGTTGATCGGGCGGCTGGCTCAGCTGCTCGCGAACCTGCCCGACCAGCATCAGCGGCTGATTCTTCACAAACTCCGGCTAAACCAGCGGCCGCTGCACCGGTTGCGACCCAGACACCTGCTCCACTGGTGCGCAAATCGACACCGGCCAAACGAATCGTCAGCCGCGGGCTGGCAGCCAAGCAGCGGGTAGCACCGCGGGCGGGGCGATCGGGTAAAAATACCAGCAGTTCGCCGGCCTCCTCATCGTCGTCGTCAACAGCGTCAACTCCGACGCCGGTTGTTACTCCGGTTGTGCCGACAGTCGAAGCGCCGCGCACCGGTTCAGCGGATCGTCACCTGGCTGATGATGATGAACCCTTTGCCACCCGGCCGGCCCGGCGCCCCAGCTCGGTGCGTGATCTGGATGCGATTCCTGATGAATACGATTGATCCGATGATGAAAAGTTGGGCGGTAATTTAATTGCCATTGAAGGATCGTCCGATAATAATGCTGGTGCGCATGGAATGCGCTTTATTTCACCCAGAGAAGGAACTGACATGATTCGACTATTTTGCCTGGCGGCGTTGGGATTGTTAATCGGTTGTGCATCGGGGCGGCCGACATTGATTCCTAATGCAGACGCCGATTTGCGTAAAAGCAGTGCGGAGTTTGCGGCCGATGCAGCCAAACGCTTTCCCTATCCGGCCGCGGCGCAACGCGGCGGGCAGGCGATGGGGCGTGCCCAGGTCGGCTATGCTCTGGATGTGCTGGAAATTGTAAACCAGTCAAAAGAGGACTGGAATGACGTAACTGTTTGGATTAACGATAGTTATGTTGTTCACCTGTCCAAGATGCAGCCACAGAAACTCAAGCGGATTCCGTTCCAGATGATTTATAATGACAAGGGGCAGTATTTTCCGCTGGATAATCGGAAAGTGCTGATGGAGAAAGTGGAGCTGTATCAGGGTGGTGTTCTTTATGATGTCCCGCTGCAACTGGCGGACTAGTAAGTGGTTATGTTTGACACTGCCTTGAAAAACGAATTTCGTTAAGAATCATTATTTTCAAGCGAACTGAGGCACTGGGCGCATCGTATTAACCAGGTGTCATCGTGGAATATTCGTTCTGAAAAACCAAGACGGGCGTTTTTAACGAAAAAATTATCCCAAACTAACAAGCCCGGTTAAAACTTGTCCGATGAGTTAGATAGGCTGTTTGTTCTGATCGCGGTGTTGTCAGCACTTTGAGCGCTGCTGACGTGATCAAACGGATGGCGTGCCCGAGCGGCATGACGATGGTTGCGTTTGGCGCGGCCAATATGCAGTCAGGCGCATGCGGCATGACGTTGAGTTGTCGGCAGGTTCAGTAATTCAGAAATCAGCTATTCGATAAGGATGCCATCATGGATGTAACAGTTGTTGGGTGCGGTTATGTGGGTCTGGTGACAGCGACCTGTCTGGCGAGCCTGGGGCATACGGTTCGCGGGGTGGAAAAAGATCCGCGTAAACTCAAGACGCTGCAGGATGGTCATTGCCCGATTTTTGAACCTGGGCTGGCGGAATTGATGCAGGAGAATTTTGCCTCCGGTGCCTTGCAGTTCACGGACAATATGAAGGAAGCCGTGCATGAAGCGGAAGTTGTGTTTCTGGCGGTGGGCACGCCGCCGAAACCCGATGGCACGGTTGATATGAGCTATCTGGAAGGGGCGGGCAAGGAAGTTTGCGACGCGCTGGCGGAAGACCGTCAGCAGTGCATGGTGACGATCGTGGTTAAATCGACGGTTCCGGCCGGTACGAACCGCAAGTTATACGGTTTTTTACGCAGCCAGACGCGGGCGTATGTCCAGGTGGTTTCCAACCCGGAGTTTTTGCGCGAAGGTTCAGCCGTCAAGGATTTCCTTGAACCGGACCGCATTGTTGTCGGTGGTGAATCGCCCGAAGCCTTCCGGATGATGCGCCGGTTGTATGATCCGATCATCAAGCGTGAAGAAACATTCATGACCATGGGTTGGGAGTCAGCCGAATTGACCAAGTACGCTGCCAATACCATGCTGGCTGCCCGTATTTCGTTCATGAATGAGATGACGATTTTGTGTGAGCATTATGGGGCGGATATCGAGGATATTCGCAAGGGCATTGGTTCGGATGCGCGTATTGGCCCGGCATTTTTGCGGGCGGGTTGTGGTTATGGCGGATCGTGTTTCCCCAAGGATGTGGCTGCGATGGAACATATTTCCCGCGCCGCCGGACATGAAAGCCTGTTTGTCCACGCGATTCAGACCACCAACGCCAATCAGAAAAAACGTTTTGTGGATCGATTGATCAGCAAGCTGGGTCGGCCGATTGAACGGGCGTCGATTGCCGTCTGGGGTCTGGCGTTCAAGGCGGACACCGATGACATTCGCGAGAGTCCGGCGATTGACGTGATTCGCTATCTGCTGGAGCGTGGTGCCCAGGTGAAGGCGACCGATCCGCGCGCGATGAACAATATGAAAGCCATTTTCGGCGATCAGGTGGAGTGGCACGGCGATCCGGTCAGTGCTGCGGTGGAGACCGACGCGGTGGCACTGTTGACGGATTGGCCGTTCTATTCGACGCTGCCGTTCCGCAAAATCGCAGCCACCATGAATCAACCCATTATTTTCGATGGCCGCAACTGCCTGCATCGTGATGTGATGCGGGAAACGGGTTTCCAGTATTACCCGATGGGCCGACCGGCGGTGGAAGCGAGCCTGCGGCTTAAAGCGCGATCGTAGACAATCTGTCAAAATAAAATTCGCCTCAGCAGGGCAGCATCAATTGATGTTTCCCTGTTGAGGCGGATTGTTAATGCCGCAGATGGCCAGCGGGTCTAATTCATTCCCAATTTTTCGCGCAGACGCTGCTGAACCATTTTTGGGTTCATTCCCTTGCTGGCGCGCATGAGCATGCCGGTCAGCGCACCAAGCGCGGCCTGTTTGCCCGCTTTGAAATCCTGCAGCGGTTTGGGGTTGGCAGCGATCAAGGCATCAATGGCAGCGTCGATGGCACTGGTGTCGCTGGATTGGAGCAGACCCATTTCGGTGGCGCAGATTTCCGCATCAACATCAGGGGCAGCACCGGCTAGCCGTTCAAACAAGGGCAGGGCGTTGCTGGCGGCGAGTTTGTCGGCGTCGATCAGCCGGGCGACCTGGGCTAACTGAAGCGCGGTGATCCCGCAGTCGTACGCGGGGCGGTCGAGTTTATTGGCGATTTGAGTCACGACGTTGATCAGCAGATTGCCGATTCGTCGGGCGTCGCCATCATGCCGGACAGCCTGTTCAAAAAAGTCAGCCAGTGTGCGCTGGCCGGTCAGGATTTCAGCATCAGCCGGGGTCAGGTTGAATTGGTCGATGAAACGCTGGCGACGCGCCTCAGGCAATTCGCCGATACGGCTGCGAATTTCCTCCAGCCATTCGTCGCTGACTTCAACCGGCAGCAGGTCGGGATCAGGAAAATAGCGGTAATCGTGCGCTTCTTCCTTCAATCGCTGCAGAACCGTTGTACCGGACGCCTCATCCCAACCCATGGTACTCTTGCGTCCCAGCGAGCCAGTTTCAATCCACTCATGAATCTGGCGTTGTACTTCGTAATCGGTGGCGCGTTGTAAAACGCTGAAGCTGTTGAGATTTTTTATTTCCGTAATGGCGGTTTTGTGAATCTGCCCATGCTCGTCGGTGATATGCACGTTGATGTTGGGTTCAAAGCGCATGTGCCCCATCTGCATCTGGGCGTGCGAAATACCGAGAAATTGCACGAGCTTTTGCAATCCCTGGCCGAAGGCAGCGACTTCCTCGCCGCTGGTCAGATCAGGTTCAGTGACGATTTCCAACAACGGCGTACCGGCGCGATTCAGATCAACGATGGAATGATCGATGGCGAACCCGCCCGGCGCTTCGTGCATCAGCTTGCCCGCATCTTCCTCCAAGTGGGCCCGGCGGATGCGAATGCTGCGCGCAGGCTGACCAGCCCGTTGCAGATCAAAGGTTCCCTCGCCGCACAGGGGCAGGTCATACTGGCTGATCTGATAATTTTTGGGCAGGTCGGGGTAGTAGTAACTTTTGCGATCCCACTTGGTATGACGGGCGATCTGGCAACCCAGCGCCAGGCCCACCATGATCGAATACTCAACCGCCTTTTTATTGATGACAGGCAGCACACCGGGCAGGCCGAGCACGACCGCGTCCACCTGGGAATTGGGCTGGCCGCCAAATCCGTTGCGCGCGGCGGTGAACATCTTTGATTCGGTAGCCAGTTGGATATGGATTTCCATTCCCACCAGCACGCGATAACTTTTGCAGATACGTTTTGACACGCGGGAATTGTCAAGCCAACAGGCGCGGGCGTCAAATCCACAATGACGGGGATCAGAAAATAAAGCAGTGCCCGCCGGTATTGACCTTAATGTCAACAGGCAGGCGCCTGGCCTGCCTGTGACGAACCTTCCCACTGATCGGAATCGTGATTTAATTGTTATGCGGCTGCGGGCATGGGGTCGAATTCGACCGCGACGCGATAACCCATGCCGCTGGGGTCGCAGCGAAGCACCCGGCCATAGGCGCCCCAGGCGTGCTGTGTGCCCTGCGAAGGAAGCAGAACGCTGAGTCGCTCACCACGGTTGACCGCGGTGTCACTCAAGGCGCTCAAGCCACCCAGCGAAATGTCGCGCAGAGACATGCTCAAAACCGGCTGGCGACGGGCGGGCACGGAATGGTCCAGCCGATGCACCGCCACATGTCCATGGGCCTGTTTTCGCGGGAAAATGCGACGCTCAGCCGCTTCGGTCGCTGCCGGATTTCCCATCAGCCGCCAGGCTCGTTCCTGTAAAGTCACCATGTTGACTCCTTCCCAGGCCCGTTCAGGGCCGTCATAATCATTATCGACCTGATAATCACTACGGTTTATCAACTTTGCCGAAAATCGAGGTGAAATGATGGTGGCGATTATCCAAGGTGGGATTCATTACCGTTCAGAATGAATCCAGACGGGATTGGGTGATGAAACGGCCAGCCAATTTCAGGGCTGATTGAGCTTATGGTAGAACGATGCTTGTGACTGATTCGAGGAAAAAAGGATTTGTTGCGCTGGTTGGCGCCGGGCCGGGCGATGTCGGGCTGCTGACGGTGCGCGGACGTGAGTTGTTGGAACGAGCGGATGTTGTTGTTTATGACTATCTGGCCAATGTGCGCCTGTTGCAGTTTGCGCCGGAGCAGGCGGAAAAAATATATGCCGGGAAAAAGGCTGCATCTCATTCAATGACGCAGGAGCAGATCAACCAGCTTTTGGTCCAGCGCGGGCGCGCCGGGCAGAGAGTTGTGCGATTAAAAGGGGGCGATCCGTTCGTATTTGGTCGTGGTGGCGAGGAATGTGAGGCCTTGTCGGCGGCGGGGATTCGTTTTGAGGTGGTTCCGGGTATTACCGCGGCGCTGGCAGCGCCGGCGTATGCAGGCATACCCGTCACGCATCGTGATTTGAATTCATCATTCACCTTTATCACCGGCCACGAAAAAGAGCAGGTCTATAAAAGCACTGAGGCGCTGGCGCGAACGCCGGGCGAAGGTAGCAGCGATATCGACTGGCCGAGTATCGCCAAATTACCGTGCATCGCTTTTTATATGGGGGTCAAGTCGCTGCCGCGTATCGTCAGTCAGTTGATCGACAATGGCATGTGCGCCACCACGCCAGCAGCAGTGATTCAGTGGGGAACTCATCCGCGCCAGCGAACGGTCGTTGCAACGCTGGCGAATCTGGTGGGGGAGGTTGAAAAGCACAAGCTCAGCGCGCCGGCCATCACCATCATCGGGCAGGTGGTTGCGCTGCGAAAAAATCTGAACTGGTTTGAGACGCGCCCGCTGTTTGGCCGGTGCATTGCGGTAACGCGCACCCGCCATCAAGCCAGCGAGTTGACACGCCGGCTGGAGGAGCTGGGAGCGCAGGTCATCGAGGCACCGACGATTGAACTGCATCCACCGGTCGATCCAGATCGCGTGCATCAGGCACTTATCAAAGCGGCCCGGGGAGACTATGACTGGGTTGTGCTGACCAGCGCCAATAGTGTCACCCAGGTGCGCCGTGCCCTGCAACAGTGGCAACTGGATGCGCGGATTTTTTCCTCCTGTCGTATTGCAGCCATTGGGGCGGCGACAAATCAGGCGCTGGAACAGGAACTATGCCTGCGCGCTGATTTTGTTCCATCGCGCGCGGTGGCTGAATCGCTGGCGGATGAGCTGCCTGCGCACGGGAAAATATCGGGTGGACGGTTTTCGTTATTGCGCGCTGATATTGGCCGGCCTTTGCTGGTCCAGCGTCTGATGCAACAAGGCGCTGCAGTCGTTGACGATGTGGCCGTCTACCAGACGCGAACGACGGAATCACTGCCGGAGGAATTGATCGAGGCGCTTGAGCACAAGCGCGTTGACTGGATTACGTTCACCAGCAGCAGTTGCGTAAAAAATTTGGTTTCGCTTCTGGGTGACCGGTATAATGAAAAATTGCAGGGTGTTCATCTGGCCAGCATCGGCCCGATCACTTCAACCGCCTTGCGTGAGGCGGGTCTGCAGTTGACCGTTGAAGCCCGGTCGCCGGATCTGGATTGTCTGGTCGAGGCGATCAATGAGTTTTCGGCAGCGTCCGTTGCGAAAGAGGGTGCAGTATGACCAACCGCTGGCTATCGCGTCTGTGCTACAGTTTTTTTGTCATTGCGGCTGTGCTGGCGTATGAGATCTATCGGGTCAACAGCGGGCAGAAAGTCATTCTGTCATGGCAATATACGCTGATGTGTATCGGCGCGGTGATGGCATTGGGGCTGGGGATCGTGGGGATTCGAGCGCGACATCGGGTTAAATAAAACGGAACACGCATCGCCAGCAGATGCCTGATCGTAGACCTGCGCTGTTGGCGCGCATGCGGTAAAAAATTATTAAGCCAACAGGCGGGGAAATCCGATGAATAGTACGTTATCACCTCAGAAGTTTCGGCGATGTGTTTGCAGTTAAGCAGTTCCGCGACGTTTTTTGAATCAGAGCGCGACAGCCAGACGCACCAAGCCGCAACCGATGAGTTAAAATCAGCAATCGTCACTGCATGTCTCGATTGATCCAGGCAAGCGGGCGTGGCAGCGGCGAGGAGAGAGATCAGAACTTATCGAACAGGCCGTCAGGCCTAAACTTAAATGTCGATCTGTTTCTCCCGCCGTTGTCACGCCCGATAATTGCCCCCTGTGCCCAGCCTCAAACATTTTCTGAAGCAGGTTATTTTGTTTTAGTTCAGTCGCCTTGGGATTATGTCGATGCCTACGGTGTCAGCCGTTGGAGATCAATCATGTCAAACTTAAATCATTTATCGCCCGCCGGTGACCCGTTTCCTGGCGACGAACGTGAGGATGTTGAGCGTCGCCTCAGTGGTGATCGGCGTCAACGGACGCGCGAAGAATCGGGTTATACCGGACCGGAGCGGCGCAAGGCGACGATCGAGCGGCGTACTGGCCTGGAGCGTCGGCGTGGGGCGGGCATTCGATTGACGGAACAGCGACGCAGTGCGGAGGAAGGCGAAATGACGGCTGAGCAGTTTGAGTTCATCATGGCGGTGCAGACCTACAAAAAGGTCAATAAAAAGATGTACCCCACCTGGACGGAAATTCTGGAAGTGTTCGATCAACTGGGGTACCGCAAGGTAATGCCGCGCAAGATCAAGCTGGAAAATGTTCCCGAAGCGCCGCTTTACGCGGATCAGCCGGATGAGCAGGCTGCCTGAAGCGGTTGGGGTGATCACCAGGTCATTTCAACACCGTTGCCGCTGTGGCCGACGTGGATTTGCGCATAAACAGCGTTTTTGCCGCGTGACATCCGCCGGTGGATTATTCACAATAGGGCGATGGTTTTTGGTCGCTCTTCTTCGCTTGCGGTTGAGGTGTCAGCGACACCCGGCCCGGGGCAACGAATTTTTCAGCGTCTGCGCTTTGAAATTCTGCCCAGCACATTTGCCATTGTCTTTGGCATTACATTGACGCTTTGCGTGCGCGGATATCAGTTTGGCGAATCCAATCACAATGTCTATCTGATCGACGCCCTGCGCCACGCGTGGGGGGGCAAGCTGCTGGCGCGGGACTGGTTCACGACGCAGACATTTCAGTATCACGCCGTTTTCGGGTTTTTGACGCGCCAGTTGTACCGGCTGGGGATTGTGGAACCGGCGTTTCTGCTGGGGCAGTTGCTGTTGATTTTTTTCATGCACGTCGCGTGGTTCAAGCTGGTCTTGCGCCTGGGCGGAACGCGCATGACTTACCTGATCAGCGTTCTGATGTTTTATGTGCTGGCCGGCGGGCTGGGGTTGGGCGTTTATGAGTTCATGCAGGATCAGGCATTTTTGCCGAGCAACATCGCCAATGTCGCCATGCTCTGGGGACTTTATTTCTGGATTGCGCGCAAACCCGCATGGTCGGGATTGTGGCTGGGGGTGGCGGGTTTATTCCATCTGAATCACGCCTTAATTGCGATCGGTCTGTGGACAGCATTGAATCTGTGGCGGATGTGGGATAACCGCCGGATGGGCGACCCATCAACAAGTCGCTGGGGTAGGATATGGTCAGGCGTGCGCCGCGATCAATTTCGATTTTACTTGATTGGTTCGATCCTCGTGCTGGGGATCAGTATTGGCAATGTGTTGATTGCACTGATGGCGGTTTTATCACAGCGTTCAGGGCTGCCGTTTGATCAGTATGTGGCGCTGTACGTCAAGCTGCGCCACGCTCACCATTATTACCCGCTCTCCTGGCCGCTGGCATTGTGGATCTGTTTTTTACTGCCGATACCACTGGCGATCTGGGCGGGCTGGCGCAGGTTGCATGAAGAGGGACAAACGAATAGTGATGTGACCAGTCAGGAGGCAGAGCATTACGCCTGCCGTCAGGCGGTGCATATTTTTGCGCTGTTCGGTTTTCTGCAGATTCTCGCGTTGCTGGGCGCGGGTTTCTGGTATGTCAGCCAGCCGCTGGTTGAGCTGAGCCTGTATCGGTTTTCGATCTATGTGAAATTGTTCAGTTGCATCGGGGCTGCCTGGTTGCTTTATAACGCGGGGATCTGGGATCGGCGCATCGTGCGTGTGGGGTTGATTGCGCTGCCACTGCTGCTGGGCGGAACTTTTATTGTGGTCCTCCTGAACAGCAACAGTAATTCTGCAGCGGTGGACTGGCTGGCGGCATTCATCTGGCGTCATCGCGGTGTGGCGGGGCTGGTGGTGATTTTGTGTGCCCTGCTGGCGGTGTATGAATTGATTTATGCCCGACCGTGGAAACACTGGCGACATGATTTGTTGCACGCCGGTGGGATCGTGGCGATGGCGACGGTGGTTTTCTTTGCCTGGGGTCGTTGGCTGCAGGTGGTCACCCTGCCGGAGGATGAGGCGGTTTACCTGCAGATGTGCAAATGGGTGGCCGGCAACACGCCGACCGATGCGCTGTTTCTCGTTCCACCCGCCGAGCAGAGTTTTCGGTTGCACGCCCAGCGCGCGATTATTGTCAATTTCAAAGGCGTACCGCAACTCAGTGGCGAACTGGTGCAGTGGCGCGATCGTCTGCGCGATGTGCTGGACACTCAGCATCTGGAACAATTGCGCGGCGGTGATTTTTTTGAAACGCTCAACAATGTGGACCAGCGTTATCGTCAGTTGTCGCCAGCCTATCTGCTGAGTGTTGCCCGAAAATATGGTGCTGATTATCTGATCACCGAGCGCCCGATGGATGAATCGCTTTGCGGGCCGCCGGTTTATGAAATTGCTTCAAACGATGCGGCGTATTATCTCTACCATGTGAGTCGATAAGCCGCACGCCGGGCTGCGCTGCGGGAATAATTGGAGGAACAGGCATGGATCGGGCGAGCGTTCAGCAGAAGATTTTGCATGAGCTGCATCTTCGCGTCAGCGATGAGATGGCGGATTATGTTGTCCGCCAGATTCGCAGTGCGATGGCTGGCGGGTTGGTTGATGAACCCATCCGCATCATTGGCGGCGAGGCCCGCACGGGCGTTGCCGTTCAGTGCGAGCTGCCCAATACGTTCGTTTCCTCAGTCCGGCAGGCGTTGAAACCGGAATAAGTGGTTTTGTCGCGCCAGTGTCCATTGCCAGTGCTGATATTGTGTTGCACGATTACGATTCATCGATTGGGTCGGCTTCGACTGGCTCGGGCAATGTCAGCGCGTCGCCGGTCTGTTGATCGGGTAATTCCTGCACTTGGCGCAGCTTGCGTTCGATGGCGCGTGTGCGCGTCTTGGCGCTTTCCATCGTATTGCGCGTCTCGTCCAATTTTTTCATAACCTTATCCAGCACATCGCTGTATTTGCCGAATTCAGTTTTCACGGCACCGAGCACCGTCCAGACTTCGCTGGAGCGTTTTTGAATCGCCAGCGTGCGGAATCCCATCTGCAGGCTGTTGAGAATCGCCCAGAGTGTTGTCGGCCCCGCCAGTGTCGTGCGGTATTCCTGTTGCAGATATTCGGACAATCCGGGACGCCGGAGCACTTCAGCAAACAACCCTTCCGTGGGCAGGAATAAAAGGGCAAAGTCGGTTGTGACTGGCGGATTGATGTACTTATCACGAATATCCTTGGCGCATTGTTTAATGCGGTCTTCGAGCTGGCGGCCAGCCAGGTTTGCGGCGGGGGCATCGCTTTTTTCCTGCGCCTCGAGCAGACGCTGATAGTCTTCCATGGGAAATTTGGAGTCGATCGGCAGGAGCAATGGTTCCTCGCCCTGGCCACGGTTGGGCAGATGAATGACGAATTCCACCCGGTCGGCGTTGGCTTTGGTGGAGATATTGGTGCTGTATTGATCGACGGTCAGGCACTGTTCCAACAGCGCCTGGAGCTGCATTTCACCCCAGGTCCCGCGTGATTTGACGTTGGTCAACACCTTCTTCAAATCGCCCACCCCCGCGGCCAGGTTCTGCATTTCGCCCAATCCCTTGTAAACCTGTTCCAGACGTTCGCTGACGACTTTGAATGATTCGCCCAGCCGTTTTTCCAGCGTTCCCTGAAGTTTTTCATCCACGGTCTGGCGCATCTGTTCGAGTTTTTGCGTGTTGTCGGTTTGCAACTGGCGCAATTTTTCTTCCATCGCCAGTTTTAATCCATCCAGCTTTTTTTCATTGGAATCGGTTAAACGGGCCAGTTGTTCGGTGACGTTGCTGAGCTGTTGTCGTAGGGTGGAACCGGTCAGGTCCATGGTCTTGGACATATTCTGTCCGAATTCGCCCAGCGCCTTGCTCACATCCTGTTGCATTTTCTGTGAACCTTGCAACGAATCCTGACGGAACTGCTCCAGTTTTTGCGAATTGGTGTTCTGAATGGTCTCCAGCCGGGTTTCGACCGTGCTGCGCAATTGTTCGAGTTTGCGTTCATTGGATTCGCTCAGCCCGGATAGGTTTTGCCCCAGCTCTTGACGTAACTGACGGTCGCTGTCGGCTGTTTCCTGACGAGTGCGGGCGATTTCATCACGCATACCCTTTTCAAGACGTTCGAGATTTTGCTGAGTCTGCGCGAACATTAGCTGAATGGCCGACGTATCAACAGCGGGATTTTTAGATCGGTTCAGCAGCTGCAACGCGAGGATAATCGCCAGAAGCAAGATGCAGACAATCAGTAAAGTGATGATCATTTTGTCCTTTCCCCAATGAAGTTCGGGCAGTAGTTTAACATGAAATGTCCGATAATCCCGCAGGTTAACCATAAAATAGAAGTGCGGAATGACCAGGCGAAAAATACCTGGGAATTATGACAGCTTGCTGCCAGTTACCTATACTGTAGTGATCCAATGATGATATTGATGAGTCATCGTTTGCTGCGGGTTGTCGTTTCACTGGTGATGGCGCTGAGCACATCGCTGGCGTGTTGCTGCGCGCTGAAAGCAGCACCGATGCCCGTTGATTCGTCGATAGCTGTCACGGTCGCCACGCCGGTTGCCTCTGTGCCGGCGCAGACGGGACATGAATGTTGTTCAACAACCGATGATTCAGTACCGGTCAAGATGGGGTTGGCGCATTCGATGTCAGAAAGCGCAATGACCGCTGGTGGGCATCATCATGCCCCAGCCGATCCGTCGGCTGCATCATCCGATAGTCATCATTGCAACTGCCCGACCCATGATCGTGCCAATCAGATGCAGATGGCGGATCACTCAGCGGGCAAATTGACGACTGCGCCGCATTTTATGCTGAAACTGCTTTGGCCAGCCGTGGCGGAGCCGTTCATCGATTCATCAACGCCTGCCGGTGTGACCAGCGCGGTTATTTCCGCGCCGACATATCTTTCGCCGCAATCTCTTGTGGCTTTGTATTGCCTGCTTACCGTCTAGCCAATTCCTTGGCGCGTCATGTTTGTGACGGGTCGAATCTCGTTAATTTCCGCATATTTTTGATTCATTAAACCGAAATGGTGAACTTTTAGCGCAATGTCGCGCTTAAGATGACGCCATGAATTTCATAGGAGATATGGGCATGTTCAGCTCAAAATTATTGGCATTGGTTATATTGGCCGGGTCGATTCTGATTGGAAACTCGCTGGCTTGGGCGGAAGACAACAAACCGGAGGCGGATCAGTCGCAAGCCGGTCAAACGGATGATGGCAAGGTGCAAGTCAAACCATATCCGTTGGATATGTGCATTTTGTTCGATGGCAAACTTGGTTCGATGGGTGATCCGGTGGTCATGGTTTATCAGGGGCAGGAGATCAAGTTCTGCTGCGTTGTCTGTGTTGATCCATTTAAGAAAGATCCGGAAAAATACCTCAAACAAATGGAACAAGCCGTTCAGAAGCAGCAGGATCCCACCACCCAACCGGTGGACGAGCATTCGACCCATTAACTTTGGTGCAGGAATTGATTGGAGTCAATGATGAACCAACCAGAAGAACAACGAACGAGGCAGGCAGTCGAAGCGGCGCCGCATCAGCCGGACAATGCGCCCCCACCCAGTGCGCCACCACCGCGTGGCCCGCGGTTGGGGGTGTTGTTGGTTGCGCTGGTTTTAGCCTTGGCCGGCCTGGTCATCGGAGTGGTATTTTCTGACCGCCTGCACAGCGCTGCAGCCCGGGTGGCCGGTCTGTTTGCAGCGAAGAAAGTGGAGCAGCAGGCCACCATGTACACCTGCGCCATGCACCCGTGGGTGTTGCTGCCTGAACCGGGATTCTGCCCGATCTGTCACATGCCGCTGGTGCCCGTTGATGCCAGCACGTTCACGGGTGACATTATCATTGATCCGGTCGCGGTGCAGAACATGGGGGTGCGCACCGAGGCGGTGATTACCGGCCCGTTGACCGCCAGTATCCGCACGGTGGGCACGGTGGAATATGCTGAACCACTGGTGCGCGATATCAACACCAAGATGTCGGGCTGGGTGGAAAAACTTCATGTTGACAGCGTGGGGGCGCAGGTGAAGGCGGGGGAGGCGCTGTTTGATGTCTATTCACCCGAACTTTATTCAGCCCAGGAGGAATTTCTGCTGGCTGCTGCCCGCGCCAAACAAAACCCTGATGTCAATTCGCGGGCGTTGCGTGACAGTGCCCGCACGCGGTTGAGCTATCTGGATATATCGCAAAAACAGATCGATGCGATGGAGCAGGAAGGTAAACCAACCAAGGCGCTGGCGATTCTTTCGCCGTATGATGGCGTGGTGGTGGAAAAAAACGTTCTGGAAGGGCAGAAGATCGATGCCGGCACGCGGGTTTATCGGCTGGCGGATTTGTCGCGCGTCTGGGTGATGGGAACGATCTATGAATATCAGTTGCCTTATGTGCACGAGGGGCAAAAGGCGGTGATGTCGCTGCCGTATATTCCCGGACAGACTTTTGAGGGCAAGGTGATTTATGTCTACCCCTTTCTCAGTGAAAACACGCGGCAGGCGAAGGTGCGCCTGGAATTTGATAACCCGACGGGTCTGTTGAAACCTGGAATGTTTGCCAACATCACTTTGGTCAGCACGCTGGCCAGCGACCGGGTGCTGGCACCGCGATCAGCCATTATTGATACCGGCAAGCGGCAGATGGCGTACGTCAGTCTGGGGCAGGGTCATTTTGAACCGCGCGATGTGCAGATGGGGGTGGATACGCAAGGGGGCATGGTGGAAATTCGTCATGGTCTTAAACCGGGCGAGCGCGTGGTGACCAGTGGTCAGTTTCTGATCGATTCCGAAGCCAGCATCCGTGAAAGTCGGGCCAAAATGGTGCGTGGAGATGAAGCAGCGCATCAGCAGACCGTGGCATCGATGGTTCACAGTGATCACGCCGCCGAGTTGCCCGTTGCGGCGCAGCAGTTTCTGGATCAGGTACTGGAACAGTATCTGGTGATTGGCGATTCGTTGGCAGCAGACAGTATTGACGGGATTGCCGAGCACAGTCGTCTGCTGGCGGGGGCGGTCGATCAGATGATTGGAGTGCCGGTGGCCGGAGGGAACGATTTCTGGATTCATCGCGATGATGTAGCCACGGTTCGCGGCAAGGCGCTGCAACTGATCGATGCCAAAGATATCAAGCAGGCGCGGCTGCACTACGCGGATTTGAGTGTGGCGCTGTCACAGTTTGTGACCGCCGTTGGTGTTCCCAAAGATTTTGATGCCGCAGTTGAGCAGCTTCACTGCCCGATGTTCCTTGAGGGTCAGGGGGGCGGGGTGTGGATGCAGAAAACCGGCAGCGTTCGTAATCCATATTTCGGAGCGGTGATGCTGGGCTGTTTTGATCAGCGTTTTGCCTTGCCGGTGGCGCCGTAATGCGGAGATGCGCTGCTGGCACGATTTGATCCGATTGGGCGGCAGCCGGTTGGATCAAGCGAATGTTCCGGGTCGGATGATTACATCAGGGTAGGGAACCATGGTTGAAAAACTCATCGAATTTTGCCTGCGCAACCGGACGATGGTGCTGCTGTTGACGCTGTTTCTGATCGCGGCATCGGTCTGGGCCATGCTGAACAGCAAGGTTGATGCGATTCCTGATTTGTCGGATGTGCAGGTGATCGTGCATAGCAGTTGGGCTGGACAAGCGCCGGATATTATTGACCGTCAGGTGACTTATCCATTGACGACCGCCATGCTGCAAGTGCCCGGCGCTGAAGTCGTGCGTGGTTACAGCATGTTCGGCGACAGCTATGTTTACATCATTTTTGAGGATGGTACTGATCCCTATTGGGCGCGCAGCCGGGTTCTGGAACAGTTGTCGTTCGTGTCCGGGCGATTACCGGCCGGTGTGACACCGCAACTGGGGCCTGATGCCACCGGCGTGGGGTGGGTCTATCAGTATGTGCTGACAACGGGCAGGTATTGTCCGGATCATCCCCAGGGGTTGTGGCATGATGAAGCAAATGACAAGTGGTACGCTGCTGATCCGGGGTCGCAGGTGCAGGCGCAGCGTGTCCGCGTGTTTACTGATCGTCAGACGTGTCCGCTGGATGGCAAGGCGCTGGTGGAGGCCGATATCGATCTGGCGGAGTTGCGCTCGCTGCAGGATTGGCAGTTGCGTTTTGAGTTGATGAGCCTGGATGGTGTGGCTGAAGTGGCGCCGGTGGGGGGCTTTGTCAAGCAGTATCAGGTGGTGGTTGATCCGGTCAAGCTGCTGGCATATGACATTCCGCTGACACAGGTTCGGATGGCGATTGCCCAATCCAATGTTGATGTCGGCGGGCGGGTGGTGGAGATTGCGGAAAATGAGTACATGGTGCGTGGTTTGGGGTATCTCGGTTCGATGACACCCCAGGAGGCTGAAGAAGCAGCCAAAGGCGCCCAACCGCTGGAGCGGGTGCGAACCGACCGGGTGCTGAACGATTTATCGAAAGTCGCCGTTGCCAGTGGTGCTGGTGGTACGCCGATTTATCTGTCGGATGTCGCAGAGATTCGCACGGGGCCGGAAATTCGCCAGGGAATTGCGGAATGGGGCGGACAGGGCGAAGTGGTCGGGGGAATTGTCGCGATGCGCAATGGCGGAAACGCCCGCGCCACCATCGAGCGTGTGAAGCAGCGTCTGGATGAGTTGCAGAATGATTTACCGGATGGTGTGGCGATCAAGACCGCGTATGATCGATCGGATCTGATCGATCGTTCCGTGGCGACACTCAGCCATGCGCTTTTGCAGGAAATGCTGGTGGTGGGGTTGGTGTGCATCCTGTTTCTTCTGCATGCGCGCAGCGAATTGGTGGCGATTTTCACCGTTCCCACCGGTGTATTGACGGCGCTGCTGATGATGCACCTGCTGGATATCAATGCCAACATCATGAGTCTGGGCGGAATCGCGGTAGCGATTGGAATCATGGTGGACAGCTCGGTGGTGATGGTGGAGAACGCGCATATCCATCTGGATCGCGAAGCAGACCGGGTGAAACTGGCGGCGGAGACGGGGCAGGCGATTCAGTCGCGATCGCACGCGCAGATTATGCTGGAGTCAGCCAAGGAAGTTGGCCCCAGTCTGTTTTTTTCGCTGGTGATTATCACGGTTTCGTTTCTGCCGGTATTTGTGTTGGGGCAGGAATCGGGCCGGATGTTCAAACCGCTGGCGTACACCAAAACCTTCGCCATTGCCGCAGCCGCGGTATTGTCTGTAACCGTGATACCCGTGCTGATGACCTATCTGATCACCGCGCGGGTTTTGCCCAAACAGTGGGGGCGGTGGTGGAATCTGTGCCTGACAATTGGCGCGATGGTTGTACCAGCGGGATTGATCATGCTGATTCCTCTGGGAGAACTGCAACCCTATCGCCAGTGGATGGCCGGTGGCTGGGCGCTGCTGGTGGTCATGTTGCTGTTGCCGCAGAAGATCGTGCATGAACACGCCAATCCAATCAATCGATTTTTACAGGCGACATACAATCCCGCGTTTGTGCTGGCGATGCGTTTTAAGCGCACGATGCTGGTGATCATGGTGCTGGGGGTGGCGTGGGTGGGGCTGTGGATTACGACGGTGATTAATCCGCAATTCCGGACGAATCATCCGATGCTGGCTGCTTTCGTACCGGACCTGGGCAGCGAATTCATGCCCCCGCTGGAGGAGGGCGATTTGCTGTACATGCCGACGACGGAACCGGGGATCAGCATCACCGCGGCGCGCGAGCTTTTGCAGCAGACGGATAAGCTCATCAGTCAGTTTCCCGAAGTTGAAACGGTGATGGGCAAGATCGGTCGGGCCGATACCGCGACCGATCCTGCCCCGATGAGCATGATCGAAACGACAATTCAACTCAAACGTGATAAGTCCAAGTGGCGGCAAGTCCCCAATGGCTGGGGCGGAACCCGTCCGATTACGATTGATGAGCTGGTGAACGGTTATCATCTGCCGTCGGGTCAGCGCAACAGCGACGGCAGCCCAAAGATGATCGCCGTGCCGGGGATGAATAATGCGGTGCAGTTTCCCGGATTGACCAATTCCTGGACGATGCCGATTCGTACGCGCATCGACATGCTCTCCACGGGAATCAAGACACCGGTGGGGGTGAAGATTCTCGGGCCAGATTTGTCGGTGCTGGATGAACTGGCGACCCAGGTGGCGCAGGTGATCAAGACGGAACCAGTGACCGCGAATCATACGCTTAGTGCTTTTGCGGAGCGCTCGATGGGCGGGAACTATCTGGATATTGAAATCAACCGTGATGCCATCGCCCGTTATGGATTGAGTGTGCAGGATGTGCAGGAAGTGATCCAGACGGCGATGGGCGGCATGGAGGTGACGACGACGGTTGAGGGATTGGCACGCTATCCGGTGAATCTGCGCTATCCGCATGAGCTGCGCGACAACATTCCGGCGCTCAAGGCAACGATGGTGCCTGCGCCCGGCGGGGTGCAGATTCCGCTGGTGCAACTGGCGGATTTCCAGATTCGCCAGGGAGCCTCGATGATCAAAAGTGAAAATGCCCGCCCGACAAGCTGGGTCTACATCGATCCGGTGGGTATTGATGTCGGCGCCTATGTGCAGGCCGCCCAACAGGTCGTCAGCCGGAACGTGAAATTGCCCGCGGGTTATTCGTTGGTCTGGGCGGGTGGATACCAGTACATGCAGGAATCCAACCAGCGCTTGATGATCGCAATACCGGTGACACTGGTGCTGATCATTGTGCTGCTGTATCTGGCGACGCATTCATGGTTGCGGGTGGGGATTGTGCTGCTGGCAGTGCCGTTCAGTTTGATCGGCGCGATCGCGTTCATGTGGTTGCTGGATTACAACCTGTCGGTGGCGGCGTGGGTGGGGATCATCGGGCTGGCGGGACTGGATGCGGAGACGGGGTTGATCATGCTGTTGTATCTGGACAGCAGTTTTTCCCGGTTCAATGCTGAGGGGCGCATGCGCGATACCAATGATCTGTGGCATGCGATTCATGATGGTGCGGTGCGGCGCATCCGGCCCAAGACGATGACGGTGGTGACAGACTTCATCGGTTTGACACCGCTGATGTGGGCCAGTGGCGCCGGTGCCGACACGATGAAACGGGTGGCAGCGCCAATGATTGGTGGCCTGGCATCGAGTTTTATTCTGGAACTGCTGATTTATCCGGTGTTGTACTACTACGCCAAACGGGTGCAGTTGCAGCGGACGTGGCATCGGGCGAAAATCAGCCATGGACAGGAATAAACCCCCGGTGATAAAGTCAGGGGCAGGATTGGTTTGGCCGGCGCAGCTGGGGATGTTCTCCAGTCGAGCGCGGTGGACAATAGGAAAGATGGAAATTTATGCTGCGTAAAATCTCATGGATCGCGTCGATGATTGCTGTGGTGCTTCTGACGGGTTGTCAGACAACGCCCAAGACCGAAGAGGGTAAAGAGGCACTGGCGAATCTGGCACAGGCAACGCTTGGTCAGTTCAAAGCGGTGGATCCGGGCATGGAACAATTTTTGTCCAAGGCGCACGGCGTGGCGGTATTTCCAGAAATCGGCAAGGGTGGTTTGATTATCGGCGGGGCGTATGGCCGGGGCGTGGTCTATGAACAGGGCAAGATGATCGGATATGCGGATATGCAGCAGGCCAGTATCGGCCTGCAGGCGGGTGGGCAGAGTTATGCCCAGGTCATCGCTTTTGAAAATCAGGCATCGCTCGACCGGTTCAAAAGCAACCAGTTTGAATTTTCAGCCAATGCTTCAGCGGTCATCATTCAAAGCGGTGTGGCGGCAGCAGCCAAGTACGTTGACGGTGTGGCCATTCTGGTTAAACCCCTGGGTGGGGCGATGGCAGAAGCCAGTGTCGGCGGTCAGCGGTTTACATTCGTGGCCAGCGGACAGTAAGTGGATGAAGCCAGGCGCTGGGCTGGGCGGCGTGATGCGGGTTTTGATTGTTTGGCAGCCCGGCGCGGGCATCATCGTTTCGTCTCGACGTTTTTGGACTTTACAATAAAAGCATGTTTACAAAATTCATTGCTGCCGCTGCGCAGGAATTACAGAATCTATTGCCGACACTGACCCGTTACACGCCGCGGCTGGAGCAGTTGGGGCAGGCGATGTTGTCATGCTGGGGGAAAAACGGAAAGATTCTGCTGGCGGGCAACGGCGGTTCGATGGCCGATGCGATGCACTTTGCCGAAGAACTGACGATTCGATTCCATAAAAATCGCCGTGCCCTGGCAGCGGTTGCCCTGAGTGATGTGACAGCATTGACCTGCGCTGGAAATGATTTTGGCTATGATGTTGTTTTCAGCCGCCAGATCGAGGCACTGGGCAATGCCGGAGATATTCTGGTTGTTTTCAGCACCAGCGGGAACAGCAAAACAATCCTGGCGGCGCTGGAGGCAGGCAAGTCCAGAGAAATGTTGACCTGCGCCTTTCTGGGCAGGGGTGGCGGTGCAGCGGCTGGTCGGGCGGACATTGAGTTGATTGTGGATAGTGACAGCTCTGCTCGGATACAGGAAATTCATCAGGTGTTGTTCCACATTATCTGTCAGTGGGTGGATGAACAGTTCCCGACGATCAAATTGTGATGGTGCAGCGGCAAGATGCAATTACGCTGCGATGGTTTGGCGAGAGAGGGAGTGTGTGGGGGCGGGCGATTCGGAGGGGCGTCACAAAGTAACTCTGCACGCATAAAAAACCAGCCTCACCGATTGCTCGATGAGGCTGGGATTCGTAAGTGTGGTGATGGTTCGAGAAGAGTTATTCAGGTTTAAATATCACTTGGCCAAAGGTGGGTTGACCGGCGGTCATATACCAGATTGAGTTGGCGTGGGTTACGCTGTTCAGCCAGAGGATGTCCGGGATGTTGTCACTGTTGAACGCGGAGATGGCAACCGGCCTCCAGTTCTGATCCGCCGTGCTGGGCAGCGCGCTGAAGGCCGGGGTTGAGGTTCCGTTGAGCAACCAAGTGGTGTTGCGGCCGCTGACGCGGTGACGCCAGACCAGGTCATCCTTACCGTCGTTGTCGTAGTCCGCGACACCGGCGATGTACCAGTTGTTGTCAGCGGTGCTGGGCAGGGCCTTGAAGCTTGATATGTCAGTGCCGCTCATCAGCCAGGTTGTGTTCTGGCCGGTAGTCTGATTGCGCCAGACGATATCGGTATCACCGTCGCCGTTGAAGTCGCCCGCGCCAACGGGTTTCCACTGAGTGTTGGCCGAGGGTAGAGCGACCTCGCCGGTCGTTGAAATACCATTCATGGTGATGACCAAAGCCGTACCGGTGCTGGCGTGGTAGGTCAGAAGATCAGACTTGCCATCGCGATTGAAGTCGGCATAAGTCACCAGAGTGACGCCGCTTCCCAGACTCGGCAGGGGGGCTGTTCCGGTGCAGATGCGGCGATTCATATACCAAAAGGTACTGACGCCGCCATCGGTCACGATAATGTCGCGCTTGCCATCGCCGTTGAAGTCGTTGGGAGCGACAGGTGTGGCTGGAGGAGTCGTCAGGATGAAATCATTGTTGATGGAATCCTGCATAATGCCAACGTGGACATCGAGGGGATTGTCCGTGAGGATTTGCTGGGCGATTGGTCGAACCACGCGCACCTCGTAATCATCAGCCGGCAGATCGGCAAAAAGATAATTGCCTGCGTCGGGATTGGGCGTAACGCCATCGGGCATATAGGTCAGCGCAGACCAGGCTAACATGTCAGAACCATCGTAGATGCCGTTTTTTTCCAAGTCGAGGTAGACACGTACCGAACCAATGCCCTCGCCCGCGTCGTAAGAGGAGTTGCCATTGATGTCAGCCCAGACCCGGCCACCAAGACTCCCGTACTTAACGCCATAGTTGCCGGCACTGGTGGTCGTGCCGTCGGCTCCGGTGGTTATTGCTTTGACTGCCTGCGTGGTGATTCCCTGGCCGGTGTTCGGGCGTACCCCGATCTTATAAGTCGTATTGGCCGTCAATCCTGTAATAGTGGCTACGCCGCCAGCAAGAGTCCAAAATTCATGCTCGCCGATATCGAATTGCCCGTTGTCGTTTGCGTCAATGTAGATGGCAGTGCCTGAAGAACGCGATTCGAGCTGAGGATAACCTTCCTCAAAAACACCGTTACCGTTGAGGTCATAAAAGACAGTAGCGGTAATGGTGGCATCAAGCATGCGACGGCCTTCGAGGGCCTCGGTATGAAAGCTGCCGGCCTTCGAGCGGAAATTACGTTGATCACGTTGTGTAGCCATGACGGGTATCACTCCTGCGAGAAGAAAAATTGACCTGGCAGCAGGGCTGCTGCGCCAAGGGGAAGCAAACTTCGCGATGGCGCCTGCGGTCTTGTTAAATCGCAT
>JADLCB010000002.1 GCA_020847375.1 Phycisphaerales bacterium | reverse complement strand
GGTCGGGATGAAAAATAATTTGCAGGTCTTGGTACATGTCGGGGCTGATCGGGGTTGGGGGTGGTTGGGTCGTCTTGCTGGTGGCCAGGGGCATGGCAGTTGCCGGTAGTTTAACAAAATTAACCAAACGATGGTATGGTATCATCGCAGGGTTGAATTGTTGACAGCTTCCGCGGGTGGTTGTCTACTAACGCAGCAAATTGATCCAATGACAGGCCGGTGCGCTGCCGGCGAGACGAGCAAAGAGGCTGATCCGGATATGATGCACGTTCTCCGACGTACAGACGGCAGGTTTGTTTCACATTGACAGAAGGCATGACAGTGGCTGAAAACGCGATTGGGTATCAGGAAATCCCCGAAGCCGACCGCAAAAAAGCGCAAACTTTTTTCGAGCGTGGTCGGGCGGTCGCCGGTACCGGCAACTTTGAATATGCCATCGAGATGTTTATCAGCGGGCTGGAGCTTGATCCTGATTCGGTGGACGCTCACAAGGAGTTGCGCGATATTTCCCTGCGCCGTCGGGCTGGGGGTAAAAAGGCGCTGGGGATGTTTGAGAGCATGAAACTCAAACGCACCGGCAAGGATAACAAGCAGAACATGCTCAACGCCGAGAAGCTGCTTTCCTACGATCCGGGCAATACGGAATATATGCTTTTGCTGGTGCAAAACGCCCATCATTCCGGTTTTTACGATACGGTGCTGTGGATCGGGCCGATTCTGCAAAAAGCCAATTCGGAAAATCCCGGCGGCAAACCGGATTTCAGCAAATTCATCGCCCTGAAGGATATCTATAAGGTCATGGCGCTGGAGGATGGTCTGCCCAATGCGCTCAAATCACGGTTATGGAAAATGGCGTCCGATGCCTGTTACGCAGCGGCGTTATTGCGCCCTGAAGACATGGATCTGCAGAGCGAAATGAAAAATATCGGCGCCAACCAGACCATGACAGCCGGTAAATATGACGAAGGCGGCAGTTTCCGCGACAGCGTTCGTGATATGAACAAACAGACGGATCTGTTGCAAAAAGACAGCGGCGTCACCAGCCAGGATTACATCACCCGACAGATCGAGGAGGCTCGCCAGCAGTATGAAGCCGATCCGCAAGAGCCGGGCAAGATCATGCGCTACGTCGAAGCCCTGACCAAGGCGGAGAAAAAAGAGTCCGACCAGCAGGCAATTCAGATTCTTCAAAAAGCCTATGCAGCAACGAAGAATTTTCGCTTTCGCCATGCCGAAGGGCGCTTGAAGCTGGCCAAGCTCAAGCGCGAAGAGCGCAGCCTTCGCGCCTCGCTGCGCAAGAGTCCCAATGATGAATCGCTTCAGCAGCAATACCGCGTCTTTCTTCAGTATCGTCTGGAGGAGGAGCTGAACGAATATCGCCTCTGGGCCGAGCATTATCCGACCGATGTCAGCCATCGGTTTGAAGTGGCCAAGCGGTTGTTTTATCTGCGCCGTTTCGCCGAGGCGATTCCCGCGTTTCAACAGGCGCGCAGCGACCCGAAATATCGCTTTGAAGCCGGAACTTATCTCGGCCAGGCGTTTTTGCAGGCGGAATTTGTCGATGAGGCGATTGACACCCTCAAGGCGTTGATTGATGGATACGAGCTGCGCGGCGACGACAAATCCAAGGAGATGTATTACTGGTATGGCTTGGCCAATGAGCGCAAGAATGATAACGCCACCGCCATTAAAGCCTACAGCCAGATCGCCCAGTGGGATTTCACCTACCGCGATGTGCAGGAGCGCATCAAACGCCTGCGCCAAAATAGCGGTTCGGCCAGCCACGAATCATAAGCCGATGGCCATGGTGCGCCCGGGCGATACAGCCAGATCACTGCTCAGACGTTATTTGACGATGCCCAGGTCCTGCGTGGTGAACAGTGCCTGAAAATTAAAACCTGCCTGTTTGATATTCTGCTCCGCCCCTTCCTGACGATCGATCACGGCCACGATCTTTTCCACCTCCACGCCCATTTTTTGCAGCATGGTTGCTGCTTCGATGACCTGTCCGCCCGTGGTCAGGACATCTTCCACAATCATCACCACGTCGCCCGGATTCAAAACACCCTCAACCTGTTTGTTCGTGCCATATTCCTTTTTCTGATTGCGCAGATAGACGCAGGGCAGACCGCTGGCCATGCTGGTCGCTGCTGCCAGCGGTACGGCGCCCAATTCCGCCCCGGCGATGCGCTGGGTGCGCGGCGTGATGTGCTGGGCGAATAACTGCCCCAACGCCACCAGGACATCCCCCTGGGTTTCAAAGCGGTATTTATCAAGGTAGTAATTACTTTTTCGACCCGAACGGAGCGTGAATTCGCCCCGCAGGAGGGAAACTTCGGCAATGCGCTGAGCCAGTTGCTGGCGGGTCATGTTGTTTTGCATATGGCTGTAGCACTATCACGATCTTTGGTCTCAGGTCAAAGCCGCAGCGCCATAAAATGATGTATCGGTGTCGGGCGTGTCTCAGCCGGGCACGCTGAAATCATGGCGGTTGGAATCGATTATGGTTCATGCTTGAGATTATTCGCCGGTGCGCCTAATCTATGGGTATCGCTAGGGGTGGTTGCGGCACTGTGCCTCAGCCTGAGATGACACCCTTAGAACCTGGCTTGGCCCTGGGCGGCAGCGAAGGGAAGCGAAAGCATTTCCGATCAGATCGGTTTTTCGCCTGCCTTTTTTCCTGCCTCTGTCCGGTTCAAGTTCTGGAAAATAACTGTAGTGCTGGTCGGCGGGTTCATTGATCAGTTCCGCCGCGCCATACCGATGCAGGAGCAATTGCCATGATCCGTTCCAATCCTTCCACGCCGACGTACGAACTGCCGCCGCTGGGTGATAATCCATCCACACAGACTCAGGGCACGAATCCCGGATCATTCGCTTTGCGCGGGCGGGTGGGCACGCCCTGGACCTTCAGCTCGCCCGACACGCCGGGCATGCCCCAGCCCAGTGCCAAAACCGCCTGGGATTTTCTCCCCGAAGGCTGGAGTGTGCGCACCAAAGCAGCGGATACCAAACTGGATACCTATGCGCCGCTGGCCTGTTTCATCGGCGATCATCCCTCGGTGACGTTTGCCACCGCAACCGGACAAGTGCTGGAAGTGCGCTATCCGCGCAACTTTTCGCCCATTACCCAGCTCGAACACGCCCGCCTGGGGTATATCACCGAACAGATGAAGCGCGTGGCGCAAAAGGAGGGGCATCTGACCCCGCAACAGGTGCGCGATGAGGTGGCCGCCGGGCGCATGGTGATCCCCGCCAATATCAACCATCTTCAGCACAAGCTCGACCCGATGGCCATCGGCCGGGCATCCAAGACCAAGATCAACGCCAACATGGGCGCTTCGCCCGTCTCCAGCAGCACCGCCGAGGAAGTCGAAAAGCTTCAGTGGGCGGAAAAGTGGGAGGCCGATACGGTGATGGATCTCTCCACCGGCGGCAATTTGAATGCCACGCGCAAGGCGATTATCGAAAACGCCACGGTCCCGATCGGCACCGTTCCGATTTATTCGATGATCATCGGTCGCACCATCGAACAGCTCGACTGGCCGATCATCGCGCGCGAGTTGGAAAACCAGGCGAAACAGGGCGTCGATTATTTCACCATCCATGCCGGCGTTTTGCGCGAACATCTGCCATATGTGCGCGACCGGTTGATCGGCATTGTCAGCCGCGGCGGCAGCCTGCTGGCCAAGTGGATGATCACCCACAAAAAACAGAACCCGATGTACGAACACTGGGAGCAGATCTGCGACATCATGCGCCAACATGATGTGACGTTCAGCATCGGCGATGGTCTGCGCCCCGGCGGGCTGGCCGATGCCACGGATCGCGCCCAGTTGGCGGAGTTGCAGACCCTGGGCGAGTTGACCGAACGTGCCTGGCGCAAGGGCGTGCAGGTGATTATCGAAGGCCCCGGGCATGTGCCGTTTGACCAGATTGAATACAACATGAAGGTGCAGCGGCAGTTGTGCCATGGCGCACCGTTTTATGTCCTTGGCCCGCTGGTGACGGATATGTTCCCCGGTTATGACCACATCACCAGTTGCATCGGCGCGACGGCGGCGGCGTATCATGGCGCGAGCATGTTATGTTACGTCACGCCCAAGGAGCATCTGGGTTTGCCCAAGAAAGATGATGTAAAGCAGGGGTGTGTGGCGTACAAAATCGCTGCTCACGCTGCCGATGTGGCCCTGGGCATCCCCGGTACGCGCGATCGTGATGATGAACTGACCAAGGCGCGGGCGGCACTGAACTGGAAGAAGCACTTCGAGCTGTCGTTCGATCCTGACCTGGCTCGGGCGTATCACGATGAAGACCTGGATGTGGATACCGATTTCTGCGCCATGTGCGGGCATGACTGGTGCGCCGTGCGGATCAGCAAGGAAATTCAGGAATTCACCAGTGGCAAGGATGAGGAATATGCCTGGGACAAACCGCAGCGCTCTGACGCGCTGAATCAGGAGCAGGAGGAAATTCTTCGTCAGCGCGGCAATTTAACGCAGGAACAGATTCACGCCCTGGCGCACAAGGGCAAAAAGGCCGACTGCCACAGCGATAACGTGGCCGATGCCCAGCAGGCCAAACTGGTGCAGCTCAACACGCTCAAGGCGCACGGTGTGGCGGTCAATGAGACAGGCCTGTAATGGGCGGTTGACACGATCCTCGCTGGTAGGAGCCATCATTGGGGAACCCGCCCCGTTCAACGTTGGTCATCATTGCGCGAGGGTGACGGCAGCCGGTGATTTTGTCAGTTGCTCAACCGTATGGCGCAGCTCGGCGCTGGAATAAATCCCGCTGAGCAGAACTGGCGGATTGTCGCCGAGATAGAGTGCTGTCAGCGGAATCCCACCGACATCGCTGAGCTGGCTGAGCAGTTTCAGCCCCGGGGCGCTGTCGGCGGTGACATCCGCCTTGAGCATGATGACCTGTTTTTGCTGAAGAAACTGAACCACCGTATCGCTGTTCAGCACGGTGGCTTCCAGCCAGTGGCAGTTGCCGCACCAGTCCGCGGTGAACTGCACCAGCACCGGTTTGCCGCTGCTTTGCGCCTGGCTCAGCGCGGGCGGAGAGTATTCCTGCCAGTCGTAGGGATGGTAGGTCAGCCGATGCGTTGCCCACCACGCGGGGGCAATCATGACCAGCGCCATCACCACCGCGGCAAGGCGCAGCGGCCATGAGGCGGTATAGCGCAACGACTGGACGATCAGGAACAAACCTGCTGCCAGCACAATCGCGAACATCACCCACCAGAAGGCGTCAATACTGATCATCCGCTCGATGAATGGTTTGGCGAAAAAAACAGCCGTTGCCAGCAGCAAAAACGCCATGAGCTGTTTGATGAGCTGCGCCCATGGCCCGGTTCGCGGGAAACGACGTGCCACTTCCGGCAGGGCGCTGAGAATAAAATAAGGCAGTGCCATGCCAATACCCACCACAATCACCAGCGACATACCGATGAGCGCGGTTTGTGTCGCCGCCCACGCCAGCAGACCGACAAACAGACCAAAAGTGCAGGGTGTGGAGAGCAGAGCGGTCAAAATGCCAAACAGAAAATTGCCGGTATAGGTGTCGTGTCGGGGTGAAAGGGCGTAGATGCCCGAAGGGAGGTTGACGCTGAACACGCCGAACGTGCCAATTGCCATGACCAGCAGGATGATGATGATGCCGATGCGAAACCACGGTTTGGTGAACAGCTCGCCCCAGTCGAGTTGATCCAGCACCACCACGAACAACCCCAGCACCGCAAACATCGCCACCAATCCCAGGCTGAACGTCAGACCAAACAAAATACTCTTGCGGCGCGAGTGCTGGCTGACTTCGTAAAAACCGATGGCCTTGAGTGGAACCACCGGCAGCACGCAGGGCATGACGTTAAACAGCAACCCCGCCAGCAAGGCCGCCAGAAACGCCGGGCCGAGTGTCCACTGGCTGGCCAGGGCGGTGGGTTTGGCGATGGATGGTGCAGCCGCGATGGACGGCGCTGCGCTATCGGGATGATAGCCGGAAAATAAATCCGACACGGGCGTTGACGCTGCTGCGACCGGATCGGTTGTGATGGTCAGCATCACTTCAAACGGGCGCGTTTGCGGCAGGAAACACGTGGTATCGTTGCAGATTTGATAACGGACTGTTCCTGACAACTTCATTGCGCCCGCAGCGGCCTCGGTCGCTATTTTGACCGGCACATACGCCACCACACGACCGCTGTACACATTTAATTGGCCCAGTGTCGGGTAGTTTTGCTCCTGACCAGGCGGGTATTGAATGGAACCGAACTGTACCTGCTCTGCCGCAGCAGGCGTGATGAGATAAGGAATGTAGCTGGCCAGTGTGGGCGTGACGGACTGCGCGTGATAACCCGGCGCGATATCCAGCACCACGGCGATGGCCGCTGAACTGCCCGGCGCTACGGTGTTTTGGTTGATTTCAGCCGTAACCCTGGCCTGTTGATCCGGGGGCAGTTGAGCGCAGGCGGTGTACGTCAGCACCCATAGGCTGACAAGTGACAGCAAAAATATATTTAATTTTCGTGAGATCATGCCGTGTGGAATCATGTAACAAATAGTCCAAACCAACCCGTTATAGAATCAAACCCGAAAATAAGCGCCAATGTTCCCAAATCGGTTGATTCAAGAGACTCGCAACGACATGCCGCGATTATGAACGACGTAACTGACTATTTTTACGTCAATTACAAATCAAAAAATCACTGCCATGCCAGCCGATTATAGGTGGCTTATGCTGAAAAAAGTACGCCGATCAAGAAGCGAACATTGCCAGGGTGGTCAATTTCCGCTAATTCTATACTATGTTAATAGGACAATGATGATTTGTTTTCAACATCGACTCAAGTGTGTCAGGAGGCTGGCTGCGTGAAATTGTCTAAACGAACAGAGTATGGATTGCGGGCGGTGGTGCAACTGGCGCGGCTTTGGCCGCAGACTTTTGTGCAATCGCGCGATCTGGCCAAGCAGGAGGAATTACCCAACAAGTTTCTGGAGTCGATTCTGCTGGCGCTGCGTCGCGGCGGTTTCCTTGAATCCAAGGTCGGCAGCGGCGGAGGGTATCGGCTCAGCCGTTCGCCGCGCGATATTCGCGTCGGTGATATCATCCGGCGCTTGGAAGGGCGGCTGAGTCAGAAAGAATCCGCAACCAGCCACGACGTAACGCCGGGCAAAATTGCCGTGCGGATGGTGAATCAGCGCCTGACCGATGCCACCGATGACGTGCTGGACCACATGACGCTGGAGGAGCTTCTGGAACACGTCAACCGCGCCGGTAATTTCCAGCAGGATATGTATTACATTTGATCTACCGAATCAATTCACCCAATGAAAAAGGGGCGGAGATGATCCGCCCCTCGTTCGCTTTTCAAGTCAATCAGTCAAATACGAGAGACAACCTCAAGGCCGACGATTATCCGGCGCTCCGCCGGGCAGGTTGTACGGGGCGTTGGGCGCTTTGTCAGCCGGGGTAATGCCCTTGACCTCGGTGATCGGCTCGGTGGAGGGCACCACAGCCGGGGCGCGCAGGCTGGTGGCGTAGTTCTGGGCCTGGCGGGCCAGATCGATCGATTCCGCCAGAATGCGGGCCAGCTCCTGATCGGCGTGGAAGCCCATCGAGTTTTCGCTGACGGCAAAATCCAACCGCCACTGGGCACTGCGCTGAAGCTGATAGAGCTTGTTCAGATCATCCTTGCTGATGTTTGCAGCCTTGGCTGAGCGGATGGCATCGAGCATGTCATCAATGGCAGCGCCGGCGCGTTCGATCAGGGCGTGGGTGTGATCCTGAATCGTCAGCACGCGGTCCTTGAGTTCATCTTCGGGAACATTGTGGCAGGTCTGGCAGGAACGGTTGATGCTCAGCAGCGGGCTGCGCACCCAGTGGCTGGAGACCTTGGTTGCCCCCTGGCGCTCGTAGGGCATGTGGCAATCGGCGCAGGAGACTCCAGCGCGGGCGTGAATGCCCTGCGACCACATTTCAAACTCAGGATGCTGAGCCTTGTAAATCGGCGCACCGGTTTCGCCATGAACAAAGTCCATGAACGGCGTGCCGTCGGGGAACTTGTGCTGATCGTAGGTCTTTTCAATCTGCTCAACCTTCAAGCCATTGTTCCATGGGAAAAAGAGGGTTTCCTTGGTGGCGCAGTAATACTCGACGTGACACTGCCCGCAGGCGAAGGAGCGCATTTCCTGACGGGTGGCCATGGTATTGGGGTCGTACGGTTCAGCGCGATTGCCTTCACGCCAGCGCTGAAGGCTGGGCAGGTGGGGCACGGCGGCATCGCTGGTGGCCAGCGCCTGAATACCGCGGATAAATCCGGGCCGCGTGACCCGCAGCGCCATGGTCTTGGGATCATGGCAGTCCAGACAACTGACCGGATGGGCTTCGCCGACCTGGCTATCCAGCGACTGGCGGGTTGTCGGGCCACCATCGCCGGTGGCATGGGGGTTGATTCCACCGGGGAAAATGCGGTTATGCGCATCGGGCGTGCCGTCGGGTGTCTTGAGCAGTTCCGCGTGGGCGTCGGCGTAGCTCATGGCGCTGAACAGCTCAAAACCCTTCATCACCGCCGGCCAATTGAAACCAGCCTTGAGCGCCGCTTCATCAGAGGGCAGACCCATTGCTTCCAGCCCCAGCCGCCGGAACGCCGGCGCAATCGAGGCGTGGCAGTTCAAACACGAACCACCCTGCGGTTTTTGCGCCACCCGCTCGGTCTGTTCCTGATCGTAAAGCATATAGGCGTGTCCGCGCCGATCGCGGAAGTCGATGCTGAAGGCATAACCGGCGTACATGCGCTTCAGCCACGGGTCGCGCTCAATGCGCTGTTCGGGCATCGCTTCAGAACCGCCATACTTGGTGCGGCTGATATCAACGGTGCGTTTGTACGTATCAAACTGGTACGGCCAGTTGCTGCCCCAGGGTTCGGGATCGGTGGAAATTTCCGTTACGTCAGCAATGCGGACATAGGGATTTTTGGCTTCGTTCTTGCGCTCGATGATCGTCACCAGCAGCGCTGCAACCAGAAAGGTCGCCAGGGCGACAACCACCACGATCACAACCATCAACCCCAATCGGCGCGAGACAGGGGTATTTTTACGCTCAGGAGGGTTTGCTTGGGTCATAATTGGCCTCGATTCAGCTCGTGACGACTCGTGATTTCCGTTCTTTCTTGTTGAATGCGATTGACGATGGCAGGCTGCGCCCTATTTCGGCGGCCCGTGCCCGACATCCGCATGACAGTGCACGCACGAATTCATGTCCGCATCAATGGTGCTGCTGGCCAGCATGTTGTGCGTGATACCTTCATGACAATTCAGACAGTTCTTTTGCAAAATGTGGCTGTTGCGACCGATGATCTGGATCGGTTCGTGAAAATCCTGAAACGTGTTGGCCCAGGAATGACGGAAACCGTTGTCCGCCTTGGCCAGGTATTTATTGAAAAAATTGTCGTGGGGCAGGTGGCAGTCGTTGCAGACCGCCACGGTATGATGCGACGCTTTCTGCCAGGAATCGAAGTATTGCTGCATGACGTGGCAGTTGGCGCAGGCGGCGGGGTCATTGGAGAGATACGCGGTTCCCTTGGCGTAATCGAAGGTGAACGTCCCCATGCCAATCATTGCGCCCAGAACGATCGCCAGGATCAGTGCTGTTTTGCCCATGAACGCGTGCACGCAAACTCCTTCGCCGTTGGACGTTATTACCTGTCATCGCGAAATTTAGCGTCTGGGGTTTACATCGAAAAGTGGAATTCCGGCCCGCGATTTATATTCTCACCCTGGAGGGATGGTTTGATTTTTTTTGATTGATTTTATTAAAGCCCTTTGACCGGATCAGATCGATTGCCGGGCCGCAGCCATCATCGGCCACCCGGTAAAAAAAGTTGTCTTAAAAACCCTATTTTGCGGGATAAGATGCCATGAATTGGGTGGGATCGGATAAACTATGGCAACGATCCAGCCGCGTGGCTGGGAAAATACTTTTACGAAGGAGTCAACCGATGCGGATCAATGGCATGGCAATGATATTGGTGGCAGGCAGTGTTGCAGTTGGCGGAATGCTGGTTGGTTGCAGCGATAACGACAAGCGCAATGAGGCAAAACTGGAATCTGATCGTGTGATGCTGCGCATGAGTGAAATGGAAACGCAGCGCGATGGGTACAAAAAGGAAGTGGCGCAGTTGCAGGCGGATCTTAAAGTGACCCAGGAGAGTCTGAAAACTGCCAATGACAATGCCGCCCGGCTGCAGCAGGAGCTGGATCAGGCTAAAGCCAATCAGACCAGCCTGCAAAGCAGTGCCGCCGATGCTGAACAGTTGAAAAAAGACCTGGCGCAAGCCCGGCAGGAAGCGGCCAGTCAGCAGGCCCGCGCGGATAAACTTCAGCAGGAACTGGAAACCGCCCGGGGGCAGGTGGATCAGCTCCAGAAACAAACGGCAACTCCAACCACCCAACCGCAGGAACTGCAGAAATAATCCGTTGCCTTGAAACAGGGTGAATGATGATGAACTTCCGCTCCTGCTCCGGGGCGAAAGTTTTTATTGCGCTGTTGCGCTCTTGATCTCAGTGACGTGTCTTGGCTGCGTTGATTGATAGAAACGCAGCTTGGATTGTTCTGGATTTCCGCTGGCGCGCAAGGTAGAGTCTCGGATAAATTTTGCAAAAACGAGGCGATTCAATGGCGAATTTTAGGGCATTATGTGTGCTTTTTGCGGCGTATTGTCTTGCGTACCTTCCCGTGGCAGCCTTGGCGGCCGGGGAATGGGCCGGTTCGTTCAGCGGCGATAACCTCGCCGTCACTCTCCAGGCTGGGGGGGCCGATGGCAACGAGTATGCCGGAACAATCACCTTGGGTGGTCGCGTGATGCCCGCCCGAGGCCGGTTCGACCCGGCCAACGGGTTCACCGGCGTCTTTGAATCCGACGGCGCGCAATTCACATTCTCATTGGCTGAGATGCCCGGCGGGGTGATTGTTCTGGGCAGCGGCCAGAAGCAATATGCGCTGAAGCGCCAAACCATCCCCGGCAACGGCGGAAAGCTGCCCGCGTTTCTCCGTCCTGGCCTGCGGATCAGCCTTTCGGGAGGTAATTCCATCGTCGCAGCCGAATCGTCCAAGCTGGTTCCAGCACCCAATGGCAACGGTCAATGGGTCAACCCGCAAACCGGCAAGAGCTACAATCTGGAGGACACCAACAACTCCGGCGGCGTCGGCATTGTGCAGATCGACATCCTCCACGCCGACGACAACATCATCGTCGCCGAGGTGCGCAATTACCTGATGGCTGATCTCCAAAACAGGCTGGTCACACTCAATAGCGTCGAGGGAATTACCGGAACGGCCGAAAGTCTCGGCGATTACTGGATCAATCCCGCCACCCTGGCCCGATTGCAGGAAGGCGTCGATGCGCAGGGCAAGGTTTCGCGCCTGCGCTATTCGGTTGGCCAGCAAACCTTCGACGCGGTCGCGATCGAGCAGAATTCCGCCGTTAGCTACTCAAACCGTATCTACGACCTGGCCACCGGTCTGCTTTTGTCGGACAGCAGTTCCACCGTCGGCGATGATGTGACCACCATCAATCCTGTCACAGGCCAGACTGGCCAGGGCCGGGGCAGTGCGGTGATCGCCCATGCCCGGTTCATCAATGCCCGCCAGGTGGATTTGCCCTGGGCTGCCGAACCGCCACCGCCGTGGGCTGCCACCACAGGCCAGACGCTGGAATTAAGCGGCGGATACGCGGCGGTCCTTCCCACGGGTTCCTTGCCGGCGTTGCCGATCACGATGAGTTTTGAGGTGGTTCAGCCGACCGGGCCAGCCAGCGCAGCGGCGGTCGTCAAGATGCATACCCGGCGGGGGATCGGCAATAATCTGCCCGTGCAGGAGTCGGTTACGATGCGGTGCTTTTCTTCAGCCGGGCGGGGCTGTCTGTGGCTTTCTCCCCGGGCCGCCCAGCAGCTCCAGGCCGGCACGGTGATCGACGAGGATCCTGTGGTCCAGTATCGGACAACATTTGCGGGTATGCAGGGCGGAATCGCCGTGGTGGTCGAACAAGGCCCGCTGGATGTTACCCAGTATGGCTACGACATGAGGACCGGAATGCTCAACTGGCTGAAAGTCTCCAGTGTAAATCAGACGGGACGAGTGGAGACGGAGCTTCAGGCGCGATGATGCGTCAAGGTCGGCAATGCGCCATTGAGGGCTTGAACCTAAAATCCGCTGATTAAGCGTCAACTGCCCGGCCAATTGAGCTGATGGCGCCAGAGCGTCCCTGCAACTTCAATCCACCGGCGATAGCGGGTATCCTGCCCGCTGCATGCCTACGACTCAGACGTTACGCGATTTGGATAAGAAGTATCTTTGGCATCCATTTACCCATATGCAGCAGTGGCTGGCGGATGATCCGCTGGTGATCATTGCTGGCGATGGGATGGAATTGATTGATTCCGACGGCCAGCGTTATCTGGATGGGGTCTCCTCGCTCTGGTGCAATGTGCATGGGCATCGGGTGGCGGAAATTGACCAGGCGATTCGCGATCAACTGGACAAAATCGCCCATTCAACCATGCTGGGCTTGGCGTCGCAGCCGGCCATCGAGCTGGCGGCGCGACTCATGTCGATCGTGCCCAATAATTTAAGCCGGATTTTTTACAGCGATGCCGGCGCCACCGCTGCGGAAATCGCCTTCAAACTGGCGGTTCAGTACTGGCATAATCGCGGCAGGGGAGAGAAAAACCAGTTCATCGGGCTGACCGAAGCCTATCACGGCGACACCACCGGTTCGATGTCGGTTGGCCGGACAACCGCCTTTCACCGTCCTTATTTCCCGCTGCTGTTTCAGGTGCATTTCGCTCCGACACCTTTTGTCTATCGCTTTAACGGTGACGGCAGCGCCGCCGATGCGCAGCAGGTGCGCGATGCCTGCCTGAACCAGATGCGCCAAATTCTTCAGCAGCATCATCAGAATATCGCCGCGGTCTGCGTTGAGCCGATCGTGCAGGGCGCTGCCGGCATGATTATCCAGCCCACCGGCTATCTGGCGGGAGTGCGGGCGCTGTGCGATGAGTATGACGTGCTGCTGATTTGCGATGAAGTGGCAACAGGTTTTGGTCGCACGGGACGGATGTTTGCCTGCGAACATGAGCAGGTTCAACCCGATCTGATGTGCGTCGCCAAGGGGATCACCGGCGGGTATCTGCCGCTGGCAGCCACATTTGCCACCGATGAAATTTTCCAGACTTTTCTGGGTCAGCCGGAGGAAGGCCGGACTTTTTATCACGGCCATACCTACACCGGCAATCCGCTGGCGTGTGCTGCGGCGCTGGCTTCGCTGGACTTGTTTGCAAAGCATGATCTGGTCAACCAGGTGCAGCACAAAGCCTCGATCCTGACGAAAATGTTGCAGGAGATCAGCCCGTTGCAACCCGTGGGCGAAATCCGCCAGAAAGGGTTGATGGTGGGGATCGAGCTGGTGGCGGATCGGGCTGCAAAAAAACCGTTCGATCCGCGTCAGCGCGTTGGCGCGCAAGTCTGTACCGCGATTCGGCGTCATGGTGTCATCATCCGGCCGCTGGGCGATACGCTCGTGCTCATGCCGCCCCTGGCGATGCCGATTGACGATCTGCAGCGCATCGTCGATGCGGTGAAACTGGAGATCAGCCGGTTGTAAGCAGCGTTCAGCCGGGCGTCGTTCCCTGAGGGTATCGAATTGCACCGGCGCGCTGTGCCCATCGATGGATAAAGTGCCTACAATCAGCCGCATGCTCCCCATTACACGCCGAACGCTTCCAGGGTTGTTCATCACCGGCACGGACACCGGCATTGGCAAAACGGTGATTACGGCCGGTATTGCCAACTGGTTTACGCGACGCGGTGTGCGCGTGGCCGCCAGCAAGCCGGTCGCCACGGGTTGCGTCAGTCGCCGCGAGGGGTTGGTCAGCGAAGATGCGGAGTTCATTGCAGCCGGCGGTGATGTGCGCTTTGCGCTGGATGTGATCTGCCCACAGCGATTTAGCGAACCCCTGGCGCCGGCAATCGCCGCGCAGCGCCAGCAATGCGAGCTGGATTGGGCGGAAGTGGATCGGTCGCTGGCGCAGCAATGCGCCGCAGCCGATGTGTTGCTGGTCGAGGGCGTGGGGGGGGTGATGGTTCCGCTGGACCGCCAGCATACGGTGCTTGATCTGGCCAGATGGCTGGATTTACCTGCGGTGGTGGTGGCGCGACCGGATCTGGGAACCATCAACCATACCCTGTTGACCGTGACAGCGCTGCGATCAGCGGGTGTGAGCGTGGCTGGCGTGGTGATCAATGCCTACCCAGCCGAGGCAGCCAGTGTCGCGGAAGAAACCAACCCGCGCATGATCGAACAATGGGGCAAAGTTCCGGTGTTGTGTATTGTTCCGCGCGCAACGGGGCGGTTGCGCCCGCAATTAACGCCCGATATTCATGCAGCACTCGATCTGGTGGACTGGGCGATGCTGGCTGACCGCCGGCGCTGAAAACCGCGTTTTTTCGCGCCAAGTCTGATAACCGCGCAAAAGCTGCCGGACGTTTCAGCCCGCATAATCGTTACATTTTACCGCAATTTAATTCAAAGAGCGGCTGAGTTGGCGCAAGAGCGACAATTATTGGCCCTTGCACGTGTCAGCCCGCTAGAATTAAGTTGTCATGAGAATGTTACATTTCCTGCCGCTGACGTTTCTCGCCGGCGTGCATGGATTCGCCTTTTTCGCCCCGTATCTCGCGGTTTTCCTGACCGCAGTCGTCTGTCTGCGCCGCCATCGTCGCGCTGCGCCTCGCGCCGTGCCCGTGCCAATCTCCAATCGACCGACGCACTGAACCATTATTGGAACGTCAATCTTACTTGACCCAATCGACCGGCTTATCCACCAACGATAGCTGGCGTTGTTGCGTGCGGGTGTGTTCAAGGCTGGGTGGTGGCTGGCGCGGGGGAGAACTTCTGTTTGAACCAATTGCTGGAATAAATGGCGGGCATCCAGTTGGCCAGCAGCAGCACAACGATCAGCCCGATCAGGATCAGATGGGCGAGGATCAACCAGCTAATACGCACGATCCGTTTCATAAGCGGTTATCATGGTCGATGGATATGCTGCGGGTGTCAACCGTGACACGCTGGCGCGCGGATCACGTGAATCAACCTTATTTATTTCAGCCCGGACGGGTGATGTTGTATTTAGATTGTTGCCCGGCTGGCGGGTAGACTAACCGGATGGTGCTGGATCAGGTCGGGTGCGCACTTTGCAAACCAGCTCAGAGCGCGTAAAAAAGATTGGCACGGGTGCTTCGTCAAATGGCGTTGAGGTTTATGGAACGAACAACGACAACAAAACATTGGGTTCATCGCCCGCGGGCATTTGGACTATCGCTGCTGCTGGTCATTAGCCTGCTGCTGGCTGGCGGCTGCGCGACGCTGCGTGTGACCGACCCAGCCCGCACCGCGACCGAGCAGTTTCTCATGTCAACGGCATTGATTGAGGCGGTTGATCAATTATCGACCAGCGCCTTGCGCGATCGGGAAGTGTATATCGACGCGACGTATCTCAAGGGATTGCCGGCGCAGGAATCCTCTTTTTTTCTGGCGGAGCTGCGCAGTCGCATGTTGCTGGCGGGTGTGCGCCTGACGGATGAGCGTGACAGCGCGCAAATCATCGTCGAACCGCGCAGCGGCGGAATTGGTATTGATCGTACGGAATTTCTGCTGGGCATTCCCGCGATTTATCTGGGCAATGCCACCGTGAATGCCGAAACCGGCGCGCCGGCGGCGCCGCTGGCAATTCCTGAGCTGGCGATTATCAAACGCACGACCCAGAAGGGCTTTGCGGGGGTTGCCTTTGTCGCGTACTGGCGCGACAGCGGCGAGTTGATCGCCACCAGCGGCCCGTTCGTGGGTCGGACGATGCGCCAGGACTACTGGTTCTTCGGCAGTGGCCCGCGCACCATCGGTGATATTCCAACCGCCAACAGCCCGGAGTGATCGCATGTCAGCTTGAATGTTGATCCGGCGGATGCGCGCCGGTCCGACATCCGATTAAGACAACCAGCAATCATTGAATCTGAAATAATAAAAGCAGAATCGTTCATGGCTGATCATGGTGAGTTGACAACTTCACGGGACGCGACTTCACGCCCAGGCTGGCGACGACGGGCCAAACGCAGCGTCATCGCGCTGATTGGGCTGTTGCTGGTTGTCGTCATCGCGGTGCAGGTGGTGCTCTGGAGCGACTATCCGCGCCGGCTGATCGTCCGCCAATTGCAGGAGCAACTTGGGGTGAAGGTGCAATTGCGGAAGGTGCGTGTCGGCTGGTGGGGGGGCAGTCGTCTGGATGATCTGAGCCTGACGCTGCCCCTGGCGTCCGAACCGTTTTTTCAGGCAACGAATCTGCGCGTTCATCACAGCAGCCTGTTGCGTCTGGCACTGGGCGGAGCGCTGAATCTCGACGCGCTGGAGATCAGGCAGGGCAGGCTGCAGGTGCTCGGCCAGCCGGATGGGCGCTGGAATATCCAGGCGCTGAATTTCCTGAACAGCGGACCGTCAACCGGATCTGATCGTCGCGACGCCGCTGCCCGCGGGACGCCAGCACGGACCTCGCCGCCAGATGATCTGGAACTGCCCGATCTCGTATTGACGGATTGCCAGATTCACCTGGTCAGCGCCGACCAGCGCAGCCGCAGCACCATCGACTCGATCAACTTTACCGGTCACAATGAAACCGGTGGCGCTTATGTGGTCGATCTGTCAGCCCAACCGGGCATTGTGATTCGTGGACAGGTCAATCAACATAATCTGGAGCACCATCTTTCCATCAGCGCTGTTGATTTGGCGCAAGTGCTCCAGCCGGTCTGGAAGGAGATTCCGCGCCCGCTGACAATTGAAGGGACATGGACAGGACAGGTTCATCGCGACGGACTTGCGGCGCGCGTGCAACTGGCGAAGCTGCGGGCGGATGATTACTCCGCCACTGGCGCGTTGCGCCTTGAATTGGATCATCAAGGGGCGACTGTTTTTCCTGGGAAGGTCGTTGTCCTCAGCCCGGCGGCTGATCCCATCACCATCGCCGGTGGTCAAATCCGTATCGACGATCAACATCTGCAGGTGGCTGAGACGCGATTGAATCTGGCGGGTGGCAACGCGCGTCTCAGCGGGCAATGGCAATTCCGCGACAGCGCCGCTGAAGCCCAAATTGCGTGGCAGCAATTGACCATCGGCAACCTGTCCAGCCCGGCCGGTGCATTACAGGGTCGGTTGACAGCAGGGCTGGATGGCAGCCACCGCCTGCAGATGAGCGCGGATTGTTCCAGCGTTGTTGGGGATCATTCGCTGACCAGCCAGATTGTCATTGTGGGAGAGGGTTCGGATTGGGATCGGATGGACTGGAGCATTAATGCGCCAAAACTCAGCGGGCACGTTGCGGGGCGCCAAATGGATCTGGGCGGGCTTCACGCTCGTCTGCTTAGTCGTGATGATGGACTGATTCTGCAGGCGCTGGAATTACCGGCCCTTGGCCAAATTACCGGACAAGGCCGGCTTTCATGGCAGGGGCGCAATCCGTGGTCGTTGCAACTTCAAGGCGCTGAGGTGGCGCTGGACCATGACCGCAGTTCGCGGGCGCAATTTGATCTGCAAGCCAGTGGGGATCGGGATCGGATCATTCTTCAGCGCGGGGATTTCAGCGTCGATCAACTGGCCATGCGGCTGGAGGGTTCGCTTGAATTAACCAAAGCCGGTGCGCTGGCCGTGAATATCGACGTATCTCGGCGCGATCCCTTTGATTTTACGCTTGGCGATCAACCGGTGCAGATTGGATCAGCCGCGGGTCACGCGGTTGTCACTGGTCAGCTTCAACCGCTGGAGTTGAAATTAACCGGACAGATGACCGGCCGGCAGATTCGCAGCAACCAGCATCAGAGTGGGGATGTCGTTACCAACTGGCATGGCGCGATTGGCCCGGATCAGGCGCAATTGCACAGCGATGAGTTTGAGCTGCTGGAGGGGCACTGGCGTTTGCTGGGGACAGCCGATTATCCGCAGGGTCAACCGACGGATGGGCGGATGCAGGTCACGGTGCGGGCGCTGCCGTTGCAGGCAGCCGCGGCGTTTCTGGGATTCAGCGGGGTGGGTGGTCAGCTCAATGGGGACTGGACCATTGATTGGCCGCAGTTCCATTTCGATCAACCGAAAATTCAAGGTCAGTTCGATGCTGATCATGTGACCTATCAACCAAAAAAATCAGCACAGGCCAATGATGAAAATTCGCCGGTATCAGCGCCGGAGAATGGCGATACATCCGCGCCGCTGATCCAACTGGAACGGGTTGCGGCCCAGGTGAGGTTGAGTGACGGTGTGCTGCGCGTGGACGATTTGCAGATGCAGCAGGCGCAGGGCACGGCCAGTGGCCGATTGGTTTATCATCTGACAGGCCAGCCGGATGATCAGCAGGTGGTGCAGACGGAGATGCTCTGGACGAAATGGCGCTGGCAACCGCCGGGCCAGCCGCTGGCGGTGGTGCTGGATGGATCAAGCACATTGGCATGGGATTTTTCAACGACGAAAATAACCGGCCCGGTTGATCTGGCGATCGATCTTTGGCAGCAGGATCAACACATGGGAACATTCGATCTGGCGGGGCAGTTTCAAGGACGCAGCATCAACGTGTCCAGTATGAAGGGGACGTTGTTTGATGGACAGATCGATGCCCATGCGCAATTGAGTCTGGATCAACCGTCGCAAAGTACGGGCGAAGTGCGCTTTGCGGAGATGGATGCAGCGGCGATCAGCCGGGTCTGGCCGCAACTGAAAGCCCTGCAGGGGCGGTTCGGCGGTCAGTTGCATTTGACGCCGACCGATCCGGAGGATCGACCCATTGCGCCGCTGAAGCTGGCGGGTGCGGTTCACGGCAGCGATGCCTGTTTTGAAAGCGCGCAAATCAAGAGCCTGGATTTTGATCTCTATCTTGATCCGAACTTTTCCGCCGACGGCCAAACGGATCAGACGTTGCGGCTGATTCTGGATCATGCCCGTTTGGAGGCGATGGATGGACAGATCGATCTTTGGGGCCGCTATAGTCGCTATCGCCAGCTCCACGCTTCGGCCCAGGCGGGGATCACGTTTACCGGTATCAGTCTGGAACAGTTCTGGCGGTCGTTCATCAAGTCGGAAGATAACGCAGCCACCGGCCAACTGGAGGGTAATATCACCCTGCTGATCGACCCCACCCAGTTGCGCCATTCAACCGGCGAGGCGCGCATCCGCCTGAGTCACAGCGATCTGGTGCGTGTGGGCGCGTTTGGTGTTTTATATGATTTGCTGCACGTCAGCGCTGGCAAAAGCCAGTCCACCGGTTATGGCGAAATGCGCCTGCAACTGGAAAATGGGAATGTCCGTATCGCCCGCATGAATTATTTTGATCGTGGGCTGGAAATCTGGGCGATGGGTCAGTTTGAAGATGTCTGGGATCTTGGCCATACCCGGGTCGAAGCAACCGTGGCTGGAACCGCCCGGCCGTTTGGTCAGTTGAAACTCCCCTTGCTGGCGGATGTGCAGGCGATTACGGGCATTTTGCAGCGTGAGCTGACCACGGTGCGCGTCAGCGGAACGGTGGATCAACCGCGCTATACGCAGGCGGCGTTTGGTCAGATCAGTCAGACCATGCGCAATTTACTGCTGGGCGAAGCGCGCAATCAGGGACGCCGCGAGTAAAATATTTTTGGTTTGACCAGAATGACGCAGAGTGCCCCACGCCAATTTCCCTGTCGCAACTGCGGTGCCGGTCTTGTTTTTACGCCCGGGACGAATGAGATGACATGCCCGTATTGCGGGGATGTCAACCCGATCCCCACAACCAGCCAGACGGTTGACGAGCAGAATTTTCTGGAGCAACTGGAAGTCGATGATGGACAGTCATCGGATTTGATGACGGAGGTTCTGACCGTGCGCTGCCAGTCCTGCGGGGCGCAGACCACATTGGGGCCTAATGTCACGGCCGGCCGGTGTCCGTTTTGTGATTCGCCGATTATCGCAGCCCGTGCCCAGTCGCAGCGTCTGGTCAAACCCAAGGCCCTGTTGCCCTTTGCCATCAACCGTGATCAGGCGATGGAAGTGTTTGGCCGGTGGTTGAAGGGATTGTGGTTTGCTCCTGATTCCCTCAAACGCACCTATCAGCGCACCGGGATGAACGGTGTCTACCTGCCTGCCTGGACCTATGACACCAATACGCAAACCGTTTATGTCGGCGAGCGCGGCGAAGATTATTACGAGACACAGTGGTACACGGTCATGGTCAACGGGCGCTCGCAGCGGCAGTCGCGCAATGTCAAAAAAACGCGCTGGTATCCAGCCAACGGGCAGGTAACGGTGGATTTCGATGATGTGCTGATCATGGCCAGCCAGTCGTTGCCCGGGCGCTACGTGCAGGAACTGGAACCGTGGGATCTGAAGGCCCTTCAGCCCTATCAACCGGAATATCTGGCTGGTTTTTTCGCTGAAAGTTATCAGGTGAATCTGCAGCAGGGTTTTGAGCAGGCCCGGGCGTTGATGGAGGAGCCGATCCGCCAGAACATCCGGCAGGATATCGGCGGCGACCGTCAACGAATTTATACGGTTAATACGAGCTATCACGATATCTCATTCAAGCACATTCTCCTGCCGGTATGGATCAGCGCCTATCACTATGGCAACCGCACGTTTTTGTTTGTCGTCAATGCCCGCACCGGCGAAGTGCAGGGGGATCGCCCGTATAGCTGGGTGAAAATTACGTTGCTGGTGGTGTTGATGTGCGGGTTGATTGTGCTGGGGCTGTGGATGCTTCAGGGCTAAGGTCAGTGGCGCGGCAATCAACCCCGCGCGCAAGTCGGCGCGTTTTTACCATGGCGCCAACGTAGCCGGTGGGAAGCCGCCGGTTTACACTGGCGGGCAGAATTATGTGCGGTATCGCCGGGGTGGTTTCATTTTCGCAGCGTCTGAGCGTATCGCGCCAACAACTGGAGGCGATGAGTCAGCGCATTGCCCACCGTGGCCCGGATGATCAGGGGATTTATCTCGATGAGGCGCAGGGGGTGGGGCTGGTGTTTCGACGCCTGGCGATTCTTGATCTGGAGAGACGCGCCAATCAGCCCATGGTCAGCCCCGATGGTCGCTGGCGCGTGGTTTTCAATGGCGAGATTTATAACTATCGCAGCCTGCGCGACCAGCTCGACCGGGAATTGGGCGGCTATGCCTGGCAGACCAGCGGCGATGCCGAAGTCTTGTTGATGGCCTGGGCGCAGTGGGGGCATTTGTGTCTGGACAGGCTCAATGGCATGTACGCATTTGTCATCTGGGATCAGCAGGAAAAAACGGTTTTTGCCGCGCGCGATCGGATGGGACAAAAACCGCTCTATTTCGCTGCGGCCGGGGCAGCCCGTGCCGGCGACGGGCCGATCGAGGCGTTTGCCTTTGCCAGCGAGTTGCCCGCGCTGATGGTGCTGGACTGGATCGACACCACGGTTCAGCCGTCGAGCCTGGCGGATTATCTGCTGTTTGGTTACATCCCGTCGCCGCGCACGATTTATATCGGCGTGAGCAAACTTCAGCCCGGACAATGGTTGAAGGTGACGGAGCGCGGGGTGGTCAGCCAGGGTTATTTTGATGCCGGCGGTTATCTCGATAGCGGGATCCCTCTGGAGCATGATGGTTTGACCGCGCCGCAGCAGACGCGGCGCCTGCTGGAACAGGCGGTGGGGCGGCAGATGGTCAGCGACGTGCCGATCGCCTGTTTTCTTTCCGGCGGGATCGATAGTTCGGTGGTGGCTGCGTGTATGCGGCGGCATACGCATGATGTGCAGAGTTTTTCCATCGGATTTGATGACCGGCGCTATGATGAAACGCCTTTTGCGCTGCGGGTGGCGCGTCATCTGGGTCTGCGGCATCGCACGTTGCACGTTACGCCTGCCGTAGCCGATGATCTGGTGAAACTGGCGCAGGTATATGGTGAACCCTTTGCCGATTCATCCGCGTTGCCGACGCACTATCTGGCGCGGGAGGTGGGCAAGTATGTCAAGGTGGCACTGTCCGGCGATGGGGGGGATGAGTTGTTCGGCGGATATGAGCGCTATCGCGCCATGCAGCTCAGCCAGCAGTTGAATCAATGGCCGCTGATTGGGGCGCTGGCGCGCAGCAGTTGGTGGCAGAAGCTCCCGGGGGCGCATCCCAAGTCGCGGTTGGCGCGATTGAAGCGGTTTCAAAAATCGCTGGCGCTGCGGCTGGAAGCGCGCTATCCCAGTTACATGCACTTGTTTGAACCGCAACAGCTTCTGGGGCTGTTTCGTGAGGAATTTGTGCTGCGCACCGATCCGCAGCTCATTGGCGACAAGTGGTACAAGGCGTATCTGGATCATCGCGATCCGGTGCAGGCGGCGCTGGCGATCGACCGTGTTACCTATCTGCCGGAGGATGTGTTGACCAAGGTTGACCGGGCCAGCATGTTGCATGGTCTGGAGGTTCGCAGCCCGCTGATGGATCACGAGGTGGTGCAGTTTGCCTCCAATCTGACGAGCGATCAACTGATCGGTGGCGGGCCGAAACGGATGCTGCGCGAGGCTTTTGCCGATGATCTGCCACGGGAGGTGTTTCGCCGGCGCAAGATGGGCTTTGCCCTGCCAATCGGTCAGTGGTTCCGCACGTCACTGCGCCAGTTGCTGCACGATGCGCTATTTGCCCGGGATTCCTTCGCCAGCGCACATTTCAACCACAACTACATCGAGCAGATGGTGCAGCAACACCAGTGCGGGCAGGCGGATCATTCCCACCGCCTTTATGCGCTGCTCATGCTGGAGATGTGGTGGCACGGCCGCGGCGATTAGATGGTTTACTGATCGTTTTCATCGCTGCCATCATCATCAGCACCATTGTCCGGGTCAGCATCGTCGTTCTGATCGGCATCGTCAGCCACATCTTCCACCGGCGCATCATCCGTGCCCTGGGTTGATGGAGCTTGTGAAGGGGCTGATGAAGCATCATTGACTGATTCCTCATCACCCTCCTTTGCCTCGACATCGATCTTGGCCATCGCCACCAGGCGGTCGCCGTCATCCACGCGGATCAGTTTGACACCCTGGGCATTACGGCCGGTTTCGCGGATTTCCGATACGCGGGTTCGCATGAGAATGCCGTTTTCGGTGATCAGCATCAATTCATCAGCATCGCTGACGGCGCGCAGCCCGACGACATTGCCGTTGCGCTCGGTGGTTTTGATATTGATCACACCCTTGCCGCCACGACGAATCAGACGGTAATCCGACACGGGTGTGCGCTTGCCGAATCCGTTGTCGCACGCGGTGAGCACCATGCAGGTTTCCAGCTCGTTGTGCGGAATGATGATCATGCTGACCACTTCATCCGCCGGGGTTGAACCATCCGCCTCCTGCAGCTCGATTCCCTTGACGCCGGCGGCGGGCCGACCCATGGGGCGAACGTCGGTCTCCTTGAAGCGAATCGCCATACCGTGGCGCGTGCCCAGCAGGATATGATCCTGACCACTGGTGATGGAGACAGCGATCAGCTCATCTTTTTCCTCCAGGCCAATGGCAATGATGCCGCTCGTGCGGATGTTGGCGTAGGCGTTGAGCGGGGTCTTTTTGATGATGCCGCGCGCGGTGGCGAAGATCAGATAATGCTCATCCCTGCCAAAATCCTTGACGGTGCGGACATTGGTGACTTTTTCATCCGGTTGAAACTCGAGCAGGTTGGCGACCGAGCGTCCCAGACTGGTGCGGCTCATTTCCGGCACGTCAAAGACACGCTTGTCATAGACCCGGCCTTTGTTGGTGAAAAACAGCAGGTGGTCGTGCGTGTTGGCAACGAACAGGTGCTCGACAAAATCCCCTTCGCGGTTTTCGGTTCCACGGATACCCCGGCCGCCGCGCCCCTGGCTGCGGTAGGTGTCGATGGGCAGACGCTTGACGTAACCGTTGTGGCTGAAGGTGATGACGACCTCTTCGCGGGCGATCAGGTCTTCCATGTTGACGCTGCTGACCGCGCCGGTGATTTCCGTCCGACGGTCATCACCATATTTCTGCTTCATCTCCAGCGTATCTTCGCGGATGATGTCCAGCACCAGGCGCTCATCATTCAGGATGGCTTGATAACCTTCGATTTCTTCAGCCACTTCGCGCAGTTCCTTGGCGAGTTTTTCGATTTCCAGACCGACCAGTTGAATGAGCTGCAACCGCCCGATGGCTTCAGCCTGCGCCTGGGAAAGAATGATCGGTTTTTCGGCGGCGCGATCGAGCAGTTGTGCGGGAATCTGCGGCGCCAGCGGATGATCCGCCGCAATGCGGAAGGCGCGCTGGCGCAATTTTTCAATCGCTTCCTCGCGGGTTTTACTGGAACGGATCAGGCGGATGACTTCATCGATATCGCAGACAGCGAAGATCAGACCTTCAAGAATATGGCCGCGCTGCTGGGCTTTGCGAAGCAGGAAGCGCGTGCGGCGGGTGATGACCTCCTTGCGATGATCGATGAAGTGCTGGATCAGCTCCTTGAGGCCCATGGTGCGCGGCTGGCGGTTGACCAGGGCAATGTTGATCATGGAGACGGTGATCTGGCAGCTCGTGTGCTGATAGAGCTGGTTCATGACCACGTTGGGGTCGCCGTCGCGCTTGAGATCGACGACGAGGCGGCACTTGTGCTGGCGGCCGGAGTGGTCGTTGGCATCACTGATGTCGGTGATCAGGTCTTTTTTAACCGCATCAGCGATTTGCTGAAGGATGTTGCGACGGATGATGCCGTAAGGGATTTCATCAATGACGATGCTGCTGCGCCCGCGTTTGTCCTCCTCGACGCGCATCTTGGCGCGCAGGGTCAGCTTGCCGCGCCCGGTTCTGTACGCCTGGATGATTCCATCGCGTCCGCAGATGATTCCGCCCGTGGGAAAATCCGGGCCGGGGACAATATCCAGCAGGTCATGCAGGTCACATTCGGGATGGTCGATGACATGGACAATGGCGTCGCAGATTTCGCGCAGATTGTGTTGGACCAGATTGCATGCCATGCCCACGGCAATGCCGGTGGAACCGTTGACCAGCAGATTGGGGAATTTGCTGGGTAAAACAGTGGGTTCGAGGCGGGTTTCATCGTAGTTGGCTTGAAAATCAACGGTGTCGAGATTCAGGTCTTCCAACAGTTCCATCGCCGGCGAAGCCATGCGGGCCTCGGTGTAACGCATGGCGGCGGCCGGGTCGCCGTCGGTTGATCCGAAATTGCCCTGACCGTCGATGAGGGTATTGCGCATGGTCCAGTCCTGAGCCAGACGCACCAACGTGGGGTAGACAACCGCTTCGCCGTGGGGGTGGTAGTTACCGGAGGTATCACCGGCGATCTTGGCGCATTTACGGTGTTTGCTGCGCGGGCCAAGGTTCAGATCGTTCATCGCGACGAGGATGCGGCGCTGCGACGGTTTCAGCCCGTCGCGCACATCCGGCAGGGCACGATCCATGATGGTGCTCATCGCGTACGTGAGGTACGAATCCTGCAATTCCTGTTCGATGTGCAGGTCTTCGATACGATCAATCGCCCCTTCGTCGGGCGCTGGGGGAGTGGTTTCAGCCATAATTTTAACGCTAAGCGGGAGTTAACTACGGACACAGGCGGGCTTTACAACAGCCCCGGTTTTTCAACCGGCGGGGCATTGAAATTTCGCACTGTGCAAAGCGTCGAATTGTACCAGAAAAAACTGAAAAAACGAAGCATCGGCGCCCACGAATAAAAGCGATGAACGCAGTGGCACTTTCGCCGGATCACGATCCCGATATAGTGGCAGGGATCATGGCTTATGACTTCAGCGAGATTGAATCGAAATGGCAGAAATACTGGTTGGATAACCGCACCTTTGCAGCGCTGGATCCGCACGATGCCGGCGGCATGCCCAAGGCGTATGTGCTGGATATGTTTCCCTATCCCAGCGGGCAGGGTTTGCACGTCGGTCATCCCGAGGGATATACCGCGACGGATATTGTCAGCCGTTACCTGCGCATGAAGGGCGTGAATGTGCTGCATCCGATGGGTTGGGATGCGTTCGGGTTGCCGGCCGAGCAGTATGCCATCAAAAATAATGTGCATCCACGCCAGACGACGCGGGAGAATATCGACAACTTCCGCCGGCAGATACAGTCACTGGGGTTGAGTTATGACTGGGATCGCGAAGTCGATACCACGGATCCAAAGTATTACCGCTGGACGCAGTGGATCTTTCTGCAACTGTTCAACAGTTATTTTGATCCGATCAACCAGAAAGCAATGCCGATCGAACATCTGCGCCGCGAGTTGATGAACCAGAATTATGTTGTGACGCCGGATAATGAGGTTGTGATCAACCCCACGACCGAGGGGATGGAACAACTGGGCGGTGAAGTCCGGGTGGAGCGGTTGTGGGGCGAGCTGAGTCCATCGGAGCAGCAGCAGTTGATCGATGCCCAGCGGCTGGCCTACATGGATGAGGTGCCGGTCAACTGGTGCGAGGGGCTGGGGACGGTTTTATCCAACGAGGAAGTGGTTGATGGTAAAAGCGAAGTGGGGGGGTTTCCGGTGGAGCGGCGGCCGATGCGGCAATGGATGCTGCGGATTACCGCGTACGCCGATCGGTTGATCAAGGACCTTGAACTGTTGCAGTGGCCCGAATCACTGAAGGAAATGCAGCGCAACTGGATCGGTCGCAGCGAAGGGGCGGAGGTCGATTTTGAACTGGCCGGCGAAGCTGCCAGCGCCAAACCAGCCGCCGATGAACCCGATGAGCCGGGCGATGAAACGCCGGTGATTACCGTTTTCACCACCCGCCCCGATACGCTGTACGGGGCGACGTACATGGTGCTGGCGCCGGAGCATCCGCTGGTGGAGCAGATTACGACTGCGCAGCAGAAACAGGCGGTGGATGATTATCGTCAAGCGGTCGCGACGCGCAGCGAGCGTGATCGTCTGACGGTGACGAAGGAAAAAAGTGGCGTGGCGACCGGTGCTTATGCGGTCAACCCGATCAACAACGAAAAGATTCCGGTTTATATCGCCGACTATGTGCTGATGGGTTATGGAACGGGCGCGATCATGGCGGTGCCAGCGCACGATCAGCGCGATTTTGATTTTGCCCGTAAATTTTCCCTGCCGATCAAACCGGTTGTGCAGCCGGTTGTCAGCGCCATAGCGCCCATCGCCGGCGATCAGAACCCAGCTCAGAATAATTCAACCCAGACACCGGAAAAAGCGTTTGAAGGCGAGGGCGTGGCGATTGGTTCGCCGCTGATCAATGGCCAGCCAACACAGCAAGCCAAACAGACCATTATCAAAGCGCTGCAAGCGGATGGCACCGGTCAACGGTCAGTCCGTTATAAGTTGCGCGACTGGTTGTTTTCGCGGCAGCGCTACTGGGGCGAGCCATTCCCAATCCTGCTGGACGAAGAGGGCAACGCCCATGCGCTGGAGGAGTCGGAATTGCCTCTGACCCTGCCGGAAATGGATGATTTCAAACCAACGGGCACTCCTGAACCCCCCTTGAGCAAGGCAGCAAGCTGGACGCGCGTCCAGCGCAATGGCCAGGTCTTCACGCGCGAGACCAACACCATGCCTCAGTGGGCCGGTTCATGCTGGTACTATCTGCGCTATATTGATCCAGCCAACGATCAGCGTTTTGTGGACAAGGAAAAAGAGCGCTACTGGATGCCGGTGGATCTGTATGTCGGCGGGGTTGAACATGCGGTGCTGCATCTGCTGTATGCCCGTTTCTGGCACAAGGTGCTGTTTGATCTGGGGCATGTCAGCTCGGCCGAGCCGTTTGCGCGACTGATCAACCAGGGGCTGATTCTGGGCGAAACCGAATTTCACTTTTTTGAACACGAAGGCGGCAAGCCGATCAGTGTCAATGAAATTACGGATATTCACGAGGAAGCAACCAAGCGGGGGGTGCGTCTGTGCGGTACGCACAAGCCGACAGGCGAAAAGGTGTACGCAACGAGTGTGATCGATGCGCTGGTGGAGAAGAAGGGGCAGGATTATGTGCTGCGCTCCGATCCATCGATCAAGGTCGATGCCCGGGCGTTCAAAATGTCCAAGAGCCGCGGCAATGTGGTGAACCCCGACCAGATCGTCGAGGAATATGGTGCTGATGCGTTCCGGTTGTACGAGATGTACATGGGGCCGCTGGAGGCACAAAAGCCATGGAATACGCGGGATATTGTGGGGATGGCGCGGTTTTTGAGTTCGGTTCATCGCAATATCACCGGCGATGAGGAGAGCAACCGTGTGGTTGAGATTGTCGATGAACCGGTTGCCGAGGGGCTGGAGCGTCTGATGCACCGGACGATCAAAAAAGTGGGGCAGGATATCGAAGCCCTGCATTTCAATACCGGCATTGCGGAATTGATCAAGTTGAATAACGAGATGACGGGGCTGACGAGGATGCCGCGCGAGCTGGCGGAAAACTTCGTTCTGATGTTGGCGCCGTTTGCCCCGCATCTGGCGGAGGAATTGTGGGGCGTGCTGGGGCACAATAAGAGTCTGGCCCGGCGGCCGTGGCCGACGTTTGATCCTGATCGCATGGTGGAGGCGAGCGTTGAAGTGCCGGTGCAGATCAACGGAAAATTGCGCGATCGGATTACGATTGCGGTTGATGCCGATGAGGCGGCGGTGTTTGCAGCGGCGGAATCGTCACCAAAAATCAAACCCTGGATCGAAGGCAAGCAGGTCAAAAAGCGCCTGTATGTTCCGGGGCGGCTGGTCAATATGGTGGTGCAATAAGCCGGCACCGATGACGGGCATGGGCGTGCATGGTGGATCGAGCGGTATTTTACACTCATGCAAAGGAGCGCACTATGGCGATTGAGATCGAGGCAAAAATGCGCGTGGAGGACTTTGGCGCATTGATCGGGCACTTGAAGCAGCAGGGTGGTCGGCGGCTGGGGAAGGTGCTGGAGACGAACATTTTTTTCGACACGCCTTCGCGCCAACTCCTGGCGGGCGATCAGGGGCTGCGTGTGCGCACGAGTGAAGATGTCGTCAGTGGCAACAAACAGATCGTGGTCACCCACAAAGGCCCGCGCCAGCAGGGTGAGCTTAAATCCAGGCAGGAAACTGAGTTGATCGTGCATGATGAACAAATAGCAGTGCAATTACTGGAAGCATTGGGGTTTGTCCGCGCGATGCGTTTTGCCAAGAAGCGGGAATCATGGCAGTTGGACGGTTGCCGCATTGAGTTGGATGAGCTGCCGCATCTGGGCCGGTTTGTGGAAATTGAAGGGCCGAATGATGTGGAGGTGCTGCAGATCCGGCAAAAACTCGGATTGCAGCAGGCGGAGTTGATCAAGGCCAGTTACAGCCAGTTGCTGGCGAAATATCTGCACGACCACGGACTGACCAGCCAGGATGTGCGCTTCGAGTAGCCACTGTGCGCAGCACATGGAATCAGCGCGGCGTGCGAAGCTATTGAGCAAAAGAACTGCGCGACGGGTCAGTCGGTCTTTACTACATCGAGGCTGCGCCACAGGTACCAGGTGGCGATGGTGCGCCAGGGGCGCCAGATTTCGCCACGGACGATGACCTGTTTTGGTGTTGGCCGCTCGTCAAGTGTGAAAACCCGGCGCACACCATCGCGCAGACCAAGATCGTCAACCGGCAGCACATCGGGGCGGTTGAGGACAAAAATGAGGAACATTTCCACCGTCCAGCGGCCGATGCCCTTGATCTCAGTCAGACATTCAACGATCTGCTCGTCGCTCATACCGGAAAAACGGCGCAGCGGAACGCGGCCATCAACAAAATGCCGGGCGAGATTGCCGATGTAAGCGCGTTTCTGCCGGCTCAGGCCGATGTGACGCAGGGTCTGTTCATCAGCGGTTTCGAGGAATTGCAATACGCGCGTCGGCGTGGGGCGGTGATTGGGAAAGAGGCTGCGAAAACGGGCGAAAAGCACAGCCGCGACCTTGAGTGAAATCTGCTGATTAAAAATGGACTGGCTGAGGAGAATGAAATAATCACGACGCGGATAGAGCGTGCACTGCCCGACTTTGGTGATGATCGGGCGCAGAGCCGGTTCGACACGGCGCAGATGCTGAATGGCGGCGTGCCAGTCGGGTGATGTTGCGGGGGTGTCAAACCACATGGGTATCGTTCTGCAGGTCAACCATGGAATTGGGCGAACCAGAGCGCCAACTCCACCAGTCTGCCATCATAGGCCATCAATCAGCGCGAAGATGGGTTCAACGGATGAATACGTCAATTATTCCCAGAACGCCTAAAACAGCGCTGATGATGCCGTTGATGGTGAAAAAGGCCAGCCCGACTCGCGAGAGATCATTGGGATGAACCAGAGAATGCTCAATCAGCAGCAGCGCGATGGCGATACCGACGCCGACAAAATAAAGCCCTGCCAGCAGGGGGGAGACCAGACCCAGGGCAATCAGCAAGGCAGCACAAAAGACATGCGTCAATCGGCTGATCCAAAGGGCGCGGGCAATACCCAGCCGGGCGGGGACGGAATAGAGGCCGCTGCGGAGATCGACCGCGTAATCCTGGCAGGCGTAGATAATGTCAAAGCCAGCCGTCCAGAGCAGAACCGCCCCAGCCATGAGCAGAGGCTCTGGCGCGATGGAGGCGGTGACTGCGACCCATGCACAGATCGGCGCCAAGGCCAGCGATGCGCCGAGATAGTAGTGGCAAAGCTGCGTGAAGCGTTTAAGCAGCGGATAGGCGCTGATGAACGCCAGGACAGGCAGGGAAAAAACGAGTGGCCAGGGGTTGTCGTACCAGAACCAGAAACCGGCCGTGGCCAGGATGAACAAACCAGCGCATAATAAAATGCCGCCGAGGACGAACGATCGTGAGAGCTGGCCGCTGGGAATGGCGCGGCCAAGGGTGCGCGGATTGGCGGCGTCGAGCCGGGCGTCGAGCAGGCGATTGGCTGACATCGCCAGAGTGCGGGCGGTGACCATGCAGAGCAGGATCAGTCCCAGTATGCCCCAGGCGGGCATGCCGCCAGCACCGACAAAAGTCGCCAGCAGGGCAAAGGGGAGCGCGAAGATGCTGTGTGAAATTTTAATGTCGGTTGCATAGACGCGCAGCCGATGAAAAAACCTCGGGGCGGTGGGAAGTTCTGGTGCGGTGGCAGTCATACAGGGGCTATCATAGCGCAAGATCAGTCGAGATAAAATTATGGCGACAGGGCGGCTGGTTGGTGCCAGGGCTTTCGCATGCAGCCGACGAGGGTCGATGTATTAACGAGCCGCGACTATTTCGAGATAAAAAAGTGGTTGAAAATCAACAAACCGGCTTGGCCGAAGGTGAAAAGTGTAATAAATAGAAGACGAAAATCTTTTGTTGGATGACGCACCAGCAATAAATCGACTACATTGCGTGCATAGAATCAGTTTGAGATCATTACAACAATCAGCAGAAAGAATGAGGTCATTTATGTCAATTCAGTCATTGATTCAATCGGGAACCAAGTTGTGGCTTGATTCGGTTCATCCTGTGGAAATTCAGAAGAATGTGGCGCGTGGCGCGACGGGGGCCACCAGCAACCCGATCATTATTTCAGGAATTATCGAGCACGGAAATTATGATGAGCAGATCGCCCGGCTGATTGGCAAGGGGATGGATGACAACGCCATTGCGTGGGAGATGACCGATGAGCTGGTGGCCGATGCGCAGGAGGCGTTCCTGCCGGCGTGGGAGAAAAGCCAGGGGAATGACGGATATGTGAGTTTTGAGCTGGATCCGCTGCTGGAAGATATTGAGGTGAACTATCCGCTGGACTACCGCAAGCGGAAATACATCGAGCTGGGTCAGCACTATGCGCTGGAGCAGGACAACCGGATGATCAAGGTTCCGGCGACGGATGGGGGCATTGCAGCGCTGGAGGAGCTGGCTGCGGCAGGCGTGACGATCAACGTGACGTTGTGCTTTACCATGCGGCAGTATCTGGCGTCGCGCGATGCGATCTGGCGCGGCGCGCAGCGGCGCAAAAATGGGCTGAAGGATTTCAAGAGTGTCTATTCAATTTTCGTATCGCGTGTCGATGCGTATACCGACAAACATATCACGCAACTGAGCGACGATGCCCAGGGAGTTGTCGGCGTCCTCAATGCCAAGGAAGTCTGGGCGGAAAACCAGAAGTTCTGGAAGGATAAGAATCTGCGCCTTGAGCAGGAGATCGTGTTTGCTTCAACGGGCAAGAAACTAAGCTGGCAGGCGGAAGATTATTATGTGGAAAATCTGGCCGGTTCGGACATTCAGACGGTTCCGCCGGAAACGATCGAAGCGGTGGAGCATCTGGGTAAGACATACGGACGCGCCATTGCCCAGTTGCCGGAAGAAAAGATTGTTCGGGAAATCCATGAAAAGGTTGACGACAATGCGCTGGAGGCCTTTTTGATGGAGGAAGGACTGGCCAAGTTTACGCATCCATTCAAGAAGTTGTTGGGGACGATTGCGGCCAAGCGCCAGGAGTTGGCGACGGCGAATCGTTAACCCGAGCCGGGCTGGCGCAGACGGGCGCGCTGGTGGCCAGGTTGGAAGCATCCGTGAATCGTGATGTCGTCATCGGCGTCAATTGCCAGCGTGGCGCGGATGTTTTTAATCTTCTTCGACCAGCCGGCCTTGAGGTGTGGCTTGGATGAAGGTGTCGGTGTCAACGCAGTAGGCGGTGAGCCGGCCGGCGGGGCTGAGCACACAACCGGTATCAATCAGCATGATCTGAGGGCCACTCAGCGGCAGGGGTGACTGCGCGTTTGACCGGGTTGCGCTGGTGTAGTTGGTGGTGGGGGTGTGGCCGAAGAAACCGGTGCGTCGCCAGGATTTGCGTCGCGTAATGTCCTGATCGGTGAAACGCTCCCACAGCGCGGTGTAGCGCAGATGCGACTGGTTTTTGAGGCGCGCGTTGATACCGGGGAATTCAGATTTTTCATCAACAGGCCAGCAGGCGTGGACCATGAAAAAATCGCCTTCATCGATGGCGCCGGGGAGCTGGCGAAAAAAATTGCGGTGATGCTGGGGCACGCCGGCGGTGAGTTGGTTAATGAGCTGGTCGCTGGGCTGGCGGACAAATACGTCGATCAGGGCGGGATCAGCGCCGTAACTGATCAGGGTTTTATCCAGCCCGTATTCAAGAAACCAGCGCATGGCCATGATGGGATTAGGCGCTGAGGGGTGCAGGCAGAAACACTGGCGATTGATGACCAGATCGAAAATATCGTCGTGGTTGCCGCGGATAAACCGGGCATCCGGCAATGACAGCAGGGTTTCGACAACCTGGGATGACTCGGATCCGCGATTGACGTAATCACCGATGAACAGCAGCTCCGCCTCGTCGTCGGCGACGTCGATGGCGCGCAGGAGCATTTCCAGCGGAGCGAGCATGCCGTGAATATCACCAATGATCCAGCGCATAGCAGCGTTCATGAGGCTGATTGAGGCAGGCCGTTGCGGAAAGTCTTTTTCCGCGGTTTTCGGCCGCTCAAACAGCGATGACGCACGGGATATGATAATCCAGATCGAAGATCATCCCAACGGGATGCGAAAAAAGTTAACCTCGGTCGGAAGGTTTGGCTTATTCATCAGGCAGCGACTACAGTTGCCGGGGAAGTTTTTCGGGAATCATGACAGGGCTGAAGGACATATTCGATCAAACAGCGGCGGTCACATTTCTGGCCGGCGCGTATAAAGCCCAGCGGCTGCCGCACGGGTTGATTTTTGCCGGCCCTGAAGGTGTGGGTAAATGGACGACAGCGCTGGCGCTGGCCGGGGTGGTGCTGTGTCCCCATGCGACGATGGATCGGGCGGGCGGTTGGCCGGTGGCGTGCGGGAAATGTGATTCGTGCCGGGCGATGACCAATGAGGCGCATCCTGATTTTCATTATGTCCACCGGCAGTTGATCCTTTCCTTAAAGCCGAACCACAAAGCGACGGAGCTGGCGATTGATGTGGTGCGGGAGTATCTGATTAAACCGGCGAATCTGAAGACAAAACTGGGACATGGCAAGGTTTTTGTGATTGAACAAGCCGAGTATATGAGTCACGAGGCGCAAAACGCGCTGCTCAAAACGCTGGAAGAACCGCAGGGCCAGACACTGATTATTCTGTTGACCGACAAACCGACGGAGTTGCTGCCAACGATTCACAGCCGCTGCCAGATGGTGCGCTTTGGCGGTTTGGCGCACGAGCGCATTGTCAGAGAGCTGATTGGCCGGGGTGTTGAAAGTTCCATTGCCGATGATGCAGCCAGGCTGGCTGAAGGGTCGTTGGGTATTGCGCTGAAGTGGAGCCAGGAGGGTGTGATCGAACATGCCCGCCAGTTGATCCGTCAGTTGGGGGATATTTTAGACAGTGGCCGACCTGATGCGCTGAAGTTGCAGGGGTTGATCAATAATGCGGTCAAGGAATATGCCGACCGGCAGACCAGCGAAAACAAGCAGATCAGCCGGACGCAGGCGCAGCGTGAGGCGATGCTGATTTATTTGAATTTGATTGCGCTGGTGTTGCGCCAACGCCTGCGGCAGACCAGCGATGCACAGATGCTGGAATATTATTGTTCGTGCATCGACGGGGTGGTGCGGGCGGAAGATTATCTTGAGTCAAACGTGGCCGGTAGTCTAGTATTGCAACAACTTGGCGTTTGCCTGGAAGGTCAGTTTGCGAGTTGAAATGAAAAAGGCGCAGATTTAGCTAAAAATTGCTGAAAATGTGGATGTTGAGAATAAAATAGAGGACGTTGTTGCGACTTTTTGCCATAATATGAAAACAAGTGGAAATAGTTGACAAGATATGAAACATTACGCATAATAATGAAACACTGCGGATGGAGTTGAACGATAATGGCGACAGCGACGAGTACAAGGCTTCAACGATCGGAAGTGGAACGGTTGGTCCGCGAGGTATTGCAGCAGCGGCTGCGTGGCGAATTGCCACCGGTGGCGCGGGAGCGGTCGGCATCGGGTCAAGCGGGCGGGGCGCCTCATCCTCTGGTGGTGAATGTTTCGGCGCGACATATGCATGTCTCGCCGAGCGATCTTGAGATTTTGTTTGGTCCTGGCGCCCAGTTGACCAAGTTAAAAGACCTATATCAACAGGGTGAATTTGCCAGCGAGCAGTTGGTGACACTGGTGGGGCCGCGGCAACGAATTATTCCGAATGTGCGTATTCTTGGTCCGGTGCGCAATTACACGCAGATCGAACTGAGTTATACGGACGGGATTTATCTGGGGATTGATTTGCCGCTGCGGATCAGCGGTGATCATCAGCAGACGCCGGGGTTGACCGTCCTGGGACCCAAGGGCGCGCTATCGCTTTCGCAGGGCGTGATTCGGGCGCAGCGGCATGTGCATATGTCGCAGGCGGACATGGACTGGTATCAGGTGCGTGATGGTGATGAAATGAAGCTGAAGATTGACGGGCCGTGCGGGGTGACGTTTGATCGCCTGAAGGTTCGTCATCATCCCAAGGTCATTCTGGAAGTGCACATCGATACGGATGAGGGCAATTCGTGTGATCTGGAAACAGCGGTTAATATGGAACTGATCAAATAGAAACCGGTTGACCGGTTGTCAGCAGTGGTGCTGGCAGCTTGAGGTTGGCGGTAAGAGACTCAACTCAATGGAGCAAGCATGGCAAGCGAAGCATTAGGACTGCTTGAAACAAAGGGTCTGGTTGCCCTCATGGAGGGGACCGACGCGATGCTCAAGTCAGCGAACGTGGAAATGATCGGCTGGGACAAGGCCGGCAGCGGTCTGGTCACGGCGTTTGTGCGCGGTGATGTGGCGGCGGTGAAGGCGGCGATTGACGCCGGCGCTGAAGCAGCCGGTCGCGTGGGCAGCGTGGTGGCGGTGCATGTGATTGCCCGTCCGCACGATGAGCTGGGCGCGGTCATGCCCAAGAAGAAGATCGCAGCGGCCGCGGTGAAGAAATAAATCTGACGACCTGGCGGGGCGCAGTCATTTGGCGTCCGGCGCAGGTGAGCGTTGGGTATCCATTATCAACAGTTGGAAAATAAGAGGTAATTATGGCAGATGCTATTCATGGAACGGCACTGGGCATGATCGAAACCAAGGGCTGGACCGGCATGGTCGAAGCCACGGATGCGATGTGCAAGGCAGCCAATGTGGAAGTGATCAAGACGATCCAGATCGGCGGGGCGTTTGTCACGACGATCGTTCGTGGCGATGTGGGCAGCGTCAAGGCAGCGGTGGATGCCGGTGCTGAGGCGGCTGGTCGCGTGGGCGAACTGGTGGCGTCGCATGTGATTGCGCGGCCGCATCAGGATCTGCTGGCGGGCTTTGGTGCCGGCGGCGGTGGTTCGTCGCTGTAAAAGGATTGGCTGGATCAATTGGGCTGCGCCGTTATTGGCAACGGTCGGTAATAGCGCCGCGATTGGTCATTGATGCAGGCAGTCGGTTTACTTATGCGCATACTTGTTGCCAATCTCGGTTCGACTTCGTTCAAGTTCAAGCTCCTGGACATGGAGCAGCATGGCGAAGTGGTGGCGCGCGGCACCTACGAACGCATCGGCCAGCCAGGCGGCCAGTACGCTTCGCACGCCGAGGTGATCGATGCGATTATCAAGGTGCTGGATCGACCACCAGACGCGATTGGTTTCAAGGCGGTGCATGGCGGGCCGATCTGCGGCGCGGTACGGGTGACCGATGAGGTGCTGGAGATTCAGCAGCAGTATGCTGACATCGCGCCGGCGCACAACCCGGCGTACATCCAGGCGATGAAGGCTTTTGCAGTGCGGTTGCCCAAGGTTCCGCAGGTGGCGGCGTTTGAAACGGCGTTTCATCAGACGGTTCCGCTGTCACGGCAGATTTACGCGATTCCGTGGGAATGGACGCAGGATCTGGGCATCCGGCGTTATGGTTTTCACGGAGCCAGCCACCGGTATATCGCTGAGCGATCGGCGGAATTGATCGACCGTAAACCACTGCGGGTGATTTCCTGCCACCTGGGCGGAAGTTGCAGCGTGTGCGCGATCGAAAACGGGCGCAGCATTGCGCAAAGTTTTGGATTGACGCCGCAGACGGGCGTGTTTCATAACAACCGCGTGGGCGAGTTCGACATTTTTGCCATGCAGCGACTCACTGGGCACGGAGTCAACCTTGACCAGGCGATGAAAAAGCTGGGCAAGGAGAGCGGGCTGCTCGGGATCAGCGGTGTCAGCAATGACATGCGCGATGTTGAGCGCGAAGCCGCCAACGGCAATGAACGGGCCACGCTGGCGATGGAATCGTTCATCGAAAACGTGCGGCAGTATGTGGGTTCGTATCTGGTGGCGCTGGGCGGTGTGGATGCGTTGGTTTTCACCGGCGGTATTGGTGAAAACGGCGCGGCAATCCGCCAGGGCGTGTGCCGGAATCTGGAATGGGCCGGTCTGGTTCTGGACAAAAATAAGAATCAGGCGAAAGGCCGGGAAGAAAAAATCAGCGCGGTGGAGAGCAATGCGGAAATCTGGATCATCCCGACCAACGAAGAATGGATCGTGGCCAAACAGACCCAGGCGGTTTTGACAGCGAATTAGAGTTCGATGATTGGCCCGTCATGAAGAAACGGACGGGATCGGGCGAGTAAACGAAAGACGGTACAGTTAACAGTACGGTTGGAAAAACAAGAAACGGAGATAGTTATGGCAAATGGTGAAGCGATTGGATTGATTGAAACCAAGGGTATTACCGCAGCGATCGAAGCATGCGATGCCGCCCTGAAGGCTGCCAATGTGCAGTTCGTCGAGCAGCACAAGGTTGGCAGCGGGCTGGTGTCGATCACGCTGCGTGGCGATGTGGCAGCGGTGCGGGCGGCGGTCGATGCCGGCGCTGAAGCCGCGGGGCGCATCGGTGAAGTGGTCAGCGTGCATGTGATTGCCCGTCCGCACGAAGATGTGTCGAAGATGGGCTGAGGCGCGGGCTGATCAGGCGGTCGGTCTGACGGTTGTGGCGCAGCAGCGCGTCCGGGCGCAGAGCCGTTGTTTTGTCCGGTGCAATTGACCGGCAAGGCAGCCGGTGGCGACGGATGCAGTTGGGCGAAACAGCACCCGATCGGGTTGATTGTCTGATCGAGTCAAGGCAGGACCAGGTTGCGGGCGTGATTGCCGCAGGACTGGTCGAGGAGCTTTTTATGTTTCTGGCGCGCGTTACCGGTCATGTTGTTTCATCCGTGAAGGACAAGGTCCTGCGCGGCCAGACGCTGTTTGTCGTCGAGCCGCTCAACGTGAAATACGATGAGGCGGGTCAGCAGCCTGTTGCCCTGGGCCATACACATCGCGCGATTGTGGCGCTGGATGTGGTGGGATGCGGCGAAGGGCAGCTTGTGCTGGTGACGCAGGGGTCGTCAGCGCGCATGACGGAACAGACACGGAATCTGCCAGCCGATGCGGTGATTGTCGGAATTGTGGACAGTGCCGTTTTCGATGGCAAGACGTTTTATCAGCAAGGTCAAGAAAAGGAACAATAGGACACCGGCGATGGGTTGGTGCTGGTGACCTGGTTCCAGGATAAATCATGGATCAGCCACTTATTCAGGAAGTTGTCAGCGAAGTGATGCGCCGATTGGGCGCGGCTTTGACCAGTTCAGGCAGTGGATCGTCAGCCAGCGGGCACGGCGGCGGCATCCAGGCGGATGGCCGCTATGGTTTGCACGTCAATGCTGATGATGCGGTGGCCGCAGCAGCAGCGGCGCAGAAGAAATTGATGGGTCTGACGCTGAATGAGCGCGATGAGATCGTTCAGATTTTCAAAAAGACGGCGCTGGACAAGGCGCATGAATGGGGCAGGCTGGAGCTGGATGAAACGAAGGTCGGGCGGTTGGATCATAAGATCCAGAAGTTGCAGATTCTGAAAAATGTGCCGGGTGTGGAGTTCATGCGCACGGCAGCCTACAGCGGCAGCAAGGGTTTGGCGCTGGATGAATACGCGCCGTTTGGCGTGATTGCCGCCATCACACCGGTGACCCACAGCATTCCGACGCTGACCGCCAATGCCATCAACATGGTCGCTGCGGGCAACGCGGTGGTTTACAACGCGCATCCCAGCGGGTGCAACTGTGCGGCGGTGGCGCTGCGTGAATATAACCGTCAGATTCATCAACGTTTTGGCATTGAACATTTGCTGACCTGTGTGTTGCCGCCGACGCTGGAATCAGCCGATGCGCTGTTCAAGCATCGCGGGGTGGCGCTGTTGGTGGTGACGGGTGGCCCGGCGGTGGCGCGGGCAGCCTTGCACGCGCACAAGCGGGCGATTGTGGCTGGCCCGGGTAATCCGCCGGTGGTGGTGGATGAAACCGCGTGCCTGTCCGTCGCAGCGGAGTCGATCGTGACCGGGGCGGCGTACGACAACAATCTGCTGTGCATCGGCGAAAAAGAAGTGTTTGCGGTGGAGCGCATTTTTGAGGATCTGATGCACGAGCTGGAGAAGCATGGTTCGTATCGGTTGAACCAGGGCCAGGTCGAGCAGTTGACCAAGCGCTGCTTCAATTACAGCGACAAGGACAACAAGCAGCATGTGAACAAGGATTTTGTGGGCAAGGATGCCGCCGTGCTGGCCAGCGCGATCGGCATTTCCGTGCCACCGGCAACCCAGCTTCTGATCGGTGAGACAACGGCGAATCATCCGTTCGTCCAGGAAGAGCAGATGATGCCATTTTTACCGATCGTGCGCTGCAGCAATTTTGAAGAGGCGCAGCAGTTGGCGTTGCAGGCGGAGCATGGTTTTGGACATACCGCCATTATTCATACACGCGACATGAACCGGGCGACGGAGTTCGGTCGCAAGGCGGGAACGACTATTTTTGTGGTCAACGGGCCGAGCACAACCGGTTTGGGTGGCGGCGTGGGTGAAGGTTTTGGCAGCTATTCCATCGCAACGCCCACGGGTGAAGGCATTACCAACCCGATGACGTATACCAAGTTCCGGCGGGTTGCCGTGGGCGCCGGTGCCATGAGAATGATTTAGGCGGCGAGACTTTTGCCGCGGTTGGTTGGATGAGGCACGACCCCACGTGGGTTGAGTGCATCGGATCAATCAGCGGCAAACGTTGCAGCCGATGGACGTATGCAGCTTGGAACCGTGATAGGACACGCGACAGCGACGATCAAGCATCCGTCATTGAACGGTTGGCGGATGGTGATTGTGCAACCGCTGGATATCAATAATCAGGCGCAGGGTGATCCGGTGATTGCGGTGGACAAGCTGGGCAGCGCTGAGGGCCAGCAGGTGATTATGAACAGCGACGGTCAGGCGGCGCGCGAGCTGGTGGGTAATGACAAGAGTCCGATCCGCTGGTTTGTGATTGGAATTAAGGATTAAACCGAAGGCCGCATCCGCCGGATTGGAAGGACAACCGGATTCAGGCGGATGGCTGGCGGACTGATCAAGCATGTTTATCACCGCGCGTCAGCTTGAACAAATATACCGTGCGAACGGGAGTATTGTTCTGCCGTATTCAGCCCGTCTCACGCCGGCCGCTAGGGACTGGGCGAAACTGAAGCAGGTGCAGATCGGTTATGGCGATATGGCGGCAGCGCGCGATGAGGTGAGCTGCTGTGGTGGCGGGGGCACAGCCAAGGCGAGTGTCGGTTCGACGTGTCTACCCGGGCCGTGGTTGTGGTGGTGTGATGGACCGTGTGCTGTGGTGAAAGCGGGGCTGGCGGGTCTGGACAAACAGGCGACGCTGGTGGCGATGGATGTTGTCAGCGACCCCAAAAGAACGGTCGAAGTGATTAAAAAGCTGGCTGAACAAGTGAAGCAGGGCAAGGCGGCGGGTGGTATTTTGGCGGTGCACAGCGCGGCTGGAGCGTTGGTCTGGGCGAACCGATGTTCGAGTCTGCGGGCAATGCCGGCTACGACGATCCGCGGGCTGGAGAGTGGCCTGCGGGAGGTGGCTGGCAATGTGCTGGTGATCGAGCATCCGCAGCTCACGCTGATGCAGGCGCGGAATCTGCTGTCGCGGTTTGTGCGCAGCCAGCCGAAGCCCGACGAGGCGATGCAGCAGCAACTAAACGAATTGAGATAAGAAGCGATCATGCGAATTGGAAAGGTCATTGGCAGAGTTACGCTGAGCCGCTGTTATGACAGCCTGGCCGGTGGTCGTTTTCTGCTGGTGGCGGTGCAGGATCGTTTTGCCCTGTCCGGCAGGACGCGGCAGACGAAAGAGAGTCTGATTGTTTACGACCATCTGGGCGCGCGCGAGGGTGACACAATCGCCCTGAGTGAAAGTCGGGAAGCGACACATCCGTTTTATCCGGAGAAGCGCGTTCCGATTGATGCGTACAACAGCGCGATTCTGGATACGGTGGACGTGGACGCGGGTTTGACGGGATGAGATGGAACCGGAAATTAAAAAATACGTGCGGCGACGAAGGCGCAATCCGGGAGTTAAAAGCGCCATTGCAGGGTAAAAATAGAAGAAGCCAAAAGAATTGACGCAGGAGTTATTATGACAACGCAGCGTAAATTTGTCAGCGAGTTCAAATTAAAAGAGGAAATGTGCGAGTACGGCCGGCGAATCTGGATGAAGGGATTCTGTGCTGGCAATGAGGGAAACCACTCCGTGCGTCTGGGTAACGGAAAGTTTCTGGTGACACCGACGGGTATTTCCAAGGGTTTTTTGAAACCGGATGATATTTGCCTGGTGGACGCCAACGGCAAGCAACTGGCGGGCAAGCGTCGGCGCAGCAGCGAATTTCAGTTGCATGCGCACATATACAAGGCCCGACCGGATGTGAATTGCGTGATTCACTCGCATCCGCCGCATGCGACGGCTTTTGCGGTGGCGGGTGTGGATCTGCCCAGTTGCATTCACCCCGAAGCCGAGGTGTTTCTGGGGCCGGTGCATACAGCCAAGTATGTCACACCGGGCGATAAGCGGCTGGGGGAGTCGATTGATCCGTTCATCAAGGATTCCAACACGATTCTGCTGGGCAATCACGGCGTGGTGAGTTTTGCGGAGGATCTGGAAAGCACGTATTACAAGCTGGAGATTGTTGATGCGTATGCACGCATTTTGATTCTGGCCAAGGAGGTGGGCAGCATTCAGCCGCTGGGATCAGCAGAAATGAAGGAACTGATCGAGCTGAAAGCGCGTTTTGGCATGAACGATCCGCGGGCCAAGGATCCGCAGAATGCTGCCTGTCAGAGCGATTTTATTTCGCGGGTGCGCAGCGCCGTGGCGACGCACGGACGCATGGCGACCGGTGCAGGCACTGTGCCCGCCCCGTCCACATCCGCCCAGTGTGGTCTGGAGCAGACCATTGCCCATCTGGTGCCGGATCGGGTCAAGGCGGATGAGATGGAACAGATCGTGCAGGTGATTACCGATCAGATCATGGCGAGCATGGGGTGATTGCGCCGGAGGATGTCCAAGCAGCCGGTTCGACACTGGCGCGGTGCCTGTGAGCGCCCCTGACGTAGGGCGAAGGAATCGCGGAATGGGTTTTTGATACGCGATGATCAGATGGCTGGAGATGGAAATAGCACCTGTGGCATGGTGGGGGATATGGCGGCGATGACGCGAGCATGATGGCCAGAAACAGCGATGTTGATCCCGGAACGTCAATCTCGTCTCAGTCAGTTATTGGCGATGCGTGGCATGGTCAATCTGGAAGTGTTGGCTGGGGAGCTGGGAGTATCGACTTCAACGGTTCGGCGCGATGTTGAATCTTTGGAGCAGCAGGGGCAGGTGCGACGAACGCACGGCGGGGTGATCTGGATTGGCGAAGATCGTGGCGGGGCGGCGACACGTCCGTATGCGTTTGATCAGCGCATGGTTTATCAACACGGGGCCAAACAGAAAATAGCAGCGGCGGCACGTCAGTTTGTTTCGCCGGGGCAGACAATTTTGATCGACGGGGGTACGACGACTTTTTATCTGGCTGAATTATTACAGGGCCAGCCGTTGCAGTTGCTGACCAATTCGTTGCCGATTGCCAATATTTTTTTGAATGATGACAAGGTGGAGTTGATCCTGGCTGGGGGGATGATGTACCCGCGTTACGGTGTTTTGCTGGGGCCAATTACCGAACAAACGTTGACAACGCTGCATTACCAGACCATGTTTTTCAGCGTGGCCGGGGTGGTGGATGGGTTGCTGTACAATCAGAACATGTTGCTGGTGCAGTCGCAGCGACAGATGATCCAGCAATCGCAACGGGTTGTTTTACTGGTGGATTCGAGCAAATTCGGCCAGCGCGCCCTTTCGCATCTGGGTGATCTGAATGAGGTGGATGTGGTGATCAGTGACAGCGGATTGGATCAGGCGCAGCGGGATGACGTGCGCAACCGAGGTTGTGAGTTGGTCATCGCCGAATAAGCCTCGGGCATTTCTCAGAGTCAGAATAGTCAGCCATCCGCATACCGCGATTTTGATCACGCCCGGTTGTTGCGCGCCGGAGTGTTGGCGACGCAATGATTGCGATTTAGGTTGAGGATCAAATCAGGATCAGTGCAATGTTCCACGTGGAACATGCGCGCCCAAGGGGGATTGGGGATGACGCATGGGGCAATCGCAAGTAGGCCGCGAGGGTCGATGTATTAACGAGCCGCGACCGTCAGGGAGCGGTGATCGGCTCAAAAACCGCTCCCTGACGGTCGCGGCTCGTAAGAGATTGCCTATCGGACGCCTACTTGCGTTTGCCTTGGATGACGCAGGGGACACCGTTGCATGGGATTGCCAAGTTATTGATGCAGCAGTATGGTCGTGAGGCGCGATTGACCGACGCATCGTTTTTGGCTGCCGGTACAGCGGCTGGTGTGTCGGAGGATCAGGGTGAGCAATTTTTCAGGAGTTTGTAATGGCGGTCAGCGCAGCGATGAATTTTGGTGTGCAAAGTTACTGTTTTCGTGACATCAAGGATAATCGCCACGTCGCGAAGCTGGTGCGCCAAATCGGCGTCAGTTCGGTGGAGTTGTGTGAGGTTCATGCAAGTTTTGACAAGCCGAATGAATTCAAGGAAGTGGTGAAAATCTATCAGGACGCCGGCGTGCAGATTGTTTCGCTGGGGGTGCAGACATTTGTCGGTGCGGAGAAGGAGCGCAACTGGTTTGAGTGTCTGAAAATCGCCGGGGCCAGGCACATTTCAGCCCATTTCAAAGTGGAGAATTTTGCCACGGTGGTTCCGCAGACGGCGCGGTTGGCACAGGAATATGACGTGAAAGTCGGGATTCACTGCCACGGCGGTTATATGTTTGGTGGTCAGCCGGACGTGATTCGTCATCTGCTGGATCTGGGCGGCCAGCGGATTGGTGTGAACATCGACACCGCCTGGTGCATGCAGATCGGCCCGAATCAAGGTCAGCCGGTGAAGTGGGTGCGCGAGCTGTTCAAGGGACGGATTTATGGCGTGCACTATAAGGATTTTGTCTTTGATCGACGTGGCCAATGGAAAGATGTCGTTGTCGGGGAGGGCAATCTTGATCTGCCTGAATTTGTCAAAGCGCTGGATGAAACCGGTTTTGATGGAATGGCGGTCATCGAATATGAAGGCGACCCGGCCAATCCCGTGCCGGCGCTGACGCAGTGTGTCAACAAGATGCGTAATCTTGCCCGTTAAGCGCAATACTGCGTTGTAGCGATGTTTTTATCGAACCAGTCGAATATTTCGGCTGGTTTTTTTACGCGCCTGCCCATCGTGTGCAACAGATATTTTTTCTCCAGTTTGCCAGGCGAAAAATTTAATCGTATTTCATCATCAGCCGGTTGGTTAGAGCTAGCAACCGGCTCGACTGAGATCCCCGAAAGGGCTAAGCCGTCGCAAGACGGCGTCAGATTCAGGACCGATAAGGTTGGTTGAATCTGACTCATCGCTTCGAGCGGTGATGCGCAAAGCGTAGGTCCGCCAGTTCGCCACCCTGGCGAGTTTAGTGGATTGATACGCTGCCGAATGGATGCTCCGACCGCCTTTCCAGCGTTTTGGACCTCCTGTTATCGGGCACCAGCGAACACGGCTGGTGATTTGACGCTAGCTCGGCGCAGCGCGATGGACGCGCGACGGTCGGTAACGGTGGTGCGGATGAGGCAAAATGGTTAAGTCGCGATACTGTTGCGACGATGACCAAATAGCCATCTGTTCTGCCGCGCCGATCAGGAGCACGTGCTTCGACGCGATAGGAAAGGAGGCGTGAGTTTCAGTATGTGTTGTTGATTGTCAACCCATGACAATCAGCCAGCGCTGGCCGGGCTTCCTGGATTGGGATGCCTTGGCTGGTGCGTCTGCTCGACGAAACGTGTTAATGCCACGGGCCGCTCGTGTGTCCGCGGCGATTGAAAGTTACAGACTGGTCGCGACACGATTGAGTTGTGCGCGATCAAAATGACCGATAACCACAGGAACCAACAGGAGGTCCTACTATGCGAAGTATTCGCACTCGGCAAAGCGCCTTTACACTCGTGGAAATTCTGATCGTCGTGATCATTCTGGGCATTCTGGCTGCCATTGTGATCCCGCAATTCACCAACGCCAGCACGGAAGCGCGCAACAACAGCTTGCGCAGCACCGTTCAGTCGATTCGCAGTCAGATCGAGCTGTACAAAGTTCAGCACGCTGATCTGTATCCGACCGAAGATGCCGTCGCCGGCGCTCCGGCTGACGGTGACTGGAGCTGGGCCAAGCTGACCGGCAAGACCGATGCCGCAGGTGCTATCAACGCCGCCGGCGCGTTCGGGCCTTATCTTCAGACCGAACCAGTCAACAGTGTGCGCAGCCAGAGTGGTGTGCAGGTCGTGGCGACTGATGCCGCCGCTGCCTCGGCCACTGCTGCTGCAACCGACGGGTATGTCTTCAGTCAGAGCACTGGAAAATTCTGGGCCTTTGATGGCACGGGCGCTCTGATCACCGACTAATCAATTGCCAAGTAAAACACCTTCCGCAGGTGGCTTAACGGCCACTTGCGGGATTGATCCCCGGGCGTCTCGTAAAGGGAGAACAGGCGTGCGTGATCGATACCAGGATGATTAAGATGTACTTTCTGTATCGCACCAGTTCCATTGAATCGTTGACAGGCCATTACTCCAGAGCACTGGCGCAGCGCCGGTCGCAGCGGGCCTTTTCGCTGATCGAAATTCTCATCGTGGTGGTGATTCTGGGAATCCTGGCTGCTATTGCCATTCCCCAATTTTCCAACGCCTCGCAGATCAGCCGTGAAAACGTACTGAAGGAGGATCTGCGTTATCTGCGCACCCAGATCCTGGTTTACAAAGCCCAACATGCGGATGTTTCCCCCGGTGTTCTGGAGGGTGATTTGAAGGATGGGGATTTTTTTGTCCGACAGATGATGGAATATACGGATGAACAGGGCAACCCCAACGGCGCCAGCGCCAGCAGTGTTTATAAATATGGTCCGTATTTGCGCAAAATGCCGACCAACCCCCTGACGGATAAAACCGGCGTGAAAATCCTCGAGTTGAATGACGCGATGACCGCCGATGAAACCATGGACAGCGGAACCATCGGGTGGTTGTACAAACCATCCACCGGCGAAATCCGCGTCAACAAAACAGGCAGTGACAGTACGGGAATCGCCTTTGCCAATTACTGAGCTGGCGGATGAACGGGACAGCGCCATCTTCGCAGCCTGAACAATCGCAGTCATTGGGAATAAAAACCGATGCGCGAGCGCGGCGCTGTAACGCCCGCGGTTTCACCCTGGCTGAGAGTCTGATTGCATCCGTCGTGCTGGCGGCCTGCGTAATCGGCATCGGCGCAACACTTGGGGCCTCGTATCAGAATAATCGTTATCTGAATGAAAACACCGCTGCCACCGCGCTGGCGCGGCAGATGATGGAACAGATCATCTCACGCAGCTACGTTGATGGGCCGGGGACCAGCGATAGTATTTACGATTATCGCGATTGTAACTGGTCATCGGCTTCATCCATCACGCTGGCCAATGGCACAACGATCGATTTGCCCGGTGGCGGTCAATATACCCGTTACAGCAAGGTGGAATACTTCAATACGCTGGATGACATTGAAGGCACTGCCCAGTCGAATCTCAACCCGCTGCCGCCGGTGGCGGTGGTGACGGTCAACGTGACGACACCGACAGGGAAGGTGATTGCGCTGGTGCAGATTGTGGCTGGTCAGTAGGAGTCTGAAGTGGCGGAAACGAAAAACGACATGTTCGCGCGCTGCCCGCGGGGTTTTACCGCCATTGAGCTGATGCTCGGTCTGGCGATTACCGGCCTGGTGATGGCGGCACTGGCGGGGGTGATGGCGGCGGTCGGCCAGGGCTGGCAGGCGACACAGATGACGCGCTTCGGCACGGTGGGGGAGAATGCGTCCGTCAACCGTGTCGCCCAGGTGCTGCGTGAGGCCCGCACCATCGGGGCCAAAAAGACAAGTTCCAACGGTTCTGTTTCACTCGCCTTGCGCCAAATTGTCCCAGAGGGTGGCGGCAGCCCCAAGGTGTCGGAGATGGCGGTTCTGGAATTTGATGCGCCCACCAAGCAGGTGCGTCTGGTCAGTGTCAACACGACACGTTATGACCTGCTGGCCGGCCTGGGCGATCTGTTGTCGCTGGATGTGATCGGGTTGGTCAAGGGGTTGCTGAACAGCATTTTTGGCGGTCAACCGGAAGCTCAATCCCGCGTTCTGGCCGAGAAAGTGCAATCGATGGATATCCAGGTGATTCCCGCCAGCGCCAACCAGTTGCCGCGGGTTGATTTTACGATCGAGTTTGCAAGATCAAGCAGCCAGGACGATGCGTCGTCGTTGCAGGCCTACCATGGCAGCGCCACGCTGCGCAGCCCGGTGGAGTAGACGCCCATGTTTCCCAATCGACAACAACATCGCGGTGTGGCGCTGATGATCGTGATTGCGCTCCTGGGTACGGCAGCGTTCTTAGCCATGGCGATGCTCTCAACCAGCGTGTTGCAGGCGCAGATGAGTGATACGCTTCCGCGCGTGGCCCAGGCGGATTATCTGGCTGAATCGGGGGTGAACTGGGGTATTCTTAAATTGCGCCGTGACGCCGCTTCGGACGAATTCATCGCCGATAATGCTGGCGATCTGGTCAGCCGCACCTACGGCCCGATGTCGCTGCGCACCAAGGGCCTTTGCACCGTCACCATCACGCGCGAACAGGACTGGCAACATTTTCGCATTGATTCTGTCGCCCAGTTCAAAAATGCCCAGGGTCAGGTCATCGCCCGCGGTCATTCCCAGGCGCTGGTGTCCGCCACAACATCATTGATCTATAAACAGGCGGCGATTTTCGGTACTGGTGTGGCATTCTCCAGCCAAGGTAAGGGGAATTTTGCGAGCATCGCTGTCAATGGAAACCTGGCATTAACGCCACAGTGGAAAATGAAAATCGGCGGCAGTGCCTGGGCTAATAGCTTTTTCAATGTCCCTGGGCCACGGCAAAAAGGGACGTTTACGGATGCTGATGTGCCGATGAGTGACGGGGCGATTCGCGCGCAAATCGCCACCGACTCGCTGCGGACCTATGAGCGCTATGTCTGGAATGATGGCCGGACGTACGAGGCGCAGAGCCTGCCGGCGACCGCCGGGAGAATCGCCAGTCGTTCATTGACCAAATCAAGCAATAATCCAGCCGGGGTATATCGGCACGTTGGCAATCTAACCATCGGGGCTGGATTCAATCTCGATGGAACCCTGATCGTCATTGATGGCGATGTCATACTGGATGGGTCAATTGGTTTAAGCTCGATTGACGCCACGAAATCATGGTCCAAACCGGGCTTCCCCGCCCTGGTGCTGACCAATGGGTCTTTGACCTCTGATACTTCCAGCACGTCTCTTTTGTTGAGACAACAACTGTCGATTAAAGGGGTCACCTGGATCAATGGCAGCCTCGGGCCTCAATCAAGCACGGGGAACAACTATACAGTCAATTTTGATGGCGCGACCGTGATCTTGGGCGGTAGTTCAATGGTGCGCGGAACTTTTGATTTCAGTTATGACAACGACAGCGCTGAGGTCTTCACGCTGGATAAAACACTTCCTGCAACGGTGACGGTCAAACAATGGAAATCTGGCGGTTAACACCATAAAAAACGCCTGACGATAAAACTCATCAGGCGTGTACGTGTTTCACTTCATTTGGTTTGTCAATCAGAAGATCAATTGATCGACTGTCGCCGACGTCCCAGCAGTGCTGCAGCGCCGATGACAAGCAGGGCAGACAGGGAGGGTTCTGGAACCACCGTGCTGACAATACGAGTGATGCCATCAGTATCCATGAACGAAAACACCAGTTCGTTGTTTTCAGAAAATCCGTCGTTATACAATCCGCCGTTACCCTGATTAAGATTAAGGTATAAAACTTCGACCGGATCAAGGCTATCACTGACCTGAATCATTTGACCTTCCTGCGCCAGAATACTGTAGCTGTCATGGAGAGTATCCCAGGCAAAGAGCGTTGGTACACCATCGATATAGGCTGGAAAGACCACCATGCCCGCCGCATTGTCATTGATCATGGGTGCTGTATAGTCGGTTTGAAACAAGCTGAAATCATCCGCGTAAATATCGGAGAAATGTTTGGTCTGAGAACCATCGTAATAGGTTATATCGTAGAGTTCCAGAGTCAGGTTCTGATCAGCAATGGCGACGCGGCCGCCGGGAGTCACATCGCCGCCAAATGTATCGTAATTAGCGCTAAGCTGCGTGACAGCGTTGTTGTTACGGTCGACCAGATAAGTGCCCAGTGGGTCGTTGCCTTGGTAGTCATCAGCGGCAAACAACACGAGATTATTGTTGGCGCCCAGAAGTCGAGTCGGCCTGATGCCCGGCGTCGGCAATGAACCTGCATTGGGCGCAGCTGATTTAATGGTGGAAGTCGGATCATCAAAGTCGATGTAATAGGCAGTGCCATTGGGCGCAAGGGCCGTTCCGGCGGAGGAAAGCTCATTCCATTCTGTGTAGTAGGTGACAGCCAGTTCACCTGTGCCGGGCTGGTATTGATGCAGTTCATCCGTCCCTGGCGAACCATTGGCGGCCTTGTGGTTCCACGCCACCTGTCCGCTGCTGTTCACCGAATACGGCGCAGAGGCAGGTGCTAGATTCAGATCAGACAGTTGTGTGATGGTTGAACCATCCCATTGTTTGATCCCCTTGGTGTTATCCCAGCTTTGGTACGTCAGTAACGAACTGCCGCTGAGTGAAATGGAATGGATCTGCGCATCGGTAGCAACCAGAACAGGAGGATTGACCCTGTTGTAGTAATAGAGCTTGCCGTCATCCACAAAAGCGATCGGGCCGTTATTGCTCAGGGCCAAATTATACCCACCTTGCAGCGGAGTATTTTGGTCAATTTCGGTCAAAATCGTCTGAAATGTTGCCCCCGAGGCAAACGTGGCAGCCACCAGAAAACCGGTCGCAGCAAGCGCGGTGCTTAGTTTCATCGCAACTCCATGAGAAAGGTCAGAGCCTTGTAAATACAGACACTTGACCCGTCCTCATCCCCACGGACGTATTTATCGGGCTTCACGATTATTTTGTCAAGCTGAATAATTTTTCTCCACAACGCAGATGCTTACGAAGAAACGAGTCGTCAGCGACGGATTATTTTCTTGCGTTACAACCTGTCTAACCCGATTAGTTTTACTGTGGCGCTGACCGGGGGATCAAATTCACAGATTATCGGAACCAGCAATATTGCGTTTGCAGACGGGAAGTATTCGATAATTTCTTCTGGCGTGTCGCCGGTATCAACTTCTCAGGAAAGGTAGGAAAAACATGAATACCTCGCGGTTGCTGGTTGTTGTGGTTGCCTTGCAAAGTTTGATCCTTTTGGGTCAGTGGACGGGGTTGCCGGCGTTATCGGGCGCGCAGGCACAGGTTTCCGATCCGGCGGCCCAGCGCATTGCCCAGATCGATGAGCTGAAGGCGATCAACGTCAAGATGGAGAAAATAATCGGGATTCTCGAGGGCGGTAACCTTCAGGTGAAGCTCGCAAATTCCGATGAAAAGCAATAACGCCTGCTGAAGTCGGGGCAGAAAATGCCAGGCTTGGGCAGGTGTTTGGCAGCCGAATGTCGGCAACAAGCGGGCGCTGGGAGCGTCGCACGTTGTCGGAGCATTGCTATGACTCATCGGAACCAACATCGTCCAACGGCGTTTACCCTGGCGGAGATTCTCACCGTCGTGGTGATTATCGGTATCGCCTCAGCCATCGTGATACCGCAGATCAGCAATCGCAATGATCTGCGTCTGGCCAGTGCCACCCGGGTGGTGATGGCAGACCTGATGTACGCCCAGAATCTTTCCATCGCCCGGCAGACGCCCTATTTCGTCTATTTTGCGGCCAGCTCGACACCACAGATACTGGGCATTTATGACGATCCGTCGTTGGCTGATCCGATCGTTCATCCCGTGCAAAAATCGCCTTATTCCCGCACCTTCAATGGGGACAAGGATCTGGATATTCCCGGTGTCAGCATCAACAGCGTCACCATCAAGGCTGGTTCCAAAACAGGCAACGCGCTGGGGTTCAGTTCATTGGGCGAACCACTGCTGCTTGATTCCACCGGAACGACCACAGCACTGAGTGAGGCGGCCAAGGTCACGCTGATCTCCGGCACACTCAAACAGACGATCGTTGTTCAGCCATTGACGGCGGAAATTTCCATTACGACACCATGATCCGACTGACGCGCTCACATATTCAGCCCATTGGCATTGACTTCGGTACGGACAGCATCAAGCTGATTCAGTTGGAAGTCACGGGGCAGTCGTTGGCGGTGGTGGCAGCGGCACGCCGTCAGATTAGCCCCGGCCCGTGGGATGATCCGCAGCGCGTGGCACAGATCGGCGTGTTGTTGCGACAGATGCTGCGCCAGGGAGGTTTTTCCGGCCGGCGGATCGTAACAGCCCTGCCGCGCGAAATGGTGCATGTTAAAAACATCCGCCTGCCGAACATGCCACCCCAGGAGCTGGCGCAGGCGGTTAATTTTGAAGCCGCCCATCTGTTCCCCTTCGAGGTGCATGATTCGATGGTGCATCACATCATCGCTGGCGAAGTTCGTCAGGCCACTGATGTCAAACAGGAGGTCATTGTTCTGGCGGTTCAGCCTGAACAGGTGAACCGGTATCTGGAGCAGTTGCACAATTGGGGGTTGGTTGTCGAATCGCTGGATATCGAACCCGCGGCGCTCTATCGGACGACCGAGCGGTTTATCCGCCGCAAGGAGGATGAGAATGGCGTGCATGCGCTGGTCGATGTCGGTCTGCAGCGCAGCCAGGTCATCATCGGGCGCGGACGCGAAATCAACTTTATCAAAACGATCGACCTGGGCGCAACCCATCTCGATGAATCGGTCAGCCGCCAGTTGGGGATCAGCCTTGCTGAAGCTGGCGCTCTGCGCCGTCGGCTGGGTGAGGCGGCTGATTCCGAGGATGAACTGCGCCGCGATCCGGTGCGCCAGGCGGTGTTTGATGCAACCCGATCGGTCATGATGAGTCTGGCCCGCGAAGTGTCACTGTGTCTGCGCTACTACTCCGTCACGTTCCGCGGCTACCGGCCGACGAAAATCAAGGTGATGGGTGGGCAGGCGTGTGATAACCAGGTGTTGGCCCAACTGGCGGGCAATCTGCCGATACCGGTCGAACCCGGTCGCCCGCTGCTGAATGTCAATATCAGCCGCATGAAAGCGTCCGATCGGCGCGGAGTCATGAGCGAATGGTCGCTGGCGCTGGGTCTTGGTATGCGTCTGGTGGCCGGCCCGTTTGCGCCGCGCGATGGCGCACCGCGCGACCCCTACGCCCAGCGCACCGACCTGACATCTGCGGCGCAGGTTGTTGATCTGGATCAGGCGACCGGAGCTGTCGCCAATGAGCAGGGGGATGAAGCAATTCTTGATCCAGCCGCAGTCAGCCAGATAAACGCAGCAACTGACCACGCCAACCGTGCGCCAACATCCAGTCATTCTAGCGTGATGGAGGCCGCCCATGCGTGAACTGGAATTTTTACCCGGTTGGTATCCGCGTCTGCGCTGGCGCCGCCGGTTGATGCGCTGGCAGCTTTACCTGTCGCTGGTTCTACTGCTCGGATTGGGTATGGGGATGGTTCGATTCAATGCCGTCTTGTCCAACGAGCGGCAGCGCGTGGGCTGGCTTAGTGGCAAATTGAAAGACACCCGGCAGGTTCTGGCGAAACTCGATGAACTGGAAAAACTCGACACCCAGCTCAAGACCCAGCAGCGTGTGGTGGAAAAAATCGGCCTGCACGTCGAGGCGACACGCATTGTCAATGCCTTGGAAGGGGCCATGAGCAAGGATATGTCGCTGCTCAATTTGAGTATGGAAGTCTTTGAACAGCAGCGCAAGCCCGGCTCCTTGAAAGAACTTTCGGCAACGGTCGCCTCGTCGTCGGGCAAGGAAAAAGCGCCGCTGCTCGTGGATCGCACGCTCAAGGTCAAGGTGCAGGGCGTGGCGCCGACGGATGTCGAGCTGGGTAATTTTCTCAATCAATTGCGCAACAACAGTTTGTTTGAAACCGTCAACATGAACTACGCCCGCGAACGGGCCCAGAATGGTCACGCCATGCGTGAGTTTGAAGTGTTGTTCAGTGTGAATCTCAATACGCAGGATTAAACACAGCCAGTTGCCTGCGGGGCTGGCAGAAACCACCGGTATGTCACGATTAGATACACAAGTCAAAACATGCAGCCGATTGCAGTGGGGCATGGGCGCTGCTCTGGCGTTGTGTATTGTCGCGTTTGTGCTGCTGTATTGGCGTCCCGGTCTCAAGAAACAGGATAAACTTCGCGAGGAGATTTCCCGCCGCGAGCTGGAACTCAATGCCAATCGTGATGTGAACACCCGCCTGCAGGTCGTCACGGACAATGTTCAGCAGTTGCGCCTGCGCCTGGATCGATTTGACCGCCAGCTTCCCCATCGCGAGGAACTGGGCCAGTTCGTCAAGGAAATCACCACGCTGTCGCAGCAGACCTCCCTGCGCCGGTTGAACAATCAGCCCGGGGATGTCCGTCATCACGAGCTGTTTGCCGAACGTCCGATCACGTTGTCCTTCGAGGGTAATTTTGCCGACGTATTCACCTTCCTTCGCCAGGCGGAGGAAATGAAACGTCTGACGCGCGTCCGCAGCCTGAATCTGCGCTCGCTCGATGCCCAGCAGGGGTTGGTGGATGTGCAGGTGGTACTGAGTATTTATTTTCTGGAGTTCTAATGCCAGGGAGCACCGACAATCTGATGGCACGGCTGAGGCAGATGCTGGCCAGGGATTCCAAGAAGGCGGCCTTTCTCGGCGGTCTGATCCTGGTCATGCTGATCCTGTGGGGGCGATTGCTCCTGACGGGCGACAATGCGCCGGCGTCGGCATCGGCTGCGCCGGTGTCCCAGACGGACAATCAAGCAACCAAAATCAAGACGTCCGGTAAACCGCCACGAATCGGTTACAGCAAACATGCTGAACGCCTGACGGAATGGACTAATCAGCCTGTCCAGCCTCTCCGGCGTAACTTGTTTGTCGTTAATTTGTCTTATTACCGTCGTGATGGTTCTAACGGCGCTTCGAGCGACCAGAATCTTGGATTTTGGGGGGAATTGGAAAAGTCGCGCGAAGTAAAGACCGATCAAAAGAAGGCGAGGCGCATCCTCATCGAGAATCTGCAGCTTCAGGCTTCGCGCATCAAGCTGCAGAGCACGATGATGGGTGCCAAACCTCAAGCCATGGTGAATGGAACGCTGGTGGGTGTAGGAGATGTCGTCGCGGTGGATACGGCACAGGGCCGGACCACTTTTCGTGTCCTCGAGATCGAGGCGCGAGGGATGATTGTCGAGCATGAGGGCATCAAGCTCGCGGTCACCATGAATTAGCGACGATGCCCGGAATGATTGCGCACTTGCCAAGTGCTGCCGCGACTGGCTGGTCCAGATAAGCCTGCGCGCTGCATCGCTTGGGTAATTGCCAATCGGCAACTGGAGATACACTCATGCGCAAAATAACCGCAACCGCTGGCATTCTTTTTTTAGCCGTATCGTCCGTTTATACGGATGGGGTAGTCCAGGGACAATCGCAAAACCTGGCAACTTCCACCACCGCCAAATCTGCTCAAACCGTCAACAATGTCCAACTCGTCGATGGTGGGGACGCTGCGGTGGTTCCGGCAACGGATGCATCCGCTGAACCCGTCACCACAACCACCGCAACAGGCCAGAGTGTCAGCAAGGATGATGTCAATGTCTCCGATGCCGGCACGGTCGAAATCCATGTGAATGACGCCTCGCTGGTGGAAGTGCTGCGCATGCTGTCGCTGCAAAGTCAGCGCAACATCATCGCCAGCAAGGAAGTGCGCGGCACGGTGACCGCCAATCTGTACGATGTCACCATCCGCGAAGCGCTCGATGCCATTCTCAGTTCCAATGGCTACGCCTATCGTGAAAAAGGCAATTTCATCTATGTCTATACGGCCAAAGAGCTGGCGGAAATCGAAAAATCCGAACGGAAAATGACGACCGAGGTCTTCCGTCTTTACTACACGCCGGCATCCAATGCCCTGACCATGATCAGGCCCGTGCTTAGTGAAAATGGCAAATTCGCGGTCACGGAGGCATCGCTGACCGGTATCGCCCAAAGCAAGGATAGCGCCGGCGGCAACAGCCACGCGGCTGAAGATGTCCTGGTTGTCACCGACTACATGGACAACCTCGATGCCGTCCGCCGCATTCTCAAGGAAATCGACACCCGCCCGCAGCAGGTGTTGATCGAGGCGACCATTTTGCGCGCAACGCTCAGCGACAATAATGCCCTGGGTATCGACTTCAATGCTGTCGGAGGTGTCGATTTCGGCACGATGCTCAACAGCGGCAATGGGCAGATCACCGGTTCCAATTTTAATGCGCCGGTGGCGGTCGGCAGCAACAACATTGTCGGCGGGGGCACGGGCAACAATTTCTCCAACGGTGTCGCCGGCGGGCTGAAGCTCGGTTTTGTCAACAGTGACATCTCCATTTTCATCAGCGCGCTGGAATCGATCTCCGATACCACCGTGCTGGCCAATCCCAAGGTGCTGGCGTTGAACAAGCAGAAGGGCGAGGTGATGGTGGGCAAACAGGATGGTTACATCACCAGCACCACCACGGAAACCGCGACGCAGCAGAAGGTCGAGTTTCTGGAAACCGGTACGCGGCTGCTTTTCCGGCCCTTTATCGGCAACGATGGTTTTGTCCGGCTTGAAATCCACCCCGAAGACAGCTCCGGCGGCATCAATGCCGATGGCCTGCCAACCAAGTTCACGACCGAAGTGACCAGTAACGTGATGGTTAAGGATGGGCAGACCATTGTCATCGGTGGTCTGTTCCGCGATGCCAACTCGACCAGCAAGAGCCAGGTTCCTTTTCTGGGCAACCTGCCGCTGGCCGGTGCGCTGTTCCGTAATCAGACGGATAATGTGCTGCGCGAGGAAGTCATCATTCTGCTGACGCCGCATATCGTCCAGGATGATTCAACCTACGCAGCCATTTCCGAAGAGGCGATGCGCGACATGGAAAAACTGCGTGTCGGCGTGCGTCAGGGGATGATGCCCTGGGGCCGCGAACGCCTGGCCGAGGGTGAATATGACCAGGCGCTGCGCCAACTGAATAAGGCAACCCCGGATCAAAAGGCTGCGCTGTGGCATTTGAATGCCGCCATCAATCTGAATCCCAAGTTCCTCGAAGCGATCAAGTTGAAGCAGGAATTGACCGGCCAGGAGATCAAGTCGATCGATAACAGCACAACGCGCACCTTTGTTGCCCGGGCGATTCTGGCGGAACGCGCTGTCGCACCGGCCACCCAGCCCGCGACGCCGGCTGATGATGCCGATGACGCAATCGCCCCCCAGTCAGCGCCGGCTCCGCAAGCTCCGTCCGAGCCACACACACAGCTTCCGGCCGCTATGCCTCTGACGCAGGCGCCTTTGCTTATGGATGAATCCGGGTCGTGGTCGATGCCCGCATGGTGGAACAACTGGGCGCGGTTGCTGGCCAGCGCCAACCATCAGGCGCAGATGGTGGAACGCCAACCTGCCAGCCCGGCGGTCGATTCCATCCAGACCGGCAAACCCGTGCTGCCAACCATGATTACTGAACTCCCGATGAATGATTTGTCGATCGAAGGCAAGTAACCATGCGTGACGCGCATGCTGATGATCGAAAAAACAATGACCAGGCAGGTTCTGCGTTGTGCCAATACCAGTGCATCATCAGGCCTGCCAGTCGGGAATAACCATTGAGTATGACCATGAGATATTTACGAATCGTGCTGCTGCTGAGCCTTGGTGTCGCCGCCAGCTTTGGTTGTGATACCGCCGCGAAGAAGAAGGCATCCAAGGAACAAGTAACCCAGCAATGGCAGGATGCCCGCGCCGGGGTGCAGTATGCGATGGCCCGCCAGCAGTTTGATGCTGGGGCATTGCCCCAGGCGCGCAAAAGTGTGGACAAGGCGCTGGAGATCAGCCCCAACCATCTTTCGGCGCTGATCCTCTCCGCCCGGGTTTATATTGAGCAGGGGCAGATGGATGGCGCGGTCGCAACCCTGGGCCATGCCTCAACCCTGGCGCCGGCCAATGCGGAGGTGAGCTATCTGCAGGGCGTTGTGGCTCAGCGCTGGCAGGAACCGCAAACCGCCCTGACGTTCTACCACGAGGCAGCCGGGAAAGCGCCCACGGAGCTGGCGTATGTGCTGGCTGAAGCCGAGATGCTGGTAACGCTCGACCGTGCTGACGAAGCGTTGACGTTTCTTCAGTCCAAGGTCGTCTACTTTGAAAACAGCGCTGCCATTCGTGATGCGGTGGGGCAGTTGCTGATGCAGCAGAATCGCTACGCTCAGGCGATGGATTATCTGCGCCGCGCTGCCGTGCTGGCGCCGGAGGACATGCCGATACGCGAACATCTGTCACTGGCGCTTTTTTATGGCGGCGAATATCGTGATGCCGCTGCCAGCCTGGAACGCCTGCTCAAACAGGATCAATATCAGGATCGCGCCGATCTGTACACCGCCCTGGGTGAAAGCTATTTGCAGATCGGCCGCGCCCGCGATGCCCGTGGCAGTTTTGATCGTGCGACCCAGTTGGAGCCAGCCTCAGCTTCGTTGTGGGTGCGCCTTGGTAAAGCCGCAGTACAACTCGATGATCTGCGTCGGGCGGATATCAGCCTGCGCAAGGCATTGTCGCTGGAACCGACCCTGGCTGAAGCCCACCTTTTGACCGGTTATGTCCGCCTTCGTCAGCAGCGTCTGGCTGAGGCGCTGGAGGCATTTAATCAGGCGTCCATGCTTGACCGGACGGATACCGTCAGTTTGTGCATGATCGGGTATGTGCTGGAAAAGATGGGTCGGCCCACTCAAGCCCTGACCTACTATTCGCAGGCGCTGCGTCTCAAACCGCAGGATGATTTAGCCACCCGCCTGATGGCTCAGGTCAACACGGATTAACCGATACGGCTGACACCATTTCCTGATCCAACCAGCTTTGGCATCGCTGCGTGTTGATTTAATCGCGGCAAAACCCTACATTGAACGGGTACTATTCGGGCGATTAGCTCAGTTGGCCAGAGCGCACGGATCACACCCGTGAGGTCACAGGTTCGAGCCCTGTATCGCCCATTAAACAGCTCTCAGAACCGGCATGAAGCAATTTCCGCCGTAGCTGCCGAAAATCGCCGCTTAACGTTGTTTTTGTCGTCACGTCACAGAAGGTTACAGTTGCCGTACCGACCGGCTGGGGCTGGCGGATAATCCAAACGTAGGCTACCGGGTAATCACAATGCAGACCAGCGGATAATCGCCCCGCGCATCCGTGGTATCGCCCAAGGAATCCCAAGACAACAGAGCCGATTATTTGACGGATTGCAGGGCTGCGGCGATGCCCATGCCGGCACCTACACACAGCGTTGCCAAAGCCAGCCGCGCCCGACCGCGGGCGATATTGTGCGCCAAATGAACGACCAACCGCGCACCGCTGGCACCGATGGGATGCCCCAGGGCAATGGCTCCGCCGTGAAGATTGATGCGCGCTTCATCCAGTTTTAATTCATGGATGCACGCCAGCGCCTGAGCTGCGAAAGCCTCGTTGAGTTCGACAGTATCAAAATCGTTCGGAGAAATGCCCAACCGCTTGCACAGGGCGGTGGTGGCGTGAACAGGTCCCAGACCCATCAGCGCCGGGTCGCAGCCAACCGCCGTTTCGCCCAGCAGCTCCGCCATCGGTTTCAGCCCATGCTCCCTGGCAAAGGCGCCATCACATACGACCAGCATGGCAGCCCCATCATTAATGCCCGAAGCATTGCCCGCCGTAACCGTTCCTTCCGGATTAAAAGCGGGTTTAAGCGTGGAAAGTTTTTGTGCCGTGGTATCAGGGCGCGGGTGCTCATCAGTGGACAAGCCATCGAGTGGGATAATTTCATCCGTGAATTGACCCGCCGCCAGCGCCTGGCCGTAGTGCTGCTGACTGCGGGCGGCAAAGGCATCCTGCTGCTGGCGGGTGATGTGGTAACGTCGGGCCAGGTTTTCAGCCGTGTTTCCCATGTGGCCATGTCCGAAAGGATCGGTCAAGCCATCGCGCAGAACCGAATCGATCAAAACGCCATCGCCCAGTTTATAGCCACTGCGGGCGCGATCCAGCAGATACGGCGCGTTGGACATCGATTCTGTTCCGCCGCACAGAATGCAGCGTGCCTCGCCGGCCCGAATCGCCTGGGCTGCCAGATGAACTGCCTGCAATCCCGAAGCACACATCATGTTGACCACGAAAGCGGGAACGGAAATCGGTAATTCCAGCCCAATCGTCACCTGGCGGGCAATGTTCATCCCCAACCCGGCGGAAAGTACGTTGCCAAGAATCACCTGATCGATCCAGTCGGGCTGGATTTGTGCGCTGTTCATGGCTGCGCGGGCAGCGTGGACCGCCAGATCAACAGCCGAGCGCTTGGCCAGTGAACCGAGAAAACGTCCCTGCGGTGTACGTTTGGCAGCAACAATAACAATACTGACCATGGCGAGTTTCCAATTTCTCAGGTGAATAACGAAGGTGACATGGGTTTGATCTGCCGCATGATTGGGACAAAATCCATCTGGTCGAGAATATGCCGCTGCAGATCGATGCCCGGAGCGATTTCGATCAGTTCCAGGCCCTCATCCGACAATCCAAAGACAGCGCGTTCGGTGACATACAAAACACGCTGGCCCAATTCGCGGCTGCGGGCTGCGCTGAAGGAAATTTGCTCGACATTGGACAGAAATTTGCGTGTCTTGCCTTCCTGTACAATTTCCAGTTGGCCATCACCGATGCGTACTTTCAGGCCACCAGCCGTGAACGTTCCGCAGAAAACCAGACGTTTGGCGGTCTGCGAGATGTTGACGAACCCGCCGACACCGGCAAAGCGATCGCCAAAACGGGAAACGTTGACGTTGCCGGCGCCGTCGGTCTGTGCCAGACCCAGCGCGGTGAAATCGAGTCCCCGACCATCATAAAAATCAAACTGGGCTGGTTGATCGACCACTGCCAGGGGGTGAACCGATGCCCCGAATGACAATCCACCGGCCGGCATTCCGCCGATTGGGCCGCTTTCAACCGTCAAGGTGCAGGTGTCGAGGATGCCGCGCTGACAGGCGACACGCGCCACCCCCTCGGGCATGCCGATACCGAGATTGATAATCATGCCCGGTTCCAGTTCATCACAGGCGCGGGCGGCGATGATCCAGCGCTCATCATGCTCCATCGGGGCAGGATCGGGCATGGTCGGTCCGGACATCGGGCGAACGTACGCCGGGTTGAACGACTCGGCGAAAGTCTGCTCGTGTTCATGTTCCTGCGCCAGAATAATGCGGTCAACCAGAATCCCCGGGACAGAAACCTGCTGTGGCGGAATCGGTTCATTGCGCAACTGCTTGACCTGTGCCAGCACCAGCCCGCCGCAGTTGTGCGCCGCCTGCGCCAGGGAGAGGACTTCGCCGATCATGACCTCCTGATCCATAATTAAGTTACCCGCTGGATCAGCCGCGGTGGCGCGGATCAGCGAGATATTGATCGGGATCGACTTGTACCATAACCAGGGGCGCCCGCCCAGTTCGATGCGCTCGACCAGAGGTTCGGTGGTTCGTTCATTGACCCGGCCACCGTCGCCCACCGCTGGATCGATAAACGTGCCCAAACCGATGTGGGTAATACATCCCGGCCGGCCTGCCGCAATGTCGCGGAACAACTGACAAAGCACACCCTGGGGAAAGTTGTACGCCTCGATTTTGTTGGTCAGGGCGAGCTTGCCCAGCCGCGGAGCCAGACTCCAGTGACCACCAACAACTCTCCGCACCAGACCTTCATGGGCTAGATGGTTCAAGCCGCGGGCTTTGGCATCGCCCTGCCCAGCCGCATAGAGCAGGGTCAGATTTTTTGGGGATTGATGCGCCAGGAATCGTCGCTCCATCGCAGCGGTCAAACCTTCAGGATGAGCAGCGCCGACAAAACCCCCGCACGCTACGGTGTCGCCGTCTTTAATCAGCGCAACCGCTTCATCGGTGCTGCAAAGTTTTCCATCGCGTGGAGAGCTGGGGGTTGTTGCACGGTTCATGGGGCGATCCATCCACCGTTGACGTGCAGCGTCTGTCCGGTGATGTAAGAGGCCAGGTCACTACATAAAAACAAGACAGCCCCCGCGATTTCAGCCGGTTCGCCGAGTCGATTCAGGGGGATATTTTTGAGCATTTCCGCACGCGCTTCGGCGGGGATGCTCTTGCCCATTTCCGTAAGCACCACGCCGGGGGCAACGGCGTTGACCGTGATTCGTCGCCGGGCCAGCTCGCGGCTGAGAACGCGCGTCAGGCCCATGACACCGGCCTTGGCAGCGGCGTAGTTGGACTGACCAAAGAAACCGACAACTGCTGCAATGGAAGCCAGGCTGATAATCCGTCCGCCGTCGGCCAGAACCGGCGTCACCGCTTTACAGGAATTAAAAACGCCCGTCAGATTGGTATCAATCACATCCTGCCATTGCTGGGCTTCAAGATTTTTGAGGGTTTTATCGCGCAAAATGCCAGCGTTGTTGATCAGGATATCGATTCGGCCATGATCGGTGACGACCCGCTCGACGACTTCCTGCATTGAACCCAGGTTGCGCACGTCACCGCCGTAAGCGCTTGCCCGCCCACCCAGATCAGCCACCAGCGCCTGGGCACGTTTTTTGTTGGAATCCTGTGGGTCGGGGAAATAATTGATTGCGACCGTTGCACCAGCCCGATGCAACGTTCGAGCGAACTCCTCGCCCAACCCCTGGCTGCCACCGGTAATCAACGCCACCTTGCCACTTAAATCGATCTGAATCATTCCGTGCAGCCCTCAAGTGAAAGTCGGATTGCATTGTCTGGAAGCCAGGGAAAGAATTCAAGGGATTTCGGGCGGAACGCCCGGGCGTAGTGGCTTAAAAGGGAAGCAGTCAGGAGCGTTGCTGAGGCAGCGTAAGACGATGAGCAATATTGCGCATGTAAATAGTTCGATTAACGTTAACTATTTGTTGAAAATGATTTAGCAACAAAAAAACCCACCTGTAACAGGTGGGGGAAAAGCGGGTGAAGGGGGTCGAACCCTCGACATTCACGTTGGCAAGGGGAGAGCACTCAATTCTAAGTGCTGTAGATGCTGGACTTATGAAATCGTCTGCGAACGCTTGTACTCCCGCTTGTACTCCAAACGCGGAAATGGGCAACGCGGGCGATGCCGCCGCCGACTTCGCCGCTGCCATGGCGATGATTGCCGGTCTGCCGCTGTCGCCGGCAGATAAGGCCGAGGCGGTGCGGCGACTGCTGGCCGGGCAGGAAGGTGGTAAGCCGTGAGAATCGAGCGCCAAGGCACGCAAGGCCGCCCCGATGACTCAATGGTCGGCTTGGGCACCGGACGCGCCAGAATGCGTCCTATCGCAACTGGCGGGCATTGTTGCCAGCAATGGACAGGAGCGACACGCAAAAGGTACTCCCGGCGCTTTCGCGCTCCCGACCGTGTAGGGAACAATCGAAATAACAGGATGAATCGTTATGAACTACCAACGCAAACTTGAATCCGACAACGCCGCGCAGCTGGCGCAGAGCCGAAGGGACCGCGATATCTCCGGCGACTACCCGCCGCCGGGCGACCTGGCACGCCGCGCCGACTGCGAACGCGACTTCCGCCGATTTTGTGAAACCTACTTCCCCAACGCCTTCCGCCTGGCGTGGAGTGACGATCATCTTCGGGTAATCGCCCGGATGCAGGATGCCGTTCTCAACGGCGGCCTGTTCGCCCTGGCCATGCCGCGCGGCAGCGGCAAGACGACCCTTTGCGAGCGGGCGGCGTTGTGGGCGCTGCTGTATGGGCACCGCCGTTTCGTGTGCCTTGTCGGGGCGACCGAAAAGCGGGCGGGCGAGTTGCTGGACCACCTGAAAACAGAATTGACCTTCAATGACACCCTGGCCGCCGACTTCCGCCAAGTCTGCTACCCGCTTCACCGCCTGGAAAACAATGCCCGCAAGTGTGTTGGACAACTGTTCCGGGGCGAACAGACGCGCATCGACTGGTCGGCGGATCGGCTGACATTTCCGACCATGCCCGACGATGCCTGTGACGGCGCGAACGTGGGCGGCTCCACCGTGTCCGTTGTCGGGCTGACCGGGGCGTTGCGTGGCCAGTCGCACACCCTGGCCAACGGCGAAATCATCCGGCCGGAACTGGTGATCCTTGACGATCCGCAGACCCGCGAATCGGCAATGTCGCCGTCGCAAAGCGCCGAGCGGGCGGCAATCATCAATGGCGACGTGCTCGGAATGGCCGGGCCTGGGCGGAAGATCGCCGCGATGCTGCCCTGTACCGTGATCAGGGCCGGGGATATGGCCGATGCACTCCTGGACCGCCAGAAATGCCCGCGCTGGCAAGGCGAGCGGTGCAAGATGCTGTACGCCATGCCGGCAGACGAAAAGCTGTGGGAGCAATACGGGCGGCTCCGGGCTGAGAGCTTCCGCAAGGGCGGCAACGGCTCCGAAGCGACCGCGTTCTACGCCAAGCACCGCAAAGCGATGGACGCCGGGGCCGTGGCGGCATGGCCGGCGCGGCATCACGATGATGAACTGTCGGCCGTGCAACATGCGATGAACTTCCGCCTGGACGATGAAGCGGCGTTCCAAGCCGAGTACCAGAACGAGCCGATCCGTCTGGAACAAGGCGACGGGCCGACGCTGACCGCCGACCAGATCGCCGCGAAGCACAACGGCATCCGGCGTGGCATGGTTCCGGTCGGGGCCGAGCACGTTACCGCCTTCATCGACGTTCACGATTCGCTGCTGTACTGGACGGTCTGCGCGTGGTCCGCCGACTTCACCGGCTGGCTGATCGACTACGGCACCTGGCCGGACCAGCACCGCCGCTATTTCGCGCTGCGGAAAGCGCCGCGAACGCTGGCCATGCTGTCGCCGGGGGCGGGGCGTGAAGGCTCCATCCGGGCCGGGCTGGACGCCTTGACCGCTTCGCTTGCGTCCCGCGAATGGGAACGGGAAGACGGCGCGCCGATGCGCCTTGAGCGATGCCTTGTCGATGCCGGTTACGTTCCCGACGTGGTACATGACGTGTGCCGACACTCCGGCCATGCGGCGGTGCTCATGCCGTCGCGGGGCATCGGCATCGGCGCGGCGGGCCGTCCGATTGCCGAGTACAACCGCACCCAAGGCGACCGCATCGGCTTCAACTGGTACATACCCAAGCCGACGGATCGCAGAGCGGCGCGGCACTTTCGCTTCGACGCGAACTTCTGGAAGTCTTTTATCGTGGCGCGGCTGTCCGTTGCCCTGGGCGATACGGGCTGTCTGTCGCTGTACGGGAGCAATCAGGACGAACACCGCCTGTTGGCTGACCATTGCATCGCCGAAGTGGCCGTCCGCACCGTCGGGCATGGCCGCACCGTCGATGAGTGGCGGCCGAAACCTGACCGGCCGGATAATCACTGGTGGGACTGCATCGTCGGATGCGCGGCGGCCGCTTCACTGGTGGGCGCGGCGCTGCCCGGCACGGGGGCACAACGAACAGAGCCGAAGCGGGAACGGATTCGGCTTTCGGAACTTCAAGGCAGGAGATTACGCTATGTCGGATGACCGCGTACCGATGGTATTGAGCGCCGTCAAGGACGGCATTGTCTGCCCGCGCTGCGGCTGCCGGCATTTCCGCGTGGTCTACACAAGGCGCAAGCCGTCGGTGATAATGCGATTGCGTGAATGCCGTCATTGCGGGCGGCGGATCGTGACAAAAGAACGGGCGTAGAACACCGGCGCGGGATAGGGATTGCAACCCGACAAGGCGGAACCTGACCGCCTTCCCCCGCTGTTTTCTTTCAGGACCAACTACAGGAGTTGGAACATGCCGGAACGGTACGATGCTCTCTACAGACTGTGGGAAGTGTACCTGCATATGCGGGCATGGGGCCTGCCGGAGTATGAGGGCCTGGGGGCCGCTGCCCGTAAACGCTTCGCGGTTCTGGTCAAGACGGGGGCGCTGTTCACTTACGTTGAGGACTGCAAGCGCGACGTGCTTCGGGCGGGGCTGAGCGCGCCTGATGCCTGGCTCTGGCCGTTGTGTGCTGATCGCTGCAACGATGGGGTCTTACCGCAAGAGGAACGGGACAGGTTGGGGCGCACGCTCTCGGAAATCTACCTGCAACTGGTGCGGCTAGACCCCGACGCAAACCCAGCGGGTAGCGACAACCAAAGCAAGAACAAGGGCGGACGACCGAAGATGACAAATACCGAAGCGGAGAAACGAACCGCACTCATCGCCAAGTGGCAGCAAGCCCAAGGCGCGGGCGAGAGCATGAAGGACTTCTGCGGCTACCAAGGCATCCAGCTTTCCCATCTGAAAGCGGTCCTGTCGTGGGACGCTAAGAGGCAACAACGCGGAAACAAACCTCAGGACAAATAGTTTGTCCGTTAGTTTCCCAAAGATTTTTTTCAACCCGTCTTCTCCGCTCCGGTGCATACCTGTCTACTGTTTTCGGCGGGGGGCAGGCTTTGTCATGCGCGGACAAACCAAGTGCCGAGTAATGTTCGTTTGTTGTCGGCGTAAATAGAGAAGTAGACGCGGGCAACGGGCTCGCCCCTTCGCACCCGAACGAGGATCAGGAATGACCGAAACCCTGACTAACGCCACCGGCGAGCGCATCGCCGGGCCGACGCAACCGGCCGAGTTGCTACCTGTCCGCGCCGTCGCCGAAATGATCGGCGCTTCCCCCCGTCACGTCTATCGACTTTCTGACGCCGGGCGCATGCCCGCGCCGATTAAGCTTGGCGCGCTGGTTCGCTGGCCGCGCCGGGTGGTGCTGGACTGGATTGCGGCTGGCTGTCCGGCCGTCCGCACCGTGGGGAGGACCGGACGATGAACACCGCGACCACCTATCAAACCGCCGAAGGCGAGCGCCGCAAGCTGTCGGCGTTCGCGCTGCTGGCAGCACGCCGCGAAGCGCTGATCCGCCGCGCTCGGCGGGCACTTCTGGCCGTGCTCATCGAACGAGCCGAAGGCACCGTCGATGACGTGCGCGCCGCCGTGCCGGTGCCGGACGGCATCAATCCCAAGGCATTCGGGCCGGTGCCTGGCGAATTGGCCGAGGCCGGCATCATCGTTGCCGACCGCTACGTCAAGAGCACCCGCCCAGAAGCGCATGCGCGGCCGGTGCAAGTCTGGCGGCTCATCGACCGCGCCGCCGCTTTGCACTGGCTGGCGATGCACCCGGAATTGCCGGAGCCGACGCCGGAGCCGTCCGACTTGGGCGACCTGCTCACCGACAACAATAAAATGCCCGGTGCTGGACCGCCGGGCGAGTACGAAAGGGCTTGAACTATGGATGATGATACCACCAACGCCGGCGCTGCGCGCCGGAAACTGTCTGACATTCTCAACGGCGGCGGCGAGTCGCTACGTTCGGCTTGGGCGAGCACGGCCGCCGCTTCGGACTTCGCGCCGCTGCCGGCGGGCACCTACGTTGCCCGGATCGTGAGCGGCGAACTTGCGACCGCCAAGAGCGGAACACCGGGCTACAAGCTCGCATTCAAGGTGCTGGAAGGCGAGCACGCCGGCCGGCAATTCTGGCACGATGTTTGGCTGACCGCCGCCGCCTTGCCGATGGCCAAACGCGATTTGGCGAAGCTCGGCGTCACTTCCCTTGAGCAACTGGAACAACCGCTACCGCCGGGCATCCGATGCCGGGTGAAGCTGGCACTCCGGCGCGGGGATGACGGGGCCGAGTACAACCGCGTCCGGACCTTCGACGTACTCGGTATCGACAAGCCGGATGACGATGACTTCGCGCCCGGCGCGACGGAAGGGGGCGGCGATGAACTCCCTATCTGATTGCCGATTCGGCTATCGGATCGTGGGGCCGTGCTCCGGCGAAAGGCGGCTCATCGATTGGTGGGCCGCGTTCAACGCCTATGCCGCCTGCGATGAACGGGCGCGGTGTGACGCCGAGGCGTATCTGTCCAGCTTTACCTTCGACGTTGCCTTCCGCGATTACCTAACCCGCACCAGCTCCACCAAGGGCTACGCCGGCGAGTGCGGCGCGCCGTTCCTCTGGTGGGACATTGACCGTGACGGCTCGCCTGACGCCGCCCGTACCGATGCTGCCAAGCTCGCCCTGGCCATTTCCGACCGCTTCGCCGTGGCCGAGGATGACCTGTTGGCGTTCTACTCCGGCTCCAAGGGCTTTCACCTTGGCCTGCCGGTGTCGCTGTGGGAGCCGCCGCCGTCGGCCGACTTCCATCGGATCGCCCGACGCTTCTGCGAAGTCGTTGCCGACGCCGCCGGCGTGGTCATCGACACGGGTATCTATGACGCGGTGCGGGCGCTGCGAGCGCCCAATAGTCGGCACCCGAAGACCGGGCTACACAAGCGACGGCTGCCGGTCGAAGCGCTGATGCACCTGGACGCCGCCGCGATTATGGACCTGGCGAAGACGCCGGAGCCGTTCGACGTACCGACGCCGCCGGCGTCCGGGCGGTGTGACTGGAACATTGCCGCCGACTGGAGCGCCGCGACCGAACACGTCCGGAACGAAGCCGAAGCGAAGGTCAGCCGCCGCGCTGCCGCCAAGAGCACCGCCGCGCCGATGCTCAACCGGCTTACCCTGGCGTTCATCCGTGACGGGGCCGACACCGGCGACCGGCACCGGCTCTTGTACTCGGCGGCGCGGAACTTGGGCGAGCTTGGATGCCCGCTGTCGCTGGCCGTGGCGCTGCTGACCGAATCAGCGCTTGATTCGGGCTTGCCGCCGGCAGACGTTCGCCGGCAAATCGAGTGCGGATTGAAAGACGCGGTGCCGTCGCCGTCGGACGGGAAAGGGGGTGCCGCATGAACAAGGGCAACTACATCGCTGCCGCCGACGCGCTGGACCATTGGCGCGATGACGTGCTGACCGGCAAAGCGCCGGTGCTCTACCCGCTGGGCGTGGGCGACCTGGGGCGTATCGAAGTGGGGCCGGGGCTGGTAACGCTGGTGGGCGGCGCGCCCGGGGCCGGCAAGACGGCATTCACCATGCAATGCGTGGTCGATGCCCTACGGCTTTCGCCGGACCTGCGGGCGCTGGTATGTAACATCGAAATGCCGCCGGGCGTGCTGCTGGACCGCCAACTAGCGCGGCTGTCGGGCGTTGACCTGACCACCATACGTTACCGCCGGATCGGGCCGGAGCACGCCGACCGTATCGACCAAGGCATGAACACGCTGGCCGCCGTGGCGGATCGGCTCTGTTTCCTGCGCCCGCCGTTTGACCTGGGCAACGTCGCCGCCGCGGCCGATGACTTTGGGGCTTTGCTGCTGGTGCTGGACTACATTCAACGCATCGCGCCGCCTGGCGAGCACGATACCCGCCGAAACTCGGTCGATGCGACAATGAACTACCTTCGCCAGTTTGCTGACGCCGGCGTCGCCGTCATCGTGGTGTCGGCGGTGTCGCGGGCGAAGGATGCAAAAGGCCGAAGCTCCTACGCCGGCGACGGCTTGAACCTGGCGAGCTTCCGCGAATCGTCCGAGCTTGAGTTTGGGGCCGATGACGCCTTCATCCTTCACCCTGATGACGATAACGCCGAGGGCGAGCTTGTGAAGCTCAAGCACCTGAAAAGCCGGCATGGCGAATGCCGCGACCTGTCGATGCGCTTCGACCGCTGCCGCCAGACGTTCATCGTGGAAGCCGATCCGACCGGCACCGCCGCCGGCAAGACCGAGGGCATCGACAAGGGCAAGCTCAAGAGCGCGCTGGCGGCGTTGTGGAGCAAGACGCCGGCCGCGACCGAGGGGGCCAACGATGAATGAAGCGCCGATCATCCCGCCCGGCGTGGTGGGCCTGCCGCCGATGGACGCCGACCGCCCGCGCCGAGCAAAGGCCGAGAGCAAGCCGAAGGGAAAGCGGCACCGCCGACGCACCGCCGACCGCTTCGGTGTGCTGAATGCGTTTCTGGACATGACCGCCGGGGCGTTGACGCGGGCCGAGCTTCTGACCTGGCTCATTCTCTACCGCGACATCAAGCCGGACGGCACGACGAGGACATCACAGGAGGATATCGCCGGTCGCGCCGGCATCACATCGAGGGCTGTACGCTTCGCCCTTCGACGGCTTGTCGCTTTCGGGCTGGTGCGGATCGTCTGGCAAGGCGGCTTTCGCAAGGGCGCATCGGTGTACGCCGTGCGACCGCTGCCGAGGCAACAAGTGAAGGGGGAAACCCATGACCGATAGGCGGAAGTTTTGCGCCACTTCCTGCGGAAGCTGGCTTCCTCCTGCCAGAGGAAGTTTCACGTCATTTACTGCGGAAGCCCACTTCCTATATCCCATAAGGGACCATAATGCGTACTCGCATTTATGCTGCGCATATGCGGTACGCAAAGAGAACCGCCGGCGCGGATCGGCAACCGAGTTGACAAGACACGGGTATTCGGTGATAAGAACCACCATGCCGACTGGGAATATACACAAGACGATGACGGAACTACTCCGCGAAGCGCTCACCGAGGCTGATTCAATTCGAGCCGTTGCGAGAGAAAACGGCTTGGATCATTCATCACTGGTGCGATTCGCCAACAGTGAGCAATCGCTTCGGTTGGACCTGGCCGACAAGCTCGCCGCGCACTTCGGCATTGTGAGCACCAGACGAAAGGCAAGGTGACGTATGACCGTCTACCGCGAAACCTACACCAAGCCGCTACCAGACGAGGCGGAACTGTTCATCCGTCAAGGCGAGCGATTCGCCCGCTGGACGGATCGGCGCGGCCGCAAGCGAACGGCGAAAGTGACGACCGGCCGCGACGGCTCCGACCGGATTACCCTGACGTGCAGTACGCACACCGCCCGCTACCGCGACGGCTCCGGCGTTGTACGGAAGGTGGGCACCGGATGCCGAACCAAGGATGCCGCCGAAACGATCCTGTCCGACCTGCGCGGCCGGGCAGAACTGGTCAAGGCGAAGGTGCTGACTGCCGCGCAAGACGCCGCCGCCGACCATGCCGCCGTACCGATTGCCGCGCACTGCGACGCCTACCGCGACCACTTGATTGCAAAGGGCTGCGCACCGCGCCGCGTGGCGATGGTGCGGGCGCGGCTCAAGCGGCTGGCGGAAGAATGCGCGTTCGGCAAGCTGCCGGACCTGAACACGGCCGCGATTGAGCGCTGGCTTGTGCTCATGGCAAGCAAGGGCGTATCCGCCGCAACACGCAACGGCTACCGCGAAGCCGCCGTCGGCTTCGGCAATTGGTGTCGGCGAACGCATCGGCTGATAGCCAACCCCTTTGCCGACGTGCCCCTGGCCAACGTCAAGGCCGACCGCCGGCACCTGCGCCGGGCGCTAACGGAGGCAGAGCTTGGCCGATTGCTTACCGTGGCGAGGCTCCGGCCGCTGGCGGAGTACGGCCGCGACAAGGTGAAAACCTTACCCGATGCCGAGCATCCCAAGCGCACGAACTGGCACCTGGCACCATTGACGATCGACAACATCGCCGAAGCCGCTGACCGTGGCCGGTTGTCGCTGGCCAAACGGCCGGAAATGATCGCCGACCTTGAGCACCGGGGGCGAGAGCGGGCGCTGACTTATAAGACGCTGCTGCTGACCGGGCTTCGCAAGGGCGAACTGGTATCGCTAACCGTCGGGCAACTGGACCTTGACGCCGAGCAACCCTACGCCGCGCTCAACGCCGCCGACGAAAAGAACCGGAAGGGATCGGACATACCATTGCGGGCCGACCTAGCGGCGGACCTTCGAGCGTTTCTGGGCGACCGACTCAAGGCGCTACAGGATGCCGCCCGCCTACGGATCGGCGAGCCGGTGCCAATGCGCCTGTCGTCTGCCGCGCCGGTATTCAACGTGTCGGCGGGCCTGATTCGCATTCTGGACCGTGACCTTGCCGCCGCCGGCATCGCCAAGCGCGACGAGCGCGGCCGCGTGGTCGATGTTCACGCTTTGCGCGTTTCCTTCGGTACGCACTTGAGCAAGGGTGGCGTCGCACTGCGGACGGCACAAGCCGCCATGCGGCACAGCAAGCCGGACCTAACCGCGAACGTCTACACCGATCCGAAGTTGCTGGACGTGGCCGGAGCGCTGGACGCGCTGCCGACGCTGCCGCTGTACGCCGAGCCGCAAGCCTACCGCCAGAGGGCAACGGGCACCGCCGGGCCAGAGCTGCCGGATGCTGGCGGGGCTACTTTTCCTGCAACCGTGCCAGAAGATAAGGACTTACGAGCGCGAACGCTTGTACTCCCGCTTGTACTCGCTGGGCGCAATCGTGGTGTTTCGGGGGCAATCGCTGACAAGATGACAGGGCAACAAGAGGGGTCGAATGTCGGGGCGGCAATTACTGTAAGTGTTGCTGCCGTCAAAAGTAAGACGCCGCTGGCAACTGGTGTCAACGACGTTCATCAAAAGCGGGTGAAGGGGGTCGAACCCTCGACATTCACGTTGGCAACGTGACGCTCTACCACTGAGCTACACCCGCACAATTAAATTATTCTGCTGCGATCCGTTTCCGTTAACTCGGCCGTTGACAACAAAAAACATCGATTTTATCGGCCAAATCGGCTGAACTAACCGGATCAACGGGCATAATTTAGTCAGTACGTCCAACAATATCAAGTCAAGCCATTGAATTCGCGCAGGAAAATGAAATCGACGAAGAAACTGCTTCAGATTGTCGCGTTTATTGAAATTGAGACTTGATCTCAATATGATATAAGTCTTCGCTGTTCGAGAGGTCTTATTTATTTCAAGGAGAGAACGATGAAGCGAGTGATGCACGGGAGTGCGGTTTTGATGGTTTCCATTGGTTTTTGGGCAGGGTCAGCTACGGGAACGACCTTTCAGCTGCTGAGTTGGAATGCCGATCAAGCCAGCGATTCTTTACCGTCAGCGGTTGGGAAAAAACCTTCCAACTCCGCCCCCAATTCCGGCGATTGGCTGGTGTTTACCACCGATGACCTGAACGCTGCTGGCGCCATGAATCCAGCCGGAGCGCTGAGTCACAACCTGGTTGATCCCTCTGGCACGTTTGGCCAGACCAATCAGTTTGGGCAAGCGGTATCGCTCAGCGGTACGCTGGAGTTGAATTTTTCACCAGCCGTCAGTGGCAGCCAGCCGGTGAATATCAGCGCCTTGCAGTACAGCGGCGTGGCAGCTCCGGGCATGACAATGGATCAATATCTGCTGACCAGCGCGATTTCACTGCCGGTCGCTGGCGGGCCTGATGTGAATGTTGACGGAAGCAGCAACAGCGGCACCTGGGCCAATACCAGCGGCAATTGGTCGATTTCATACAGTCTCGATTCTTATTTTGACGCCAGCATCGATACTGATCAGACTGCGCCGACGCTTGTTTTCGATAACGCCGTTCAGCATGGCTATTTGCTACCCAAGTCGATCTGGAGTTCATCGGGCACATTGACGGGGCTGGGTCTGCCCAATCAAGGTTTTTATTCAGGTGGTTTTTCAGACTATTTGACTCAGCAAATCGTACCGCGTCTGCCGGATGATGCGGATTATCTGCTGATTACGCAGATGGATAAAACCCAGCCAGTCTGGGCCAAGACGGGCCTGCCCATTTCGTCGAACAGTTGGGTTGGAAACTTCACCATTGCCTACAGCGTAGTGCCTGAACCGGCGACGGCCGGGATGATGGGCCTGGTGCTGGCAGGCTGGGCACTGCGGCGACGGCGCAGCAGCGTAAATGGATGGTGATTAGATCATGAACCGATTTGTGACGATGCGCAATTCCGGCAGACGGCAGCGGGACGATGACAGCGGCCGGCTGGTTGTTCAACCCGGCAGCAAGCAGCCCGGCTTTACGCTGATTGAGTTGATGGTGGTGGTTGGTATCATCGCGCTGCTTATGGGTATCTTGCTGCCGTCATTGAATAAGGCACGCCGATCAGCTCAGTTGCTGCAATGTCAGAGTAATTTGCGGCAGATCGTGACGGGCATCTTTGCCTACGCCAACGATCATAACGGGTTTATGCCGGTGGCCGCGCCGCAGGAATTGGGTGGGCCGCAGGGGATTGTGCCCGCCAGTGATCCCTGGCTGGTTCCCCGGATGTTCGGCGGTTCCATGCCGGCGGAAAAACGCCCGCTGAACAGCTATCTGGCGTCGCTGGAGGTGTTCCGTTCGCCATGCGATCGTGGTGAGCCGCTGTGGTGGTTTGACACCGCACCCTATCAGGCGACATCGACCTGTTACGAACTGTATGGCACGAGCTATTTTTACGCTTCAGGCTATAACGCAATGGGTGGCGTGGCAGCACCGATGGGTATTGCCAAGTATGTCGGGCTGGACTTTGCCTATCACGATTTTCAGACGAATTGGCTGAAGCTGGGCCAGGCGCTGAAATTAACCCGCTATCCTGATCCATCGCGCAAGGTGGTGATCGGAAGTATCCCCATCCATCGTACGATGAGCGGTGTTGTCGCCAGCAGCGCCCGGGCACAGTGGTATAAGGATGATCCTGATCATCTGTATGCCAATGCTGCTTTTGCCGATGGTCACGTCGAGTTTGTCCAGGTGTTTGCGTACGACAGTGGTTACAACAGCGTCGATACCCAGCCCGATGCAGCCAACCCTTACTATTGATCGCTGATAGATGTCGGCTGGCGTGATTGATTCGGTTTTCATCCATGAATTATTTTGTTGACCATAAGCGGCGCGTGATTGGGGGAATCGCCGGGCTGATTATCGTTGCGCTAGCCGGGCTGTGGTTGTGGAACAGTCGCAACCGTGGCGTCAGCCAGGCGGATTTACGCCGGACGCAGGGGATCGAGTTGCAAATCAAATCGATGCAGCCCCAGGGGCGCAAGGCGCTGGTGCAATGCCAGGTGGAGAACCGATCGGATCAACCTGCTGCTTCGGTGGTGATGACGATCGAATTGGTCAATGCCCAAAGCGCGGTGGTGGGATCGAATCCGCTGGCGAATGTTCTGAACCTGCATGTGGGGGAAAAGCGTGATCTGACGGTTCCCGTGCCTTTTTTGACCGATGCTCAGGGGGCGTTGCGCGCTCGTGGGCGGGTGGAACTGGTACGCTGGAAAGACTAAAAAGCGGCGGGGCTTAATCGTCCAGCCATCGGAGGCAATTCGAGTTTTTTCGTGGCAGGAGAGACCGCCATTGCACCTGCTGGCTGAGCTAAGTTAAATGACCTGAGGGTCTGAAGTTAAACACCTCGTGCGTGCGAAACAAAAGGTATTGGTTGAGAATCGGACATTTACATCTTATTCTTCGTGTGGCGTCGAATCGAGTTCGTTATTTTGCTGATGGAGCTACTCATGATCAGCACGTCTGCACGACCGAAAGTGACTCTGGACGGGAACGAAGCTGCAGCTTCAATCGCGTATCGCTGCAGCCAGGTGATTGCGATTTATCCGATAACGCCGTCCAGCACGATGGGTGAACTGGCCGATGAATGGGCCAGTCGCAACAGACCGAACCTCTGGTCTTCCGTGCCTGCGATTATGGAGATGCAGTCTGAAGGTGGGGCGGCTGGTACATGCCACGGTGCGCTGCAGGCGGGGGCGCTAAGCACCACGTTTACCGCCAGCCAGGGATTGCTGTTGATGATCCCCAGCATGTACAAGATTGCCGGTGAGTTGACGCCGTTTGTCATGCACGTCTCAGCCCGCACGCTGGCCAGTCATGCCTTGTCGATCTTCGGCGACCATCAGGATGTCATGGCGACGCGCCAGACGGGTTTTGCCCTGCTCAATTCGACCAGCGTGCAGGAAGCGCACGACATGGCGGCTATCGCCCATGCTGCCACATTGCGCACACGCATTCCCTTCCTGCATTTTTTTGATGGTTTTCGTACCAGCCACGAAGTCGCCAAGATTGAAATGATCGATGATCAGACTCTGCTGGCGATGCTGGATCAGTCGGCGGTGGAGGATCATCGCCGCCGCGCGCTCAATCCGGAACATCCGGTATTGCGCGGTTCGGCGCAGAACCCCGATACATTTTTCCAGGCGCGCGAAGCCTGCAATGTGTTTTATGATCGTTGCCCAACCATTGTGCAGCAGGAGATGGATCGATTTGCCGGACTGACCGGCCGGAGTTATCGCCTGTTTGATTATGTTGGCGCGCCCGATGCCCAGCGCGTCATAATCATGATGGGTTCCGGCGCCGATGCCGCCCAGGAAGCGGTTGAAGCGCTGAACGCCCAGGGGCAGAAGGTGGGCCTGATCAAGGTTCGCTTGTATCGGCCGTTTGATACAACCGCGCTGCTGCAGGCGATTCCCACCAGTTGCACGCATATCGCGGTGCTGGATCGCACCAAGGAACCCGGTGCTGGTGGCGAACCACTTTATCTGGATGTGGTCAGCGCCCTGTTTGAAGCCGGGCGGCAGATTCCCACCATCGGTGGTCGTTACGGGTTGTCCAGCAAGGAATTCACGCCCGCGATGGTCAAGGCCGTTTATGATCAGATGCACGCCCAGCAACCACAACGCCGTTTCACCGTTGGGATTAATGATGATGTGACGGGTTTGTCGCTGAAGGTTGATCCGGGTTTTACCACCGAAGCCGATGATGTTTTTCGGGCGGTCTTCTTTGGTCTGGGCGCTGATGGAACAGTTGGCGCCAACAAGAACACGATCAAAATCATCGGCGAAGAAACCGACAACTACGCCCAGGGTTATTTTGTCTATGATTCCAAGAAATCCGGCGCCATAACCATCAGCCACCTGCGCTTTGGCCCGCGGCCGATTCGCAGCAGTTATCTTATCGCCGAAGGCCAGGCCAATTTTGTCGCCATTCATCAATCGACCTTCCTCGACAAATATGAAATGCTCAGCTACGCCGGAAACGGTGCGACGGTGCTGCTCAATACACCCTTTGCGCCTCAGCAGGCGTGGGACGAACTGCCCGTCGAGCTTCAGCAGCAGATCATCGAAAAGAAGCTGCGCCTGTTCGTGATCGATGCGCTGAAAGTCGCCCGTGACAGCGGCATGCGCGGACGCATCAATACGGTGATGCAGACGTGTTTCTTTGCCATCAGCGGTGTGCTTCGGCGCGATGAAGCGATTGGACAGATCAAAAAGTCGATTGAAAAAACATATGGTCGCAAGGGTCAGGAAGTGGTCCAGCGCAACTTCGCCGCGGTGGATCAGACGCTGGCGCATCTGCATCAGGTGGAGATTCCGTCCGTCGCCACCTCGGCGCGCCGCATGCCACCATTGATCAGCGACAACGCGCCCGATTTCGTCAAGCGCATCAGCGCCGTCATGCTGGCCGGCAAGGGTGATCTGCTGCCGGTCAGCGCCTTTCCGGTCGATGGAACCTGGCCGACCGCGACCAGCCAGTGGGAAAAGCGCAATCTGGCGGATCAGATTCCCGCCTGGGACAAGGAACTGTGCATCCAGTGCAACAAGTGCGCCATGGTCTGCCCACATGCAGCCATTCGTGCCAAGGTCTACGATCCTTCGGAACTGGCGGATGCGCCAGCGACCTTTGCCCATGTGCCGTATAAAGCGCCCGATCTGCGCGGCAGTATCTATACCCTTCAGGTTTCGCCGCTGGACTGCACCGGCTGCAGCCTTTGTGTTGATGTCTGTCCAGCCAAGGACAAAGCCCAACCCAAACACAAAGCCATCAACATGGTTGACCAGCTTCCCCTGCGCCAGCAGGAGAGTGAAAATTATGATTTCTTCCTGAAGCTGCCGGAAGTTGACCGGACGCGCATTCGTCTTGATATCAAGGGCAGCCAGTTTTTCCAGCCTCTGTTTGAGTATTCCGGCGCCTGCTCCGGTTGTGGCGAAACGCCTTACATCAAACTGCTGACGCAACTGTTTGGCGATCGCATGCTCATTGCCAATGCGACGGGTTGTTCCAGCATCTATGGTGGGAATCTGCCCACCACCCCGTACTGCCAGACCCCCGAAGGTCGCGGGCCAGCCTGGGCCAATTCGCTGTTTGAGGATAACGCGGAGTTTGGTCTGGGCATGCGTCTGGGCGTTGATGCCCTGACCGACGAAGCCCGCCGGTTGCTGGTGAGTCTGGCAGAACCCATCGGTCAGACACTGGTGGATGAATTGCTGACTCATCAGGATTGGGAAGAAGCCGGCATCGCCCAACAGCGCAGCCGGGTTGAGCAATTGCGCTCCCGATTGGCAGCGATTGATGCGCCACTGGCGCGGCGATTGGAGTTGCTGGCTGATTATCTGGTGCGCAAGACGGTCTGGATTCTCGGCGGCGATGGTTGGGCGTACGACATTGGTTTCGGCGGTCTGGATCATGTGCTGTCCACCGGTCAGGATGTCAACATCCTGGTGATGGACACCGAGGTTTATTCCAATACCGGCGGTCAGGCATCCAAAGCCACACCCATCGGCGCAGCCGCCAAGTTCGCGGCGCTGGGTAAATCCAGCGGTAAAAAAGACCTGGGGTTGATGGCGATGAGTTACGGCAATGTCTATGTCGCCAAGATTGCCTTTGGCGCCAAAGATGCCCAGACACTCAAGGCGCTGCGTGAAGCCGAAAGTTATCCGGGACCATCGCTGATTATCGCCTACAGCCACTGCATTGCTCATGGTTATGATCTGGCGGCTGGATTGAATCAGCAGAAGCTGGCGGTGGATACGGGCTACTGGCCGCTCTATCGCTACGATCCGCGCCTGACAGAGCAGAATAAACCCGCCATGCAGCTCGATTCGTCGTTGCCCAAGGGCGATTTGACGGAATACATGCGCAATGAAACGCGCTTCCGCATGGTCGAACAGATGGACAAGCAGCGCTACGATGTGCTGGTGGGCAAGGCGCGTCAGCAGATTGATGAGCGCATCGCCCTGTATCAGCGGATGGCCAGTGGCGAGCCACCGACGGATGGACAACCGAAAACGAAAGAATAAGAGGATGTTGCCGCCGAGCTGGGTTGGATCAGCACGCGGCGCGAGTTGCGAAAAAATAAATGATCGAACCGGTGCGTTTGATTGCTGCGCCTGCCACAACGGGCGCGCAACGTAAAGCAGGCACTTTCCGAAAGTGAGTTTGTCATGGATCTGAGCACCACCTATTGCGGCTTGAAACTCAAACACCCGCTGGTTGTCGGCGCTTCACCGGTGGCTGCGGATCTGGAGACCGCCCAGCGCGCCCAGGATGCCGGTGCTGCCGCGATCATCATGCACTCGCTGTTTGAGGAGCAACTCATCGGCGAGCGCCATGCCTCCATCTATCACATGGAGCTGTACGCCAATGCCCACCTCGAAGCGCACAGCTATTTCCCACCCGTCAGCGATTATCGGCTGGGAAAACATGAATATCTCGATCACATTCGCAAGCTCAAGAAGAACCTCTCCATTCCCGTTATTGCCTCGCTCAACGGCACCAGCCCCGGCGGCTGGACCGACTGGGCCGGTTTGATGGAACAAGCCGGCGCCGATGCCCTGGAGCTGAATGTCTATTACATCGCAACCGATCCGCAGGAAACCTGCTGGCAGCTTGAAGACCGGATCGTGGAGACCGCCGCCAGCGTGCGCAAAGTGATCAAAATCCCCATGGCGGTCAAACTCTCGCCGTTTTTCGGTGCTCTGCCGCATCTGGTCGCCCGACTGGATGACGCCGGCGCCGACAGCATGGTCCTGTTCAACCGGTTCTATCAGCCCGATATTGATATCGCCGAGCTGGAAACCCGTCCCACCCTGCGCCTCAGTGACAGCAGCGAACTGCTGCTGCGCCTGCGCTGGTTGTCGATCCTCTTCGGGCAGACCCACGCCACGCTGGCCTGTTCCGGCGGGGTGCATACCCACGAAGACGCGATCAAAGCCGTCATGGCTGGCGCCAGTTGCGTGCAGATGGTTTCGGCCATTCTCCGCAATGGTATTCGTCATTTGGCTGAAGTGGTCAGGGAGTTTGAAAACTGGCTGATCCAGAAGGAATATCGCTCGCTCAAGCAGATGCTCGGTTCGATGAGCCAGAGTCATTGTCCCGACCCGCAGGCGTTTGAACGTGCCAACTACATGCGCACCCTGCATAGCTGGCGCGTGCAGGGCGGGGTGGTCGTGTAGCCCCGGCGCGATGATTCATGATTTGTCCCGACTCCCCCCGTGTTTTGCGCAATGCAATGCCGTACACTCTGGTGCAGTGAAAAAGGATGTCAGGAACAATCTGATTTTTATCGTGGCCTTGTTGATTTTAAGTGCCCCCGGGCTGGTCATCATGATTCAGCGCCGCTTGCAGAAACCAACCGGCGATCAGACCGGAATTTTATCGCCGGTCAAGATGGACGTGCCGTATGTCAATCCGCTGCCGCTGGGTTCGCAGACGCATCTGACCTTCCCGCCGCTTTTGCGCCAGTGGGTGGCAACCCTCGCCCCCGATGCGCCGCTGCAGACCGCCTGGATCAGCCAGCACCGCAGTTTTGAATTGATCCACCAGTCGCTTGACGATCAACACCAGCTCCAGTTGCAACTGCTGATCTGGGATCAGCGCGTCGATCTGACTCGCGCGTCATTTACGCTGGATGGAACGGCTGCCCAAAAGATGACGATGACTGAAGTTGATCTGCCCGCGCCGGTGCAGTCGCAGTTGCGCCTGCTGGGGTATCTGACTCCGCCCCAGCGTCTGCCCCGGATCATGCTGAGCTTCAGCCCCGTTCCGCCAGACCTGGCCCCTGAACTAAAACTGACCACAACGCGCAGCCACGAGCCGTTTATCGACAGGCTGCAATTACCGCAGGATAGTCATCTGCGCGCGATGATCACTCCAGACCCAGCAACGACAACGCATCACGCTCAATGATCCCGCGCAGGCTTTCCCGCGGAACCACCGGCAGGTTCGTCCCCTGCGCGATCTGGTTGATGCTGTAGAGCGCTTCGATGCACTCATTGGCGCTGGTGTAGGGAAAATCGCTGCCGAACAGCAGCTTGTCGATCACATCATACTGATACGCGCAGACCAGCGCGTTATACGCCTGCCACGGCCGGCCCAGCAGCCCGGAAACATCCGCGTAAATATTCTGATGCTTGCCCAGCAGCGTAATGGTCTCATCCACCCACGGCTGACCCATCTGCGCGATCACCAGTTTCAGGTTCGGAAACGTCCGTGCCACTTCATCAAACAGATAAGGCCGGGCATATTCCAACTTGCTGTTCTGCGTGAATTGACCGCCGAAGTGACACAACACCGGCATGCCCAGTTTTTCCGCCTCGGCGTACACATTCATCGCCCGCGTATCACAAGGATGAAAATCCTGATTGGCCGGGCTGATGGTAATCCCGCTGAGTTGCAGTTCCGTCTTGGCCAGATTCACTTCCTCAACCGCCGCCGACTCCGTTGGATCAATACCCGCAAATCCGATCAACTTCTGCGGAAAACGCTTGACATAATCCGCCACGTAAACGTTGGGAATCTCCGCCTGCATGTACCGGCTCTTAAAACCCAGCACAATGCTCTTATCCACCGCCGAAGTCTGCGCCCAGTGATGATCGGCATCAGCAGCGGGGGTGTTTCGCCAGTTGGATCGACCCAGCGAAACGCGCGGCTGCGGCTTGGTACGTGATGATCGAACCGTCTCGCCCAGTTCCAGCGAACCAAGCTGTTCAGGGCTTTGCCAAATATGGGTATGACAATCGACAATCATATTTTCTCTCGTTCAAACACTGGCCGGGATGCTTCCCTGTCAACCGATATAAAATCCGTGGATTTTATCGGCCTGTCCTACGCTCACCGAAAGAACCTCCGGTGCTGAACGTCCATGATTCAGTGTCTACCCGTGTCAGACTGATAGCCCTATTATCATAGGCATTCGTCCGTTTTCGTCAAAGCACACCCGATCTCAAGCCTGCTTTGACGCACCTTTTTCGTGCTCAAACCTATCTGCTTATCGGACGCCATTGCCATGTGGCATAAATCTCTATTTCCCTCCCTTGGATCGGATCCAACGCCAACCCAAAACGGCCTGAAAAATAAATCTGAAATGATCAGTACGGAATCAAATCAAATGACAGTAAAAAAGTCATAACATATTGCAAAATAACAATTTACAAATCAATATGGAGCATTATAATCAATAATTTTCCTGACGCAATCATGCTTTTGTTTTCGATCCGTCCCTGTTCACGGTTCAATACCGCAGCACCTCGACCAGCCCGCCGCGCCGGGCGTTAATAAACCAATACCGCAGCGCGTCCATCGGGTGGTCATAAACCCCATCCTTCAGCGGCAACTCCCCACCTCCATCAGGATATCGATAATTTTCCATGGCTTCGATCAAGTGCTGGCAGCGCGGATGAATCGCCAGCCGCGGCTGTCCCCAGGCCGGTTGCAGCGCACTGCGCACCAGCTCCAAACCCTCGACAATCTGGCTGCGCCGATACAAAACCCGATACCCGCGCCGTCTCAATAGATCAATGCTCGATCGCGCTGTCTGTTCGTTGCGCGCCCCGCCAGCCGGATCGCAATGCACCTGCGTGATTTTCCCCCAACCGCTGCGCTGTTGAATCTCATCCAGATGCGCATCCAGCGTCTTTTGCCTTTGCACATATTCATCCATCACATGAACCATCGCCCCAATTTTTCTAACCCATAAACAGACGAACGGATTGGCATAACCAAAATCCATCCCCAGACTCATCTGTGCGTCCGCCGCTGTTTCGTCCCCACACGTTTCTTTCACATGCACCGACCGATCAAATGCGTCAAACACCCGGCCCCGCACCCGTGGCCGCCGGCACAGCAGCTCCGATTGCCAGGTATCGACGCTGACACGCTGCTTCAGGCTGATCGCATCGTCGATTTTCAAATGCCCATCACAGGAGTGTTTGGCGACCCCCCGGCACTCCTCCCACAGCGGGCAACCCTCGCAGGATCGCTCGGCCGGGCAGCGCTCCAGCACCTCCATCAAACACCAGTGTACAATCGGTCGGCCGCTGGCCCGCGCCAGTTCCACCTGCTGCGCCATCGGGCCATGTTGATGGTGAAACGTCGAAATCAGCTCCACCGCCCCGCGCACCACCTGTTGATGTTCCGCCTGTTTTCCCAGCGGAGCAATCAACCCCGGCCTTTCCTGTGTTGACACGGGCGCAATGGTCAAACTGCGTGTGACCAGTTGCGCCGCCTCCAGCACATCCGGGTCAAACAGATCCACCTCATCACAACGCAGCTTCTGCACCCGCTGACCGCGCACACTCGTCTGCGACTGCGCCAAAATCGTCGCCAGCGACCCGTTTTCCAGTTGCAACCGCCGGCTGCGCCCCTGGTTCAGCTCAACCCCCAGGCGCTGCAGATCATCCAGCAAATGCCACCAGACATGCTTGGATTGATCCAGACTTCCGCCCAGAATACAGACCTTCAACCCGGGTTTATGAATCAGATCCAATAGCGTCGCAATCGCCGCCAGCCGCGTCTTGCCACCGCCGCGCGGCGCCCAGACCACCATATCCTGCGACGGCTCGAAATAAGACCGCACCAGATATTCAAATGGCGCGCTATGCCCCGGGCAGACCGCCCGGCGGCTGATCTGCAATTCCAGATGCTGCCCAATCCAGCGGTGCAGCCCCTCAGGAGTCGTCAATTGACCATACACCCCATCACTCATGGTTATTGATCCTTTTACAATGGACAATTCATTCAATGCCCCGTCCCGACCGGGCAAATGCAAGTAGGCGTCCGATAGGTAATCTCTTACGAGCCACGACCGTTAGGGAGCGGTTTTTGAGCCGATCCCCGCTCCCTCACGGTCGCGGCTCGTTAATACTTCGACCCTCGCGGGCTACTTGCGATTGCCCTGCCCGTCCCAACCGGTCAATCAGGAAATAGGCTGCCCGTTTTTCGTCGCCCGCGTCCAGGCAGGTCATGCCCGCCTTGAGAAAAAAGGGGTGAAACCGGCCCAGATGCGCCAGCGCCTCGACATAACGCACCGGACAACGCTCGATCATCAACCGCACCAGTTCGCTGGCCAATCCGATACCGCGGAACTGCGGATGAACAATCACCCGGCTGATCGTGCGCACCTGCGCGTTGGCCTGGTGCGCCCGTTGCGACGGTGACAGATTGCCCCAACCAAAATAACGATTCCGCGCACCGGCATTGGGAATCGGCCACGACAACACCGCCACCCCGACAACCCTCACAGCGCTGTTTTGCCCAATCGCACAGCCACTGACGGGCTGGTAACAGGCGCTGACAATTTTCGCCACCGTCGCCGGCGCGCCGCAACGATAATGAAACCGCTGCAGCGCCAGATAATCCCCCCAGCAACCTGGCGCAAACGTGATCGACCCGGGTAAAAAGGCATAATTATCTGGTTTGAACATCATCAATCCCCCCGAAAGGCGTTCCCCCGATCAGCCCAATCCGTCCAGTCCAGCCCAGCCCAGCCCCGTCATGCGCCGGCGCGCTTCAGCGCCCCACGATCTGCAACTGACCGAAATCGCAGGTGATGGTGATATCGGGCTTGAGCGCGCCTGCCAGATCATCCTGACTGGTGCAACAGACCATCGCCACCGGCTGCTGACCGTTGAACATTTTGCGCAGCATGCGCCCGACCACGCACGCCGTCACCCGATCCAGAATCGCGGCAAACTCATCGCTGACCAATAGTTGAACCTTCCCCGTTTCAGCCAGCTTCGCCGGACGATTCATCCGGCCCTGCCCCAGCGCCATCGCCAGACGCAAACGCCACTGCTGACCTTGCGACAACCGACCCGCCGGACTGAGATAGGTCCAGACTTCCCCCAGCCCGCAACGCCCCAAAATTTCCAGCACCTGCTCCAGCGGCATTGACCCAAAACAATCCACCGCTGCCCCGGCGGGAAACTCGATCCGGTCAATATCCACCACTTCGCCCGGCCACTGATCCGTAATTCGGCGTAAAAGTGTCGTCTTGCCTGAACCACTGGCGCCGGTGATCAAAACAATCTGCCCAGCCTCGATCTTGGGCAGGGTAGAATCCACCGGAATCATCGGCGCTGCCTGCAACTGCCCTACGCCAAACCATTGGCGAACCAGATCCGTTCGTGATGACATGACAAAACCCTCTCGACGTGTAAAAAACCAGAACAATCGCAAGTAGCCCGCGCGGGTCGGTGTATTAACGAGCCGCGACCGTAAGGTAGCGGTGATCGGCAGGGCAATCGCAAGTAACCCGCAAGGATCGATGTATTAACGAGCCGCGGCCGTAAGGCAGCGGTGATCGGTTCAAAAACCGCCCCCATGCAGCGCTACGCCGAATCAACCCACAATCCACCCGTGGGCGCCTTAGCGACCGAAGCGCCGAAATGTGCGCAGGCATCCCCGCAACTGCGCCAAGCGTTCGCGCACCTCATTGCGGCTGATCCCATGTTTCTGCGCAATGGCAGCCAGACTCAACCCCCGGACATGACGTTCGATCCCCGCGTCGTACAGTTCCCTGGGGAATTGGTTGCCATAATCGATCAGCAACACAATCGACGGTTCGTTCAACCGCCGCAACAATCGATGCACCCGCCGACCGACATTCCCCGGATGCCGTCCCACGATCCGCCCAATCTGCACATTCGTCAGTTTTCGTTCAAGCGCGTTTTGCACCAGCACCGTATCGCGTGGCGCCAGATATCGCGCCCGCTGCAACAATGTCTGCTGCGCCTGTTCCACATCCGCATAATTGATCCCATGAACCATGATTTCACCCCGGGAAATGATTTTCCCATCTGTTGCCCCGTCGTGCGGTGTTCCCGATCACGACCCGTTCCATAACGATTTCAGCGCCCGCTGCGCTGAATCAATCCCCCCAAGATAAGACAACCTAACCTTAACCGATGTTAGGGAAATGTCAAGTATAAAATATTTTTTCTTCTCCCCCGATCCAGGGCAATCGCAAGTAGTCCGCGCGGGTCGATGTATGAACGAGCCGCAACCGTCAGGGAGCGGTGATCAATCGCAAGTAGCCCGCGCGGGTTGATGTATGAACGAGCCGCGACCGTCAGGGAGCGGTGATCAATCGCCAGTAGTCCGCGCGGGTCGATGTATGAACGAGCCGCATCCGTCAGGGAGCGGTGATCAATCGCCAGTAGCCCGCAAGGGTTGATGTATTAACGAGCCGCGACCGTCAGGGAGCGGTGATCAATCGCAAGTAGTCCGCAAGGGTCGATGTATGAACGAGCCGCGACCGTCAGGGAGCGGTGATCAATCGCCAGTAGTCCGCAAGGGTCGATGTATTAACGAGCCGCGACCGTCAGGGAGCGGTGATCTCGTAAGAGATTACCTGGCGGACGCCAGGGCCAAGGTGGTAAAAATCAGAAAATCAGCGCAAAAAACAACCGCCGGTGGCGTGGGGCCATCGGCGGCTGATTAAACGCTTTACGAAATCCGGTAACGCTGCGTTACCGTCATCTCATACCAGGCAAAATTACCAAGTAATGTCCTTGGTCGGGATGATGACCGAATCATTCTGATGCTTCGGCTGGGCAGCAGTCTTCGACGGAGCGGTGCTTGCCGCCGTGGCGTCGATGTTCGTGCCGTTAAGCGCTGTGATGGTATAGATGTTGTCCTTGCTGGACCCGGCGAAGGGGGTATTGGCAAATTCAACGTGCCCATCACCAAACAGAATGTTCTGTCCATCCCCATTGTGGTTGGGGCTGTTACCCTTGGCAGCCTTGATCTGTGCCTGGGTGGAACTTGTAGTCAGCGAAGCCGGCGTGGGTGCAGTTGCGTTTCCGCTACCCTGGTCGGCCATGACGGCAAAATCAGGATTCTGGTTGGAGGTCCAGCGATAACCCAAACCGACTGCAGCACTCGCCGGGAAGGGGTTGGTCACACCGAACGAGAGGTTATTGCTCTTGGTGAAGTTGCTGCGCAACTGAGCTGACTCGTTGGCGAGGTTGTCCTTTTCCGTGTTGTCGCTGGGGCAGGTGAAGACTTCCGTGCCGATATCCTGCGTACGGATCAGCAGAAACAGCGAAGCCGTCACGTCGTTGTTAAGTACCGTGTGGCCCGTGACAAACGGATCATCATCGGTGATGCCTGTACCAGTATTGTAGCCATTGGTACCATCTCCGATCGTTCGCGGCCACAGTTGACGGTTTTCGTTGGCGTAGAGCAGCATCGCCTGGCCGATCTGGCGCAGGTTCGAGGCACACTTCACGCGGTTGGCCGTTTCACGGGCACGGTTCAACGAGGGCAGCAAAATGCTGATCAGCAGGGCAATGATGCCGATGACGACCAGCAACTCGACGAGGGTAAACCCTCGGTTCTTACGTTGCGTCATGGTAGACGCTCCTTTCAAACAGTCGCTGCTGGTTGAATCGGGCATCTGGTTTCAAGTCGTGTGAGCAATCCGACGGCGTAAAAAGTTAAGATATGATGCCGTTTTTCCCAATCAAAGCTTCAGATTGGTTTTCATCGGACTCTTCACAAACCTGTCACCTCATGCTGCTTCAATCAGCCTTGCGACGGACAATGGAAAATAACCCCGGCGACCATCGCCGGAGTCGGAATCAACGAAGTAAATTATGACTCACAGTTCTCACGAATGCCCGGTACCTCAAAAACATACCGATCATTGCTGGTGCTCTTGATCAACAATAGGTTGCTACAAACGATACGCCTGCTACAAAGCGTCTGTTGATTCAGTTTTAACCAGCACTCAGTTAGCGGGCATATTTTACCAACGTTGCTTTCGGCAGGTCAACAAAAATCTTTTCAGTTTTGCGTAAGCTGGTACGATTGTATCGGTTAAACCGGCATGGTCGTCCGATAAAAACAGCAAGGTTTGAATGCAAACGATTGATTTTGCTTGATTTACGTCAAAATAACGAAAAATGGACGGATTGGCCCCAAGGCAATCGCACGTAGCCCGCGAGAGTCGATGTATTAACGAGCCGCGACCGTGAGGGAGCGGGGATCGGCTCAAAACCGCTCCCTCACGGTCGCGGCTCGTAAGGTGTAAATACTACCCCTCCGCCAGTTCGATCAGATGATCGCTGGTGCGCTGCAACCAGTGCACCTTGCGCTGCACCATGAGCAAAAACGCCTGTCCCGCCAGTCGCCCGAAATTGCCCGTGGCTGCGATGGGGAAAACGGCTTCGGCGATTAATGCTTCGATCATCAACCAGGGCAGCGTGCGCACCTCCGCCTGGCTGAGCAGCATCACCCCGTCATACCCGCGCAGAAAACGTTTGAAGCGGCTTTCGTCGATATATTCCGGCCACTTGCCCACATCTTCATTGCCCCCCACGATGGAAAACTGCAGCGCCCCGTTGGCGATATCCAGCACGCGCGGCAACAACCGCGCCGCGTCGTAGTCGATCACCGCCACCACATGATTGCCACGAAACAGCATGTTTCCCGCGTGCCAGTCGGCATGCACGATCTGCCGCGGCCACTGGCGCAACCCCTGGGTTTCAACCTGATCCACCGCGTGGCTGTAACTTTGGTGCAGGAACTCCAGCACCGGATTGATCTGGGCGTTGTTGCGCATCTGCTGCTGAATGGTGCGCAGACCCTGATCGACCGCCGGCGCTGCATGATAAGACCCGCTGGGGGGTGTCCACTGACTTTGAAAATCCAGAAGCAGTTTGTGATACAGCGCCAGGACGCGCCCGCTGTCGAAGGTCGATTCCAGCGTCTGCGGGTAGGGCTGACCGGCGATATACTCGAACAATTCGTAAACGCCGCTGGGCAGTTGCAGCATGGAATTGTTTTCACGCCGGGTTCCAATCAGATGCGGCAGGGGAAACTGACGCTGGGCCAGATGAAGCTGAAGGGCGTGGGCAAAGGCGACCTTGAAGGGATCATCCTTCCCCCTGGCCCGGCGTTTGAGCAGGAACTGCCCCTGCTGGCTGGTGATCAGCAGCTTGGGCGCCTTGCGCGAACCGCGCGGATATTCCGTCACCGATTCAATGATGCCGATGTCGAAATGCGACAGAACCACCGCCAGCTCTTCAGCACTGAAACGCTCGCGCACGCGCTCGGCGGAGGCGGCGCTGGGAGCGCTTCCGGCCGAACCGCCTCCACTGACACCGGCGCTGCCCGCGACCGAGTCACCGGTGGTTGCGGCACTGGAGCTGATGCTGGTGCTGCTTTGCATGATCGATCCGTTGACCTGGCTTGCTGCGCTGTGCGCTGCGCGGGTTGATTGCTTGTCTGATCAGACGCCTTATCAGGGATTATCGGCTGATTGACCAGCGGCCACAACGTCCGTAATCGCCGATAACTTGTTCAAGCCGATTCGCGTCGCGCATCCATCGCCTGCCCGGATCGTTGTTGGCGCGTCTCGAACCAGCCACCACATTGAACGTACAACTTTTACGCGACCACGGTATTGTATTATCGGACAACTGCCTGATCCAACCGGAACCGGTTCGTATCAACAGGTCGATATGAGTCAAACCACCCCGCCAATCCGGTTACTTACCCTGCTCAAAGCGGTGCGCCGGCGCATCCGGTTCATGGGGATGCTCTGGGGGCTGGGCCTGGCCGGCGTTGTCGCGGTGGGGCTGGTGCTGCTGTTGGCGTCGGTGGATTATCTTTTGAATTTACCGGCTGGCCCGCGTCTGGTGATGCTTTGCGCCGCGGTGGGGGTCTGGACCTGGTGGCTGGGGCGTTTTGTTTTGGCGCCCCTGACCAGCCGGTTGACGCTGGATGATGTGGCGCAGCATCTGGAGCAAGTCTTTCCGCAGTTTGAAGACCGGCTGCGCAGCACGGTGAATTTTCTGGGCGCCGGTGCGCCGGATCGTGATGAATTAAAAAACCGGGTCATTGCCCAGACGGTTCAACTAGCCGGGCAGGTCGATCTGCGCCGCGCCCTGACCGGTCGGCCGGTTTTATATTCCTGCGCCGGGGCTGGGGGCGCGGTGGCGCTGTTGTTGCTGGTGGCGCTGCTGGTGCCGCGGGTCTATCGTGACACAGCGCTGTTGCGGATTTTTTCGCCGTTGCATGCCCCGGACTGGCCGCGCCGAACCAACATCGCCCTGGCCGGGCCGTGGCCGGATCGTCTGCCCGCCGGACAGTCTGTCCCTGTGCGCGTGAAATTGGTCAAGGGCGATTTTCCGTCAGCCGTTGCGCGGGTTCACTATCAGTTGGATGATGCGCCGCTGCGCGACGTGGCGATGGCCCGCGCCACCGATGGAACATTGACTGCGGCCCTGGAGACCGGCGCTGATGCGGTCAGGCAATCCCGCGTGCTGCGCGCCTGGGTGGAATCGGGTGATGATCGCCTGTTATTGCCGCCCGTCATCATCGTTCCGCAACTGCTCATCCAGCAGGCGCAGGCGTTGATCCTCCCGCCACCGTATGCGCCGCAGCAACCAACCCACGTGGATCTGGCGACGACCGTGCCCGTATTAACAGCCGGTTCATCGATGCAGTTGTCGTTGTCGTTCAATCGGCCGCTGGAGGTTGATCGACCGATTCATCTGTTGTCCGTTGAGTCATCTGCGCCACCGCCGTTTGATTGGACCTATGCTGCCCCGGCGCAGGCGGTGGGCTCGGCTCGTATCGACCAGTCACTGCGCTTTGGTATCGAGGCGCATGATGTTGATGGTTTTACCAATCCAGCCCCGCAGCAGTTTCAGTGGATGGTGCGCGCCGACCAACCGCCGCTGGTGTACATCGAATCGCCGCGCGCCGATCAGTCCAATACGCCCGAGGCGCAGATCACGCTGCAGGCGGCAGCTGAGGATGATTTTGGTCTCGCCGATCTCAAACTCATCGTGCAGCGTCAGCGCGATCAGCAGCGATGGGAAATCGATCTGCTGCGCGATGCCCAGCCCGCGCCGCTGGTGTCGTGGCAATCGCTTGCTGCGCCGGCGGGTCGTCAGCGTTACCAGATGGTCTGGGTGTGGCCACTGGCGCAGTTGACCGATGCCCACCTGCGCAGCGGCGATGTGCTGGAATATCACCTGGAAGCGCGCGACAACTTCGCGCTGGATGGGCAGCGTCACGAGCCTGCGGCCAGCGGACGATTGCGCATCACGATTGTCACCCAGCAGGAGTTGGCGGGGCAGATCGCGGTTCAGTTGCAGTTGCAAAAACAGCGGTTGATGGAATTGAAAAAGCAGCAGGAGGCTGCCTCTCAGCAGACGCGCCAACTGGCCAGCTCAACCGCGGATAAACCAGCGCTCGATTCGTCCGATCAGTCCAGCGCCCAGCGTCTGGCCGATCGGCAATCAGCCATCGCCGATCAGACGCGGCAACTGGCCGGGCAGTTGCACCGACTGCTGGGGCGGATGAAGGATAATCGATCCCAGGCGGGTGATTTGCAGCAGAGCGCCGCAGAGGTTGCGCGCCTGCTCGATCAAACCGCGCAACAATTGATGAAGCCAGCGGCGGATCGAATCGACTCGGCCCGTCAGTCGGCGCGCGACGCAGCGGAATTGGCCCGGCAACTGGCGCAGGCGAATCAGGATCAGTTGCGCGCTGCCGATCAACTCAATCAGGCGCTGGCGCAACTGGATCGCGCCGGCGCCATTCAATTGGCGCAGGCCCGTCTGACCCAATTGTTGCAGAACCAGCAACAACTGATCCAACAGACAGGTCAACTGGGTCAGCAAAATCTTGGTTTGTCGCCCGATCAGATGAACGATCAGGATCGTCGGCAGTTGCGCGAATTGGCGCAGGAGCAGGGGGGGCTGGCTGATCAGACGCAATCAACCATCGATCAGATGCAGCGGGATGCAACCCGGTTGCACATGGCGGACCCGGCAACGGCGACGAGGCTGGCGCTGTCGGTGGCGGTCGGTCATGAGCACGCTGTGCCCGCCCATCAACAACAGGCGCAGGCGGCGCTGGGGCAGAATCTGCAGGGGCAGACCAGCACCAGTCAGCACGATGCTGCGTCCGGTCTAGCCGCCATGCTCGAAGCACTGGGTCAGCAGCCGAATGATGCGCTGTTGCCGCGACGGTCGATGCCACAGATGCAGCAAACAAGTCAACAGCAGCAGGCATCATCAGAGTCTTGGCAACAACTTCAACAACTCGTGAACCTGCGCCAGCATTATGCAGCCATTCGTGATCAGCAGATCAACAGGATCAATCAGCCGACGCAGGCAATGCAGGCGCAGCGCAATGACAGGGGGCTGCTGAGTCGTGCCCATGAACTGATGGTTAAATCGCAACTGGCGCCGGCGCAGGGGCAACTGGCGCAGCAGATGCAGCAATTGCAGGCGGAACTGCTCCCGACGCTCAGCGGGGCGATGGCCCAGGCCAATCAGCAAATCGCCGCCAATATGGATCAGGTGCAGCAGCAACTGGCGCTGGCGCACACGGATGAGATGGTGCAGTCGCACCAGGGTGAAATTGTCAACCAGCTCGATCAGTTGATCGCAGCACTGGATCAGCAGTTGACCTCATCCGCCAGCGCCCAGTCATCAGCCGGTTCAGCACCAAATTCGCCGCCGATGCAGTCAAGCGGGCAGGGTCAATCAGTCCCAGCCAGCGCCAGTGCACAGCAATCGAGTCAGGCAGCGTCGCCCAGCTCGTCCAGCCAGTCTGGCCCGGCGCAGCAGATGGCGCCAGCCGCTGGTCAGACCGATCGTTTGGCGCAGCAAACCTCGTCAGCGGCTTCTGCTTCTGATTCAGCGTCGCCGGGCGTTGTGGTTGGTCGATCCGGCATTGCCTTGGATGATCTGCGCGAACATCTCCTGCAAATTGCCCCGCGCTTGCGCGATCAGGATTTGATCGAGGGTAATTTCGAGCAGCCTATCGAGCAGTATAAAACCGTTACCGATGATTATTATCGCGCCCTGGCCGGCGAGTCAGGTGGGGAAAAATGAATCGACGTTCCCTGCAAAAACTGACCGTTATGGTGGCGATGAGCGCCTCGCTGGTGGCGATGATCTCATCGGCCTCGGCGGATGACCGGGTTATCGCCGCCCAGCCAAGCCAGGTGGTCGGTGATGAGCTGACCCCACAGGCGCAGCAGGCGATTGCGCGCGGGTTGGCGTGGCTGGCCAGCCACCAACTGGCTGATGGATCATTTGGCGTCGATCATGGTTACGGCGATGTTCCCGCCACCACAGCCCTGGCGGGTTTGGCATTCATGTCCGCTGGACACCTGCCCGGGCGCGGGCAGTATGGTTCGGTGGTTGCGGCGGCGGTCGATTATTTCTGCAACATCGCGAAGGAATCGGGTTTGCTGGCGCCGCAATTGGCGCGCGGCGCGATGTATGCCCACGGATACGCCACGTTGTTTCTCAGCCAGGTCTACGGCATGACGGCTGATCCGCGCGTCGGCGAAAAACTGCATAAAGCCGTGGCCCTCATTATTCAAAGTCAAAACAGCGAGGGGGGCTGGCGATATACGCCGGTACCGCTGGATGCGGATATTTCCGTCACCATCTGCCAGGTCATGGCGCTGCGCGGCGCGATCGATGCGGGATTGAACGTTGACCCGCAGGTGATGCAACGGGCGCTGGCGTATGTGCGTCGTTGCCAGAACGCAGACGGCGGATTCAGGTATATCGCCAATAATGCCGGTGTCAGCGCCTTTGAGCGCTCGGCGGCTGGTGCGGCGACGTTGTACTACGCGGGTGTGTTTCAGGGTGATGATCTGACACACGCCCTGCAGTATGTCAGCCAGTTTCAACCGGGTCGGATGAAAACGGAAAAATTTCCGCATTACTATTACGGTCACTATTATGCCGTCCAGGCGATGTTTCTGGCCGGCGGCAACTGGTGGAGCAACTGGTATCCCCCCGTGCGCGATGAACTGATCAACATCCGTCAGGATCAGAAAACGGGCGCGTTTGTCGGGGAAATCAGTCAGGAATACAGCACCGCCTGTGCCTTGATTGTGCTGCAGATGCCCAACCGTTATCTGCCTGTGTTTAATGGCAAAGGCCCGGGCGGTTGAGCGCTGATGAAGATAGCGCAACCGGCGATACTGCGCGTAGAATCGATCGACGAGTGTGATGATGCGACTTGTTTCCCCCCTGATCCTGAGTGCGATAACCACCTGCCTGATGGCCGTCCACGTCATGGGCGGCTCGCCGGCATGGATTTTAACCACCACCAGTTTCGCGCGCCAGCCCGTTGATTTTCTGGGCAGCGACGAAAAAGGGTTGACCGTTCAGACTGGCGATGCTGCGCCGGTGTTGATTCCACTTGGCCAATTTCTTCGCCTTCAGCGGATTGCCCGCCGCGCGGACAGTGTGCCCGTTGCGCAACCGGATCCGGCAACCCAGCCCGTCAACACTTTTGTGCTTGAACTGGTGGATGACAGCCGTTATCCCGGCGCGCCCGTACTGAGCGATGGAGACAGACTGACCTGGCGGAGCCGTGCCATTGGCGATATCGAGATCGATCTGCGCTCGGTTCGTGCCATCGTGCGGCAACCCGCCACCGATCGGGTATCAACTGATTCGCCGGTAGTGCCAACCCGATCCACCGATGAGCTGCAACTGGTCAACGGTGATCGACTGGATGGGATCGTCACGGATATTTCCCCTCAGACGATAACGGTGCTTTCCACGGGACAAAGCATCAACGTGCCGCTGCAAAGTGTTGCGCAAATCAATTTTTCGTCGCTCACTTCTGAGACGGATTCGTCGCGTCAATCTCGATGTCTGCGTCTGAGCCTGGACGATGGCACGGTGATCAACAGCCCAACGGTTGTTTGCCAAGAGGCGCAGGTCAGGCTGGTGGTTGATGAAGTGCCGCGGAAATTGCCATTGGATCGGGTCGATGCGATTGAACAGATCAACGGGCCGATGGTGTGGATCAGCGATCTGACACCGAAGCAGAGCGAACAAACGCCATATCTGGCCTCATCACCATCGCGGATGCCCGCGCCAACGGACCGGCGTCCAACCGATAAAACGGCACGACATGATAAAAATATTATTGTTCAGTCGCGATCCCGACTCGTCTATGAATTGCCGCACGGATTTTCCAAACTGCGGGTGGGTTATGCCATGGCCGGCGATCGACCGCTGGCGAATGTAACCGTGAAAATCTGGCTGGATGAAAGACTTGTACATCAACAGGAGGATGTGGTGGCACAGCAGGTTAATCCACCGGTTCAACTGGATCTGAACGGGGCGCGCCAGCTCACGCTGGAGGTGGACTACGGTAAAAATTTTGATGTGCAGGATCAGCTTCTCTGGCTGGAACCAGCACTGGTACGGTAGGATGCCTGCACTGGCCGGTGCGATAGCTGACGGCAGGTGGTGGCAGCGGGTTGAATGAAGCGAAAATGACGCATTGAATGAGACGTGATGAGTGACAAGGTTGATCAATTCGGCGGGCGTCTGCCCCGGCATATTGCCATTATCATGGATGGCAATGGTCGCTGGGCGCTGGGTCGTGGATTGGATCGCGCCCTGGGGCACCGGGCCGGAGCCAAAACGGTTCGCACCATCGTGACGGAGTGTGCCCGTCTGCATAAGGAAAATGGCGGGCCTGATTATCTGACGCTTTATTCGTTTTCGATGGAAAACTGGAAGCGGCCGATTGCCGAAGTGGCTGCGCTGATGCAGATGTACATCGAATATATGCGCCTGGAACGGGCGACCATGATGGAAAATAATGTTCGTTTTCACCAGATCGGGCGGTTGGATCATCTGCCCCCCGAAGTGCTGGATGAAATGTACGCCACGCTGGATGAGACCAAGAATAATACCGGCCTGACCCTGACCTTGGCGCTGAACTATGGCAGCCGGGCGGAAATCACCGATGCGGTGCGCGCCATCGCCAAACTGGCGGCTGCGGGCAAAATTCGTCCTGACCAGATCGACGAGCAGACCGTCAGCGACAACCTCTACACCGCGGGCATGCCTGATCCTGATCTGCTGATCCGTACCGCCGGCGAAATGCGCATCAGCAATTATCTGTTGTGGCAGATCAGTTATGCTGAGCTGTTTGTCAGCCCGGTTTTATGGCCTGATTTTACCGAGGCGCATCTGCAGGAAGCGCTGGTTTCATTCAGCCAGCGCAATCGGCGTTTTGGTGCGCTGGATCCGGCGAAGTAGTTGTTTTCGGGCGCAGCTTGATGACACAAGCCGCCAGTCCGACCAGCAGCCCGACGGCTGGATATGGATTGATAAAAGGATAAAAAATCCGCATGTCAACGCGATTGATTCAACTGGTTGAGCGTTTGGCGCAGGCCCGGATTGTGCTGGTCGGCGATTTGATGATCGATCGCTATCTTTACGGCAATGCTGAGCGTCTGAGTCCTGATGCGCCTGTACCGGTGCTGAACTACAGACACGAGGATTCGCGCCTGGGTGGGGCTGGTCGCGTGGCTGCTGATCTGGCGATGCTTGGTGTCAAGGTGTCGGTGGTGTCGATCGTGGGTGATGATCAGACCGGTCGCCAGCTTCGGGCCATGCTCCAGGAGATCGGTTGTGATACCACCGGCATGGTGGAAACCCCCGGGCGCTTGTCCACCAGCAAGGTTCGCCTGGTCGGTCTGGCGCAGCATCGCCATGCCCAGCAGTTGATTCGGCTGGATTACGAAGATTCCTCGCCGATTGATCCGTCGATTGCCCAGCGTGTGTTGCAGGTATTTGAGCAGCAATTAAGTCAGTGCGATGCGGTCTGCCTGGAAGATTACAATAAGGGGCTGTTGACCGAATCACTCTGCCAGCAACTGATCGACCTGGCGCGCCAGGCGGGAAAGCCGGTATTTGTTGATCCCGCCGCCCTGGATGATTATCGCAAATACACCGGTGCCAGTGCCATTACCCCCAATCGTGTCGAAGCGGCCCGCGCCGCGGAGCTGCCTTGTGACAGTGAAGCTGATTATCGCAGCGTGGCTGAGCGACTGCTGACCGATTTGCAGCTCGATTGCGCGGTTTTGACACTTGATAAAAACGGGGCCTACTTCGCAGCCAGCTCCGGCGAACGGCGCTGGTTGAAAACCCGGCCGCGCAAGGTCTACGACGTGGCCGGTGCCGGCGACATGGTGCTGGCGGTGCTGGCCGCTTCGCGGTCGGTGGGGGCGAGCTGGGAGGAAGCGGTGGTGCTGGGCAATATTGCCGGTGGTCTGGAAGTGGAAAAATTCGGCTCCGTACCCCTGACCCGCGATGAAATCATTGCTGAAATCCTGATCGATGACCGACGGACAATGGGTAAACAGCGGACGCTGGAGGCGCTTTTGCCGGAACTGGCGCGGCATCGCGCCGCCGGTCGGCGCATTGTTTTCACCAATGGCTGTTTTGATCTGATCCATCTCGGCCATGTCAGCTATTTTCGTTTTGCCCGAAGTCAGGGGGAAGTGCTGGTGGTCGCGGTGAACACCGATCATTCCATCCGCCGGCTCAAGGGCAAGAAACGCCCGATCATCAATGAACATGATCGCATGAGCGTGCTGGAGGAACTGGAAAGCATCGATTACGTCATCACATTTGATGATGACACGCCGCTGAAATTGATCGAAGCGATTCGCCCGGATGTGCTGGTCAAAGGGGCGGACTATACCCGCGAAAATGTTGTCGGGGCTGATTTTGTCGAGCAGCACGGCGGGCAGATTGCACTGGCTCCGCTGGTGGATGGGCGCAGCACCTCGGCTGTTATTCAGCGCATTCTCGAAGCCTACAAATAATTTTCATCCGGCCGGTAAATTGCTGAGGGTGTATCATCAACCATTGTCTGCGCTAATCGCTGACAGTTTGGCCAGCGCCAGCCGGGGTTGAACACGCCGGGCAGCAATCGCTTTTATCTCCGGGTTGATCTTCGCAGCACGCCAGATCGGCTGCGCAGCACTTGCCATCAAAAGCGGCATAACGCAACGCGCCCAGCAGCTCTTCCAGATCAACCTCTTTCATCATCGCCGCCTGACGAATCGTTACGCTCCGCGCCGCCGTGCGACGGATGAGCGGATTGCGCAGTGCTGAAAAACCATGCGCATCAAAGGCGTTCATGGTCGCGGGATACCAGTCCAGCACATCCGTGACACGCATGTCCGCGTCAATCGTGCCCGGGCGCTCGGTCGCGACCGCCGCATCCATCTGTTTTTCCAGACGCTTGCCGCTGCGCAACATGCCGATCAGGTGCACACCCCACCAGGTCAGGGCGGTAATTTCAAATAGCGCACTGATCCCCACCAGGGCGAAAAAGACCGGATTCCAGTCGGTCAGGATTTGCAGGCTGACACGCAGGGCGCAGCCGATGTTGATCAAAATGAACGGCCCCCACAAGGGTGTGAGCTTGCGCGGATCAACCCCATTCAAGGTTGGTACAACCTTCGAGGCCACCCCGATAATCATCAGCGAGATAAAGCCGACTGTGATGGCGTGACGGATCGCGCCGAAATAAGCATGGCTGAATGGAATTTTGACCAGTTGCTGATAAACGGGCAACAAGATCAACATCACCAGCGACAGCGCCAACCAGCCGTAGGCGGCGCGAATGAATTTAACCGAACGATCCTTGGACGGCGCGGGTCGCCATAATTTCCATGGTCCAGCCACCATCCAGCATCCGATCAGCAGCATCAACCACGGAACCAATAAAAAGGCCGCCAGGACATGATTGTTGGTCCAGCGATAGGCGACAAACAAAATCGTTTCGCCAACCACCGCTGTCAGCAGCACGCCCAACGCCCACCAGGCGCGGCGGTGGGGGATTTCCGCCACATCAAACAGCGCGGGCAAAATTCGCAGCGAAACACCCAGAATCATAAACAGCGCCAACCCATGAATCTGCAGGTCGCGCAGTGGCGCCTGATACGTCGAAACATACCAGACCAGCTCGTTGCCCGGTGCGGCGCTCATGGTCATGTAGGTATGCCACAAATCCAGCGCGGTCTGAGCGAAGAAGAAGAACAGGGCCGCAAAAATAAACCCGACATAGGGCAGCATCGGCACGTCGCCGTGACGGTACGTCAACACGATCTGAGCAGCGAACGTGACAATCGCGATCATTTCCAGCGCGCCGCCGAACATGGCTGAGTCAATCGCCATGCCCCCCAGCGGCTGGGCCGACATGCCAAACGTGCGGATCAAAATCCCTGCGATCATCAACCCGAAATTCACCACCGCCATCCGCGGCCAGACCAGGGATGTATGCCAGATGCGCGGAAACGCCTGATAGGCAAAACCCATGATGAACAGACCCACCCAGCCATAAATCTGGGCGTGGCCGTGTGCGTTGATGTTGTAGATGCTGGCGCCCTTGCTGAACGTCTGGGCAAAACCGATCTGCCAGAGCAACCACAAACCCCAGCTTGCCCCCACCGTCAGCAGGACAAGAATACCAGCTGTGAAATAACGCCGGTAGATGCTGTCCGCCGCGTGCAAATCATGAGCGAACTGCGGCGACTGCGCCAGTTCCGGGTTGTGAATGGTTTGATGAATTTCACCCAGCAACTGTTCAAGATCGACACCGTGGGCACGGGCAAAAAAACCGATGGATTCCACCGGCCCGAAACGCCCGCCGCAACCGGTCAGACCGTGACGATTAAAAATCTGTCTGGCCTGCGGATGCCGGCGGAACAACTCAGGAATCATCATTTCCGGATCAATGGCTGTGCTGGTCATGGGGCGTGCTTCCGTCTGGACGGATCAAACTTATTTTATGTCGCCTGGCATTATTTGGCATTAATTGACGCCGGCGGGCAGTCTGCGGGCATCAGGCCGGCTGCCCTTGCCGATTGGCCGCTGGATGGGCAACCGGAGCAGCTTGCTGACTCTCCGATTCCTCTTTGCGCCGGCCGCTGATCTGCGCAACTTCGATTTTTCGCATGGGCAGTTCCGAAATAGGTTTGGATCGTCCATGTCCGGGCCGATAACCTTGACGCAGGCGATTGTATTTCGCGGAATTCAGCTCCTTGATCCGTATTTTTTCTTCAATATCGTCCACAGGCACCAGTCGGCCTTCGATCAGAACCGATGCGTATTGATCAAAATTATCGCTGTAGTCGTCGGCTTCAAAACAGACCTGATCGTTCTGCTGCAGCACTTCGCCTTTGCGCCCTGACAGCGCCAGACGGATGTATACCGTCTGACCGTTCCAGTAAAAAGGCATCGGAACGATATACGGTTTGCCGCTGCTGTCAGCCATGCAGATCCGCCCGACACGGGCATTATTCAACAGTAGATCAATTTCCGCACGGGACATTTCGATCATGGTCACTCCTGATGCTGTTGCCGGTTCGTCATTGTTTCAATCATCAACCAATCATATCAGCGGTAAAATCAACAGATCATAAGCACGCTGGGTCTGATTTTCTGCCGGTTATTTTTTATCTTTTGGTTGGGCAGGTTGATCGGCCGAAGCAGCCTGTTGGTTGATCGTCAGTGGCTGAGCAGGAATCACTGTTTCGTGCGTTTTGCAAAGAAAGGGCCTTTTCTGCTCCGCCACCAGATCGGCCAGGGTCACATCACCCAGCTCGCGCTCAGCTGCGGCGGCGGCAGCATCGAGTCGCCGGTGGAGCGGACACAAACTGTAATGGTCAGGGTTGCCCAGCGGACAGACATGAATCCGGTGCGACGAATCCGTCACCCGCACCACGTCCATCAAGGTTAGTTGGTGGGCGGGTTTGTTGAGCGTAAAACCGCCATTAACGCCACGCTGGCTGGTAATCAGACCCGCTTTGACCAACCCTTGCAGAATTTTGGCCAGATAACCGCTGGGCACGCGCGTATGCGTCGCGATCTGGGTGGTTGTCATCGGCAATGACTCACCACCGGCCAGTAAAAGCATCGCACGCAGAGAATATTCGGCTGCTTGTGAGATCATGATTTTAAGCCTGAAATCGAGCCAAAAGATCAAATTTCTTTTCTGGAGCTTGATATCCAGAATATAGGTGCTATTGTTCCTAGTCAAGCTGGATTGAGTCTCAACTACCGAAAATGAGATATTTTTGTCTTATTGTATGGCTTGGTTAAGAGATGGCTTTTCAGCCATGAGTGATGATAAATATCCGTTAACACCATAAACAGGATGGATAACACGATGAGTAATCTGACTGTAGAACAGACAATCGGTGAATTGGTCGCGCAAAAACCGGGCCGCTCGAAGGTTTTTGAGACATTTGGGTTGGATTATTGTTGCGGGGGGAACAAGACCGTAACTCAGGCGTGTCAGGAAAAGGGGATTGACCCCAAAACAGTTCTGGGCGTTCTGAAAATGCTGGAAGATCGTTCCAGCGACAGCTCCGAGCGTGACTGGTCACAAGCCAGCATGGCTGAGCTTTGCTCGAATATCGAGCATACGCACCATGCTTATCTCAAGCGTGATCTGCCGAGGCTGGGGATGCTGGTGGCCAAGGTGGCCAATGTTCATGGCGCTAATCACCCCTATCTCGTGCAGGTTCGTGATACATTCATCAAGCTCAAGGCCGAATTTGAAGAGCATATGGTCAAGGAGGAACGCATGATGTTCCCCCTGTGCCGGATGCTGGAGACAGCCGACAAGCTCCCTGAAAACTATGTCACCGAACTGGACGATCCCATTAAGGAGCTGGTGCATGAACATACCGCCACGGGCGAAGATCTGGCGATAATCCGCCGTCTGACCGACGACTATAAATTGCCGCCCGATGCCTGCAACAGCTACCGGGCCATGTTTGAAGGCCTGCAGGAACTGGAACATGACACCCATCGTCATGTGCATAAGGAAAACAGCATTCTGTTCCCCCGGGCAGCCGCCAAGCACTGGAAGCTGAAAACAGCCGGGAATTAACCCCTGGCGCGGTTGATGCCAACCGTTGTCGCTGACGATCGTGGACACAAGTGTTATCATGGTTAGGCGCCATGCGACCATTGCCCTACACCCGTACGGATTTCAACCACAGCCCGATGATCGTCTTTTACGAGATGACCCGGGCGTGCGATCTGGCGTGTGTGCATTGCCGGGCCAATGCCCAGTTGTTTCGCCATCCCGATGAGCTTTCCGCGCAGCAGGCGCGTGAGTTGGTCGATCAGATGCTCACCTTCCCCCGGCCGCCGCTGATCGTTTTGACCGGTGGTGATCCACTCAAGCGCGATGATGTGTTTGATCTGGTTGACTATTGCCGCCGTCAGCGTGTGGCGGTGGCCATGACCCCGTCAGCCACCTCGCTGGTGACGTATGACGCCCTGAAAAAATTGCAGGAGATGGGGTTGCATCGCGTCGCCGTCAGTCTCGATGGGGCAGACGCCAAAACCCACGATACGTTCCGCCGTGTTCAGGGCAGCTATCAGCGCACCATGGAGATTATGCGCGACGCGGGCGCCATGGGCCTGCCCCTGCAGGTGAACTGCACGGTAGGGCGTCACAATCTGCACCAGGTCGATGCGCTGCTGGAACTGGCTGCCAACGCCAAAGCCTGCTTGTGTTCGATTTTTTTCATTGTTCCCACCGGTCGGGCGACAGCCGAGCTGCGCCTGTCCGCCCAGCAATACGAGGATGTTTTTGAGATCATGTACCGCTGGCAGCAAAGCGGGCGGTTGGCGGTCAAAACCACCGAAGCACCACATTTTCGGCGATTCCTGCTGCAAAAACAGAAATCAGCCGCTGCACGCGGTGCGCCACCAGCCAGCCGGCGCGGTATCGCCCTTGGTCAGGTGGGAACCAACGACGGCAAGGGAATCATGTTCGTCAGTCATACCGGCGAAATTTTCCCGAGCGGGTTTTTACCGATCCATTGCGGCACATTTCCCCAGGATTCGCTGGTCAGCGTTTATCAGGATTCACCGCTGTTCCGCAGCCTGCGTGATGGCGATCTGCTGGGCGGCAAGTGTGGTGTGTGCGAATACCGCCATATTTGCGGTGGTTCGCGGGCACGATCCTATGGTCTACTGGGTGATCCCTTGGCAGCGGAACCGGATTGTATTTACGAGCCAACCAACAGTGCTGCGGATAAAAATCTGGCTGCAGCGGCTGAGATCGGCAACTGACCTTGCGATCGCAGCGTCGGTTCAACGGTGCTAAACGAAATTGAATTGAACCAGTGCGCTTGTGATCAACGCCGCACGTTGAAAGTGAGGATGATTAAAAATGCCCGTAAAATTAGGAGCCAAACCGCAGGCTGATTTCAATGAACCGCTGGGGTTGTTGTCGGATTGTCATCGCCGCATCGAGAATTTTCTGGGGATTCTGACCAAGGTGGCGATGAGTCGGCAGGCGGGGCAGGTGCTGGATGAGGAGCATCGTCGCGCCGTGCAGACGAGTTTGCATTATTTTCATCATGCTGCCCCGCGCCACAATGCCGATGAGGAGGAGTCGCTTTTCCCACGTCTGCGTCAGCTCAGCCAGACCGATCAGCGCGTTGCCCGCACAATGGACCGCCTTGACCAGTTGGAAGCGGATCATCAGACGACCAACGCCGGGCTGGATCGGGTTCGCCAGATTTTTGAGCAGTGGCTGAAGGAAGGGACATTGGCGGCTGATCAATTGCAGCAGTTGCGCGAACTTCTGCAGGAATTGCAGCGGTTGTACGCCCAGCACATCGAGCTGGAGGATCAGCAGGTTTTTACACTCGCCGGCGAGGTGCTCGGTTCCGATGCACTGGCGGGAATCGGCCGGGAAATGGCCCGGCGACGCGGGTTATAGTGGGCGGGCGCCGTAATGGACTGGTGAGATGATGTCGGTGTCTCGTGGGGCAATCAGGATTTGATCCGGTGCAGTAGTGCGATCATTTCCAGCGCTGCCTCGGCGGCGCGCTGGCCGGCATGGCCGTGACTGCCGCCCAGACGGTCATACGCCTGTTGCTCGTCGTTGGTGGTTAAAACGCCAAAAATAATTGGCAGACCCGTGCGCAGGGCAACGTCCTGTATGCCGCGGGCAGCCTCACCGGCAACATAATCAAAATGTGGCGTCTGGCCGCGAATAACCGCACCCAGGCAGATCACCGCAGCATATCGGCGCGTTTCCGCCAGCGCCAGCGCAGCCAGCGGCAGTTCAAAAGCGCCGGGAACGCGCTCGACTACGACGCGCTCCTGGCCAACACCCAGTTCACCCAACCGCGCCCGGCAACCATCAAGCAGTTGGTTGACGATCGTTTCGTTGAAACGGGCTGCGGCAATGGCAATACGGGCGCTGGACGGAATATCATCGGGCACGAAAGCAGGCGCTTGGATACTCATATCGTCGAGAGTATGCGAAGATGGCGCGTGTTGCCAAGTGCCGCCAGGCGTTTTGGCGGTAAAATCAGTAGTGGAACCAACGATTCATACCATGACTGACCAGCGTTATCAGCGACAAACCATACTGCCACAGATCGGCCAGGCGGGTCAGGAAAAACTGGCGCATAGCTGCGTGTTGATTGTCGGCTGCGGCGCTTTGGGTTCGATCATCAGTCAGCAACTGGTGCGCGCCGGTGTGGGATTTGTCCGTATTGTTGACCGTGATCTGGTCGAGCTGACCAATCTCCAGCGACAGGTGCTGTTTGATGAAACGGATGTGCGTGATGCCCTGCCCAAGGCGGTGGCTGCTGCCCGCCACCTGGCGCGGATCAATTCCCAGGTTGTGATTGATCCGGTGGTGATGGATGTCGATAGCGGCAACATCCGCGATTTGCTGAGCGTTGAGGGGCAAAAGATTGATTTGATTGTCGATGGCAGTGACAACGCCCAGATTCGTTATCTGATCAACGATCTTTCGGTTCAGCAGAATATTCCGTGGGTGTATGGGGGCGTGGTGGGGGTGCAGGGGCGGGTCATGCCCATCTGGCCTGGCGTCGGCCCATGCCTGCGCTGTTTGTTCCCAACACCGCCAGTCCCGGGCGAGTTGCCGACATGTGATGTGGCGGGGGTGTTGGGGCCGGCTGCGGCGATTGTTGGCGCGTGGGAATCAACTGCGGCTTTGCGGATACTCGTTGAAGGAACCAACGCGCTGGAGATGGGTTTGATCGTGCTGGACGTATGGGAAGGACAAGCGCGCCGAGTGGCGCTTGAGGATGCCCGGTGCCACGCCTGCCCGTGCTGCGGGAAAAGAGATTTTGTGTTTCTTAACGCTCCAGCCGCGGGCGCAGTTGCCACCTTGTGCGGACGCGATGCGGTGCAGGTTCGGTCGTCCACCGCGGGCCAGGGTTTGAGCCATGCCTCAGCCGGTTGCGCGTCGCATCTGAATCTGGCGCAGTTGGCGCAGAGCCTGCAGGCCGCCGGGCGTGTGCAGCAGGATCGTTTTTTTGTCCGCCTTTATCCGCATGATACGCCGGAAATGCTCACGATTTTTGCCGACGGCCGGGTGATTGTTTCCGGTACGCGCGATCCCGCCCGGGCCAGAACGCTCGTCGCCCGCTGGGTGGGGGGGTGAGTCCAATCGACAACCGTTACACGATCGTAAATGGATCGTGATCGGTTTTGCTTTGGTGAAATTGCACGTCAGGCAACAGATTGTGCAGGCGGTCAGCCAGGCGCTTGAGCACCCGACGCTCAGAATTACTGTGCAAAGCGCAGACAACGGTCATCCCGCTGGCAGCAGCCTTGAGTGCATCATGATGACGCATCTCCCCCGTGAGATAAACGTCAGCACGTTGGGCGATGGCTGCATCCAGCAGATTGCCACATGCCCCGGCGCAGCACGCCGCGGATGTCGCCTGCCCATCCAAAGGCCCTGCCACCAGCAGATGATCCACGGCCAGTTCACGGCGGATATGTTCGATCAACTGCCGTCGCGGCAGCGGTTTGATCGCGCCGATCCGGCCCATGCCCAGCTCGGTTGACACCTCCGCCAGTTGCACCAGATCGTACGCGGGCGTTTCGTACGGATGCGACTGCATCAGTGCCGAAAGCGCTGCATGGATGTGATGAATGGGTACGAGCAGTTCCAGACGGATTTCGTCAACATGCTCCAGTTGTCCTGACTGACCGACGGTTGGGTTTGTCTGGGCATTGCCAAAAAAAGTACCCGTGCCGTTGGATCGATAACTGCACTGCGAATAATCGCCGATTTGTCCGCAACCGGCATTGAATAGCGCCTGGCTGACCGCATCGACATGCGCCGCGGGGACGAACGTCACCAACTTGTAATGGCGACTGCGCGGTTCCAATCGGCGCAGCGGTTGGCGGTCGATCAGACCCAGAACATCGGCCAGCATGTCATTCGTGCCGCCCGTGGCAATGTCCAACGCCGTATGCGGCGAATAAAGACTAATTCCGCGGCGCACCGCGTCGAAGATCAGGCCGCCCGCCACAAGACGCTTGATCGGGTTGAAAATAGGTGGGTGATACGCAATGACAAGCTGGCAATCCAGCGCAATCGTCTCTTCAGCCACTGCGCTGGTGTAATCAATGGTCAGCACGACACGCTGGATATTCTGGCTGGGGTCACCCACCAGCAGGCCGACATTATCCCACGATTCAGCCAGGTGGGTCGGGGCGATTTCCTCCAGAACGTCAACGATTTGGCGCAGTTGCATAATGATCCAAGTCTACGCTTTGCCCACGATCCGCCAAGTGCTGGCTGCGCCGCGACGATTCCCCGGTTCATTCCTCCCGCGCCGGCGCAAAGCACCGGCACGGCGGTTCATGCCGTTTTGACCGCAGCCGCTTCGCTGGTGGTGTTGTCGCTGATACCCGAAGTCAGGTTGGTCGTTGAAGGATATTGAACGCGCCCGTGATAAATGCCAATTAACGTCTTGATCAGCGCTCGTTCAATTCCATGGATATCGCGCATGGTCAGGTCGCACTGATCGAGTTGTCCGTCGAGCAACCGCCGCAGGATGATATCGTGTACGAGCGATTCGATTCGATTTGGCGTGACATCGTTCATGGCCCGCGTGGCGCTTTCGCAGGCGTCGGCCAGCATGACAATGCCGGTTTCGCGGCTGCGCGGTTTGGGGCCGGGATAGCGATACTGGGTTTCGCTGACCTGCGGTTGATCCGAGGCGATTTGATCCTGCTTCTGCACCGCCTGATGGTAGAAGTATTCCACCAACGTCGTGCCGTGATGCTGCTGGATGAACTGCATCAGCACGGTGGGCAGATTGTATTCGCGCGCCAGCTCAATGCCGTCCTTCACATGTCCGATGATGATCAGCAGCGAAACGCTGGGGCTGAGGTTGATATGGCGATTGACACCATCGTTCTGATTCTCAACAAAATAATCAGCCTTGTTGATCTTGCCCACGTCGTGATAGTAGCTGCCGACCCGGCAGAGCAGGGCATTGGCACCGATGGCATCGGCAGCGGCTTCAGACAGGGTGGCCACCTGCAGGCTGTGGTTGTAGGTTCCCGGCGCTTCGATGCTCAACCGGCGCAACAGCGGCTGGGAAGCATCAGCCAGTTCCAACAACGTCATACCCGTGGTGATGCGGAATGCCTTTTCAATGAACGGTAGAATGCCCAGGGCGCAGAATCCCACCGCAATGCCGGCTGCACCGACAAGCAGCACATCCAGGCCGACATAGGTAAAGGGTTGATCCGGATGAATCTGCGTAACGCCGACAGCCAGGGTTGTGACCATCATCGACAAGGCTGAAGCGCCCCCGATTTCGATCAGGCGGCTGCGGCTGCGAATGTCATCGATCAAATAGCACGCGGTGAGAATGCCGATGAACAACACCAGGAAAAATCCGATTCCCTGCCCCAGGGCCGTTGTCACCAGCACGCCGTGGGTGAGCGCCACCCCCATGGCAAAGCGCTTGTCATACGCAATAGCCAGGATAAACGCCACCAGCATGGTCGGGGCAATGCCGAACAGATACAGCGGGCCGCTGCCAATGGCCGCCAGTTGCGCCAGCAACAGCATGGCCAGCAGCAACAGTGCGATCGCCAGGCCGCGGGCGTGATTGCGCACAATGCGCGGTTGGTAGCTTTTGATATAACCACCCAGGGCGATGGTGACCAGCAGCACCAGACCCACCATCCCGATTTTCATCCGCCACCACGCCAGCGTGGAGAGGGTGGACATGTAGGCATCATTCTCCAGCTTCAGCAGTTTGAAATCCTTGACGCTCAGCGCCCGACCACGTGATACCAGCAGCGAACCGGTGCTCTTGGTCTGATCGCCAACCGTTGGCGAAACAGCCTGATAGGCCTGCAACCGCGCCTGACCGGTGGCGTCGGTGTCCAGTTTGTATGTCGGCGTCTGATGCAGTTTGTTCAGGGTGTAGGCAGCGATGGAGTTCTGCAGCGCGCTGGAAAAACTGGCGGCAGCCGTCTGCTTGACATCCAGAATCAACCGGTTGTCCGGGTCATTACCCGGCTGGGGATATGCCCGACTTAATTCAATCGTCTGTTTGGGCTGGTTGGCATCGGCTTTCAGAACGATCTTCGGTGGGCGCAGGCGCAGATTTTCCTGGCGTGTCATCTCGGTTGAGCGCTGTTCGGCGCTGATGACCACCAGCGGGCGCAACGTGCGAATGAAACTTTCCACACCATCGTTGTAACCGTTGCGCAGTGTGGCGTTGGTGGACTGGTCAAACGCCGTAACCGCCGTCTCGCTCAACCGCGTCTTCAGCGCGGGCGTGTCATAACTGAACTCCGCCTGCAGCGCCGTGCCGATCTGGTCGAGCTTGCGCCCTTTCATATCATCCGGCAGATCGCGCAATTCCTGTTCCAGCGTTTGCCAGACATCCGTCGGCTGGTAGATCGGCGGCGTCTGATCGCGCGCTTCGGTACGGGCATCTTCCAGTACCTCGGCATCGCGGTAAACAAAATCGACCCGGCTGTAAATATCCTGGCCCACCCAGTCATGCACGCGCAGATCCGGCGCCTCTTCGCGCAACACAAAAATAAGGGCAGCCAGAAAACAGAACACCGCTGCTATACCCAGTGAACCGGCTGTTCCATCAGCCTGCAGACGTGTCCACCAATGCGCGCGTTCCTCCGGTTTGACCCGGCGCTTGGCAGGAGAACGATGAAATAGTGATGTCCAGCTCATGTCCACACCTTGTTATCATCAAACGTCGCGATTGCTTTTACCCGACACTCCCGGATGCCTGACCTGTCGGTTGCAGTCTCCGACGAGTTTCCGGCACTGTCGCTGAAGCCGACGGATCGCCCCGGCGTCGTCGGGCGCTCGTTACGCTCGAAGTTGCGCCGGTAGCGCCAGCAGCACTCGCCTGCTCATACGCATTAACGATATGCTGCACCAGCCGATGACGGACAATGTCCGCCTTATCCAGCTCGATGGTCGCGATCTGTTTAATGCCGCGCAATTTACGCATCGCGTCAACCAGTCCGCTGATTGTTCCATCGGGCAGATCGATCTGTGATGAATCGCCCGTGACGATCATTTTGCTGTTGTGTCCCAGGCGCGTCAAAAACATCAGCATCTGGCTGACGGTTGTATTTTGCGCTTCATCAAGGATGACCGCGCTGTCATTGAGGGTCCGCCCGCGCATGAACGCCAGCGGAATGACTTCAATGACATCATTGACCATGAAACGTTTGACCTGCTCGAAATCCATCATGTCATGCAGGGCATCGAACAACGGGCGAAGATACGGGTTCACCTTGGCTTGCAGGTCACCGGGCAAAAAGCCCAGACGCTCGCCCGCCTCGACGGCTGGACGAACCAGCACGATGCGTTTGATCGTCCCCTTTTTCAGCATTGACGCTGCCACTGCGACCGCCAGATACGTTTTTCCCGTGCCCGCCGGGCCAGTGCAGAATGTCAGATCATGTTCGAAAATAGCCTCGATGTATGCCCGTTGACCCTCGGTCTTGGGCACAATCGAGCGGCCACGAGCGTAAATATCGATCGCGCCATTGGTGCTGACCTGCGATTGTTCGATCACGCGGGCAATCGCCGATCCAACCTCATCGAGGCTGATCCAGTCCTGGCGACGCAATTTTCTCTGCAGTTGCTCAAAAACCAACGCAGCCTGATTCACCGATTGCGTATCGCCAATGAGTTTCAGCTCATGGTCGCGGTTGATCGTGCGCACCGCGAAGGTGTCACGAATCATTCGTAAATGCCGATCGGATGCTCCAAACAGAGCCAGCCTCTTATCAGGTTGTTCAAGCGCTATTGTTAGTTCCACGTCACTTTTGTGCTGGCCTTGGCTGGCCGGCTCAAGTACCTCAATTTTTTCACACCACACGCTGGTAAGATGATAGGCCAGCGTTGGTCCGATATTGTCGCTCAGGCTGTTCAGATTGTCGAGTATTATCCAATAGGCGATAGGATCACAAACGATAATACTCGGCCAATCAAGTAGTTATGGTCAACAGCCCCTGTCGTGAAAAGGGATATGGCCGCGGCAACGAATTGCCAAAACGGCTTCTGCGGCGATCGATGTTCAGTTGCTCGTGCCTGATCCGTGATTGGTGCGGTGCTTGGCAGCGACAATACAATCCACGCATGCGCTAATTGCGCCGCTCCATCAGCCACCGTCATAGCGCGCGTGGATGCACGTTTGTCTGTCGCGGGCAACTGATTATTTGATCACGTCCGTCGGTGGTGGCGTGACATCAGGCGTTGTAACCGGTGGTGTAACCGGCGGCACGATCGTATCGACCGGCGGCACTTCCACCACGGGGGGCGGAACCACACTCACCGGCGGCGTTGTCGGCGGCGCAACCACCGGAGGCGCCACAACCGGAGGCGGAGTCACGCCAATATCCGTTGGTGGCGGTGTTATCGTAACCGGTGGAACCACATTAACCGGCGGAGTAACGGTCGGCGGGGCTACAACCACCGGAGGAGCCACAACCGGAGGCGGGGTCACGCCAATATCCGTTGGTGGCGGCGTTATCGTAACCGGTGGAACCACATTAACCGGCGGAGTAACGACAGGCGGGGCAACAACCACCGGAGGCGCCACAACCGGAGGCGGGGTTACGCCAATATCCGTTGGTGGCGGCGTTACCGTAACCGGTGGAACCACATCAACCGGCGGTGTTACCGCAGCCGGTGGGACAACGGTTTGAGTTGGTGCAGCCACTGTAACTGGCGGTGTGATTTCGACCGGAGGCGCTACGGCCGCAGGTGGTACAACCGGCTGAACCGCTGGCTCGATCTTGACCGGAGCAACACTCGCCAAGATAGGCGCAACGGCTGTGCTGGCATCCAGACCCAGATCAACTGGCGGTGGCAGCACCACGGTTTCAACCGGCATGGTGATGGTTTCAACAGGTTTAACTGCCAGAGGCAAACCAGCATCGCTTGGCCTGTGAGGATGCCGACCGGCTGAAGCCACTGGCGCTTCAATCTCAGGATTAACCGCCACTGCAGCAACAGCGGCCGGTGGCACATCCACGGCCGGCGCGGCTGAAGTCTCCAGGGTGGCAACCGTCGGGATTTCAACTGGGATTTGCGCACCAGCCGCCAAACCGATATCGGTCACCGGCGGTAGGGTTGCAGCGTCAACCGGCGGGGCGATGCTGGCGACGGATGGTTGAATCTCCACGGCAGGCTGACGGTCAATTTCAGAATTTGTCGCAGCAGTGTCAGCCGCCACGTCAAGCCCAGCCACTGCCGGTGGCTGGCTGACCGGTAAATCAAGGCTTGCCTGTGTCGGTAGTTCAAGACTGTTATTAGCGCTGGTCCCCGTCAACCCCACTTCGACCGACGTGGAGGAATCTACCGATGCCACCGGGGAAACAACGCTCAAGTTCGGAGCTGCTGAGCTTTTATCTGAATCGGTTCTGGGTTGGGCGCTGGAAATATCACTGGCGGTTTGCCCTGTGGCTGCCGATGAGCTTAAACCCGAGGCGGTGAGTTCGGTTTTACCGCGCAAGTTGGCAGCCAGCGTGTTGGCGTCGATCCAACCCTGGGCTGACAAGGCATTGATCGCCGACTGCAAGTCCTGTGTGCGCGAACGCAAACGGAACACCTGCCCGCCTTGCTGGGTGGCTACCTGGCCGAGGCGTTCAAGGTTTTGCTTGTGAAGCTGAAAATCGTGCGCGCTGATCGCCGCCACCTGGGCTGCCGGTTGGTCCGCCGCAAGCTGGGCTTGCTGATTGCTGGCCAGCGTGAATGCCTGAATCCCATCGCGTCGAGGCCGAACCAGGACGGAATTTTCTTCGCAGGCGTAATAGCTCTTACGCGAGTCCGGATCATAGCTGACCAGGAAAACCGCAGTCGTCGCTTCGATTACCGCATTACCGTCATGTACCTGCACAACCCCATTGGTAACTGCCCGACGACCAACAAATACATGCGCCGTACCATAATCAACCTGGATATTGGTCTGGCCGGTTCCTTCCCAGATGCGCACCGCACTATGGGAGTCGATTTTCAGGACGATGCGGCTGGCCAGCAGAATCGATAGCCCTCCCTGACCGGTGGTAATCAGTTCATTATTGTTGACCAGCGCGTGCAGATCGGCTGGTCGGGCTTGTTCTTCGGCGAAGATACTTCCCGAACCGAACGCAGCGGTAACGCGCCCGATGGGCTGATTCGACGCTGCGTAAAGTGTTGCAGGAGCCGCAGTTGCGAGTACCAGGGCGGTACGGACCGACCATTTGGCGATACGATTCATGGCGACACTCCCATGTCAAAACAGCCTGCTGGCGCACTGGCGCGCACCGCTGGCGCGTGCTGCTTCTGTTGAAGTAGACAGCACGAACCGGCATTTGGTTTGGCCATTATGGTTGACAGGATAAGAAAATTCATTTTTCCAGACAACTTTAATAATTTTACGTCTTGCTCCGCTTATCCCAGTGGGTGAGCAAAGCGGTAAAGCTAAAAGGTGTAGATAAATCGTACACCCACGATACTGCGATTATAGTCAAACGGATCACCGGAACCCGTCATTTCAATATTGGAATTATGATTGGTATACGCGTAATCCACCCGCAATGATGCTTTATCGTTGATTTTGTGGGTTACGCCGATTGATAGCACATATTCCAGATCACGCCGCCGCGACCGATTGCCCGGATCGTCAAACTGGCTGGGATTGCGATACGCTTCGTACGTCAGTGTACCGCCCAGATCCAGGCGCAGATTCCAGAAGGGCAGGGGCGTGTAATAAGCCACGCCCAGCGTCTGCAAGATGCCCTGATATTCCTGACCCTGCGTGTCCTGATACGTTACGCGATAACTCAGGTCGATATTCGCCTTCTGCTGCGCATCAAACAGTGACGGCACGGGAATGCCCTGCACAAGACCCAGCACATAGCTGTTGCCGTCGCGATCAAATGTCTTGAGCGGATCGTCATATTCAGTGGCGAAATCATTGAGTTGATACTGAAAATAGGCTGAGGTATAACCCCCCTTGGGGTTGATCAGCGTCAATTGCGGGGTGATCAGGTGGCGCGTCAGATATTTTTCATGTCCAAACTCAACGTAGTTGAAACCATAACGGGCGCTGGCGTGCAGGTTCTCAGCCAGCTTGTAATTGACATACGGGCCGATCTGGTAGCTGGAAATATCAAACGAGGTAATATCCTGCTGAAACGTGAAATAACCGTTGGCTTCAACGCCAACGTCGATGTTGGGTTTGCGATAGAAGCTGTAACTGCCGCGGGGTTGGAGCACAAAACGCCCATCCTCCCGGTTGGAAATTTCCGTCGGCAGCGCAATGTTGGAACCGATCAGCAGCACGTTGGTGTCATATTCGTAACCGGTGGTGATCTGCAGTTCCCACGGGCGGCTGCTGCGCTGCTGGGACGCCAGCACATCATCCAACTGGCGCGACGCCGCTGCCACCGTCGGATCACGATCCGCCCCGCCCAGCCCCGCTTCACGGTAGATGCTGCGGGCACGCACGAGGTCACGCATGCGCAGGTAGGTCAGACCCTGGTAAAACTCGGCTGACTCCTCCTCAACGCCGCCAGCCTTTCGCGCAACTTCAAAAGAGCGGGCAGCCTGATCCAGATCGCCGCGGGCGTAATAAATCTGACCCTTCAGATAAGCCGCCTGCGCCTGCCAGGCGGGGTCATTTTCAAATTCAGCAATATCGTTCCCCGCCAGATCATACTGCTGCAGCGCGATGTGCGCCTTGGCGCGGGCAGCATGAACTTCCGTCAGCGTGGGATCAAGACGCAGCGCCTGATCGAACGAAGCGACCGAATCGTTGTATTTGCCCTGATCCAGTTGCGCCAGCCCCAGAAAATACCACGCCTGCACATCGCCACCATCCTGCTGGGTCAACTGGCTAAAACCAGCTTCGGCCCCAGCCAGATCATTGCGATAATATTTACCCTGCGTTTCCTGAAAGAGGATTTCCCCTTCGGCTGAGCGCGAAAAATGGGCTTGCGGCTCGGCTTGTGTCCCTTGCGCCGGCGCTTGGCTGGCGTCAGTTTGGTCCACCGGCGTTACCGCTTCAGTCGTCGGTTCCGTCGGCGCATCCTGCCCCAGCGACACGGTTGCTGCGCTGGCCAGAGTCAAAATCAGCACAACGCCTGAACGCTTGATGGTATCTTTCATCCTCTTGAATCTCCGATAATTTCTGTTTGTTGGCCCGCTTGCCAGCGCAAAGACTGACTTTTCATCCGTGAACGAGGAAAAGTATCTTAACGGTTAATCCCGGATTGCCACAATTCAAGCCGGTTAATGCGCCAGATGAGACCAGGTGGCAAACTCCTCCGCCGGCGCAGGGTACTCTCCCAGGGCGAACGCAAGTAGCCCGCGATGGTCGATGTATTAACGAGCCGCGACCGTCAGGGAGCGGTGATCGGCTCAAAAACCGCTCTCTTACGGTCGCGGCTCGTAAAGAGATTGCCTATCGGACACCTACTTGCGTTTGTCCTGGGGTACTCCCTGCCACAATTTGGCCGCCCATTGATGGAGGTGATGATTCAGCGTATCGCCGATTTATTACCCGCGCTGGCCAGCCGCCTGCACCAGGGCATGAAACAGGCGCAGGTGGGGCGGTTCATCGGTCAGATTTTCCGGATGCCACTGCACCGCCAGCAGAAAGGGGTAATCCGGGTCTTCAACAGCTTCGATAACGTTGTCGGTCGCGGTGGCCACCACCTTCAGACCACGCCCGGGCGTGCTAATCGCTTGTTTGTGACGGGTGTTGACCGAACAGGTCACACAACCCATGACACCGGCTAATCTGGAACCATCAACCAGACGCACCTCATGGCGAGTCGGGTCGGTCAACGTGCGATGTTCCAGCGAGCCCCTGGTGGCGATATCCGGCAGATACTGCACCAATGAACCGCCGCGCTGGATGTTGATCAACTGGCTGCCGAGACAGATACCCAGAATGGGCATGGTTCTTTTTTGCGCCTGTTCCAACAGGGCCAGATCGAAGCGCTCACGGTCGGGGTCCAGAGGTACAGCCGCTGGGTGGCGTGCTTCACCCCAACGCGCAGGATCAGCATCATCCCCACCGGAAATGATAATGCCATCCAATGAATCCAGCACCGAACCGATCTGCTCCAGTGGTATCTGAAAGGGGATGAGCAGCGGCAGGCCGCCAGCCCGCAACACCGCGCGCACATAATCAAAACCGAGGCTGTAGCATCGTTTGGTGCTGATGTAATCCGTGGAAATGCCGATGCGCGGTGGAGAATTGCTCATGGTCGGACTGCCTTTTGTCAGCCGCTGCGTGTTGAGCAGGGGCTGACCGTTGATGATCGTCAGTTGTCGATTATCGACGAATTTTACGCCAGATGATAACGGGCAGAATCAATTCCGCCCACGCCAGACCCGTCAACAGCCACCCGACCACCATCACTGAATTGATGTCAGGGGGGCTGAATGGATATTGTGCATGAATCTGATCGAGATTCTGGCCGAGTAAAAAGGCCGGAATCGGAATCAGCAGCGACAGGATTACGCGCCATCTCGCCCAGATTGGCAGGCCGTCCAATGGCGATCGCCCGCGCAATAGACGCGCTGCCAGAATCAACAGGCGCAGACTCAGCAGCAGCGCCAAAACCAGAAGCGCGGTAACGATGATCGTCAGTATCAAATTGGGTTGTTGAAGTCGTGCCGGGCGGCTGTAGAGCATGGCTTTCCACGGCTGCGTCTGTGAGGCACCGAGCTGATAGACCGACCAAAATCGGGTCCAGATCAGCGCGGAACCAGCCAGTGTCAGCATGAGGGAGGAGAACCCGATGATCAAACTGGCCACCCCCCAGCGGCGCAGGCGCGGATCAGCCGAAGACGGCCGGGCGTAGGATAATATTGATGAAGAATCAGCCATTGTGGTCAATTGCGCGGGCTGGCATCATGGTAGCCTGTGTAATGAACTTGCTCCAATTGCGCCAACAGATCATGCACAAGGTATGATAAGGTTCGTGTACCAAGGCAAGCCCATCATCGGTATGGCAGGGGGAATCGGCAGCGGCAAAAGTCACATTGCGCGCATTTTCGGCGAGCTGGGCTGTCTGGTGATCAATGCGGATGATCAGGTCGATCAGGCGTACCGTGACCCCGCGATTCTTGAGCAGTTGCGCCAGTGGTGGGGCCAGCAGGCGCTACAGGCGGATGGTTCGGTGGATCGGCAGTTCGTGGCCAGCCGGATTTTTAACGATCAACAGGATAAGCAGAAGCTGGAAGGGTTGTTGCATCCGTATGTTGCCCGGTTGCGCCAACAGGCCATGCAGCAGGCAGCCGATGATTCACGCGTTCTGGCGTATGTCTGGGATATACCGCTGCTGTTTGAAACGGGATTGAACCAGCAGTGCGATGCGGTCATTTTTGTCGATACACCGGTGGAAATTCGCCGCCGGCGTGTGGCCGAAAGTCGCGGTTGGAACGAACAGGAACTGACGCGACGGGAAAATATGCAGTTGCCACTGGACAGAAAGCAAAAATTATCCGAATATATTCTCACCAACACCGATGATGAATCTGTTGGACGGCAGGTACGCCAGCTATTTTTTCATATTCTCGCTTCCAAGGCGGGACGGCTGGAAAAATAATCAACAAACATCGGGCACGGGCGATTTAGCCTGTTGCAAGTTGGGAAAATCCTGTAATATTCCAGTATCCGCGTTGCACGATCGATTGTATGATCGTGCTGCTCAGCGGCCCGCCCGGCAGAGCGGTGTTGACGGCTTCATGGGAAATGGTTCAGCCTGTCACTGAATTAACAAGCGAGAAAATGTAACATTTTCTTCCTGGATCGAACTGTTCCGATCTGTCCAGCGGTATAATCGTAAATAATCGAATTGAAGTCCCATGTCTCACAGAATCACGGTAGTTTGCAGCATCAAGTGAAGGTGCAGCAAGTTCTGGCCTCGGCAATCAGCGCATTGTGACCAACAAACACCATCGCCGAATAAACCGAAACCCAGCCAACCCAAACTGCAGTGTGACTGGCGAGTCAGGGAGACACGAGAATTTTTTCACCCCTTTTTTCTTTTGGAGGCTCCAGCCAAAATGGCTAAGTCCACACCCCGTACCCGTCGCGCTGCCAGTGGCAGCCCGAGTGAATCATCCCACGACCATGAACGCGCTGCCGAGGCGTCCAGTGCTGTTGAGACAGCGCCTGAAAGCCCCCCGGCAACAACGGCCGCGGAGGCGCCGGTGGCAACCGGCCAGGATGTCAGTGCGTTCGATGCTGAAACCAACGCCAAATATGAGCAGGTCAAAGGCGGCAAGCTGTTTATTAAAGACCTGCAGCAGATGGATATTCAGCAACTGCATGAAATCGCCAGGGAAGAGAACATTCTCGATTACATCGGGATGAAGAAGCAGGATCTGCTGTTTAATATCCTGCGGGCACGCATCCGTCAGAATGGTTTGATGTATGGTGAAGGTGTCCTGGAAATCCTGCCCGATGGGTTTGGATTTTTGCGCAGCCCCGAGGTGAACTATCTGCCCGGGCCGGATGATATCTATATCAGCCCCAGTCAGATCCGCCGTTTTGGCCTGCGCAATGGCCATGTGGTTCAGGGGCAGATTCGCCCGCCCAAGGAATCCGAACGTTATTTCGCCCTTTTACGCGTCGAGGCGATCAATGGTGAAGACCCTGAGCGCATTACCGACACCAATAATTTTGAAGACCTGACGCCGCTGCACCCCAACCGCCGGTTGATTCTGGAGACCGATCCCAAGGAATTGAATATGCGGATCGTCGATCTGGTGACCCCGATCGGCATGGGTCAGCGTATGTTGATCGTCGCTCCCCCGCGCACCGGCAAAACCGTGCTGCTGCAGAAAATCGCCAATTCCATCAGCAAAAATCATCCTGATGTGGTGTTGATCATCCTGCTGATCGACGAGCGCCCCGAAGAAGTGACCGACATGAAGCGCAACACGCAGGGCGAAGTGGTCAGCTCCACCTTTGACGAGCCGACCAGCCGCCACGTGCAGATCGCTGAAATGGTGATCGAAAAAGCCAAGCGCTATGTCGAGTTTGGCAAGGATGTGGTGATCCTGCTGGATTCCATCACCCGTCTGGCCCGCGCGTATAACGCGGAAGTGCCGCATTCGGGCAAGATTCTGTCCGGCGGTGTCGATGCCAATGCCCTGCAGAAACCCAAGCGGTTCTTCGGCGCTGCCCGCCAGATCGAAAGCGGCGGTTCGCTGACAATCCTGGGTACCGCCCTGGTGGATACCGGTTCCAAGATGGATGAAGTGATCTTTGAGGAGTTCAAGGGAACGGGCAATGCTGAGCTTCATCTGGATCGGCGCCTGGTGGATCGTCGAATTTATCCGTCGATCGACATCAACAGCTCCGGTACGCGGCGCGAAGAGTTGCTGCTTGACCCCAAGGAGCTGGAGCTGGTGTATCGTCTGCGCCGGGTGCTGTCGGATATGAATCCGGTCGAGGCAATTGAGCTGCTCAAGGGCAGGCTGGAAAAGGTTCCCAGCAATGCCCAATTCCTGATGAGCATGAATCTGGACTGATTCAGACGAAAAGTGAATATTCAAATCGAAAGATTTGATGTGATCCCAAACGCGCGCCGGACAGACGACCTGTCCGGCGTGCGACTTTTTTGGGGTTATTCATCCAGCGGATCAACCGGCAGATAACTGGTGACGTTGAACTGCTCCGCCGGGCCAAGCGTGATGGTGATGGCGCCGACTTGACTGGTGCGCAGATGCGGCACGGTCACCAGATCATCAAAATCGCGCTGGTGCTGCGTCAATCTTCGCCCGTTGGAGGAAACGATCTGCTGCGGGTTCACCGCTGCCACAAATTCAGCCGTGGTCCTGGTGCTGCTGCCATGATGCGGAGCGATCAGAATCTGAGCCTGAAGATCAGCGGCATTATCGAGTAGTTGCCGCTGGGCTGCAGCTTCAATATCACCGGTAAACAGCACCCGCTGGTGATGATGTTCCAGGCGCAGTACCAGCGATGTATCGTTGGCGCTGGCGGTGAATCTGGGATCCGGCCAGAGTACGTTCAGCTGTGTATTGGCTGTCAGCACAAAATTTTGACCAGCGCTGACAATGTGCGGAACAGGGCCGTTTTTGTTCAGGCGGCCCATCAGACGGCTGACTGCCGGTGTGGCTGTGGTGCTGTCGAAAAACTGGCGAGCCAGATAAACGTTGCTGACGGTGTAGTGGGCAAGCAGATCAGTCGCTGCGCTGAAGTGGTCATAATCGGCGTGTGATAAAAATAATCCGTCGATATGCCGAATACCGCGGCTGCGCAAAAAAGGTTCAATGCTGCGTCCAAATGGATCAGGCAGCGATGATGATCCCGCGTCGATGATGTAGACCCGGCGGCCAGGCAGCTCAATAACCGCGCAGCTTCCGGCACCGATCGGCAGGATGGTAACGCGCACCTGATCGGTAGTGTCGCTGCGGTGCAGATCATCAAAACGAACAAGGAACGCCACGACAAAAAAAGCGACAGCCACTGCGGTCCATGCAATAACCCGGCCCCGGCGCGCAATTGACTGCTTCCAGTTCTGCACCAGCAATAAGTTGCCGTTATTCGTGCAGCTTGTCCAGTTGCAAGGTGGTGGGACTGGCAAAGCCTGTCATATCGCCAGCCGGGTAATCCAATCGCCATCAATAGCGCAGCGCAATCGTGCCACGGGTGGCCGACGGTCTATTCAGCGCCGAAATGCGGGCAGGCATAAAAGGATCAGGCAGATCAGGATGGGGACCAGCCTGGCCCAGGCGGGCAGACGGTCACGGATGGACGCGACGCGCAGGGGAAGCAACATCGCTAGATAGTAAATGACGATGAACAAAACCGAAGGAGCCGGCAGCGGCAGGTCACTGTTGGGGAGTTTTTCCAGCAGGTCAACCGTGTGGCGCATCAGTGCAATCGGCCAGGTGGCGATATCTGCCCAGACGCCGGCCAAACTCGGCAGGAGCAATGAGAGGATCACCTTGAACAACCCGCCCAGCAGGGATAGAAAAACCAGCGGAGCCAGCACGATCGAACCGATGACCGCCCACGGATTCAGACGATCAAAGTGATACGAAACCATCGGCAGCGAAACCAGCCATGCCGTCAGGGCGCCGGCGAAAATCAGTTGCATGTAATTGATGGTTGCGCGCCGGATGATTGCCATCTGGCTGCCGGTTCTGGGCACGATGGTCACATCCAATGGATCGTGGTGCTGAAAAACTTCCGTTACCGGGCCGGTCAAAAGGATCAAACCGAGCACCGTGCCGAAGGAAAGTTGAAAGCCGGCGTTGAACAGGTCCAGCGGTTGATAGATCAACATGGCCAGGGCACTGAGCGCCAGAAGCTGCAGCATGTCGATCGATCGGCGGGCAGCCAGGCCAATACCGACCGACAGGCACAGCAGCACCGCCCGCACCACCGGCGGCGAGGGGAGCGTCACCGTTCCGTACAGCAGAATAAATCCACCGGTGATTAGCGCGGCGATGCGCGGCGATAAGCCCAGCAGGCGACACAGCAGCAGAATAAATCCACCCAGCACCGCCACGTGCATACCGGAAATCGCCAGATGATGGCTGGTACCAGTGCGGCGAAACTGCTCCTGTATATCGCGCAACTCCGGATCAGCATCACCCAGCAGCAGCGCGCCCAGCAGGGCGTGATCGAGCGAATGATCCTGCTCAAACCCCATCGCCAGCGCATTGCGCGCCCGGCGGCGCAAATAATCCAGAAAAGAAAAGCCGCCTTCATGCAGGATGGTCACACCCGCTGGCGCGCGGATTTGCAACGTGGTCAGGATGCGCTGCTGACGGTAATAATTCGCCCAGTCAAATCCACCGGCGTTCATCGCCGAAGCTGGGCGCTGGATCATTCCGGTGGCGCGCACGATCTGACCGGCGCCAAGTGAAGGATGCGGTGGCGTAACCTGCACCGCTATTTTACCGCCGGTTGCCTGCCATCCCGTCTTCAACTCCACCCGTTGAACCGAAGCACGAAAAACCTGCCGGGGTGGAAGCGGCCAGAACAGCTCAAACGCGCCACTCAGATTACGCGGCGGATCATCGATGCGCATTTCCACGTTGACGAGTGTTGGCGTTGGGCTGGTGTACTGGGCGATGTCGTCCTGGTCGAATGCGTAGTCGCGCAACTGGGCGTGAAGCATCCCCAGAATAACCATCGTCATGCCCAGCAGGATCGTGGCGGATCGGGTGTGCCGATGCAGCACGATTGCCCCTGCCAGTAGCGCACTGGCGATACTGATCCATAACCACGGTTGATGCACCGTACTGGTGTGAAGCGCGATACCCACGATATAGGCTAGCGCAACGCCGATGGCTGGCCGTCGCCAGAGTTGTTGCCGGATGCCTGCAGGCTGAGCGGATGGTTCGCGCATGGCGGATTGGCTGGTTATGTTAACTCTAGTGCCCGGCGCCTTACCAACTATTGATCAGCCCCAGCGAAATGGCATGTTCCGCAATTTCACGGCTGTCACTGACCAACCGCATGGGTACGTCCAGCGCCTGAACCTGGCGGGCAATGGCAAGGACACGCTCATCGCGCTTGTGGACGCGGTGCGGTTCGATATTACGGATATAAACGGCGGCGATTCGGCCTCGATGCGTACGAACGACTTCGTGATAAATCCGGGCGTCCTGCTGACCGGAATCGCCAATGAGAATAAAAGGCAGGTGTGGGTAGGCAGCCAGAATGCGCGAGGTGTTTTCCAGTTTCTGCCAGTGGCTGCGGGCGCGGGTCAGCCGGCGGGCCAGACCAATATCGCGCAAAATCAACGGGCCGGCAGGAATGTCGTTGAACTGAAGAAACGCCTGCAGCAGGTTGTGAAGATTCCACGAGGAGCTGGAAACATAAAAAATCGGATTGCGTTGGGCGTTGGTTGTTTTAGTCCCGCCATTTTCAAAGGCGTGGTACAACCGCGCAACGGCCTCCAGCGGCTGGCGCGTGCGGGCATTGGCCAGCACGGTCAACCCCAGTGCAACCAGTGGATCAGCCAGGTGGGTATGGATGACCGTGTCGTCCATATCACTGATCACACCGAAACGCGCTGTTGGCGACGGGATCAGGATATGACCCGTGGCGCTGACTGTCCCGCATTTGATCTGCACATCATGCCAGCCCGATGCTGGTGGGGTGGCAGGCTCGAAAACGACGTTGAAATATCCCTCTCTGTCCGTGGCGATCTGGATCGTCTGGCTGCCCCAGGTGCATTGGACGGGAACATTGGGAACTTCTGCCGTCACACAACGCTGCCAGGTGGACATGAGATTGGCCCACCAGTGATTTACGGCATTGCGCGGCAGGCGCAGTTGATCGGACAAGACCCGCCCGCCAATCCAAGCCGCCTGGGCATTGCCATAACCGGTGAATGCCCTGATCTGTTTGGCAGCACCCTGACCAACAACGCATTTTAATCGATACCAGCTTCGATCCAGACCATCTTCCAATCGGACCAGCGCATTATCAGGCTGCGGCGGTTTGCCGGCATGCGGTAGAAGATGGGAAAAATCGGCCGTCGGATTCACATTGGTCGGTTGGGGTCATAGTGCTGCAATACTGCCAAGACACACTTGCGGCTTGACTGACTGGCCATGCAACCAATCAGCCAAGCCGTAAGTAAATGTCACACCGGAACTATGGATTTTGCGACTGCTCCGAAGAAGCCGGTGGATTTTCATCAGGCGGCGAACCCTCACTGGTCGGCGGAGCCTGTGTCGTATCGACATGCGCCTGATTGGCTGATCCAGACGCCGGGGCGTCGGATGCAATCGACGAACTGGCCGGCGACGGTTCAGCGCTGGCCGGGGCGATGTCGGTGAAATCATCGTCCACCTGCTCGACGTAGACATCATCCATTTCCGTGTTATCGACCTCACGCCGCATCAGGTAATAAATGATGGTGTTGGCTGAGAAGTAGAAAGCGATGGCAAAGGCGCCCAGCAGGGCGATGAGCAGATAATTCCAGATCGCGACCATCCATGCCCCGGTTGCTTCACCGGCACCCAGGGTCAGGGTGCTGAAATCATACGGCAGGTTCGCCCAGGTTGGCTTGGGCCACATTTCCAGCCAGGCGTCGCGACCATTGTACGCGGTCTTGAACAGACCGCAGTCGATGAATCGGTGCGACAACAGCAGCGTCAGGAAAATAAACGATCGCACGAACAGATAAGTGACAGCTCCGTAAACCAGCGCCACCGCGGTGTACAGCGCCATGCGCCACGGACGGGCATAGAGATAGCTGAAGCTGCGGCTGATGGCGTCGAAACTGTCCGAGCCTTCCACGGCGATGGTCGGATACATCAGATTGAATCCGCCAATCAACCCCAGCAGCACCAGGGTCATGATAAAACCGGCGGCCAGCGCCAGGAAGAAAAACAATCCCAGGATGATCGGCCCGATGAAGGGAATGCTTCCGACCAGTCCCAGCACAAATACCGCAACGCCGATACCCACGATAATCAAAAGCGGGATGATCGGAGCAAACACAAAACTCAACAGTTTGCTGAGCGAGAATTTCAGCGCTGCCCGTACGGATATTTTTTCATCACGGGCAACATGCACCGCAGCAATACGGGTGATGGCACCGCCGAAAATGGCCCAGACAATCAGAAAATAAACAAAGAAAATGACGAAGTAGACCGGGTGGATCATCAACAGCCACGACGGGCCAACCGCGACGAAGTTGTAGACGTTGCCCAGAATTCCGCCATTAAGCGCCCAGTTCCAGTCCATCACATTACCCACGAGGTTGTCCACCTGGGTGATCTCGTATTTGAAGAACGTGATGAACAGACCCTGGCCGCTGATCGCCTTGATGCTGTCCAGATCCGACAGGGCACCGGCATAGATGCCCTTGATGGCGGTGTCATGACGATCCTGCGCCTGCTTCAGGAGGTTTTTCTTTTCATCGCCGCTTTTATCCTTGGCGGCAGACTGATCTTTTTCGTACTGCTCCTGAGCTGATTTGAGATGATCTGCCAGGGTGAGCTTGATCTTGCCCTTGAGTTCCGAATAACGCTCACCACGATCCGCTGCTTTTCGCGCGTCTTCGCTGGGCGATTCATAAACCTTGTACTGCAGCAACAGACTCAGATAGCGATCAGCCACCATCTTGCGATCGATTTGGCGCTGCGCGTCCAGTTGTTTGCTGGTTTCGGGCTGGCCCATCAGCATCGCATAGCGGCTGACTTCGGCAGTGGTGGCTGAATACTTGTCCGGCCAGATGCAATCCAGCACGCGGCCACCGAAGTAGACTGCCAGTAAAAGCAGCAACCCAAGAATCAGTTTCGAGGGGTGAATTGCCACCCTGAAGGCACGAAACAGATGGGTAAAAGTAAAAGTCTGACGCCAGTTGATGCCTGATAAGGTCATCCGTTCATCCGCCATAGACGGATCTCCTTTCCCGAGTTAAATGAGCTGATACCAAGTATAGTTATACATTGCATTTAGTAAATACTGTCCAGTAAAAGTGAACAGTATCGCGCAAGAATTGTCCAGTGTTAAATTTTCGTCGCTGCAATGATGGTGCCGTCCCCACGATGATCGCGATGAATTGATACACTGACCAGCGAGCGATATTGTCTGTTTATGGAAGCGCCCGTGCCGACACCCTCTTTTGCCCGCCGACCGGTGATTGCGATTGTCGGCGCCGGCGCCATCGGCGCCTACTACGGCGGCCGTCTGGCTCAACATGGTCAGGATGTCCACTTCCTGTTGCGCAGCGATTATGACCAGGTGCGCGAGCACGGCTGGCATATCGCCAGCCATGCCGGCGATTTTTCGTTGTCGCCGCAGCAGTTGCAGGTCTACAGCGATCCGGCTGTCATGCCCCCGGCTGACGTGGTGATCGTCACCCTCAAGACCACCGCCAATCATCGCCTGCCTGAGCTGGTCGCCCCCTTGCTGCACCCGACCAGCCTGATCCTCACGCTGCAAAACGGCTTGGGAAATGAACAGATACTGGCTGATGCGTTTGGTGGGGCGCGTGTCTATGGCGGACTGGCGTTTATTTGTTGCAATCGCCTGCCGGGCGGTCAGATTCATCACAGTGCCCACGGTTTGATTCGTCTGGGTCAGTATGTCCCGCACCAACCGGATTATTCACGCTGGCTGGCGGGCCTGTTCAACCAAAGTCAGGTTCCCTGCCAGGCGATTGAGAATCTCGAGCTGGGACGATGGGAAAAATTGGTCTGGAACGTGCCGTTCAATGGCCTTGGCGCAGCGTTGGATTTAACCACGGATCGCCTTCTGGCCAGCCCGGCGGGTGAAAAGTTGGTCCGTCAGTTGATGCAGGAAGTGATCGATGCAGCGGGCGCTTTGAATTTGCCGCTTCCGGTGGCAATGATCGATCAGCAGATCGAAAAAACACGGCAAATGGCCGCCTATCGCACCAGCATGCAGGTTGATCGCCAGCTCGGCCGACCCATGGAAATCGAAGCGATTCTGGCCGCCCCAGCCCGCGCCGCCGCCGCAGCGAAAGCTGCCACGCCAGGGCTGGATTATCTGGTCGAGCTGGTGCGCACCATCGATGGTCAATAAACGGTCGAAAATACCGCGAAGATTCTCCTGATTCCGTTCAATACAGATCAAGTGCCTCACTGACATTCAACAGCGGTTAATATCGATAAAAACAAGAAAAACAGGAGAAATTCGAGGTGTTTCTGGGGTGATTTGACATAAAAAATAATTTTTCTTGTCTATTCTGATTTTTGGAGTATGATTAGCCCAGATTGAATTGACTGGTGTCGTTTTAAGGCACGGTTGATTTGACCATGTCCGTGAGTGCGAGAGAAGGAGAAAGGAAATGCATGACGGCCCGAAAACTCTCTGCATTTGCAGGTCTAACCCTGACAGCCATCGCGATAACGTCATTTATTAGCGTGCTGGCAGCGCGTTCGATGTCAGTCACCTATCCATCGGCTCAGATCCAGGCGGTAGTCCGCGACTTCAGCCTGAATAATCTTGATGGCGATGTCGTTCACCTGAAGGATTTTCGTGATCAGGTGGTTGTGGTGATGTTCACAGATCCACGCTGCCCTGTAACCAATCTCTACAACACACGGATCAATCAACTGGTCAGCACTTTTGCCGATAAACCAGTTCAATTCGTGTCGATCGTGTCAGGTTCAAAGGTGATCGACCCAGCCTTTTTGACCGAACTGCGTGTTCAGCGCCGCCTGCTCGACCAGAGGTTTCCAACACTGCTTGACCCAGCCAGCCAGGTTGCCCACTCCTTTGGCGTAACCCAGACCCCTGCATTTTATGTGGTCGGCCGTCATGGCGTGTTGCGCTATGCGGGTGCGCTTGACGATGACCGGCAGAATGTCAATGTCCGCAGGAACTATCTTCAGTTGGCGATTGATGCCACGCTGAACTACAGCGATGTTCAAGTGCCGGAAACAACCGTTAATGGTTGCCCCATGGTTCCTTGAAACCCCTCCCAGGCTGACGCACTGTTCCAATAATTGTGCTTTGATCTTAACGCCCGCAAGGCTGGAGGAGCTTGCGGGCGTTTGCTCGTTGATGGCCTTACGGATAAAACGTCATTATGGCAGAGCAAACCGCTAAACCGCTGGTGGCTGTGATCATGGGTTCCAAGAGCGACTGGGAGACAATGCGTCATGCCGCCCAGATGCTGGAGCAGTTTGAGGTTCCGCATGAAACAAAAATTGTTTCAGCGCATCGTACTCCTGACAGGCTGGCGGAGTTTTCGCGCCAAGCCCAGCAGCGCGGTGTGCAGGTGATTATCGCCGGTGCCGGTGGGGCAGCCCACCTTCCGGGAATGTGCGCTGCCCAGACACCGCTGCCTGTGTTGGGCGTGCCCGTGCAGTCGCATGCGCTCAATGGGATGGACTCTTTGTTGAGCATCGTTCAGATGCCGGCCGGCGTGCCGGTGGGCACTTTGGCCATTGGCAAAGCTGGCGCGATCAACGCGGCGCTGATGGCGGTTGCGATTCTGGCCCTGGCGCGACCGGAATTGATGGCACGTTTGAACCAATATCGTCAGCAACAGACGCAAACCGTTTTGCAGACAGAGCTGGAATAGTTTGTGTGGGTGAATTGATCGTTTCCGCCGGTGGCCGATTGATCTCGCCGCTGCGGGCATTAGGGAAAATCATCATTGCGTTCATCGCTGCTTATTGTCGGTACTTTGGCACTGCTCATCGGCCTGTTCTTCGGCTATACGATGCTGCAGACCAGCCCGGTCGTGGTGAAACCGCCGACGAGCCTCAGCGATGATCCGCTGATTGCTCCGCCGGATGATCCGCAGACGCTGATTGGCAGCGGCGAATCCGCCTGGGTCGAGATGCGCGATCAAAAATGGCGTGTCATCTCGCGGTTTCGCGCTTCGCGCTATGATCCCCGCAAAGATGGGCGCGTTCATGTGGCCGACCCTCAGGCGGTTTTTTTCATGTCCAACGGTCAACGCCTGCGTGTCAGTGGTCGCGATGGCATTGTTGCGATGTCGCGATTGCCTCAGCCCGGTGAAAATCCGCGCAATCTCGGCAGCGCCAACCAGGCACCCACCCGCGGCGAGCTGCATGATGTGCGCATCGATCTGTTCGACTCGCAACAGGCGCTGGATCAGGATTCGCCCGAAAATCCCACCCAGATTTTGCGCCTGACAATGGATAACGCTGCTTTTGACAATGAGACAGCCCGTATTTTTACCAGTGACACTGAAATTGATTCGCGCGCTGTTTCGGCGGATCGCGTGCCGGTGGTTGTGACAGGTCGGGATTATGATTTTTCCGGCCAGGGGCTGACCCTCCGCTGGAACGAAAAAGATCGGCAGCTCGATTTTCTGGAAATTGCGCATGGTGACCGGCTGGTTATTAAAAATCCCCAGGTTCTTCAGCGCACGTCAATCAGCCACCAAACCCGGGAGGTCTCAGCGTCGGCTTTGCCGGTTCAGTTCTCCGCTTCTGACAGCCCGACCGCCTCTGGCACCGCTGGCAACAACCGCCCGGCCATTCAACTGGCGGTCGCGGATCATTCTATTGCTGCCGGTCGCGCAATGGGTGACGCGATTGCTGCCGATCAGCAACAGCAAACCGATGTTCCTCAAGCTGCGCCGGCCTACCGCGCAACCTTTACGGAAAATGTGCGCATTCTGCGCAGCCAGGTGGAAACGGCACGGGCTGATGAACTATTCGTTGATTTTAATCTGGGGCATGCCCGTCAAGCGCTGACGAACGAGAAAACCGCGACGCAGCCTGCTGCAGAATCGACTGCGGCACCAGCCGCTGCGCCAGCAACACGCGCCGGCGCAATCTCGCCAGTGCCACCCTCATCGCCGTCAGCGGATGAACCAACAACCGAAACACAGCCCATTACGATCTTGTGGACCGGGCCGCTGACCGTCGAGATTTTACCCGAGAATGCGCCGCAGCCTGCCGCCGGTGCGGCCAACATCCATATGGTTGGTTCGCCCCTGCAACTATTTCAGGAAACCGCCCGCCTCCAGGCGCGTTCCATGACCTACGATACCTCGGCGGAACAATTGTCACTCGATGCCTCGGATATTTATCCGCTGGTGATGGATGATGGCAAGGGCGCAACCGTTGAAAGCCGGTCGTTGCTCTACTCGTTGCCCAATCGCACGGTTACATTCAGCGGCCCCAGCCGCGCCCTCCTGCCGATTCGCTCAGCCACGGTCGCCCAATCCCAGGTTCTATCCGCCCGCTGGAATCAGCAGTGCATCTTGCATTTGGCTGACGGCAGGCTTGAATCGCTGGTAGCCCGACGTATCGAACTGGTCGGCCAGGTCGATGTGGATCATCCACTGGTCAAACTCAAGGCTGACCGTCTTGATATGCTGATGGATGATGGGGCAGACCCGATTGATAATGCAGTGCCTGATCACGCTCAGTCGCCAACCGCACCTTCTGTCGAGCGGATGCAGCTCAAGCAACTCACCGCCACCGGTCAGGCGTGGTGTCAGATTCTCAACGAGCAACAGGTTCAGCAAACGATCTCCGCTGATCAACTGATGGTTTCAACCCAGGCTGATACCAACGGGCGGCTGTTTGTCCGTCAGGCGCAGGCGGACGGGAACGTCGTTGCCAGCGATTCGCGACAGACATTCAAAGCCGGGCATTTAATTGCCACACTCCTGCCCTCGTCAGCTGCGGCAACGGACACCGACATGGTTGCCGGTGGCAAAACGCCTTCGCCAGCGAAGTCGGTGTCGCCGGCTGCGCTGCAACGGGTTGATCTGGAGCATTTCGTGGCGATGGACGGCGCGCACTACACGAGCGTTGATGGCAAGCAAGCCTCGGCGGATCAGATCGAAGTGTTGATGACCGCTGGCCAGCCGTTTATCACGTTGCTGGGCAATGCCCGGGTGAGTGACGGCGCCAATAGTCTCACCGGCCCGCAGATTCAGGTGGCGTCGGCTGAACAGAAAGCCACCATCATCGGCGCTGGTACGCTGCAGGTGCAGGGGGATGCGATCCAGCCCGATCAGGCTTCGCGCAATGAACAATCTGCTGATGTCCACCCATCGGCCCAGCCGGTTACAGTACAGTGGCAGCAAGGCGTGGTGGTGGATGGCAAGGCCAATCGCATTGATGTCAATAAATCCGTTGTGATTACGACGGCACAGGCTGATGGCACGACGCATACCATTCGCGGCGACCAGTTGGTCATGCTGCTGCAGGATGCCCCAGCCGATCGGGCGCCCAAAAAATCGGATCAGCCAGACCGCCCGCTTCTGGCAGATAAAGTGGTGCGCTCGGCCACACTCAGCGGCGAAGTTACTGTTGACTCGCTGCGTACCGGTGAAAAGGATGAGGTTTTGCGCCGCTTCATATTGCGCGGGCGCGTGTTGGTTTACGATCTTCTTGCCCGCACGATGACGATTGACAGCCCGGGCAGGCTGTTGTTTGAAGATCATCCATCACCGGCTGCGCTGGCTGCTCATCCCGATCAGGACAAACTGGCTGGCGCTACCGCGATGAGGTGGGATAAGCGGCTGGTCTATGAGGAAACAGCCGGCACGATCACGATGCAGGGGGATGTTCTGATCAATCATGAACCCGAGGCTGGCGGACATCAAAGCCAACCCGGATTTATTTTGCAGGCTCAGACCGTGACAGCGCAGATGCTCCCGTCAACGGCTGCGCTTGCCAGCAAACCATCAGCTGTGATTGTCGGTGATTCTTCCATCACCCCGCGCCAGTTGCAGCGTTTCGTCGCCCAGGATGAAGTTCAGTTTTCCTCCAGCGGGATTGATCTGGAAGCGTCGCAGGTTCAATACGAACCGGCCGCCAGTTTGATGATTGCAACCGGTAGCGACACCCGGCCCGTGCGCATCAGCCGCGGTTTGTCCACCGGTTCCTTCGGCATGGCTCGCTATAATCTGCGGACCAATCAGTTGCAGGTTACGGATTTTCGCGGCAATGTCCGGTAGCAAATTCGCTGGGGAAGAATCTAATCCAGGGTTCGCCGATAGCGCGCAACGCCCACCGCCAGCGAGAGCACCAGAAACACACCGATCGGCCAGAGTTCAAACACAATATCCCCCAACCCACTGGCCTTAAGGGTAATGCCGCGCACAACGCGCAGGTAATGCGTCAGCGGCAGCATCTGCCCGATGGTCTGTGCCCATTGCGGCATGCCGCGAAAGGGGAACATGAACCCCGATAGCAGCAGCGACGGCAGGAAGAAGAAAAAGGACATCTGCAACGCCTGCAATTGATTTCGGGCGATGGTGGAAAAAGTGATGCCCACCCCGAGGTTGGCGCAGATAAATGGGAGTGAGATCGCCAGCAGCAGTAGGTAACTCCCGGTGACATATACATCAAAAATAAAATAGGCGGCCAGAAGGATCAGCCCCATCTGCACATAACCGACCAGTGTATAAGGGATAATTTTACCGATCAGTACTTCCAGAGGTCGTGTTGGCATCGCCAGCAGATTTTCCATCGTCCCGCGTTCGCTTTCACGGGTGATTGCGACAGAAGTAATCATCACCATGGTCATGGTCAGCACCACGCCCATCAACCCCGGGATGATGTTGTATTGCGTGATTGCCTCGGGGTTGTACAGACCATGCACGGCCAGATGAATCGGGCCATCGCTGGCATTAAGCGATGCCGTCGGCCCTTTCAAATCAGCCCGCAATGATCCGTTCATGATTGTTTTCATCGCCGCCAGGGCATTACTGGTAGCGGCGGGGTCGCTTGCATCGGCTTCGACCAGCACGGTGGGGCGGTCGCCGCGCAATAGATCGCGTGTGAAGTCGGGTGGAATGCTGATGACGAACTGCACCTGTCCGCGTGCCAGCAGTTGCCGGGCTTGGGTTTCACTGCTGGCCAGCAGGGTCAAATCAAAATAGCCGCTGTTTTTCATCGCTGACAAAATCGTGCGCACGTGCGGCCCGTCATCGGCTAGGAGGACTGCGGTCGGCAGGTGCTTGGGATCGGAGTTGATCGCGTAACCGAAGATGATGAGCTGTAACAACGGAATACCGATCATCATGCCGAAGGTCAGGCGATCGCGGCGCATCTGGATGAACTCCTTGACCAGAATCGACCAGAAGCGTGCTGGAGAGAACCACCCTTGGCGCATTATTGTCATGGCGCTGTTCATTGTGGCACCGCCTTGCGTGTCATGAGATGGACAAAGACATCTTCCAGCGAAGGTTCGACCTGCCGCCAGAAGTAAGGTTTGCGCTGATAAGGGGTGATTGCGCGATAAACCTCCGACGGGTTGATTCCGCTGACATGTAGCGAATTACCGAATACCGTCGCCTGCTCGACACCGGGTTGCCGTTGCAGTGGCGCAATCAGTTTCTGCAGGTCTGGCCCGTTTACCGCCCAGGTGACCAATTTCGAATCGGCGACCACCTCATCAAGCGATCCACGGGTCAGCATCCTGCCAGCAGCGATGAACGCCAGGCGGTGGCAGCGCTCAGCTTCATCCATGTAATGCGTGGTGATTAAAAAAGTCAGACCTTCTTCGGCCAGGGCATGGATTTCATCCCAGAACTCACGCCGGGCAACGGGATCGACACCCGCCGTTGGCTCATCCAGAAGCAGCAGGCGCGGGCGATGGATCATGCACGCCGCCAGAGCCAGACGCTGTTTCCATCCGCCCGATAGACTTCCCGCCAGTTGATGCTGACGATTTTCCAGCCCCAGCCTCCTCATGGCATCGTGCACCGCCTGACGTCGATGCGCAATGCCATACATGCGACCGATGAAATCCAGATTTTCCCGGATGCTTAAATCCTCCCAGAAACTGAACCGCTGGGTCATGTATCCGACCTGACGCTTGATCGCCTCGCTTTGCGTGATGACGTTGTGATCAAGACATATTCCGTGACCGTCATCCGGCTTCAACAAGCCACAGAGCATGCGAATGAAAGTTGTCTTTCCGCTGCCGTTTGGTCCCAGAAAACCATGGATTTCACCTTGGCGCACCTGTAGGTCGATGTGATCGACCGCCACCAGCGACCCAAAGCGCTTGGTCATTCCGCGAACATCAATTGCCAGGGCATCGTTCATGGCTTTAGCTCCACATCAACCGGTTGTCCGGGACGCAGTTTGACGGGTTGCTCGTCAGGCAGGGCAATTTCGATCATATAAACGAGTTTGGTGCGGCTATCCCGACTATAGATCACCGGTGGTGTGTACTCGGCTGACGGGGAGATGAATTTGACCGAGCCATCGATTGCGCCATTGATTCCATCGGCCGTTATGCGCGCCGGTGTGCCAACCTGTAGCTTGCCAGCCTGCTGTTCAGGGACAAACACGCGTACCTTGATATTTTCCGGCGGCAATAGCGCCACCACCGGGCGATTGGCGGGTACTTGTTCACCGACGCGATATAACGTATCGAACACCACACCGTCAGCGGGGGCGCTTTGCTGCTTCTGATCGACATTCCACTGGGCACGTTGCAAGGCCGCCTGCCGTGCCAGCGCTTCATTACGCGCAGCCTCCACCACATCAGCCCGCCCCCCCAGTTGCGCTGTCTGCAAATTGGCCGTTACTTCGGCAACGCGGGCGAGACTTTGGCGCTGACGCGCTTGCGCCTGCTGCAGTTCATCTTCCGAGGCATTGAATGTTTTACGAAGCTTTTCGATGCGCGTCAGTTCCGTTTGCGCGTAGGTCAGTTGGGCACTGGCCTGAGCGATCTGCGCACGCAGTGCCTCCAGTTCGCTGGGCCTGACGCCTTTTTGCAAATCCGCCAGCGTCGCTTGCGCCTGCTGCAGGCGCAGTGCCGCCTCATCACGACTGGCCACATCAGCGCTTCGTTCCAACTCGAATAATAGATCGCCCGCTTTGACCGTTGCCCCGCGCTGTACGTGCAGGTGTTCCAGTTCTCCACCCAGCGGCGCGCCAACATAAACATATTCCGCTTCGACATACCCCTGCAAAAGTTCGGGACTGCCCCGCTGACAGCCAGCCAGCAAGGACAGGGCAATCAATAAGATCAGCCGTGAATATTTCATGACGACCTGCCTTGGCGCACTGCCGCGCCGTCCAGGAAAAACTCTGCTGCCAGGATGAAGACATCGTGCGGACCAAGTTGAAACTTCATCAGCAATTCAGGTTCGAGCAGACGTTGAATGGCGCCGAGAAGCATCTGGATCAAAAGCGGGATGGATATATCTGAACGAATCAGGCGGGCCTTTTGCGCTTCGCCCAGCGCCTGTCCAAAATGTTCCTGGATAAGTGCGGAGCGACGTTGGTTCAACAGCTCATACAAGTCAGGGGTTTCACGCTGTAAATCGCGCAGGATGGCGGGATGGAATTCCTGAGCATGGCGCTGCAGCGTGGCGATCAATTCGGTCAGTCTGCTTCGAATGGTTTTACTTGAAGACTGATTGATTTGTTGCAAGTCTTGCTCAATGTCAGCCAGTTTTCGTTCCAGCACCGTTTCCAGCAACAAACGCTTGCTGCGAAACAGGGCATAAAACGTGCGCTTACTCATCCCCAGTTCGACCGCCAGGTCGTCCATTGTGACATTGCGGAAACCCTGTGCGAAAAATCGCTGTCTGGCGCCGCGAACCAGACGGTCATACCGATCATCATCCCTTGAAAATGACGAAGAGCGCTTAACTTTCATGTAGGTAGTATATGAAAACTTATTTAGTATTTCAAGTTTTATTTGAGATGTGATTTAATCGTCGGGATGGCGCGTGATCGGATGCGGATTATCTGATAAATCAGTCGAAATCAGATTTTGATCTCGTCGTCGCGCTGATAGGTGCGCAGGAGCTGCTCAAACTGTTCGGTGAAGACAAAATTATGTTCCGGGAAACTCAGACCGGCCATATTGCGATCGATGTGGCTGAACATCATGCTGATCTGGGCGATAAGCTGCTCGCCGGCAGGATGGCGCAATACGACCTGGCCGCTGGTGCTGGCGCCATGTTCGCTGAGCTGGTCGATGGTGGCGCGAAACTCGATGCAATCGCCGGGTCGGACCAACTGATGAAAGGTGGCGTGGCTGATCTTGGCCAGAACCACTTTTTCTGCAAACTGCCGCGCCTCGCAGACCAGGATTCCCGCCGTCTGGGCAAAACCTTCGACAATCAACGAGTGCGGCACGACGGGAAACGCCGGGTACAGATCGTGCAGATGTTCCTCCGCCAGCGACACGTTCTTGATCGTGACGGCCGACTGGCCTGAGACCAGCTCGATGATTTTATCGATCCAGATCCAGCGCATAATATTTGATCACAATCCAGCAGAAACGATTGCCATTTCGCTCCAGGGAGCAAACGACCATCAACCCACCTTGGTGGCGATGTAGTTCACCACGGTGTCAACCGTGAACTGGACGTTATTGACATCAGGGTTCTTTTCCAGCTCGGTGAAATCCAGGTGTGGCATGCGCTTTTTCATCTCCTGCATGCCCTGCGGTGTGATCCTGCCATTTTGCACATAGGCCGCGTTGGTGAACAGGTCTTCGGGGAACATCTCCCCGCGCGGAATCTTGATCCCAAATGCCTTTTCCAAACGGAAGGCGATATCGAGAAAGTCGATTGATTCAGCCCCCAGATCGCCGCGTAGCGTGGCGGTGGGCGTTACCTCATCGTCATCGACCCCCAGCGCGTCCACCAATACTTCCTTGACCTTCGCGAAAATCTCGTCACGATCCATAGCCATTGTGTGTCCCTTTCGTGGGCGTAGTAGCTTTTGTTCCCGGCTTGCAACTCATTTGATTGCACGGTTGCCGCAATCGTCAACGTCAAACAGTATGAACAGGTTATATCGGATTATCACGCGCGGCTGTAGTGGGTTTGATCACATCCCAGCGTCGGCGCGTATGAGCCAGTAGTTTGGCGTCAGTCTCCGCCAGGCTCGCATCATGCTTGGACAGGTTGAAATAAGCCAGCTCGATCCGCGCCTGCACGGCGGTTGTCTGCCCGGTCTGGCCTGTGGCCCGGAAGCTGACACCACCTTCAGTATCCTTCACAAACTCGACTTCCAGTCGCAGATTATTACCCGGGGCGACAAAATTTCCATATTTAACGTTGCGCGCCTCTTTCAAAACTGCCACTGAACAGGCAAAGCCGCGTCGCTGATGCAGCAGCCACCCGGCGGCCTGCGTAATGGCTTCCAGCATCAGCACCCCGGGCAAAACCGGGAAGCTGGGGAAATGGTCGGCCAGATATTCTTCAGCCAGCGAAACATACTTGACCGCCACGATGCGATCAGCGTTGATGGATTCGATCTTGTCGATGAGTTCAAATTTCACATATCCGCCTGTCAGGAACCATTTGGCCAGCTTGAAGGGGGACTTTTATCGGCCAATTGCTGACAATTCAAGCATCGCGACACCGAATTATGGCCAATTTTGACATTTTTTCCGTTCGCCTTGACGTTATCGCTCGGTTCCCTCATAATATGCGGCTCTTAATTTTCTGATGGAGATTACCGCGATGTACGCGATTATTGATAGTGGTGGACAACAGATCAAGGTGACCAGCGGCCAGACGATCCGTATCGATCGGGCGGTTGGCGAAGATGAAAAGCAGGTCACGTTTGACCGTGTGCTGCTCATTGGCGGCCAGGGCGAAGCTCGAGTCGGTGCCCCGACCGTAGCCGGTGCCAGTGTGGTGGCTGAGGTGCTACGGAAGGTCAAAGGGCCGAAGATTGATATTGTAAAGTATCGTCGGCGCAAGGGTTATCGTCGTAAGCAAGGCCATCGCCAGGAGCAGGTGGAGCTGAAGATCAGTGCGATTAACGCCTGAATGGTTGACGGCGATTTCGGCTGATCGTGATTGAATAAACGAGCGTTTCAAAACCCCGGGTGCACGGCGTCCGGGGTTTTTGCATTCAGCCATTTTTTTCTGTCATCAGGCGAGTTGGGGACAATTTGGCCAGACGATGGTTCATTGACTGGGCGATTCTTCTGCGTTGTATTGTCATCGTGTGTGTCGGATTGATCAAAATCTGAGCAGAATAAAAAAATGTCGGCGGAACTGGCAATTAATTTGAAAGGGGTGGGTGTCCTTCGATCCCAGCGGTGGATTCTCCAGGGGGTGGACTGGCAGTTACCCGTGGGCGCGATTGGGGCGATTCTCGGCCCTAATGGTTCGGGTAAAAGTACGCTGGCCCGCATTCTGGCCGCCCATTTATATCCTACTGCTGGCCAGGTTGGCGTACTGGGTAGTCTGTTTGGGCAAGTGAATCTTCAGCAGTTACGCCAGAACATTCGTCTGGTTCAACCGGCAGGCCCTTACGATGTTCAGCCAGAGTTATCTGTTCAGAGCATCGCCCTGACCGGGTTCTTCTCGACGCTGGCGTTATACGATCAACCCACCGCGGCCATGATCACCCGCGCTCGTCAGGCACTGGAACAGGTTGGCATGCTGGCGCTGGCTGATCATCAGTACGCCACACTTTCCAGCGGTGAGCGTATCCGCACCCTGATTGCCCGTGCTCTGGTTGCACAGCCGAAACTGCTGCTGCTGGATGAACCAACGTCAGGGCTGGATCTGCTGGCTCGGGAACAGGTTCTGGCAACGATCAGCCACCTTCATGCCCAGCGGCAGCGTCCAACCATTATTCTCATCACTCATCATACCGAGGAACTTCCCCCCACCACCCATAGCGTGCTGTTGCTGGATCGCGGCCAGTTGGCCGGCAGCGGAACACCAGCCCAAATTTTGCGCGATGACCTTCTTTCGCGCGTCTATCGTTGCCCGCTGCACGTTCGCAACAGCAATGGCCGTTATTACATCGAGGTGCAGGCGGATAGCTGGCAGCACTTGCTGCCCGACAATCATGCGCCCATTGAACGCGGTGATGATTGATTCGATTCTCAGCAGGTCTGCCGTCGCAGATGGAGCCAGCCTGGGGTAATCAGCTCCGGTCAATGATCGAAGATTCAATCTTTTCACGGGCGATTGTTGCGCGTTGATGGGCGGATTCTGCGCACAAATGAATTGCACAAAAGATTGTCGGAACTGCCGCTATGGAAAAAAAGGGAAGCGGGCGTTTTCATAAAAGGGGATAAACCAAGCATTTATCAATGGCATCAGGCAGTTTTTTTATTTTTACACATCCGGTGCGCCTCTCTGGCATGGTTCTTGAGTATGGCGCGGATAGGTACTGCCTTGCCGATGGGCGACGCAGCGTAAAAGAAATTAGCAGGGTCACTCCTGCCAGATGCGGATGATCGACGGTGCTGGCTCGGCTGGTGGAATCAGCCCAGGCGTCAAGGATGATGCTCATGCCGTCGGCGAATGAACGAGCCCCGGTCTTCATGGCCGGGGCCGTCGCCGCTTATCTGAAGAGATCGGGATAAGTTGTCCGTGTTGCTGAATGACGGGATAAAACGCGATGAATTACGGGCTTTATCTATCTGCGACCGGCGTCATGGCCAACAGCTACCGTCAGGATGTCATCGCCAACAATCTGGCCAATGCTGAATCCACCGGTTTCAAACGCGATGTGCCGATCTTTCAGGAACGATTGACCGAAGCACAAGCCAATCGCGCCCTGGCTCGTCGATCCAATCCGCTGATGGAAAATCTGGGCGGGGGGTTGAAGCTGGCGCCAACCGCGATTGATTTTACCGCCGGCGATCTGGAACTGACGGGCCGGACGCTGGATGTGGGTATCGAAGGGAACGGTTTTTTTGCGGTTCGCGAAGGCAGGCAGACCCTGCTCACGCGCGATGGTCGATTGCTCATCGACAAGGATGGAAATCTGATCACGGGCGGAACCAATCCCGCCAGGGTTTTGGATCAGCAGGGAAACCCGATCCAGCTCAACCCCAATCTGCCGACACAAATCGATGAGACCGGCCAGATTTATCAGCAGGAACAGGTCGTCGGGCGGCTGGGTGTGTACGACGTGGCCGACCATCGACAACTGATGAAAATGGGCGAGGGGCGATTTCTGGCCGGCCCTGATGCCGGGTCAATGACTCAGGGCAGTGGCCTGGTTCGCAGCGGTTTTCTCGAACGCGCCAACGTCTCTCCCGCCAGCGAATTGACCCAGCTCATCGAGACGCAGCGCCTGCTGGAAGCCAACGCCAACATGATTCGCTATCAGGACGCGATGTTGGGCAGGCTGGTCAATGATGTTGGCAAAATTGGTTAGCACGAGGGATGAAAAATCCCGCCCATGACCGCAGAGGTTGCGCCAGCATCAGATCATCGCCGTGGCGGTGCGCCATGGAGTTCATTTGGTTGCGGAGAACATTTGTCGGCGTAATGGTTCAATTCAATGGGCTGATTCGTCCGATAACCGAAAGTAGACCATGGCAATTACAGCTCTCCATTCAGCGGCGACAGGACTTCGAGCCTTATCCACGCGCATTGATGTGGTGGCTAACAACCTGGCCAACGCCGAGACCACCGCCTTCAAGCGCAGCCGGGTCAACTTTGAAGACCTGATGTACAACATGCTTAAACCGCCTGGCACGACAACGGCTGCCGGCGACTTGTCGCCGGCGGGAATCTTTGTCGGTCTGGGTGTGCGCGTCAGCAACACCCAGCTCGATACGGAACAAGGCTCGATGGAAAATACCGGTCGTCAGCTCGATGTTGGCATCTCCGGCAATGGGTTTTTTCGCGTCAAAGTGCTGGATACGGTGGGGGATGGCACGGCATATACGCGCAACGGCAATTTTTTTGTGAATAACGAAGGCGAGCTGGTTCTGGGCATGGGCGATGGTTATCGCCTGATTCCGCCCATTACCATCCCCGCAGGCACGACGGATGTTTCCATCAGCCAGGAAGGTGTGGTGGAAGCCTCGATTGCCGGTCAGAACACCAAGCAGCAAGTGGGCAATCTACGTCTGTATCAGTTCATCAACCCCCAGGGTCTACGTCTGCTGGGCCAGAGTCTGTATACCCAGACCGATGCCACGGGCGAACCGCTGGAGTCCAACCCGGGCGAGGATGGCGCTGGTCAGATTCTTCAGGGTTTTCTCGAAGCCTCCAACGTCGATCCGGTCAAGGAACTTGTGACACTGATCAAGACGCAGCGTGCCTTTGAACTGAACAGCCAGTCGATCCAGACCGCCGATCAGGCTTTGCAGACCATCGGTAATCTGCGGCGGTTCTAATCGGAGCGTCGAATGACGAGTCTGGCGCGTCTATGAGCGGTGCGTGAATGACCGACTGACGCGATTCGCAGAGCAGGGCTGGCCGCTCGTCTCAGTGACGTAGTGCCGGGGAGCGCGAAATCGGCGGGATGCTGGTTTCGCCCGGTAAAACTGGTTGACAACCATTGCAGCGACAGGAGGTCGCCATCATGCAAAACAACAATAGATCCCACCAACGCGCCGGCCCATGGCATGGATGTTTCATCCTGATCCTGATAATAATCGCTCAGTTTGGGCTGCCGCACCAGGCTCATGCCAGCGCCGCGCCATCACCGGAACAATTTGTCCCGACCAATGCCGCGCTGCAGAGCGTGACCATCGAGCTGCGCGCCCAGGCAAACGTCATTGGTAATGAGGTGACGCTGAAGCATATCTGCCGATGGGCCGAGCGCGATGGTGAGCAACTGGCTGCGTTTGAAAATCTGGTGCTCGTGCGCCTGACACCGCAGACGCCTTATCGCACCATCAGCCTCGATGAAATTACCACCATGCTGCGCGATGCCGGGATGAACCTCGGCCGCATCCGTTTTGTCGGATCCACACAATGCACGGTGGGGCGCAGCGATGTGCAATTCGATCAGGGCGATGCCCTGCGCAAATGGGTTTCCAGCCGCGAATCGCAAACCGCGCCGGCCACCCAGCCAGTTGCAGCAACAGGCGATCGCGCCCAAGGCGGCAGTGAGATTGCATCGGCGCAGGGGACGATTCCCGCCACTGTTGCCGCTGCTGATACCGCCAGCGCCGCTTCGCCAGCGGCCGTGGCAGCATCGGATGACGCCGGCGATGAACAGGCTCAGTCGTCGGGCTACCGCAGTTTGCGCGATGTTCTGTTGGATAATCTGGCGAGCCATACCGGATTGTTACGCCAGCAACTGGTGGTCGATTTCCGTCCCCAGGATCAACAACTCTTGAAATTATTTGAACCGCATTTTCAGTTTCATGCCGCGCTCAAGCGTGGCCGGAATCTCAGCAATGTGACGTGGACGGTCACCATCACGTCCGATGGCCAATCGCAAAGCGCTACGATCAGTGCTTCGGTTCGCTACTGGCAGGATCAGGTCGTTGCGTCGCAGCCACTGGCTTACAAGCAGGTTATTCGTGCCGCAGATATCCTGCAGCGCCGCACGCTGGTGGATCAACTGGAGGAATCGCCTGTCCTGAAGGTGGATCAGGTGGTCGGCAACATGGCCGCGCTGGAAATAAAACCGGGAACGGTCATCACCGCCCGGCTGGTGGATCCCGTTCCACTGGTGCGCTCCGGTCAGCTCGTGACCGTCTCGCTGCAACAGGGAAATATCCAGCTTAAAACAGTGGCCCGTGCCATGGAAAGCGGCACGTTTGGTCAGACGATCCGCGTCCGCAATGAGACGACGCGCAATGTGTTTGAAGTTGTGATGAGTGGCCCGCAGGAGGCGACACTGGGCGCAGCACCAGCGGAATTGACCGCCGCTGGCAACTGGTGAACAGCCTCCGCGTGATTGTGAAGGGACAGAATTGAATTTGCCCTGGTTTCAGCGAGTAGTGCAATGATGATTCGCCGCTTTTTTATTCCGATTTTGATGCTAAGTCCGGCGGTGTTGCAGGCGCAGTCGATATCGCGCGAGCAAGCCCAGCCAGCCTACACCACCAACCCCGCTCCGCGCGTTGTCCAGCCATCACTGGCGATGGACCCGGCTTCGGTGCAGGAGCGCGTGCGCACCTCCGGCGGATCATTGCTGCAGATCAGTACGCCACCGGCGCCGGTCGGGGCGGTGGACAATCCGTTCAGTTTTTACGATGTTCCGCCTCCGATACCCAAGACGATCCAGAAGCATGATCTTGTGCAGATCATCATTCGTGAGGAAAGCGAATCAAAACACGAAGGCACGACCGAGCTGAAAAAGAAATACGAGCTGCAGGCAGCCATTGATGAATGGATTCGCTTCAACCTTGAAAATGTCGCGCTTTCCGGCGGCGGGATCAACGGCACAGCCCCCAGCATCAAACTCAACGGCAACAGCAACTTCAAGGGCGAAGGCAGCGCCGAACGCTCTGATTCCATCACCGCGCGCATCCAGGCGGAAGTGATCGATGTCAAACCCAATGGCACGCTGGTTCTGCAGGCGCGCAAGAAGCTCAAGACCGATGACGATGAGCTGACGCTGATCCTTTCAGGCGTCTGCCGGGTTGAAGATGTCACGGCAGATAACACGGTTCTGAGCACACAGCTTTACGACATGGAGTTGCGCAAACTGACCAAAGGTGGGGTTACTCAGGCCACCAAACGCGGCTGGGCGCTGAAATTATTGGACTTTCTCAATCCATTTTGACGAAGACAGTCCTATAACCGCTGGTTGTCGTCAGGTATTGCTCTGATGGGCGGACACCAGCATTTCTTCGCGACCGAGCCATTATGATCATCAGGAAGATCAATATTTTCCTTGCCTTGTGCCTGCTGGTCAGCCCAGCCTGGGGCGTCAAGGTGGCGGACATTACCCGCATTTCCGGTCAGCGTTCCAACGTGTTGACGGGAATGGGGCTGGTGGTCGGTCTGAAAGGGACCGGGGATGGCGGCAAGTTTGCCCCTGCCATTCGCCCGCTGGTCTCCATGCTTCGCAAGTTCAACAACAATGTCGAAGCCGCGGAGTTGGTCAATGCCCAGAATGTTGCGGTGGTCATGCTGCAAGCGACGGTTCCCCCACAGGGGGCAGTCAATGGCGATGAGCTGGACGTTTATGTGATGACGATGGGTGGCGCCAAGAGTCTGGAAGGGGGTCGGTTGTATGTCACGCCGATGCTCGGCCCCACCGGTCTGCTGGCGCCCAACGGGCTTCCTTTTGCGTTATCGTCCGGGCCGATCACGATTGAAAATACCGCCGTTCCGACGGTTGGCGTTGTCAAGCGCGGCGCAATCATGGAATGGGACATGCCCGCCCATACCATCGACAATGGTCGCTTTACGCTGATCCTCGAACCGGTGGCAGCCAACTGGACCACCGCCAGCACCATCGCCAAGATGATCAACGATGCTGAAAACACCGCTGGCGAAACCCTGGCGATCGCCCACAGTGAAACGGCGATTGAAGTGATTATTCCGCCGGGCGAGCGTCAATATCCCGATAGTTTCATCAGCCGGGTTCAGCGCCTGCCCGTGCCGATTCTGCCCACCGAAGCGCGCGTTGTCATCAACGAAAAAACCGGAACGCTGATCGTGACCGGCGATGTGGAAATATCGCCTGTGGCCATCAGCCACAAGGGGCTGACGATCCAGACGATCACACCGACACCGGTTCCCTCGCCACGGTTTCCAACGGTGACGCTCAAGCAAACGGTGGCTGTTGATACCACCGGTCAGGGCGGAGCCAAACTGCGCGATCTGGTCGATGCGCTGGATCAACTCAAAGTGCCGGCCAGTGAACGCATCACCATCGTTAAAGAGCTTTATAAGAGTGGAAAATTGCACGCGAAGCTGATTATTGAATAGCGCATGCACCGCGTTTGGTGGTGTATCGTGCCAGTCACAAGCGAACCGGATTGTTGGTGAACAGATGTCGATCACCCAACTAAGACCCGTCAATCTCAACACCGCCGCAGTGGCCGGTTCGTCCGGCCGCAGCGCCTACGGTGGGCCAGCCTTTACGCTGTTAAATAATCAAGCTGGTGTTGCGGTGCCTCAATCGGATGACCTGAACTCCGCCGCGATCTCGTCGCGCCAGATGCTGGCCGGACTGAATCATCAGCGGATTGCCGGTCAGCTTGCCTCGGCGGTGGCAGCGCTGAATCAGGCGCAGAAGAATGACGCGGAATCAACCCAGGCCCAGACGGTTGCCGACAAACGCCAGACGGAATTGACCCAGCAGGCACAGAAACTGGTCAGCCAGACGTTCTTCGGAACGATGCTCAAGCAGATGCGCAGCAGCCCGTTCAAGAGTGAATTATTCAGCGGCGGTCGCGGCGGCGAAATGTTTACCAGCCTGCTTGATCAGCACCTGTCAGAGCGCTTGACACATGGTTCGGGCCAGCAACTGGTGCAGAGCATTGTCAAGCAACTCGAAAAAATCAAAGCCGGTGACAACAGGCCGATGGTTGATCGGTCGCCGGCCCAAGGTGTCTTACCCAAAGCAGCAAACACGTTTGCTGATGTGAGGATTCATGTCGCGCCACGTATCGGAAATTGAGCTATTGCTTCGCCAGCTCGTGACAGAGCATCGCAAATTGCTCGGTCATGTCCAGCAGCATGAACAGGCGATGCGCCTGATGAATCTGGCTGAGATGGACCAGACATCGCGCCTGCAGGAAGCGGCGCGCGCGCGCATCGCTGCGATGGAAACGCGGCGGCGCGCTGCCGTTGGGCAACTGGCGCGAATGCACCGGATTGCCGGAACGATTGACCTGCAGAGAATTGCCGAACTCTATCCGGCCCAGCGCCCGACACTGCTGGCGCTGCGTGATGAGCTTAAGCTGCTGGCGGGTCAGATTGCCGGACGGCTTTACATCGCCAGCCGACTGGCGGGCACGATCCTGGGACATTTGAACACGGCTGTTCGCCTGCTGGCTGGGGCGACGGATCGCAGCGGGGTTTATACCCGCAGCGGCGCCCCGCAGGTGTCGCGCCGGGCGGGCGTGATGAATGCGGTTGGTTGATCAAACGATGATGGCGCGATTGTGATAACGCTGGTGCGCGGACGCGGACAGTCAGATGGATCAGGCGGGGCAACAGAGTGAAAAAGCCCTGCAAAACAGTGGACAACGAACGATTTTATGTCTTTGATGGGAGCACTCAACGTCGGTAAGTCAGCCCTGACCACCTATCAGGCCGCCCTGCAGGTGACGGGTAACAACATTGCCAATGCCGGCAATCCTGATTACACCCGGCAGGTGGCCAGCACCGCCACCAACAAGGATCAGCAGTATCAACGTGGCATTTTCCTGGGAACCGGCGTCAATCTGGCCAGCGTGCAGCGGCAGATCGACGAAGCGCTGGAAAGTCGTGTCCGCAGCAGCATCAGCAATTCGGAAGGCAGCGATACGCTGCAGCAGTGGCTGGGCAGGATTGAATCGGTCTATAACGAGTTGAGCGATCAGGATCTCAGTACACAGCTCAGCCAGTTTTTCAATGCCTGGAGCAACCTGGCCAACAAACCGCAGGACAGTGGTTTGCGCCAGGTCGTGACCCAGACCGGCCAGGCGGTGGCGAGCTGGTTTCAATCGATTCGCACGGATTTTACCAATCTGCAGACGGATGTGGATCAACGTCTGGCTGCCCGCGCCAAGGATGCCGATCATCTGGCGCAGCAGATTGCCGACCTCAATCAGCAGATCGTTATTTCTGAAGGTGGCAGCGGCGGTCAGGCCAATGGTCTGCGCGATCAGCGCGATCAAATCCTCAAGCAGCTTTCGGAGCTGATGGATATTCGCACCGTGGAAGAATCCAGCGGACTGGTCAATGTGTATGTGGGCAGTCAACCACTGGTCATGGGGACGACCAATCGCGGCGTTGATCTGCGCCAGGAGACGATTAATGGCCAGCTCAAAACCAGCGTTATTTTCAAGGCGGATAAAGGTACGATTCAACTGACCAGCGGCGAGATCGGTGCTTTGAACCAGGTGCGCAGCGATTATCTGCAAACGGGCATCGAGCAGATCGATCAACTGGCGGCGGGCCTGATCAATGAACTGAATAAGCTGCATACCAGTGGTCAGGGACTGGCTGGTTTTTCATCCGCCCAGGCAACCAGCGTTGTTGGCGATGCGACCGTTTCCCTTGCTGACCCGGCGGCGGATCTTGATTTTGTCCCGGCCAACGGCAGTTTCGTCGTGCATGTTAAAAACAAGGTGACCGGTCAGACATCCAGCACCATGGTGAAGGTGAATCTGGGTGGCAGTGGCGCGCAGACTTCACTGAATTCGCTGACGGCGGATCTCGATGCGATTGATAATCTCAGCGCGACGGTTGTCGGCGGACAGTTGAAAATAAGTGCCGACAGTGCCAATGTCGAATTCAGTTTCAGTCAGGACACCAGCGGCGCGCTGGCGGCGCTGGGGATCAACACATTTTTCAGCGGCTCCAATGCCCGCGATATTCAGGTCAATACAGCGCTTGTTAATTCGCCGAATCTGCTGGCGGCTTCTGCCACCGGTGAAACCGGCGACAACCAGGTCGCCCGCATGATCGCCCAGTTGGAGGCAAAACCGCTGACCAGCCTGGGCGGGGCGAGTTTGTCGGACAAGTATCAGGCGATGGTTAACGGTACGGCGGTGGCAGCGGCAGCAGCGCGCACGAACGCCGATGCCGCGACAACAGTGGCGCAAACCCTGCAAGCCCAGCGCGAAGCGCTCAGCGGTGTAAGTCTTGATGAAGAAGCAATCAATCTGATCCGCCAGCAACGCGCTTTTCAGGGCGCTGCCCGGCTGGTTTCGGCCGTTGATGAAATGATGAAAACGATTTTGGCGATGGTGTAACCAAAAAAATCGATTGTGGAATTGAATGCAAAAATAATGGTTTGAACTGATGAGTATCAGCAGCATCCAACTTGCCCGGGTCAGCAACCTGCTTCGCAGCAGCGTGACGAACTCGAACATCACTTCTTCGCAGAAGCAGTTGCTGCAGGTGCAACAGGAACTATCCACCGGCAGGCGGTTGATCGCTCCGAGTGATGATGCCGGCGATGCAGCCGTGGCCCAGACGCTTCGCAAAACACTGGAAAAAAACAGCGCGTACACCGACAACCTCGATCAGGCGCAGATGCACATGGGCCAGGTTGATTCAACGCTGAATGATTTGACGGATCTGGTGCGCCAGGCGCAGTCAATCGCGTCAGCCAATGTCGGATCAGACGTTCCGCCGGATTCGCGGCTGGGGGCGGCAGAGGTGATCAAGAGTCTGTACAACCAGATGCTTTCGCTGGCCAACCAGCAGTTTCAAGGGACGTATCTGTTCGGCGGCGCGCAGCAGGATCGTCCGCCGTTTGTCGAGGAAGCTGGTGGAGTGAAGTTTCAGGGCAGCAAGAACACACTCAGTAATGAAGTGGATCAAAACGCTGTCGCCCGGTTCATGATTGATGGCGATGAAGTGTTTGGCGCGCTGTCAACACGAGTTGAGGGCAGCCGCGATTTGTCGCCGGCGATCAATCTCGATACGCGCTTGAGTGAGCTGAAAGGGGCTAGTGGGCGCGGCGTTGCGCGTGGCGAAATCACCTTGAGCAACGGTTCGGTGGCTGGCACGGTCGATCTGACCAAAGCCGATACCATTGGCGATGTGGTTGCCGCGATTAACGCGGCGGCGGTGGGCGGTATTACCGCAGCCATCAGTCCCAATGGGCTTGGTATTACGCTCAGCGGCGGGCCAGCCGAAACGATCAGTGTCAACGAAATGGGCGGGGCGACAGTTGCGGCGGATCTGGGAATTGTCCAGCCTGCGCCGCTGGGGGCGGGTGTGGCGCTGAGCGGACAGGGCGTTGGCGCCAAAGTGACGTTGCTGACGAAACTGGCTGATCTGGCTCCATCATCAATTCCACCAATTGATCTGACCAGTGGTTTGATAATCACCAACGGTCTGACCAGCGCCACGATCGATCTGACGGGTGCGGTTACCGTGGAAGACTTTATCAACCGGATCAATGGATCAGGCACCGCAGTCAAGGCGGAAATCAACGCAGCCGGAAATGGAATCAATCTGCTGAACCCGACGGCGGGCATGCAGCTGCGGATTGGCGAAAATGGCGGTACGACCGCGACGGATCTGGGAATCCGCAGTTTCGATCCGACTTCGCAGCTCAGCCAACTGAATCAAGGCCGGGGCGTGCGGCTGGCTGATGGCGCTGATTTGCGCATCACGCGCAGCGATGGCAGCAGTTTTGATGTTGATCTGAGCAGCGCCATCACCATGGCCGACGCGATTGAGGCGATCAATCTGGCGTCGGGCGGGACAGCCAGTGCCGGTGTTGGCGTGACTGCCAGTTTCGCCACCACGGGCAATGGTCTGGTCTTGACCGATAGCGCCGGTGGTGCGGATCAATTAAGCGTTGCGAACCTGAATTTTTCACAGGCAGTGCAGGATCTGGGATTGGATCAACCACCGGTTGGGAATGTGATCAGCGCAGCGGATGTGCATCCGGTCAAGGCGCAGGGTCTGTTTTCCAACATTGCCCAGCTTCGTGATGCGCTGCTCAGTGGCGATCAGCAGGCGATTACCACGGCCAGCGAAGGATTGGATCTGGATTACAAACGTGTGGTGAATCTGCGCGGACGCACCGGAGCGCGGGTGCAGGAATTGCAGGCGCGTTCGCAGCGCCTGGAAGATCAGAATCTGGCGACCAAAGGCATGCTGAGCCTTCTGGAAGATACAAACTATACCGAGGCGATTGCGCGCTTTCAGACCCTGCAGACAGCCCTGCAGGCGACGATGCAGACCAGCGGGCGGATGATGAATATGTCGCTGCTCGATTTTCTGGGATGAAGCGGGTTTTGGCACGGGTATTGCTTGGAGATTGAAGCTATGTCAATTGCGATACAAGAAAAAGGATTTGATCATCACCATGCTGCCGAAATTGCGCATCGACGGCAAAAACGGCGCGAGGGCAGCAGGCGGATTATGCAGAATCAAACCAATACAACGGTGGCGGAGGGTGTTCATGTGCTGGCTGTGCGGGTGTTGCATCTGGTGGATGAATTGATCCTGGGCGTACTGTCAATCTTTTTCAGTTCGCTTCGGTGAGATGGTGAAGTTGATGGCTGCGGGTTCGGGCGGAGCCTGACGCGGTCAGTGGCCTGGCGGTGGAAACGTCAGGTGTGTGTGCGGGGCTGATGAGTCAGCCTCGATAGGCGGCAAAATTGGTGATGCCGGTGAAATGGAGTCGGGTGCGTGGCACTGGACGACCGGCAGGACCAGAGGATCACGCGGCATTGGATGCTGCGGTAATAAGGCGACCCGGCGAATTGACGGTCGCTGAAGAAATGGAGTTCGATGATGGAGATTGATACGACACGCTTTGGACGTATCGCGGTCGATGAGTCGCGGATACTCAATATACCGCGGGGGCTGCTGGGTTTTCCCGATGCCAGCCGCTATGCCCTGATTCAGACCAACGAGGAAAATTACTTCTTCTGGCTGCAATGCCTGGACAACCCGAACCTGGCGTTCGTGGTGACGGATCCGAGCATTTTCTTCAGCGACTACAGCGTACCGATGAAACAGGAATTGCTGGAGGAGGTCAACGCAACCGACCAGCAGGCGCTGCAGGTTTTCGTGATTTGCAACAAGGTTGGCGAGTGGTTGACCGGCAATCTGCTTGGCCCGATCGTGGTCAATGTCGCCAACTGCCAGGCGAGCCAGGTGGTCTTAACGGAAAAGAAATGGACGACGCGCCAGCCGCTGGTTCGGTTGGGCGTGGAGGCTCCTTTGGCCAAGTCTGCCTAAGCAGACACGGCTGATCGGACGGGCGTTCGAACGGATTCGATGCCTGTCACCCCCGGCGCCTGACGATGGATGGCCCCAGCCAATGCGACCATCCAACGATCAGACGGGTTTCCAGCCAGGCTGGGATCCAACGGGGCTTGCTGATACGCGCTATAATCTTCCGTGCCAGGGAGCAGTGCGTATCGGTGGTGTCCAGGCCGCTGTGCTGGGCACTCCAGGCGAGATTTTGGTATTCGCCTGCAAGACTGCGGCAAGGCTTGAACGGATTCAAGCCCCTTGTCGGGAGTGAGGATTACTCCCCGGATCGATCCATCGGACTGATCCGCTTGCCAGGAAGGAGCCAACATGCTGGTTCTGTCTCGTCAGAAGGAAGAGACGATCATGATCGGCGACAACATCGAAGTGACCGTGGTTGATATCCGCGGTGACAAGGTGCGCCTGGGGATAAGTGCCCCCAGAGAGATCACGGTCCATCGTAAAGAAGTCTATGACGCTATTCGCCGGGAAAACCGTGAGGCAGCCCTGGTGAAACCCGAGGATCTTTCGGGTCTTGGAAAGATCGGTCCCAAAGGTCCGCAAGGCGAAAAGAAAAAGTAGGTGAACCACTCGCCGGCGCGATGATCCGACAGGAACAATCGCGGCGAAGCCAGTCGGGCTGATGCCAGTGTGGCAGCGACTCGATTGCACCTGACAAACTCAAAGTCTCCCGTGTGGTGGAGACCCCTTCGGGCGGAAGTTTCACCGCTTTTGCCAGCAACAATCATGGAGGATTGAGCATGGCTCGTATCAATACAAATGTCGCGTCTCTTACAGCTCAGCGTGGTTTGAGTCGGTCCCACCAGACCCTCAATGATACGTTGCAGCGTCTGTCCAGCGGTCTGCGCATCAACCGTGGTGCCGACGATCCCGCCGGTCTGATCGCCAGCGAAAATCTGCGCAGCGAGATATCCGGTATCAATCAGGCGATTGATAACTCGTCCCGTGCCAGCAACGTGATTGCCACGGCAGAGGGCGCGTTATCAGAGGTGGCAGCACTGTTGCTGAACATCAAGGATCTGGTGGTCGAGGCGGCGAACTCCGGCGCCCTGTCACCGTCAGAAATCGAGGCCAATCAGCTGCAGGTTGACTCGGCTGTCGATTCCATCACCCGCATCAGCAATACCACGACCTTCGCCGGGCTTAAACTCATCGATGGTTCGCTGGGTTATATCACCAGCGGTGTGGATCAGGGCGCAATCAAGGCGCTGAATCTCCAGCAGGTGAATTTTGGCACGCAAAGCCAGTTCCCGGTCAAGATTGACGTGGTGGGTTCTGCCCGAACCGCCGAGCTGGAATTCCGCAACAGCGCCATTTCACAGAGCGTCACCTTGGAAATCGCCGGCAACGGCGGGGTTGACGTGCTGAGTTTCACCAGCGGTGCCGCCGCCAGTGCCATTGCTTTTGCCGTCAATCGCATCAGCGATTCCACGGGTGTGACGGCGGAGTATCTTAATTCCGGCACGCCAGGCTCGGGCATTGTTTTCAAGTCATCCGAGTATGGATCCAGAAGCTATGTGTCGGTTCGCGCCCAGGCGGGCAGCTTCGATGTTGTGGATAACAATGGTTCGACCGTGCAGCGTGCGGTGGGTAAGGACGTGACCGCCACGGTGAATGGGGCGCTGACGGTTGGAGATGGGCGCAGCCTCAAGCTCAACACCACCAGCCTGGATATGGAACTGACGTTGGATCGTTCGTTTGGTGAAGGTCAGACTGAATTTACGGTTGTCGGCGGTGGGGCGATGTTCCAGCTCGGCCCGAAAGTGACGACCAATCAGCAGGTGAATGTGGCGATTCAATCGGTTGCCGCCAGCAAGCTGGGTGATGATGAAGTTGGTTTCCTCAATGAAATCGTGACCGGTGGACCGAGTTCGCTGGTCGCCGGTAAGTCAGCCAGCGCCAGCAGCATTATCGAAAAGGCCATTTCCCAGGTGGCGGTGCTGCGTGGACGACTGGGCGCGTTCGAGCGCAATACGTTGGAGACCAATCGCAACAGCCTGACGGTTGCGTTGGAAAACGTCACTTCATCGGAAAGTACAATCCGTGATGCGGACTTTGCCAAGGAAACCAGCGAACTGACGCGAGCGCAGATTCTGACCCAGGCGGGCACCAGCGTGCTGGCAACCGCCAACAGTATCCCGCAAAGCGTATTGTCGCTGCTGCAGGGTTAATCCAACCGGCGTTACATTTATGGTTCCATCGACGCTCCCGCGCCCAACAGCGTGGGAGTGTTTTTTTTGGATGGATCGTTGCCCGTTGGGCTTTGATCGTTAAGGGTTGCGGGAATGTGCAATGGAATAGGTCGTCAGGCGTCAACATATTTGGTTGCGTTGCGAGGCAAGCGATATACTGAGCGTCGATCCATGACGCCAATCGAGATGCTGATTTTAGTTTTGGCGATTACGCTGGCCGGGGGCGGTTGGCATTATCTGTTGCGCCAGCAGAGGCGTGAGGCGCTGATGAAGCTGGCGAGGCAATTGAAGATGAACTATGTCCCGGTGGATCGCTTCGAGTTGGCGCAGCGCATGCGTGATCATTGCCACATTGCTGAATCCGAACCCGTGCGCGTGCTGGATGTGATCTATGGGTTGGGGGAGAATTGTTATCGGTATATTTTTACGGTCTATTTACCGGCAGATCAGGCCGGCGGACATCATCCGTTGCAGTATGTGGCCGGTGTTATCGAGCCGAAAGAGGCTGGCGGAACCCGGTGCGCCAGCCGGGTGCTGACGGCGCGCTTGACCGAAGATTTTGTCGGGCAGTATCGCGCCATGGTGGAATTGATCGGGCGTAGTGCGCCGGCTGATGCAGCAACCGATGCCGCACCGGCGGTATTGAATGAGCCACAATCAGGGATCTGTTGACGGGCGGCGCAGTCCGCCTTTACTGGGCGCGATGATCGGTTGCCAGTCGTGCGGACGATGACCGATAGAGCGAGATATAATGCGACGAAAGAATCGGAATAGGGAAGTCCCCAGACATCGTACCCCCTTTGGGTTGGGGAATGAAGGATTGAATCATAAAGTTCGTCGAGGTATTGAACGCTGAGCAGGGGTAGCATGGGATTGGGGTTTGGGATTTTTTCCTTGAT
>JADLCB010000001.1 GCA_020847375.1 Phycisphaerales bacterium | reverse complement strand
CGCCACCAGCAGTTACGCCGGTGACGTTGTAGTAGCGGGGGCACGTTCCCACAACGGTCGGCCCGTCAACCCTGCTTCGTTTCCGCCCCCCTATAAGCCCGTAAGACACCAACAATGGGTCGTGCCGTTTCGCCTTGTGGCCGACGACGGACACGGCCTGGTGCCGCAGCGGGGGACGATATGAATGCGGTCAATGCCAGTTACATCATTTCGCGGAAATCGCGTGACAGACAACTTGCGCGAAATAGAATGACCACAATGTGAACGCTGCCAACGACACCGAGGACTTGAGAATGAGCGGGCTGTCAGATGGCAAACTGAAGAACCTTCTCGCCAAACGCGGCAAGACGGAACTCGCCGATTGGATCATGGAACAGTCGGCCGGCAATGAAGGCTTCCGGCGGGCGCTGATCAGCTTCGTCGCCCCGCAGGTGGATACCGCAACGCTGGTGGGGGAACTGAACCAGTGGAATGAGCTGAGCGTCTTCGCTGAATGACGCCGTCGTGCCGATCAACAACAACATCAGCCAACGCGAGATGAAGCGAGTCGCGCTGAACCGCAAGAATTCTTTGCCTCGTCGGCAACGAGCGTGGCGGCCACACCGTGGCGATTCTCGCTGGCATCACCAGCACCTGGCGCACACACGCCATCGACCAGCAGCGATACTTCACGCAATCACTGATCAACCTCTCCGACACTCCGATGAACCAAACTGCACCAGTGGCTGTCCGATGAATGGAAATAATCCCACTCAACACTGCCCATGTAGTTCACGCAACGCTCACCCGTGATGCCTGAGCCTGTTTGAGACAACGGGCACAGAGAGACGATAGTTTTTATGTTCCTTTTGCGGAAAAAACCTCGTCCACAGCTGACAGCAGATCAAGCCGTTTGAAAGTCTGCCCCGATGGAGGATCCACAATCGTAGCACCAGTGCGCTTGAAGATTGTCATCATGGCATCGGGTAGCGTTGATCCATCCTTGCGCCAATCATAGTGCGCCTTTTTGATAGCTTCGCGCAATATCATGGTGCATCCGGTGATGTAGGCGTTGGAGCTGGACGTAGCTGTTGCCGGCACGAGAATGGCCGTATTGGCGAAGCGGTCGTTGATGGCGACATCTTTGCCTGGCTCGACGGCACCGATGCCAAAACAGTCCGGTTGACACGCTGGCCAGGAAATCCCGTTGGTATGCCCGTTATTGCCGCACGGTGCGCTCACCCAGACATTCAACCGACGAAGTTCCGCCAATTTGGAGTCGATGACTGTCGGCACCGGATGCTGGTGCGCCACATCGTCCAGCGGGGAAAGATTCACTGCGGTAATGTTGTGCTGCTTATGATGATCAATCACCCATTGCAACGCATCCGCCATTGTTTGAGATTCATCCTGTCGGAGATGGACGATGGTGACACAGCGAATCTGGATGACTTGGTTGTTATAGGCCACTCCGCATCGCCCCTGGTAATTGAGTGAGGAGGGATAGCCCACGGTCGTGCCATGATATCCGGGCGGCACGGGAGATGGGTCATCGTTATGATCGATGCTGTTGTATCCGGCAACCACCTTATTGCCCCAGGGGAGTTTTTCATTCCACTCGGGCACGGACAGATCGCATCCATCATCGAGAATGGCCAGGCATTGGCCGCGACCCCAGCTCAGCATGCCGTCGTATTTCTTCCACGTTTGAAGAACGCGGAAATGTTCCATTTCTACAGCCTGCCAAGGTATGGGCATTGGGGATACCTCGTTATCACTCGGCCTGGAGTGTTTTGTGTGTATGGACGGGAGGCTTGCCATTGTTTTTTCAGTTACGCGGTCCGGCGTAGTATTTGGCAATTTTCTCAATTCGCCATCAAGAATCAGCGCAAAAAGTCAGCACAATTTATTGCGGATTTCATCCATGATTATTAGCTTTTGTGCGGTATAAACCGGCGATTTATTTCATGTCAGGCCATAAGGTTTCTCACTACCAAGAGCAATGATCGTGGCGCTGAGCGGTGCAATCGTCAGATTAAAACCGCGCTCGGTATCGCCTTCAGCAATAGTTTTGCAGAGTGTGTCGTTGACCAAGGTACGGATTTCCGCACCCGTGCGCTGCGGAAGGGGATAATAATGGGACAGGGTAGCCTCATCAGCCTCAATGGGAGTGCCACGTTCCATCGCTTGAGCGTACATATGCTGCATGCTGCGCAAGCGCACGCACAGGGAGAGTGGATCGGTCGTGATATTGACCAGCACCACACCAATGGAGCCATCGATACGTTGGAAGACACCGTTAAGAATAGGCAGAAGATGAACCTCCGTACCTTCAGAGTCGTTCCAGCTGGTGGCCCAGCGCCTGGTTACGGGCTGAAGCTGGTCGGATAGATCCAGCGGACGAAGCATACGACCTTGAGCCATGAAGTCGTAGTTATGCGTCCAGGTATGGGCCAGGTGACGCAGAAACGCGGCCGTAGGAGGTGACTTCTCGATAATCAGGGACAGCGGAATGTTGCTCCAGCCAATCTGGGAGCCAAAGACAAACTGCTGGGCATGTTTGGCCTCAATGGCTCCTGCGAATCTGGGATCCATCAATTCGGGCGTCCAGGTATAGCGGCCGAAGGTCATAATGTGGTCATGGTAGACCGTTTCAAACAGGGGGATGGCATTTGTCCGAATGGCGTTGCCCATCAACAGAGAGTCGAATTGTCCAATATATGGTTCAGCGCATCCTTCTGTAGTTAATACCGGATCGGGACAGACCTGCCCCGCTTCTTCACGAATAAGGGCGAGTGTCTGATTGACATTTTTTACCCAGTAATTGCCTCCGCCGACGGGATGTCCGTGGTGAGTGTCGTGGCAGGGCCACGCCGCACTCATGGCGATTTCGTCAAAATAAACGGCGCTGGCTCCATGCTCAAAAAGGCGCATGGCAGTCAGGCGCGAAATCTGTCGCGTCAGTTCAGTAGCTGGACAGAGAGTGGCGAAAGAGCGATTCTGACTCCAGACATGAATGTCGAGATCGCCAGCGGGCGTCGTCTTGGCGGTACTGTTCTTCAGGCCTTGCTCCCAGGCGGGCATTTCCATATCCCCTGAACACATGTTGATATAGGGCATGATGTGAATGTCGTGGGCTTGGAATTTTTTGATGGTGTCGCGGAAAGTGGGTACTGCGGGGAAGAAAAACGGGTATTGGGCATCAAAGGCGTTCTGATGCCACATGTAGTAGTGACAGACCATTGGGGTGTTCATGTAGGCGCGCTCTGCCAGTACATCTTCATCTTCAAATGCCGGACCGCGCATCATACGCAGTGTTACAAGTCCAATGCGCTGATACCACGCAGGCGTTTTCTTGCCTTTAACGAGCGGACCGGACTGGGTCCACTCGGCTGAAAGGGCGAATTTCCGATAAATTTGTGCTGCATCGTACCAGTCTCCGCGCTGGAGGCGCAGAACCCACGGGAAAGGTTGAAGCCAGTCTTCACCGTAGTGGATTTCGGTATCAACCCACGGATGCACGTAAATCAGTTTGTTCTCCGGATCTGGCCCGATGAAGAAATTTTTAAGATGACCGGAGGGATCATGCGTTGCCATGTAGAGTAGTCGATCCTCTCGCTGGAGAGCGAGAAACTGCATGGTGAAGCTGCCATGCGGATAGGGCCGACGGCGCAGTTTTTCATGAATGCCCCCGGTGGGCATGGTGGCCAGCGGATCACGATAGAGGACACCGCGGTCATCGGGGACTACCAGGCAGTCGGTCTGGCTACCAGGTGTGACAGCCAGATCGAGTCGGGGAAAATGCACGCGAAAAACGGACCAGTCAGCAGGAACATCCTCAACAGTTAAACGGAAGGTAATCTCGCCATTTACATCATTGAGATGGATAGCCGCCTTGACAGTCAGGTGCTCGGAGGTATCGGCCAGGTAAACATTACGCCAGGTGAGATGGACTTGATCGTTAACGTTACGAACTCCGGGCGGGGAGTTGCGCATGTCCAGTTCGAGGATGTGCTGTTGGCGATTGATTACCTCAATCGTCCATAGGAGATTGGGACGACGGAGATATTCGCGACCTTCGGAATCGGTTAAGTGCGTCAGAAGGGTGCCGGCATCGCCGTGTTCCAGCCGCAGACGTGTATGGCGCGCTGCGAGGACTAACTGCAGGTCGGAAGATTGCGAGGTCGATTTCATAAAAAGACTCCAAAATAATTACTCATTTAGTCATTCGGACGGATAATTGTGTCAAGGGATAAGCGAGGCGGTTTGCCGGGATTGGCCATGGTTTTATCTGTGGCGGTGTTGGTGCCAGAAGGCATGGCGAGACTGAGCAGATAACCAACCCCGACGCAGGTTCCCATCCCGACGACGTAATACCACATGAAGTGGATTTGGGTTTCCCACATCACAAACGCCGTGGTTAGCGTACCGGCAATGGCGCCGATGATGGTGCTGCGGGAGTTGGCGCGTTTGGTAAACAGGCCAAGAAAAAAAATTCCACCCAGGCCTCCGCCCACCAAACCAGCCAGAATCTGGGTCTGTTCAACAATCATCCCCAATCGGTCAACATAACAGGCCAGTAGCGTACCCAGGCCACCCCAGAAGATCGTGAACCAGCGGGAAAGAACCACACCTGATCGACCAGATGAGGAAGGCGTTTTGCGGAAACGCTGATAAAAATCGGTCACGGTGGCGGTGCAGAGCGAGTTGAGCACCGAGCTGACGGTGCTGAGTGTCGCGGCGACAATCGCTGCGATTACCAGTCCTTTCAGGCCGGTGGGAAGCTGGGTGCTGACAAAAAAAGGGAGGATTTTGTCACCGTTGGCGCGAATTTCATCAGGGATCAGATGCCGGCCGGTTCCATAAAACCCGAAGAGCAGGATACCCAAGACATATAATAGTACGATTGTAGGCAACGCCACCAGCGAAGACATGACGTAACTTTTGGCGACGGCTTTGCTGCTGCCGGCGGCGAAATAGCGTTGCATCATCACTTGGTCGGAAAACGTGCTGCCCAGACCAGCCATGGTCATGCAGACGATGATGGACCAGGTGGTCAGCTCCTTGAGATTGAAGGAAAAATCCCAAAGACGGGTGCGGCCGGCATGGTCGGCGATTGTCCAGTATTCAACCGCCCCACCTTGTCCCTGGCTGTCGGGAACCAGCAGCACGAATAGGATGACACCGATGCCCAGAATCATGATGACGAATTGAATCGCATCCGACCACATGACGGCCTTCATGCCTCCCATCATGGTCAAGGCGGTGGCAATGCACCCCATCAACAGGATCGACGGCAGTAGAGGTATGCCGACTGCGGTACTCAGCAGCAGCGCCGGCGTATAAATCACCACGCCGACGTAGATGAATTTGGTTCCTAAAAACAGGGCGCTGGCGATCAGTCGCAGGACAAGAGAAAACCGATGCTCAAGATATTCGTAGACAGTGGTGATGCGAAGACGAACCAGCAACGGCAGCACCAGTAGAATGATCGGAAGCGTCAACAGGCTGGCCGGGGCCGTCATCAGCATCCTGCTGTCATTGGAAAAGGCGTAACCCGGAGCGCCGATGAGGGAGACACCGCTGAAAGCCGTGGCCACCGCCGCGAGCGTCACCAGCAGCCAGTGCATCGACCGGCCACCCATGAGGAATTCTTCCTCATTTTCCTGCCTGCGCGAAAACCACACCCCGATGCCCACCATGCCCAGCATGTAGACGCCCAGAATCGAATAATCCAGGATGTTCAGGTGGATGTTTTGCTGGGCTAGAACGCTGGAGTTAGTCATGGGCGTACCGTTGAGTGTTGTCGCCGGGCAAGCAGGCTTAATCCGGCGACGCCCAACAACGTTGCCAGTGACGCTGGTTCGGGCACGACCGCCAGATTGCTCGCCACCGCCCCCCAGGTTGTTCCGATGCGAAGTTCATCAATCGACCAGATGGTTTCCAGTCCGCCGATCATCGCGATGCGGTCGATCAGACCGTTGCTATTTTCGCCGGTCAAACCGACCACGGTCCACGGCATCGTATCGTCGTTGTCGGGGATCAAATCCACACCGGATTGAAATACTTTAAGGAATATCTGGTCGTAGTTGCCACTGGTCTGGTCATCGGTTGACACAATCTTGGCGACCAAAAAGTATGTCTGATTTCGTTGCACGGTTCCGGGGGGAGTTCCCTGGCTGCTATTACCCGGTTGGGCGACCAGGAACTGCCAGGCGGAACTGACACCAATCGCTGCGTGCGAAGTTTCGGATGAGTCGCGCAACTCCAGCACAAAATTGTTGTTGGTCGGCCCCACGGATGGATCGGTGTTGGACAGCAATAATGAAAAGTAAGTCGTTGCGTTCTGATTCAGGTCGATCTTCGTCGCCAGTTCGCGTTCAACAGAGGCGCCGTTAACCAGGTCAAATCGCCCCGGTTCGGTGGGGAAACGGAAATCGGCAAAACTCAGGCCGGTTGGGTTTACGGTTGGGTCACCGTACCACTTGCCGCTCCATCCCATACCGCCGCGCATGCGATCAATGGTGTTCCCAAATCCGTCGTAATGAGTTAATTGGGCCTGATGCTGCTGGCCTTCGAGGAACAACAGGTCAAAATTGGCGTAGCGAATATCAGCCTTGTCGGTGGAATAGGAGGATTCATACATTATTCCGATGCTGCCATCGGGCAGCTTTTGCATGGCTGAATATCCGCCCCAGCCGGCGGCAATTTGGCGGGGATTGATGTATGTCTTACCTTCATCATAGCTGGTCCAGACGCCGATGTTGTAGCGGTCGTTGTAGTTGGCACCGCTGGATTGGCCCATCGGGTCGCCCAGAGGCGTGGAAAAGAGCAGCCGATCGCGGTCGTCGCCCTGGCGTTTGGCCGAATATCGGATCAAGCTGGCGTCGATGGGCGTCACCGGCAGATCGAGTGCCTGCGCTATCCCCCATGTTTGCCCGCCATCCGTGCTGAGGTATTGTTGCCGCGGACCGTTCTGATCCGACCGTGCGTTCATCAGCAAATTACCGTTGGTCAGTTCAACCAGATCAACTTCGTTGGTCTGGGCTGACGTCACCTCCATCCCCCGTTGCCATGAGGCAGTTGCGCCGTGTGCATCGTTGTAAACCACCAGATTCGCCGCCATTGATCCATCGCTGCGAAATCCGGGAATGATCAATCGACCATTGAGCGCTGGGTCCGTCTGCCATTTGAGCTGGATGCCGGTCGTTGGCCCCAGCGCAAACACATCCCAGTTCGCATCCTTCAATTGTGTCGTGATGACTTGCGCCGTCGACCAGGTCTGGCCGTTGTCGTCGCTTTGCATCACATAATGATGAAAAGTGTTGGAGCCGTTACCTTTGGAGATAAAAGTTCCGTTGCTGAGAAACAGATTGGGAGTCTCCTCAAAATGCAGAAAAATTTTACGGGTTGACGAGTCCAGCACCACCGTCGGCTGGGTGTAATCATTGGTGGCGCTGGAATACAGGGTGCGGATGGTAGACCACGTCTGCCCGCCATCCAGGCTCATTTTCATGATGATGTCGCTCAGACCGTCGCCGCGGCCGGGGTCGTCAATTTTTTCCCGCGCCTCACCAAATGCCAGCAGCGAGCCATCCGGCGCTGACAGGAGAACCGGCGCCCGGAAAAACGGACGGTTGGGCAGGTCGGCGCTGTTGAACAATGGCACATCATAGTTAACAGCCTGAGCAAATGAGGCGGGTGCAATCAACAGCAATACCGCACAAACAAAATGGATAACATGCTGCATTTTCATCGTCAGTCCTCTCCAAGGTTCAAAATCATCATTGACCGATTACCTTGAATCCGTTCGTTTAATCATCAGCACTTCCACAAACCCATCGGGGCAGGTGATGCGGTGTACGGTGCCGCGCGGGACGAAGACCACATCTCCCGGTCCCACAACATATTCCCTCGCTCCCTTTTGCTCATGGCCGGCCATATTTCCCGGCGAATAGGTCCAGGTGTCATGCAGCGTCCCGCCCAGGTGGAACGTGGCGCTGCCGTCGATAATGTAAAAAATATCATCTTCGTCCTGATGAACCTCCGCATCGTTGCTGGTACGGTTTTCAATGCGCTGTGGGGTGATCTGCAATCCCTTGCCGACTGAGGCATCGGCCAGTGCTGGAGCTGCGGCTGGTCCGCTAATGATCTGCGCCCGTAGAATCGCGCCGATCTGCGACATCGGGAAGACCTGTTCCAATCCGGCGAGGGTGTTATTTCGGGGGTTGCTGATCAGATGTCCCATCAAACCGTAGGTGTCCCGCCCCGGCGCAGCCGGTGGGCTGTGGATGTTGTGAACGTGCGAAACGATGTAGATATTTCCATCCGGCAGTTCCACGATGGCTGGGTATCCCGAATGCCCTTCACCCGGTTGCCATGACTGATCCACCTTGGGTCGATCCCATCGTTGCTTTGGCAATGCCGGAACCCCTTCAGGGGCCTGCAACGAAAATAGATATCGCCAGTTATTGCCCGCGTCGTGGCTCTGATAAATGTTCAGCCCCACCCGTCCAGCGTCACGAATGGCGATAATCAGGCTGCCGTCGGCCATTAACTGCAGCGCCGGCGAGCCACCAAGAATCGCCAGAGGCAGCGGCTTGGACCAGGTGCGGCCGTTATCTTTGGACTCAATGCGATAAAACAGGTCGTTCACATCGTTTCGCGCAATTGCAACAACTGACCCATCCTTCATCACTTCATACGCGGTCTCATTGAACCATAGGTTCTGCTTGACACCCTCCGGTGGGTCCTGCCAGGCTACGCGGAAATCGCTCCATGTTTTACCGTTATCGCGCGTCTGCCAATAGCCATTGCCGACGTTCTGGATGAACCCCGGCATAATGATCGATCCATCGGCCAGCTTCACCATCGGCCCATATGGGGCGGCCAGCTCACCCTTGGGAAATCGGACGGAGCTGATCTTATGAAAGCTCTGTCCGTTGTCGGTGCTCTCCAGAATATCCACCCGTGCAGTCTGGTGCAGATGAAGGTTTTTGCCGGGCATGTAAATATCGGTGCGGGCGGCCAGGATGTTGCCATTGTTCAACTTCAGAAAATCAAAAACCGCCGTTCCGGTTTCGCTGGGATCGTCCGGCCCAATCTTCAGATAGACATCCGACCAGGTTTTGCCGCCGTCGGTCGACCGGATAAACAACGACTCATTGCCTGGCTGCACGTCGCCGTGGTTGGAAAAAACGACAATGATGTCACCATTGTCCGCCACCACCATATCGGGGCATTCGGCTGTCCCTTTGGCGTAGATGTTGTCGGTCCGAAGAACCTTAATTTCATCGGCTTGAACCCGATTGATGTTGATTCCTGTCAAGACCATCCCCATTGCCATCAACCATGTGATTGCTGATTGCTTCATAAGTTGTTTCTCGTTTGATTTATTTGGGCTATTTTCCCGAATTCCAGATGTTATTGGCGTTCTTTTCCCATTCTGTAATCACGATGGGTGTAACGTGGCCGTCGGTGAAGAGAAAATTGGCTGTTTTGCCAGGGTGGCGCGGATCAAGACGATTGTATTTGGCTTCCCAGCCGAGGCTGATGTTGGTGTCGTTGGTCCCGTTGCCATCGAAGTCGGCATTGAACGTCCAGACTTGGGGTGAATAGACCAACAAATGTACTGCATCGGCCGCTAAAAAAGTATCCGGCAATAGTTTGGTTATTTTTTTTGTACCCGGGGCGTACCACGGTTTGGTACCATCCGCCAGGTCATACGAGAAGACCTGACAATAATTCACTCCATAGGTATTGAGGGTATTATCCGGGTAATCAGCCGTTCCCCGGGTCATGACTGGGCAACGCATGTAATCGCGGCCTGGCTCTTCTCCAGTGGTGGAATTCAAATAAGGATTGATCAGCGCGGGCCAGAGAGGATTTATATTGGTATCAGGCCCGAAGGAGGGCAATGATCCCTTATTATCCTGCGTGTATTGATGAAATGCCAATCCGATCTGGCGAAGGTTGCTGGCGCACGCGACGGCATTGGCCGACTCACGTGCCTTGTTTAAAGCTGGCAGAAGAATCGAAATCAGCAGGGCGATAATTCCGATGACAACCAGCAGCTCAACCAGTGTGAAACCATGATCAGACCGCGATGGAAGGGGGCTGTTCGAGCTGTTCATGTTTGATTCCCTATAAAGGCCCATCGGCGATTGACGGCGCCGATGGGCCGAATTAAACAACCTGGATATTAATGCTGGGCCAATCCTTTGCGCCGGCGGAATAGCAGACCTCCACCGAGCATCAGCAGCATCGCGGCTGAGGAGGGCTCGGGCACTGGGGCGTACGCACCGTCGGTGGTCCAGCGCAGGTAGTCGATGTCGAAATCCACCTCACCAATGCCGGAAACATAATCCCCGAAGACCAGCAAGGAACCGGCATAGTTGGCGTTTTGGGCAAATGTTCCGATCTCCGTCCCATCACGCCATACTTTATAAACCTGCCCTGCGCTGGAACCATCGGGGGAATAAGAGGCAATGCGGAACGTATGCAAGGCGTCATCGTTGGGCGCCGTGGCGACGGACGCGAGGTCGCCGGACATTTTGTCCCTCCAGAATTGAAATAACCCGGATGAGTTTTCGTCTTGAACCCTAACGGCCGCGCCGTAGGTTCCGCTGTTATTGGCGCGCACAATCACTCGGAATTCCACCGTGAATCCCCCCAAAAAGTGCGGATCCCAATTCGTGCCCGAACCCCCCATGAGCTGGTAGTTATAGATGTCACCGTACTGATTTGCAGTAACGGTGTCATTGGTATCCGTCTTGATAGTCAGATAGTTAACTCCACCACTATTTCCCAGCGAAGCCGGATCGGAGCTGGTGCCGTAAACCCCGTTGGGATCTACCAAGGCAAACCCCAGCCCTGCGTTCTGGGGTAGCACATCACCCTCATACTTGTAGGTGAACAGGCTTGAATCCAAAGTCCCATCCAAACCTGTGAGTAATGGCGCTGCCATCACCGAACCGGACAAACCCATCGCCATCACTGCCACCGCAGCCGATACTAAACCTTTCCCGTTCATACGAACCTCCTGCAAAAAATGAAAAATCCCGACTCCATCTCTCGCGTGATCGCACGCGAAGGGCCGGTTTATAGGTGAATCAGTTATGTGACTTCGGGCACAGCGCCAAACTCGTGCAAGGCCGTCTCATAATTAAACTGCGCCCGCTTGGAATATTTTTTAGTTTGCTCAATGCCGTTCACTGACAATTTCACGAGCAGTCGGGAAATTTCTTCGCAGCGTTCCCACACGAAGGTCGGCACTGGTTCAACATGCTCCCACGGGGGAATTGCCCCCATCGCCGCCACTGCCACATCCTGGCCGACCGCATATCCCATTTTTACCAACGCTGCATACGTGCCACTGACTCCGTCAGCACCATCCTGCACCAGGCAGACACCCGGTTCCAACCGTTGTTGCATCAGGTAATGCAACATGGCGTCATATCGGGCTTTAGCCCCCCGCGCAGGGGTACGGATCACGTTCTGTTCGTAGTCGATCGGTAACCCCAATGATTTGGAGGTGTCTCGAATCGCTCGCTCTTCATGAGCCGCAAGCAGCCGACCATCATTACGGCCGTGCGGGCGGGATGGATCTTCTTCGACCACAAAGATGAACTTGCGCCAGCCCCTGGCAACAATGTGCCGCAGCAACTTGGAGGTACCTTCGCAGTAATCAATCAACACATTTGGGAAATTAGGCCTAGCCATTCCCGGATCGGTTATCCGCCCAACGAGTGGGTATCCTGCCAGGCGACCCGCCAGATCGTCCTGACTGGCATCCGCCGTGTAGTCCAAGACGATCATCCCATCCACATGCACCCGCCCCATGTTAAAAGTGGAATGTTCAAACAATGACCGCCGACCAATCGCCAACGGTACGGCGTGATAACCCAGCTTATTGCACGCCTGACTGATCAGGTTGAAATAATGGTTGTAGGGGTAATGATCCAAGTAGCTTAAAATGACGCCGATGCACTGTGTCTTGCCCATGGCCAGATGAGTTGCCGACAGATTGCGACGATAACCAACTTGCGCCGCCACTTCACGAATTTTCCGGGCAAGCTCCACGGACAACTTGCCGACCGTCCGATCGTTCAACGCCAATGACACCGCCGAAGGATCAACTCCCACCTTGGCCGCGATGTCTTTCAACGTTACGCGCATCCGTGTAAGCTCCCGTTACGGAACATGTTCAAGCGCTTGAAATAGTTATTCAAGCGCTTGAATAATACTGGAGGAACCGGAACTGTCAAGAAAAATCTTTTCGCAAACGATCGAATTTTAGACGTCCGCCGTGCAAGTCGTTTTTGTATCTACAGTTATGCACTGCATGACAACTGGGTTCATCCAGAAATAGGTATGAAGATTGTCACGGGTCAGGCGCGGAATATCGCCCGACATATTTTGGGATGATCTATTTCTGCGTAGGCGCGAGGGTAATGACCGAGATTCGAGGGTGCGGTGACGGTTGGCGTCGGGTTCGCCGTCTTGTTCTTCCGTTCCCGCTTCCACGGATGCTTCGCCGGTGGCTTTCAGCGAATGTTGTTCACCACCGGGCGAACCACCCGCGGACGCTGAGGGTACGAGAGGCGGCGGAGCGTTGGCGGGCGATTCTGGATGAACGGTGGGCGCGTCGGGACGGCGAGATTCAATGCTTTGAGGTACCGGACGCGGCGCAGCGGGCCGCTAGCCAGAATGCTGGTGACTTCGGCTCAGCGTTTGTCGGCGGTCATTGATTCGGGCTAGCGGGTTGAGATCATGGCAAACTCTCAGGGCTGGCGGGTGCAAAGCGTGGTTTCTATTGCTGTTGTGTCCCGCCAAACTCGCCCTGATACACGCCGCCCGCATTAATCGCGTTGCGGTTGATCACCACACCGAATCGCGTAGACGGGTTGCCGGTGAACAGGAAGGCCACAGCCTTGCTGCCAATCTGATTATCCACAATTTACTGGTTCGCGCATGTGCCCGTACCGGTCAGCCAGAACGCCTGCTGACCGGCATCGACGATGGTGTTTCGCATCGACGGCCGTAGTTGACGAACGTCAATCGCCATGG